>JBFWTE010000008.1:0-133665 GCA_050247975.1 Bacteriovoracaceae bacterium
CTAGATAAAAGTGCTTTTTTATCCGCTTCTGACAAATTTTCCATAAAAGGACTCCTTAAAATAAGACTACCCCAAAAAGGGGTAGTCTCGTTTATTAATTTGTCCTGTTTTCGGGGCTCAGATCATTAAAGCTCCCTTTTTTTATTCACTTCTTTTTTTATTAATTAGATTCCAAATCCTAGATTAAATCCAGCTTGGAAGCCGCCATTAAAACCCATGTTCATTGGAGCAAAACCTGCTGAACCAGCAAAGCCATTATAATTACCACCCCAACCTTGGGCCATAGTTCCATTCACTTGTTGCATTCGATCGTAGTTTGAGGCCATCATGCTATTGTAATAATCGGCCTGTGGATTTCCACCCCAGTTTCCACCAGTATTACCCCAACCACCGGTATTACCCCAGTAACTTCCTGCTGGACCCCAAGGACCCATGTTGCCCTGAACTGTTCCAGAACCCCATCCTCCCCAGCCATTCGTTCCCACGTTGGCCGAATAGTTTAAAGATGGAAGACCTGCATTGATATTCAATCCACCAGTAAGCATTGGGTTGCCATTCATATATCCATTTGCATATGGCCCAAAAGGATAAGCATAAGGTCCAACACCAGCACCTGTTCCCACATTCACATTCAGGCCAGGAATTCCAAGATTAACATTTCCACCCATATATGGATTATAGTTCCCCCATGGGCCCATCATTCCCGCCATAAAGTTCGGAGAATAACCAGCACTCATCCAAGGATTAATTCCACCACCAAGTCCAGCATAAGCATTCATCTGATAACCATTACAAGTTTGTTTCGCTTGTTGCTCCGGAGTCATACCCGGAAGTTCATTTGCTGAGAGATAATTTAAATAATTTTGCTGAGAGATCTGACACTGCTGAAATCCGGCCGCTTGAGCACTTGACCATGCATTGGCCTGGGCCTTCACACCTTTATAACCAAGATAAGCTATTCCAATTGGTGCTACTGCTGCTGCAATTTCTGCTACACCTGAGAGTGTACTTTGTTGACGAGCTGCTGCTGCACAATTCACGCAATCAGTCCCATAACGGGCCATGATTTTATAATAATCATCTCCCATACAACGAGACGGATCACTGCCTGCAGCACATCCACCGCGTTCATATTTTCTCATCCACTCATCACAAGCTTCAATGTCTTTTTTCTTAGTGGAATTACAATAGGCCGGACGATTGGCGACACCTGCGCCACCATTTCCACCAGCACCACCAGAAATCACGATTGATCCACCAGCACCGACTCCTACGCCGCCGTTACCAGATCCTGCTCCACCACCTGTAACTAGTGTAAGACCAGGACCACAAGATGTACCAGGAACATGAACGACATTTCCTTTAGAGTCGCGACAAATCACAACACCAGTTTTAACTGATACTCCACGACCTAAACCAATACTTGTATCACCAATCACTTTTCCATCTTTATCTTTTGGCAGAAACTCTTTTTTCACATGATAAAGATTTGGATATTGTAACAAACATTCAACACAGGATTTTCTATTAAGACCTTCAGTCTTAGTTAACCAAAGTGTTTTCCAATTTCTCTTAGGCTTACATGCATCATAACAAAGGCCACCTTTTTCAATACGACCTTCACCTTCTAATTCTTCACAATAAATGGCCCCATCAGCACCCATTCGCGAACCACCATCTGATCCGCCATTACCATCACTGCCGCCGCTTCCACCTTTACCACCAGATCCAGATCCTGAACCATCAGCTGATCCTGAGCCTGACCCACCTTTTCCACCACGGCCACGGCCAATTGAAACGTCATCATCACCATCAGCTCCACCCTTACCGCCGCGTCCATTGCCGCCTGCGCCCGCACCTAATCTGCGTTGAGCTTCAGCTAAATCATCATCATCAACTTTTCCATCACCGTTGAGATCATCTTTTGAATCAACAACTCCATCGCCATTGATGTCATACTTATCGCGACTACCAGCACCGCCACGGGAGCCGATTTTGTCTGCTTGAGCTTTCGCATTTTCTAAATCAGCGATCTCTTTATCTCTGGCCGCTTTTTTCGCAGCAATTTCTCTATCAAGATCCGCTTTTTTAGCGGCCTTCGCTTTACTTCTGTAATCAGTAAGGCTACACCCACCAGTGACTCGTTCATTATCCCCGTCATACTTAACGTCCCCGTTATTTTGGACGTAAGCACAACCACTGTATTCACACTTATCATCTTTGAAACTGATGAAAGTTCCGCTGTTGTCTCGACAAGTGTTAATAATGGTTTGGTTGGCAGCATCCATTGGATCTGCAGCGAATGCTCCCGCTAGAGGTAACATTAAACCCATAAAAAGAGGGATAAACTTCTTCATATAACCTACCCAATTATATTTCTCCCATTCTGGGAGATTCTATTTAAATAATATCACTTGAAAGAAGGCAGAATATCTGGGGCAAAAAACTCCAGCTTATCCCACACTCGTCATGTTTTTATCGGAAGAATCATGAGAATACTTTAGCACTTATAGGGACTGGAAAGAGTCCTCAACATATTATAATCTCAAGGCCCATATGAGTATTTTTCAAGAACATTTCCTGGATTGGCTTATTTTGATTGTGATGATCGGGGCCGCGATCTACACCATGAAAGTCATTGGACAAGAAAAGTCCACCTTTAAAGATGAGGCCTACGAAGTTCAATTTGGAAATTTCAAATTAATGATTCCGGCCTGGTGGACTCTGACGGAGCAGTCCTCTACCAGATTAAAATTTGAGCGAACTGATACTCGCTATGATTGGTTTTCAACTTTTGAATATTTTCCTGATCACCAAGACAAGACTCTCCCTAAGCTTCTGGAAGAAAAACTTGATCTAGAAAAAATTGAATTTGATCAAGATGTGACATTTGAAACAGATTCCCGCGTTGTTTTTCGAGACTCAAAAATTCAAGAGCACTTTCAAGAAATGATTCGAGTTGAAGGTATGGCCACACAGAATATCGTTGATCGTATTTACTACGATATTTTCATCATGAGAGGACTCAATGATTCAGGTTATTTTATGTTTGTCAGTTGGAGTTCTGTTTTAAATGGGTCCCTTGAAGGACCTTATTTCGAAGAAAGCATGGCAGAGTTAAGTTTCATCCGTGAATCCTAACTCCACCTCTGCCTTAATTACGCTTAGGCGCAAAACCTCTAATTTTATCAACAATAAAATCAATCAGCTCTTCATCAGATGAATAAACATCCTCAACGAGCTCATTTGAAAGAAGAAAGTTCTTCACGCGAATCGCGATATTATGAAGAGACTCCATCAGGTACAATCCGCCAATGTTTTCACCATTAAAAGATTTGATAATTTCTTTTCGAGCATGGTTAAACATTTCTGTTTCAGTGATATCACCAGGGATATCCTCACCAAACTTTTCTTCTACTTCTTCAATTGCTTGTTCTTTAATGTTCTCATCAGTCGCAAAGCTCACTCCATACTCTGTAGCAAGTGCTTCGATAAGATCAGCGCGGGAATCAACAGCAAAATCGATCATCTCGGCCTGCTTCAGGTGATTGATCGTGTATGTTGAGAGCGCTTTAAGCGTTTCAAAATCTGTTTTCATTAAAACGTCCTTAAAAAAGGTATTACCTTTTCAGAATAACTAAAAAGCCCCACTGATACAAGTTAAAGCGTTGATTTTTTTTACTTTTTCTTAAACTTTTTTGTGAATTTCTCCAAAACAACATTCACCGCCCTTCTCTCACCTAGAAGGATAAGAAAACTTCCATATAGAGCAGCTGCAGCTATAATTTGCGCTCCTAAGTAAAGGCATTTATTGATAAAAGGCAGGTGAAAAAATTCAACCTTGAGCAATGTTTCCAAAACGATTGCTGCCCCTACTGATGCCCCGAGAACTTTAAACAGTCTGTTGGAGAAGAAAAAATGCCAATCCAAATCTAAATCTTTTTTTAAGATCCAACTTTGAAAGAGCGAATTCACAAAAACTGAGAGGGTCGTCCCAAGGGCCAGGATTTTGAATCCATAAATAGGAGTTAGTGTTAAACAAAAAGCGATGTTGAAAAGTATAGAAAGAATAGATCCAATCACTGGAATTTTTTGTCGATCAAGAGCGTAAAAAGTTGGAACCCAAATTTTATAAAGCCCATAAAAAGGAAGTCCCAAAGCATACATGCGAAGGGCCTCGGCCGTTCTTAACGTACTCTCATGAGAAAAACGACCTCTTTCAAAAATCAAATTTACAATTTCTTCTGATAAACAAAATAAAATCACTAGTGCCGGCATGACGGTCAGAAATGAAAGATAATAACTTTGAGCAAGAGCGTCCTTTGCTCCCTTCTCATCCTTTTTTTTCCAGGCCTCGGAGAAATGCACTAAGGTTGATTGTCCAATCGAAACCGAAAGTATCCCTACCGGAAGTTGAAATAATCTAAAACTATAATTGAGCCAAGAAGTTGCTCCCACCATTGAGGTGGCAAGAATAGTATTAATCAAAAGATTAATCTGAGTGGCCGCAAAACCAATCAGACCAGGGCCAATGAGTTTAACAATTTTTTTTGCTCGAGCACTCCAAAATTCTTTCGGCCAAAGTGGTTTGTACCCTCGTTTTAAAATGGGAGGTACTTGAACTGCCGCTTGCATGAATCCACCAAACATTGCTCCAATACCTAGAGAATAAATTGGATGATAACCATGAGAGTGTAAAACTCCCGAAAGGGTCAGCATGGATGCGATACTCATAACATTATAAAAGGCAGGAGCAAGAGCAGGCACAAAAAATACTTTAAGCGAATTCAGTACACCCATAAAAAGTGCCGCCAAAGAGACACAAGTTAAAAATGGCGCCATAATACGAGTGAGATTTACGGTTAATTCAAATTTTTCTGGATCACTTTTAAAAGCAGGAGCAAAAACACTAATAAGCTCTGGAGCAAAAATCATAATTCCTAGACAAATTGTTCCAGTAATAAATGTTAAAAGCCAAAACAAAGACCACATCAGCTCACGACTTTTTTGATGAGACTCTTGATTTGCCTCGACGAAAGTTGGAACAAAGGCAGAGGAGAATGCTCCCTCCGCAAATAAATCTCGAAGTAAATTTGGAATTCGATAAGCGACTAAGAAGGCATCAGTCACTCCGCTCGCTCCGAAGTAAGCGGCCATCACTTGCTCTCGGACAAGACCTAAAATTCTGGATAAGAATGTAGCGACTGCCATCTTGGCAGATGAACGTAAAATAGACATGAAACTCCTATAGGTGACATTTTCACTCGAATCAAATTCTTTGAAAACGAAGATTTTCTAAGTATTTTGCTCAGTTTTCGGTTCTTTTTCGCCCCTATGAAGCGTAGGGGCAAGTACTCTAAATAATTACTTTTCACTATTTTAGTGATTTTTTGTCACCGCTTCACTCTGACTTTTTATTTCTTATAGGCTAGTTGATGTTAGGCAAAACCTAGTTACAATCATAGGGGCAAGACTGATATCCTTGTATCAAGCAGGATGCGAAAAGGTCCTCCCTCTCTAGGAAGGAGACTGCGGGAACCTTTCACACACAAGCGGGCAGGATGAATCCGCGAGAGAGACACAAGGAGGATATCATGTTTTTGGCCATTGCCGTGGAAACAAAACAGCATCCAAAGAGTCTTAACGATTACAAGGTTTGGTACCTGGAAGTGGATGAAGCGGGACTTGTAGTCGGAGTGGGAACAAAAACTAAACAGGAATTAGTGGAAAACCTGTTTGAGAATTACCGAAAAACCGGTAAATCTAATTGGCGGGCCTTCCAGAAAGGGGCCGAGAAATCCACACCCATTGAGATTTTTGATTTTGTCTCAATGAACATGCATGAAAACACTCATTTCGGTCATTTACCTACTTTGAGTGAATTTCAAAATGTACTTGATACATTGCAAAGTAGACTTGAACTTAGATCAATTGCCTAACAACTTCCTCCCAGAGTTGTTGGACCTTTCGGGGAGAGACCTAAAAAATCTCTCCCCTTTTTATTGAGGGCTGTAAGCATTTTTCAGACGGGATTAAATTTAAATTCCCCTTCTAATTTAGTAAAAAGTCTCTCTCCAAATTTTTTTTCAAATGAAGGCAATAGAATGCAAACTCTAGCTATTATTGGTGCTCAATGGGGTGATGAAGGTAAAGGAAAACTGACTGACCTTCTGGCCGAAAAATGTGATTTAGTCGTTCGCTACCAAGGTGGACACAATGCTGGCCATACCATTTGGGTTAATGGACAAAAAACTGTTTTGCACGTTATTCCTTCTGGGGTTCTTCATCCTCACTGCTTATCGGTGATTGGCCATGGTGTTGTGCTTGAGCCAGAAAACTTTCTTAAAGAATTAGATAAAATAAAATCTATCACTAAAGTGACTCCCGATAATCTAAAACTCTCGGCCACAGCAACTGTCATCACTGCTTATCACAAACTTTTAGATGGCTGTCGTGAAACTCAGGGCCCAGAAAAAATTGGAACCACAGGAAAAGGAATTGGCCCGGCCTATGAAGATAAAGTGAGTCGTCGGGCGATTAAAGTGAAAGACCTCTTAGACAAAGACACTCTTGTTCGCCGTCTTGGAAGTGGTTACGCAGAAAAAGCGATCCTCTTTAAACATCTTTATCAAGTCGACTTCCCAACCATCGAAGAAGAAGTTGAAAGACTTTATAAACTTGGCCAGTCACTTAAAGATTATGTGGTGGATACCTTTAGTTTAATTGATGACAAACTTTCTCAAGGCAAGCGAGTGCTTTACGAAGGTGCTCAAGGAATTTTACTTGATATTGATTATGGGACATATCCTTATGTCACTTCTTCATCAACTGCTGCTTCAGGAATCTATACAGGAGCTGGAGTCCCTGGAAAAAAAGTTGAAGAAATTATTGGTGTTGCCAAGGCCTACACCACTCGCGTTGGAGAAGGTCCTTTTCCGACTGAGCTCTTTGATGAAGTTGGGGCCTATATCCAAAAAACGGGGAATGAAATTGGTGCCACCACTGGCCGCAAACGTCGCTGTGGCTGGCTTGATATCCCACTTCTTCGCTACGCTGTGAAATGCTCTCAATTAACTTCAATTGCCCTCACGAAGCTCGATATATTAAGTAACCTATCTGAGCTGAAGATTTGTTATGCTTACGAGGTCAATGGGAAAGTTGTCGACTGCGCTTATCCTGGAATTAACCTTTACCACGCAAAGCCTCTATTTAAAGAACTAAAACCTTTTAAAGATGATTTTACAGGTAAACCTTCTGCTGAACTTGAGGCCTATATTAACTTTATCCAAGAGGCCTTAGGCATTCCTGTAGGCATTTATGCTTATGGCCCTGATCGAAATCAGATCGTTTTCAAAAAACAGTATCACTAGTCATTTTTTACCTCTCTCTTAATTAGGCAACTTACACGGCATAATTAAAGAGAGGTAACTTTCATGACATTTTTTAAAATCAGCGCTTTAATACTTGTTTATTTTGTCTCTCGGGCCGTCATGACCGAAAGTCATTCTTTTAATCAAAAATCCCATAGAGAGTCTATTTCAAGGGATTAAGCTTGAAATACTTATTTCTATTTTTTATTTCCCTTAAAATATTTGCTGATTGTTCATCTCAAAATTTGATTACTGAACCTAATTCACCTTTTAATAATATTCCAGTTTATAACCAAGAAGATTCTAGAATCTGTTACGCCTACACTGCTGCACAAATGATGGATTATCATCTGATTAAAAATGGTGCTAAAGATCGCTCCATTCACCCTCTTTGGGCCGCTCTCACGATTAATAAAAGAATTGATCAACCTTCACTCCCCACTGGAAGCACAGCTCTTACCATCAATAGTATGCGACATGCTTCAAATTGTGATTATGCCCAAGTCGTTGAAGCAGTTAAAGAGTGGACTAAAATTTCAGGAATGAGTGAAAACGAGCTCATTAGTTTTTTAGATTTATTTTATGAAAATATTCAAAAAGCAAAAAAGAAAAAAAGTTTTTTTAAACGAAATAAGCTCACAGAAGAAGAACTAGATCAAATCTACGCTGATTCTGTAGGGACACAAATGCTGAACTCCTGTATCCAGCTTGAAGAATGGGTCTCGCTTTACGCCCAGATCAAGCTTCTCGCCTCACTCACTCCAACTGAAATTTTCTCTTCAATTCTTGAAAAAAAATGCCTTAACGGAGAAAAGTTAAAAAATAAAACTCCAAAAGCTGTTGATATCTTCAAGAAGAGAAATAAATCTCTTGCAGATGAAATTAACTCCTACCTCACTCAAACTCATGAACCCATAGGTATTAATTACTGCACAAATTTCTGGCAGACTCCTAACTATCAAGGCTATCTAAACAATAAACTCTCCAAAGACTGCTTGATGCACGCTTCAATTATTGTTGGCCAAAAAGAAGTCAACCAACAATGCCAGTACTTAATTCGGGATACAGCTGGATCTGAATGGAATGATAATAACAGTCAGTGGAAATGTTTATGTAAAAACAAGGTAACCTCCGAGTTTGTGGATGACTGCACTCATGAGACCCATAGCAATCTTCTTTATCGTGTTGAGGCCTGCTGGGTGCCAGAGAAAATTATTAATAACAATACCCACTCTCTCACTAAATTTAAAACTTCATCCCCAGTCCCAGAGAATACAGAACAAGATCGTTTCCAATGATTTTTGCAAACTCTGATTGAAAGAAAAATTCCTGAAATGGCCAGCGAGCATAAATTGATCCCATCACTGAGAGAGGAGAATCTTCTCTTACTTTATAACCCGAAAATTGGGATTGGTTGGGTTTAGAAAAAGTCTGATTTACATACATTATAGGAAGTTTAAATCCAAATTCTACTTTAGTTGAGGAAACAAACATTCCAACACCAGGTGATAGTTTCGCTCCCCAAGTTGGAATGTTTCCTTCTTTGTAGGTCACATTTCTTTTTTCAGAGCTGACATTCGCCTCTCCAAAAAGAAAGCACCCATCAACAAAATAGTGGTAATATTGGTTGGACTGTCCCAGGAGTCCCCCTCCACACCAACCTCTATTAGTCACAATTAAAGTAGATTTCGAATCAGGCCCTTTCAAGGTCAACTCTCGCTGCCAACTTATAAAATCAATAAAGACTGCTTTAGTGCGATGAAAAACTAATTGCTGCAGATTCTTTAAATGAGTGCTCACTTTCTCATTTAGCTCTTCGACTTGGGCCTCTTTGTAGTTCCCCAATTCATCTTTTAAATTCTCAAATTGCTCTTTTTCAGCATGAACTTCTGGACTCATTCTTTCTTGAGAAAGAATCTTTTGACCTAAGTCTTGATACTTTTGATAAATAGCTTCAGACTTGGCCGCTAAAGCTTCCCAAGAAAAAAGAAAGATTAATAATAAAAAAGTTTTTATAACCATATATGTGTTTGTAGTAAGTACATCCACGCATCACGAGTGGCGGTACTTGGGCCAAAGTTTCTTGTATTATAAAAATCCGCTCTTAATTCAATTCTTTGAATAGGAAAATATTGGATTCCAGGTCCAACTCGAATGGAATAATCACTTTTAGAAATATCATTTTTTAAATATTCAATATTTGAAAAAACATAAAATCCTCGATAAGGCCGCACATAAGTTTGGAGAAGACCATAGCGAGCTGTTGCATCCGCAATGTTTTGTTGATGAGATTTTTGAGTTTGTCCTAGTTCAACTAAGAGGGCCGATCCTTCTTTAAAATTAAATCTTCCATGGGCGGCATAGGACATTAGAGAAATATAATCATTATTTGATTTTAAAAATGATCCTCCAATTCGATGAGAACTAAAAAGAGTTCGCTCCCACTGAGTGCTCGCCCCTTTCATTCTGAAATCAGTTTTTTGATTGAGATCACCCACAAATCCATGAACTCCACCTTCCCATTCACCAAGAAGGAAATGTCCGGCCACACCATGAACTTGATCTATCTGAGAAATCCGAGGCAACTCTCTACTGTAGGCAATATGTTCAATGACTCGAAGGCCATAAACTTTATCCATAAATCCAGCATAAACTCCTACTTTCTTATTTACTTTGTAACCGATGACATGATTGCGACTGCGATACTTTTGCTTCCCAGTCATTCCCTCAATTGTTTCTTGTTGTGGAGGAAGCTTTCCGTAATCACCAAAAATAATGAGTTTATCATTCTCACCAAATTTAACCGCCGCACGGACATCCATTTGCATAGTTATCCACTCTTTCTCTTCGCTACTTCCCGAGCCAGGATTGGTGACTAAATTAAATCCACGATAATTGGCCTGAGGTCGAAACCAATTTTGCTTCGGCTTTCTTAAAAGAAAACCCGATGAGTCTGCAATTTTTTCATCACTCCAATTCTTTGGATAAAAAGCACGAGAAGAAATAGCGGTGGCAGAAACGGCCCGGCCATAATCATTGAGTTGCCCTCCACCAAATGGGTTATAGTGACAATTCAAACATGAGGTATAGCCATGACCTATATAGTTTGGATAAGACCAAACGCTTTTTGAAATGAGATAAAGGATGATGTAAAAAAACACTCTCATAGGCGTGGGGTTCTACAAGAGTGATTTAAAGAAGTATTCTAAAGAATCACTAAATTTTTATTAGTGTGTCGCTGCAAAATCTTTTACGTACTGAAGAATAAGAGTTTGCTTGTTAGAGGGAACTTTTGGATTACCTTGAGGCATTGATCCACTCTTTATTTCAGTGTATAGCAAACTTCTCTCAGGTGAAGTGGTATTGATCCACTTCGTAATTTTCGATTCTGTTCCCACACTGTGACAATTTAAACAGCGATAGGGAGTTAAAACCTGATCTTTAATTTCTTGATAAGTCACCACATCTGGCGTTGGTGTAGGAGTCGGAGTTGGCGTCGGAGTACTTACCATCTGCTCAATATAAATTCTAATCATCTCCAATGATTTCGTATCAAGAGGAGCAGCATTTTTTGGCATAGTACCGTTTTCTACTTCTGTAAAAAATAAACTCTGATTAGGATCTCCGGCGACAATCCACTTTTTAAGTCCTGTTTCAGTGGCAACATCACTATGGCAACTTAAACAATGGGGAGCAAGGATTTCAGATTTGATTTGAGAAAATTCAATTTTCACATTGGGATCAAGACTTTGGTTCGTAGAAGTGCTCGTACTCATTTCTAAACCAGTTCTTTCCTGACCACAAGAAGTTAACAATAACACTACAATTGCCAATAAAAATATTTTTTTCATAGGTGACAAATACTAAGATGAGAAAAAAACTTTGCAAGGAATAAAAAAAATAACCAACATAGAAGATTATCTTTATTTTTTATTCCTTGGTTTTTTCCCAATGAATCACTACACTTCAAAACTTAGTTTATATTTCCAGGAGGGAAAATGCGTACATTTTTTATCGCACTCTTAATTCCAATGTCTGTCTTTGCTAGTCCGAAAGTTTCAGTAGATGTGGAACTTAATCCGGCCGGATCATTCCAGGCAATCACTCACGATTTAAAAGGAAAGATTACCAAACAAGGTGAAACACTTAAGGCGGATAAAATATCAATCCCTGTTAAAACACTACAAACGGGAATTGATCTTAGAGATGAGCATTTATGGAAGCATTTGAGTGTCAGCAAGTACCCGAGTGTTACTTTAAGTAATGTTAAAGGTGAAAAAGGTAAGGCCAATGGGATTCTTGAAATAGCGGGAATTAAAAAAAACATCTCAATTGATTATAAGGAAAAAGGTAATGAAGTCTTGGCCTCATTTAAAATCAACACTCATGATTTTAAACTTCCTAAGGCCGAATATCTAAATGTCGGGGTTGAAGAGATCATTACCTGCGAAGTCACGATGCCAATTAATCAATAATATCGGCCAGAAGTTTTCCGCCCAAGTATGAAGTTAAGCGAACTTTTCTAATTTCGTTTTTTAAATTCTCTTGGGCCTTAACTCTCACTCTTAGATAGTTTGAGCTATAGCCTTCCCAATATCCATCCACTTCATTTTCAAAAAGCACATGACTAGTTAAACCAACCATGTTGGAGCTAAATTCATCTAGTTTAGCATCCCCAAGCATCATCAGAGTTCGCACGCGATCTTTTTTGACTGAAGTCTGAATTTGATTTTCAAGTTTTGCGGCCGTTGTGCCTTTTCGTTTAGAAAAAGGGAAAACGTGAAAATGAGTAATAGGACTCTTTCTTAAAAAGTTAAACGTTTCTAGAAATTCTTCTTCACTCTCACCAGGGTAACCAACAATCACATCAGCACCAAATGCCGACATTGGAAAATAACTTTTCGTCATTTCCAAAATTTCTGCATACTGCTCGATGGTATACTTACGTCGCATAGACTTAAGAATTGTATTACTGCCACTTTGAAGTGGGATGTGGAAATGATTCTGGTACTTACCAGAAGCCTTTAAAGCTTCAAGTAGCTCCCTTGTCACAGTATTAGGCTCAACGGAGCCAAGGCGAATTCTTTCAATCGCCGAGATATCTGCAATTTCTTTAACCAGATCAATTAATTTTTCACCACTTGTTGTCTCATACTCACCGATATTAACTCCGGTAAGAATAATTTCTTTAAAACCTTGAGTGGCCAACTTCTTTGCTTCCGCTACGGCCTCAGCGACTGAGATGGCCTTCGAGCGACCTCTGGCGAAGGGAATAATACAAAATGAGCAAACATAGTTACAGCCATCTTGAATTTTTAAGAAAGCTCGGGTGTGAGAATCTGCTAATGTCGTTGCAGCACCGAAAAAGTCAGAAGACTTATCAATATGCACCTGCAAATCAGTTTCGGATTCTAGATAATCAAAAACTTTATACTTCTCTGATGTTCCAAGAATGAGATCCACTCCCTGCATACTCTTTATTTTATCCGCTTCCATTTGAGCATAACAGCCGGCCACAACGATTTTTGCCTCAGGAGAAGAGTTATGGGCCTTACGAATTAGATTTCTGCATGTTGAATCTGCACCATCTGTCACAGTACAGGTATTGAGGAAAATCACATCAGCATTTTCACCAAACTCTACAATGTCATAGCCTCGATCAACAAAGCCTTGAGCAATTGATCCTGACTCTGAAAAATTGAGACGACATCCTAAAGTGTGAAAGGCAACTTTCTTCTTATCGGTACTTGTGATTTCCATGGTTTCGGAATTTATAAGAAGGTCCGGTTTTTGTCCAACAAGGAGGGTAAAAATTCTTAGTTTAGTTAAAAATTTTTTTTTATTTTTTTTCAATTTATGTTTGACAAAATTCTTCAGAAACAATAATTTGTAGACCTTCGTTTGAAAGTGGTCTCGTAGCTCAGTTGGTTAGAGCACCTCCCTTTTAAGGAGGGGGTCCTGCGTTCGAGTCGCAGCGAGATCACCATTTTTCACGAAGAATAATCTAAATACCGGTTTTGCTCCCATCGTCTAGCCCGGTCTAGGACATCGCCTTTTCACGGCGGTAACAGGGGTTCGAATCCCCTTGGGAGTACCAAATTTATAAAAAGAAAGGGTCATCGTAAGATGGCCCTTTTTTTTTATCCATATTCGATATTTCTTAAAGGGATGAGAACCGAAGGTTCGACGACGAGCACATGATGTGCGAGACGGTCTGCGAAGCAGCTTTAGCGCTGGAGCAGGATGCGGAAGCGACAATCCCCTTGGGAGTACCAAATTTTATAAAGCCCCGTAAAAACGGGGCTTTTTTATTTTAATACCATCATTTCATACCTACCCATTGAGCAAAATGCAATTTCATTGCATACTACTATGTAGTACTACCGACAAGGAGTTTCGGTGCATCGGATTTTTATTGAAACTGAGGTTTTCACAAGACTCGTGGAAGAACAAAATAGCTCAAAGTTACTTGAGATTATTCAACAAGAAGTACTAAGAGATATTAACCTTCCCTTGGCCAATAGGGACTTCATTCAAGGTAGCGGTGCCTTTGCGAAAGTCAGAGTCGCGGCCCCGAAAAATCGAAAAGGAAAAAGTGGTGGATTTAGAGTTATTTATTTTGATCTACCTGTGAACGAAATCACTTTTCTCTTTTTACTCTATCCTAAATCGGTGAAAGAAAATCTTACTCAAAAACAAGTTGCTGCACTTAAAGCAGCTTCTCAGGAGTTAAAAGCATGGCAACCAAGAAAAAAACAAAAATAAGTTCCAAAAATTTTGGTGATATCCTTTTAGAATCTGTTGGGCAAGGCCTTAAACACACCCATGGCAAATTAGAACTGAGAGAAACAGCATCACGCTTAGCCCCAGTCCCACCAGACTTTGGATCTAAGAAAATAAAAGAGTTTAGAATTCGTTTTAATTTAACCCAGGATCTACTTGCTCACCTTCTTGGAGTTAAGCCGTCGGCAGTAAAGCATTGGGAGCAAGGAATTAGAAAACCATCAGCAAGTGTGAGAAGACTTCTTCAGATTATTGAGGTCGAGCCAGATATTTTAGATAAGATTGCTTAAAATAAAAAGTTGCAACAAGGGATTCATTATTTTCAAAAGAATTATATTTTTAATTTTACTACTTATTGCATCTTGTTCTCATCTCTCTAAAGAAGAGTTCGTTCAATCTTTAAAATCTCGTTTTAGTACCTCTGCATATCCGATTGTTAAGAATACTCCTGGCCCGCAATTTGTTGAGAAGAATGCAAATCGTACTTCTTTCAGTATCGGTGACACTGGAACCTTCTTGTTTACTCCTGGTGATTATTCAATTCCAGTAATAACTTATTGTATGAAGTCAGCAAGCTCAAGTCCTGAAGGTCATACCTATACTCTTGATCAAATGAAAGGAAAGCTAGGTCCCATCATCAAAAAGCTTAATCTTAAGGCCCCTGCTCACTTTTCTATTCCTGATATTCAGATCCTCCACTGGAGTTTATTAGCAGGATTATCTTACGAAGAAATGACTGAAGAGAGTCAAAGAATCATTGATCAAATCATCCCTGAACATCGAAATGAATTTAAAGAATCTTTTTTAAGCTCAATAGAGAAGAAACTCGACCGTGTATCTGAGCTATCCAATGGAACTATTCCAACATTAAATGATATTCCTTACCTGGAAGAGATGAGACGTTTTAGAGACAAACTTCAAGAAGTCGGCAACGATTACGAAAAACTCAAGAGTCTTATTGACACTACTCCCTCAAAGAAAAAACGAATCGGGACTCCTTGGTCTAAAATATCCGAAAATATCTATGCTCGTTTTGTCACAGAAGGAAGTTTTGGAGATATTGGATTTCTACAAGTAAAGGTAATCTCTGAAATAGGTAGAACAATTAACTCAGAATCACAAAAGCAGTATCCTGTTGATATTACCACCTTAATTGCAAATCCCAATGACTCAAGTGTTCAGCCTTTATCTTTCACTCCTCTTTATGGTATGGCAGGAGTTGTAGCAACATCCAGGATTGCGACTAATCCCCGTGCAGCCGCTTTACTTATCGCTCTCGCTCTTGCGGCATATCCCATGAATTGGAATGACTTCTTTAAACTGGAAGAATTACTTCAAGACATCCGTGACAAAAACGTTCAAAACGAAATTGATAAAGGCAAAGAGACTCTTCGAAAAGAACATGATGAATTAGAGAAGCCTCTTAAGGAAGCGGGAATTATTTCGGGAAAAGATAAGAAGCACAGTAAAGAAAAAGATGAAACAAGAGAATACAGAAAGCCAGGTGGCCCGGGGCAACTCGAGAGTGATTTTGAGAAAATTAAAGGAACTCCTTCAAAAGCGGACGGTTTTGATATCAAAACTCTACCTGATGGAACAAAGATTATAAAACGACCCACTGGAAGTAAGAATGGTTCTACATTGGAAATCCAGCCATCAAAAAATAATTCGAAATACCCTGATTCTAGAATTAGAGTAAAAGTGAGATATCTATGAATTCCCTTAATTCAAATGAGATAAGCTGTACTTATTGGGACACTCCTGTTTCAAGCCTTGAGACCTTGAGGCTATCCAATCAACTCCATACGGGGTCTAATAATTACTTTTTCTTTGAAAATGGTCTATATGATTCAGCAAGATTTATATACGTCTTAACCATTAGGTCTCTTGATGCTTTTAAAATCTCTGATGAAAGTGATTCATCCGTTAGAATTAGCAAACTTTTAGATAACAGACTTCCAGAAAACAGAAAATGGGCCCGATCTTATAAAATCTGGAACAGCCCATATGCTCTAGAAGCTTCTTACACGTTGGGTATGACTTCCAAAGAATATGACGAAATGGAAAAGTTTCAGTACCTCATTGTTACTCAGGATGTCGCAGTAGAATTTGTGACCAGCATGTCTCCAAAATGGGATGTATATAAGGAAGGGAATTTAGAGGAACTGGTTATTCAATCTTTTAAAAAGGATGCTTAACTGCTTTATCTGTTAAACGCTGATCCTTTAAGTCCGTGCTTCTTGCATGTACATAAACAATGTACAGATCATGGTCTTTTGGATTTTCGCAATAATAGACTGAGTTGCCTTGAACAACTAACTTTGAAAAAAGCGGGTTGCTTTCAAGAAGTGCTCCTGCAAGAGGATTATTTGAAAGGATACGTTCAACTTCATCAATAATTTCATTTACGGTTTCAATTGCTAGATCGACGTTGAAATTTTCTGCGATATGCTCTCTAATTTTATCCAAATCTTCTTCAGACTTGGGTGTCCACTTAACCATACTTAGCTCTAAGTTTTTTCTCTTTCTCTTTCATTCTAGATTTAAGATCACTCGTCGAGACACCTTCTCCACGCATTGCTTGAGCATACCCGATAGCTAAGTTCTTATGCAGCTGAATCTCTTTTTCCATCTCTTCAATTTTCGTAAGTGAAACAAGGGCAATAGCACTCCCGTTCTTATGGGTCACAATTTGAGACTCGCCACTCAGAACCTCATCGAAGGTTTCAAAAAGACTACTTCTGAGTTCAGTGATAGTTTTACGTTTTAGCATAAAATGCTCCTTGAATATGTACATTATAACGTACACTACCAGTATTTGTCCATCACTCGCTTTTATACAAGTTATATCAGTAAGTTAAATCATTAAGTTGAGAGCGATGTTCCCATCTTTCGAGAACATAGGTTCCCGTTTACGTTTTCAATTGCATTTGCTTCTAGTCTGGCCTGGTCCACTGAAGGCCGGTGGCATTTTCCTGGGAGATATTGATTTAGGCCCTTGCGATCCAAGACAGTAGTTTTTAGTTAATCAGAAGATTAATATTTGGAATCATTTCATGTTTTTTTTACATAGTTATTTTGCACACTCATCCATGGATGGTATTTCACGACGCTAACCTTACTCATGGAGAACATATGAAAATGACTTTGATTGCTTTAGGTTTAATTATTTCAAGCGTATCTTTTGCTGACAGAATCCAAGTCGAAAGATCATGGAAAGAGATGGCCTGCAATGCAGTTGCAAAGCAATATCATGTAAAACACTTTGATCTCGAATTCTGTATTGATAACTCTGCTGTATCTGCGAATTATGAGCGATATCTGAATCAAAGAGTTCCAGTTATATTTCGAGGGTATCTTTATTCAGGTTCATCAATAAATGAAAGATGTACTGGTGTTGCCTCGTTAGATAAGTCAGGATTCCTAACTAAAATCGATGATATCGTTTGCGATCTTTAATCACCAGTTCAAATATTCATCAGAAGGTGCTTGCCGCCTTCTGATTTCACTTTCGCCAGCGAAAGTAACAATCTAATAAACATCCAGCATAGGCAGATCAGCAGTATTATTTTTTATCTGCATATTTAGCCAGACTAGACCAAGATCTCCTGTCCATAAAGAATATCTTAGTTGCCCGTGCTGCTTTTCTAGCTCTTGGCATTGTTTAAGAGCATGCATAGCAAAGGCTTTGGCCCGCTCGAGCCAAAGATCATCCTTAAACCGCTTATGAAGTTTTAAAAAGGCCAGCGCATTTCCAGTCGTACCATGGCAGATGGACGTTCCCTTCTTCAAAGGGCCTGCTTCCCAAATTAAATTTCCTGCTTTTACTAACAGCTCATCATTTTTTTCATATCGAGGTAAGTAATCTGCTAAATCGCAAATCACTCCAGGGGCCCCATGGCACCAGTGCAATAGCATGTGATTAGAATCCCCTCTTAGTTTTGGCCAATTGGCACATTCTCCTGTCTCAATAGAGAGCTTTTGGAAAGCTTCGCTACTTCTACTATTGATCAGCTTAATTTCTTCTTCGCTCAATAATTCTTTGGTCCTTAGTAAAACCTGAATATTACCAAAAGTCCCGTGGGCAGCACCAACTAATTTAAAGCTCCCCGAAAAATTCTGACTCCACATATGGCAGTGAGATTCATTATCCAACTCCCAAGCTTCAAGAACCATTCTCTTTAGACGCTGAAAATGTTCATAAAAGCGCTGATCACCAGATAATTTAATCAAATAATAAACACCGAGCATTGTTCCAGGAGTTCCAAAAAGAATCTCATTCTTATCATCAGTGGAAATGCTTGACAGCAATTCATCTAGCTCTGCTCGATTCTTTTCAGAGGGAGTTAATTTTTCTTTAAATAATAAAAAAGCAAACTTATCAAAGAAAAAAGAAATTTTCCCGTCCCCCTCAAAACCTGGTGAGGACATAAGGGAAAAGTATTCTTTAGAGGGATCAAAATTGAACTGAAATTTCCAATAATCAAGGGCCCAGAGAATGCCAGCTGCACCATAATAAAAATCGGTAAATCCTCGTTGAGGTATGTCTCCTTTATCGACATCAAGTTGGTGGATGGGCCAGAGATTTTCAGAGCTATATTTTAAGCATGTTTGACCTAGAATATAATTACAATACTCATCAAACTTTTGAGCATCCCAATCCAATTTGGTTAATAGCTCATGCCTATCTTGCTGATAAAGTTCCATCTTCATTCCACCTGTAAATAATTTCTCACCTTAACTTCTTCATGAGAAGAAATATCTTTAATTTTTTGGAATATCCCTTCTCTAATCCTCTCCCTAAGGTAAACTAAAGTATGGACAAAAAAATTCAGCAAATTGTAGAAGTAGTTAAGGCCAAGCATGACCTTCAGGTTGTAATCATTTATGGCTCCTATGCCCGAGGAGATTATAACTCTGTTTCAGATCTTGATATTTTAGGTTTTAAAGATGGCATCCATGAAATCTACACCGATACAAGTATCATCGAAGGGATTCAACTTGATGCCTGGATCGAGCCTTTAAATCGAGAAAAAAGCATCGATCAATATTTGAAAATTTTAGGAGGAGTTATTTGTTATGACTCCCATGATTTTGCAACAAAACTTATGAAAGATGTGAACGAGTGTTATCGAAATGGGCCAGCGCCTTTAGATGAGAATAAAAAAATACACATTATTTCATGGATTAATAAAATGCTTCGTCGATCGGAAATTTCAGACGTCGAAGGAAATTTTCGTCGAATTTGGCTTCTTAATGATTTATTAAAATATTACTTCGAATTAAGAGATCAGTGGTACCTAGGCCCTAAACTCGCCCTTCAAACCTTGAAAGAAAATGACCCACACACCTTCATTCAATACCAACACGTACTCTCTCATACAAATGATCTCGAAGAGTTAAAATTATTATCTCAAACTGTTATCAATACAAAGCCCCAGTAAGCTTTACTTTCTTAAATAATTATTGTGTATTGTTATCCCCATCATTGTTTGGAGTACTCATGAAATTTGCATCGCATTTCTTGTTTCTACTTGCCCTTGTCTCTTGTGGAAAATCGGCCAATTCTAATAAAGCGGCGCCCAAACCAATCACTGAAAAAAATATCAACGGACTCTCCATTAATTCTCTCAATGGCACAAAATACGAAACTTCATGTGTGAAAGCACCGGGAGTAAGTAATTTAAAAGCTGATCATGCATTTAAAATTTTTCAAAAAGAAAATAAGACCTTTTTTGAATGGTCAGTTTGGTTTAAGACAAACGACTGTCGTCTGGCCTTAAGCGAATTTAAAATTACAGGAACAGGTGACTTTGAAGATAAGAGTTTAAAAAAATTTGATGGCGAAGTCCTTTCGGCACACATAATGTCTCTTCAATATGAGATTACTGATGCATTTAATAAAAATAAACAGTGTGGCTTTGATATTTGGAAAACCTATGACTACCAAGATGTTCTCCATACCGATTGCGTAAAATCACCTCAACTCCGTCTTTATTTTAACCACCAGGACAAAGATATTCTTCTCTATAGCTGCAATCAGAATGAAGATTTAAGTGAAAAGTGCGACAAAGTTGAACTTAAGCCTACCTCTCAAGATTCAATGCAATAGCAAGTCGAGTCTACAACAAGGCTTAATTTTTCTTCTCTTTTTTTTTGAGATATTTTTTTACTAATGGCCTTTTTTTGGCCATGAAGTATAGGATCTCAAATGGATTCATCTTCAAAAATTGAAATTTGGATAAGAAGGATTAGCTTCTTTCTCGCTATTTTGTCTTTTGCTATTAGTTTTTCTGTTTTCTTGGAATTTATATTTGATACACATTATTGGGAAACAGCGATGCCATCTTCGCCTCGCATGAGACTCATCACTTCTATTGCTCTACTCACATATTCATTTTCTATTCTCGTAAATAGGCCTGTCATTTTAAAAATCTCCGCCATCTTTTCTCTTCTACTTGGTTTAATCGTTGTTATTGAATACTTTACTGGTAAATATTTTGCTTCCTTTTTAATGCCAATTGATACAATGCCCGCTCCTGAAACTGCTATATGCTTTGTTCTAACCTCCCTATCCATCTTGGCAAAAACAACCAAGAAACAACTATTGAATGCAGCAGGAGAAATTATTTCCTTCATTTCTCTTGCAATTGCCATTCTGGCCTTTAGTGGATTTATTGTTCATAACAACCCTCAAACAACACTGCTCTACCCAACCTTAAAGGCCATTGGAATGGCATTAAATACCGCCATCTGTTTTATCTTTCTAAACATTAGTTTAATAAATCTAAAAATGCCTTTAACCACATCACTTTTTGTAAGCAAAAATTTAGGAGGGATCATATCTCGAAGGCTATTTGCCGTACTTATTCTTTCGCCAATTGTTGTCCAATTCTTTATCAACACACTTATCGATATTCATCTCATCAAGGAAGAATTTAGACTTCCTTTATCACTTATACTTACCTACTCAATATTCATGGTCTTTACATGGACTGTGGCAAAAATTGTAGAGGAAGTTGATAAAAAAAATAAATCTCTTAGCGATGGATTAAAAAATAGTGAAGAAAATTTTCGCACTTTTATCAACACGGCTTCTGATGCCATATTTATCGCTAATCTAGAAGGCCAATACAATTATGTTAATGAAGCCGGATGTAGACTCCTTGGTCTAAAATCAAATGAAATCATTGGAAAAACCATTGTGGATTTAATTCCATCTGAAGATCTCCCACGCCTAACTCAATCAAAAAATATTATGCTTGAATCCCACCAAGAGCATATTTCTGAATGGCGCCTTAAACATCATGATGGTCATTATGTCCCTGTTGAAATTAGTGCCAAAATTCTTCCTGATGGTAGATGGCAGGCCTTAGTTAGGAATATAGAAGAGAGAAAGGAGCATGAAAGAAAAGAAAAATTTCATTTAACTCTTAATCAAGAACTATCGGAAACAATGTCACTGGATGAAAGATTAAAAATAGCTTCACGACTTATTACACAAGATTTTTGTGATATCTGTGAAATAGAATTAATTGGCCACAAAAGTATGGCTTACTTTCGAGAGGCAAATCAATACTCAGACGATCGAAGGAGATTTAAATTAAAGCTGCCACTGATGGCCAGAAATAACCAATTCGGATCAATAACCCTTTATCGCGGAAATAAAGAATTTGAATCACATGAATTAGAATTCGCTAAAACTGTAGTTAACAGAATTTCAGTATTTACAGATAATGCTTTTCTCTATGAAGAAGCCAAACTTGCTTCTCAAACCAGAGAAGATCTGATGGCGATTGTTTCTCATGATTTAAAGAATCCCTTATCAGTCATTTTACTCATCTCAAATCTTCTAGAGAAGCGTTTAAAAAAAGAACAACTCTCACAAGAAGTTATTTTAGACAATATCAACAAAATCAAAAACTCTGCACAACGTTGCCTATCTCTTATTTCTGATTTACTAACGAATGCCAAAATCGAGGCAGGCATCTTTGAAATTAATAAAGGCCCGAACTCTCCACTTGAAATTATTTATGAAACGATGGACTCTCTTCTTCCTCTTGCAAGTCAGAAAAATATTAAAATTGAAAATGAGGCCCCTTCAATATCTCCCCTTCTTGATGTTGATAGGGATCGAGTCATTCAAGTGCTTAGCAATATTATTTCTAATGCCATTAAATTTTCTCCTCCCAATACTTCCATAAAAATCAAAATTAATATTATAAATTCAGCGGAGCTTGAATTTAGTATTCAAGATTTTGGGCCAGGCATAGAGCAAGAATCATTAACTCATATATTTGATCGTTATTGGCAATCTAAGCAAACACGACAATTAGGTACAGGTCTTGGACTTTCAATTGCCAAAGGTATTGTTGAAGCTCATGGAGGAAGAATTTGGGTAGAAAGTACGCTAGGAAAAGGAAGTACATTCTATTTCACTTTACCAATCTGGCCATCTCATCAAATATATCCACCCAAGATTCTATTCACCATTAATCCCAACCAATAACTTGATAACCCTTTTCACCCAGACATTGATTAACATAATTTCGCTTAATCTGATCTGGAGAGAGCGCACCAACAGCTCCCCCTCCAGCGGCACCCACAGCACTACCTCTAAGAAGACCTCTACCAAGATTTCCAGTAAAAAGTCCGCTTACTGCACCCATAGCACCACCAATAATTGCACCAGCTCCAGCCCCCTTGGCCACTTGCTTGCCTTTTGAGCTTTCAAGATAGTTCTCTGCATCGGCAATACATTTATCGATATCTTTTTGAGATGCCTCTTTACCTACTGTTTTTAATTTATGATTAGGATAGAGCTTTGGACGAGATGAACAGCCTATTAAACTAAAAAGCAAAATGATTGAAAATATCTTAGACATTACTGATACTCTTTAGGAAATAAATCAGCATTTAAATGTCTAAGCACTTGAAGAACTTTGGCCAGGTGAAGATTTTCATCTCCTCCTTCAAGTCTTTTAAGGAATGCTAGCCCCACTCCAGAGTTTTTCGCCAACTCTTCTTGGGTAAATCCTTTCTCTTTTCTTCTTTTTCTAATGAAATAGGCGACTGCCCCTAGTTCTCTTTCAATTTCATGATTCGTTCTACGAACAACTTCCATGTTGCCCTCACTTTTTATATCTATTTTAAGACTAAAAAGATTTTTTGCAACACAGAAGCTTTCTAAACAAATTGATCAACTTTTATAGTGCCAAAAATGATCTAATGATGATCGTGACCTTTCATTCCAGTATCAGTTTCAAACATAATCTTATTAAAAAAAGCGATTTCTTGTTCAGCTGTCATTGGACGAACATTAATTTCCTTCGCCATTTGCTCTATCACTTGCTTAACTCGAAGTGCCCCTAGGAGAATTTGCTTCTTCACCAAGCTCTGGGAATTTTTAATATAGTCCGGAGAAATTTTAGGAATTTTATCTACAGAGTAATTTCCCATCTCTATGCTTCCAGTTTTAAGATTAACCAGTTTGCAGTAGCCTCTCTCTGATGGATGATTAACTGGTCTTTCATCAGGGTAAACCTCAGAATGTAATTGCTGGGCCTCTTTGTACCAATCACTTTTACTGGTTCCTTCAACTTTCTTTTGAAGTTCGATGAGACTTCCGTCCTTCTCAGCTTGTTGCCAAAGATAATCACCGAAATTTTTATAACTATAGTACTTAATTGGTTTTTGATTTTGTGAGGCCTGATTCAAGATTATAGGCCTAAAAGTATCCAGAAGGTTTGTATCCCAAAATGAATGCAAATTCAGCCTATTCTCACCAGATATAATATCACAAAGATTTGCTCCCCTATCTAACCCATTACCCACGTGAAGAGGTTGATGAACATCTCCTATCACATGAATAAGGTAGCGAAGGATAATTTGTTTTTGAAAAATATTAACACCTCTTTTAGAAACTAGCGCCGATGGGACTTGTGAAATAATGGTATCGGCCGATTTTTTTGCCAAATCTTCCTTCGGAATTGTTTCGTAGGTTTGTCCAGGCCGTATTTCAAAGAAATGGTAATTGGCAAAGCCCAGGTAGCGTTCATCATCTCGAACATTATCAGGATAAGTTGAAGATAGTGCTAAAGGCTCTCCACCTAAAACGTTATAGATAAATTTTTTACCTTCAGGAGATAAATTTTTCTCAGCAAGATAACCAATCGTCGCGTGCCCTAAGTCTCCCCACCCATAAGAATTTAAAGACATCGCTGCAAGAAAAAGGATACTTAGTTTTTTCATAAACCCTCGTTGTTCTCCTTCCCAGTAACACGAGGATTTTATGAATTCAAGAGTGATTATTTGCTTGTTCTAGTCGGCAAACTCCGATTTATCGGCCGTCTCAACTGCGTCCATTGGCCTTATTTCTGGCTCAATCAGTGATGACCTATCAATAATTTGATCTTTAGGAACTACTCTTTTTTTATAAAAATTAACCTCTGCAAGCTTTTCTGCATTGGCCGGTCTTCTTTCTTCAAGTTTCTCAACCAGTTGAAGTATATCCTGACCTTTCTTTTTCTTCAGAATATCTAAAGCAGAGATACCTCTTCCATCTTTAGTATGAAATTGGGCCTTTTCTTTTTTCCAATAATTTAATAGGGAGACACAACCGTTTTCAGAGGCAATAGTGAGAGGGGTTCTACCGTTCTTATCTTGACTGTGCCAGGAAATGTTAGATTTCTTATGTAAAATTTTTATAACCTTGTCTGAACAATTTTCACTAGCAATATGCAGTAGAGATTTTTCCTTATTTTGGAAAGCAGCTGGATCATCATTTAAAATTAGCTCAAGCAGTTGTGGATTATTTTTCTTGATAGATAAATGAACTAAATTGGGACTACCTGTAAGTTTTATTTTTTTTCTTTGAATCAATTTCCAGAACTCAATTCTCTCAAAAAAGACTATTCCCTCAGCTAAATTTAGTTGTTGGCCATCAATAAGAGGAAGTGGATCACTTAAATTTCCTCCATTTTGGAGATAGTTTTCAAAACCTTTTAAATCATTTTTAACTAATGCGAGAAGAGCGACATCACTACTTATTTTACTATTAGATTTCTTTAACCACTGAGTTAGGAGCAAAACACCAACTGAAAGAATAAGAGTAAGGTAGATATATTTTCTTTTCACAAAATCCCCCCTTGGATAATGCGCCCAATTTTAGAATTTTAGAGCAGTGAAAAAACTTTTTTTAAACATTTTCGTCATTTTCTTATGAAAATATAGACTTAAAGTTTTTGCCCATTATGTCAGTTCTTCAATTCCTGACGAGAAAAATTGGCACATTTAAGGAAATAGATACAATGAATGGATGAGGCCAATCTTAACTCTTTTCCTCATTTTCATTTCACATCAAATTCTGGCCTGTCCAGCCGAAGATCCAGAAGAAAAAAGTTATATTGGAATATTAGAGCGGGCCCATGACCTTTTAGATTACCGATTAAATGCAGCGGCCAATAGACTCGATTCTTTTTTTGCAACTCAAAGAGCTGATGATGAGTTGGGTAGAAGCCAACTCAGGTTAAGAGGAGGCTATCAAGTGAGAGAAAATAGTTTACCTGCCAAGACTTATCAATTTCGTTTCAATTTAAAACTTCCTCATCTTGAAGAAAAATTTAGACCCAAAAAGAGAAAAAAAACTTCTGAAAACTCCCATCAACCTTCTCAAATAGTTGACGAGCAAAACAAGCTTAATACCCATTGGATTTTTCGCTCAGACATTGGGGTGATTTCAAAACTTCCTCTCCCTGCTCTCTTTGCAAGATCGAGACTAAGAAAAAGTTTTCAAACAGGAACTATTATTCATCGATTTGCCGAACAGGCCGGTTACTTCACTGATCGAGGAGTCCTGGAAGAAACAGATTTTGATTCAGATCAAACAATCAATGATGATCTCATTTTTCGCCTTAGTCATAGAAAAGACTGGGACATTTTAAGAAAAACTTTTAGAACTGTTCATGGCCCAAGACTTTTACACAAGATTAATGAGATCAGTGCATTTTCTTATAACTTTTTTATCAGCAGTACGATTAATGATAGCATTTGGTATGTTGATAATTATCAATTCTCTCCTGCGTATCGTCGAGATATGTATCGAAATTGGCTATTTATGGACATAGTCCCTGGCCTGGATTTCCCAAAAAGCTATTCATTTAAAAGGACCCCCTTCATCTCAATTCAAATTGAAGCATTGTTTGGTACTTAAAAAGGGTTATAATTCTTTAAAAGAATTAAGGGGACAATATGTTTGAATTAACTACTGCATCTTTGACGGCGTTATTAACTTTAACTGCCATGGAAACGGTTTTAGGTATTGATAATATTATTTTCATCGCGATTTTGGTTGGGAGATTGCCTGCTGAAAAGCAAAACAAAATTCGCAATCTCGGTATAGCCCTTGCACTTATTATTCGTGTAGGACTTCTCTTCTCTATTAGCTGGATTATGACTCTAACTGAACCAATTATACATCTCAGCAGTTATCAATTCTCAGGTAGAGATTTAATTTTACTCTTTGGAGGACTCTTTCTTATCGCGAAATCTACTTTTGAAATTCATCATAAAGTTGAAGGTGATCCACAAATTCATCTTCATGAAGCTGAAAAACATAATAAACAAAGCAATAAGGCCGGGATGATGCTTATTCAAATTCTTATTTTGGATATCGTCTTTTCACTTGATTCAGTTATTACAGCAGTTGGGATGGCCAACCAAGTTTCAATCATGGTGGTAGCAATGATCTTTTCAATGCTGATCATGCTCGCCTCTGCAGGAAAAATAAGTGGCTTCGTTGAAAAGCATCCTACTATAAAAATTCTCGCTCTTTCTTTTTTGCTCTTAATTGGGGTCATGCTAGTGGCCGAAGCGATGGGTGCCCACGTTTCAAAAGGCTATATTTACTTTGCAATGGCATTCTCTTTAGGAGTTGAATTACTGAATATGAGATATAGAAATAAACAGAAAGTATCGGCATAAAAAAAAGGGCCCTTTTTTTATTTAAAAATGGGCCCATCACCCCCACTAGGCCGACACTTCATATTCATAATCCAGTCCTCTTTTAAACAACTCAATCGGAATCTCTAACAAATAAGTTGGCCCAATTTATCCAGATCGAAGATCATACCTAATAATGCCAGAAGCCTCGTGAATGTTCTTTTGAATATATTGCACTAAGATTTGGTACTGCTTTCCCCCCAATCAGAAACTCTTGAGAAGGCGAGATATTCCCAGAGCTTTCCAGCTCCCATCAGACGAGCAATAAGTCCGGTAATTGATCTTAGAAAGTGCTGAAAGTGCATACGTCTTTTGACAACAATCAGAAGATGCAGATGATTTGAATTAACCGAGACTCGATAGATTTTGATATTAAATCTCTCGGCATATTTTTTAAGCAGGTTTTGAATTTTTCGCTCTTTGGTTTTAAGTGTGGATCTCTTCGCTCTCAGAACAACATGAAGTGGTTTATTCATTTTTAGAGGACGCTCGGACTTTCTTTTACCGCGGGCAAGTTCTCCACCGTGAGTCAGTCGAGTTGAGGATATAAATGAGAAGGTTTGCTGCTTTGACATGAGCTCTCTTTAGCGATTTGTTCGTGACTGTTAAATCAAAAGGGCATTGCCCCGAAAAGAAAGTTCAATAATGAAATCTTGGCATTTTAGGATTCATTGCAATTGGGGCAATGTCGAAACTTCAATAAGAATACTGATGTATACGCAATTTAAAGGGTTCAACAAATGTGTTAGAGACCCACTCAATCGCCTAGTTTCTAGACACTTAACTTAATAGTGCAGATTTTTTACAAGAAACCGCCCGACAGTTTTGAGCATGCTATCGTATTAAATAAAAATGGAGATCAATATGAAAAGCTCATTGATTGTATTAACACTTTTAGCTTCGATGCCATGGTCTGTATTTGCTTTTACAAATAGGAAACTGTTAGAGATTTCTGATTCAGGCCATCCTGAACTTACAAAATCAGTTGCCGCAATTGTTCCTAAATATTTGCAAGTATCCTCAATGTTTTCATGGATGAATAGAAATCCTGAGAATATTTTGTTTAAATCGGCCGCAAAAGCAACCTACAAGAGATTATTACCTAACAACCTTTGTGAGGCTGAGAAGTCAAAAATTGGTTTAACTCATTTTGAACAAAATGAGTTTGCAGTATGTACTGCTTTTTTAATTGGTGAAGACACTCTCGCCACTGCTGGTCATTGTTTTTTTGCCCAAGATGGAACAAATGTAAAAGCAAAACGTAAAAAGTGCGATAATTATCAATTAGTTTTTAATTTTACTAAAGAGAGTTATTCGACTTCAAAAAGTGCAGATAAATCCAATGGTTTAGAATATCAGCAAATTTCGGTAAAAAAGGATGATCTCTATACTTGCAGCGAAGTCGTAGGAAATTTTAGTTACAGTGAAGATTGGGCCATAATAAAACTAAAAAAACCTGTCGTTGATAAAGTCATCTTGAAATTAAATACAGAGTATAAATATACAAGGGGAGAGGAAATTTATTCGGCCGGATATCCACTTGGAACTGCACTTAAAGTTTCTGAAGCAGGATTCTTAAACCGTACGAATTTTTTGGAAACAGAAATGTATGCAACTTTACTAAATCAGCAAGGAATGTCTGGTGCTCCTATTTTTAACATGAAAAATGAAGTCATAGGAATTTTAACAGGCTCATATTCAAATGAGTATCTTCCATTCATCGAAGCTTCCACTCATAAAATAGATGGAAAAAGTGTTCGTATTAATCAAGACCAGTTTTATGATTTATCTGGCCAGTGTGATCGAATACCTTCCTGTCAACCTATAATGGGTCAATCTAAATATAAGTGCAATCTAGATATAAATGGACAATCACTTGCATGGGATGAAGTTTCTACAGATGGGAGCCTCACCATTTTTCACGGCATCAAATCTATAACAAATTTCGAATCATTGTTTCAATAGAATATGAAAAAGGGCCCCGTTAGGGGCCCTGATTGATTATAAAAGAGCGATTAGAGGAGCAATGAGAAGTGATACTACCGACATCACCTTGATCAGGATCGCAATCCCTGGACCAGATGTATCTTTGAATGGGTCACCTACCATATCACCAACAACGGCCGCTTTGTGAGTATCAGTTCCCTTCTTCTCACCAGCAAGTTTACCTTTCTCGATGTATTTTTTAGCGTTATCCCAAGCACCACCAGCGTTGGCCATAAATAGAGACATAGTCGCACCTACAGCAAGAGCACCAGCAAGTAGACCAGCTAGAGAAGCCGGGCCCATGAAGAAGCCAACAAGTACTGGAGCAACGATAGCGATGATTCCTGGAAGGATCATTTCTCTAAGAGCAGCTTTTGTAGCGATATCTACGATCTTCTTAGGCTCTGGTTCAGCTTTAAGTTCCATTAATCCTGGAATCTCTCTGAACTGACGGCCGATTTCAACTACGATCGCTCCAGCAGCTTTACCTACAGCAAGCATAGTTGTCGAACCAACGAGGAATGGAAGGATAGCACCAAGAAGGATACCAATTAAGATTTTTGGATCAGTAAGAACAAGCTCAACAGAACCAAGACCACTTAATGAACGAACGTGGTTAATCTCAATGTTATAAGCAGAGAAAAGAGCAAGCACAGTTAGGATTGCTGAACCAATAGCGTAACCCTTACCGATAGCAGCAGTTGTGTTACCAACCATATCTAGCTCATCTGTGATTGAGCGAACTTCAGGTCCAAGTCCTGACATTTCAGAAATACCACCAGCGTTGTCTGAGATTGGGCCGTAAGCATCAACCGTCATTACAACAGCAGTACCACCAAGCATACCAACAGCAGAAAGAGCAATTCCGTAAAGGCCAAGATACTTATTAGAAAGATAAGCAACAACAGCAACCACAATCATTGGAATAGCTGTTGACTCCATCCCTACTGCAAGACCTTGAATAACGTTTGTCCCTGCACCTGTTTTAGCAGATTCAGCAATACGAGCAACAGGACCAGCAGAAGTATAATAATCAGTGATTAGACCGATAATTGTACCGCCGATAGCACCGATAGTAAGAATCGCTGTTACTGATTGAGTAATTTCAAGAGCGGCCATGATCACATATGAAGCAACTGCTAGAACAATTGGAGGAAGAATAAGAGCACCACGAAGAACTTTCGCAGGGTCCATATTTTTCATGAAACGAGCAATAAAAATACAGATGATTGAAACAAATAGACCAACACCAGAAAGAACTAGTGGAAGACCTACACCAATCATTTTATTGAAAGTAGCATCTGCACCTTCAACTAAAGTTGGAAGTTCTGAAGAAGTAAGAGCGATGGCCATAGCAGCTACGATTGCAGCAACCATTGACTCATAAATATCGGCACCCATACCTGCAACGTCACCAACGTTATCACCGACGTTATCAGCGATAACACCTGGGTTACGAGGATCATCTTCAGGAATGTTCTCAATCACTTTACCAGCAATATCAGAACCTACGTCAGCAGCTTTTGTATAAATACCACCACCGATACGAGCAAAAAGCGCGATTGATGAAGCACCTACTGCAAAAGCGTGAAGGATAGCTGAAAGATGAACATCATCTTTAAATACAAGATAAAGAACACCAAGACCAATCACACCAAGACCAGCAACGGATAATCCCATTACTGCTCCACCATCAAGTGCAGTTAATAGTGCATTTGGCTTTGATCCTTCGCGAGCTGCTTGAGTTGTTTTTACGTTCGCATAAGTTGCAGCTTTCATACCAACAAAACCAGCAAGTAATGAAAGGAAAGCACCAAGAACAAATGCTGCGGCCGGAATAGCACCGAGCCCGTATGCAATAAGAGCAGCAACCACTACGCCATAAACGGCGAGAGTTTTATACTGTCTGAAAAGAAACGCCATAGCGCCTTCGCGAATATAGCTCGCGATTCTTTCCATTGTTTCGTTACCTTTACCAAGACCCAGCACTCGGAAATAAAAGAAGCCAGCAATGGCCAATCCGAGGACACCAAAGATCACCGGGGTCTTCACCCACATCAACCAAGAATCCATCATGATGTTCTCCCAAATAATAAATGAAAAATTTGTCAGGATTTTGTACTAAATCTGACTCTTATAGTAAATCGCAAAAGGGTAAAAATGCAGTATTTATACCTTGTGCGTCAAGATAATTATTTCAGAAGCTTATTTAAACGAGTTGATGAAATTTTGCATAATCTATTTCGCGCACCCCGTCAGATTTCAATTTCACCATGTCCTCAAATCTTTTTCCCCAAACGATATCTCGAGCACGATAAAGATGAGATGCATGCACTGTTTGTCCGAAAGTAGAATCAGTTCCAATAGTAGTCACGATAATTTCAAAATTTTCTTTTAAGGCCTCTTCCTCAGTTAATCCATAAAGTGGACTGTGTTCATCAATCACATGCATGATATTCATACTCATGGCAAAAACTGGAACTTGAGAGCGAACCAACTTTAAATCTACAAATCTTCGCATGACTAATCCCTCTTTTGAATTATGTTCTCGAAGCATATTTGCACTCACTGTAGAATCCACCATTTGATTATTACGAATATTAATCATTCGAACCATGAGAGTTGGTTTTCCATCAAATTGAGTGATCACCATGTGCCGAGAGAATTCAATTTTTGCAAACGCACGGGAAAACTTAGCAAAGAAAAAACCGGTGATAATAGCAATTAACATTAAACCAAGCATGGCCTCAAATGTGACTAAAACATTTGCATAAGTATTGGCGGGAGAAAGATGGCCATAACCAATAGTGCCGAGTGTTTGAACACTAAAAAAGAAAGCACTCAACCAATCTCCAGGGGAATTATTCAAACAGCCTGGATCCAACCAATAAAGAGTAGCAAAAATAGCATTGATCACAAAACTAAGAGCAAAAAATATCAAAATAATTTTAATCCAACTCAAAGTTAGGAGATCATGGTAAATATCCGTCAAAAATGTTCTTGGAGCATTAATTTTATTTACCGTAAACATCTTTTGAGGATTCATTTTATTCCTTGAGAAAATGATGGGATTAATGTTAGCAAAGTATATGAATTCTTTTGAAAGACGTAAAATCCTTATTCACAGAATGGAGGAGCTAGAATCTCAGGGTATGGGTTGCTTAGGTTGCCCAGGAACTTGCTGTACCTTTGAGGCCAATTCTATGATGATTGAACCTCTGGAAGCTTTTGAAATCATCAGTTATTTAAAAGACAAAAATTTATTAAATGATGAACTAAAAGATCAACTTAAAGATTCAGTGACAAAATTTCGACTGGAACATAAACCTTTAAAAGGAAAATCTTATCTTAGAAAGACTTATACTTGTCCTTTTTTTGAGTACCAAGAATTGGGTTGTCCTCTTCCAAGAGAAATAAAGCCTTATGGCTGTCTTGCCTTTGATTCCCATCATCCAGAATTAAAGGCTTCTGAACACTGTTATTCAGAAGTTGAATTATTAGAAAGAATCGATAACCAGAAAAATCTCAATGAAGAGATAAAGACGAAGTATCAACTTTACTGGGATAAAAGCCCCATCCCTACTGCGCTCCTCGACCTGTGGGATAAAATTAATGACGTAAATCAATCACCTGACTAACTTTACCAGTTCTAGCATTTCTTTCAATCAGATGAACTGGAATCAAGCGAAGGCCTTTAATAAATTCATCATAAGAAAATGTGTCTTTTAAATCGCGGGAATAGTCGTAAATAAGTCGCTGGAGTTGTTCTATATCAACTAAGGTGAAAGGTTGTTCAAAGTATATTTCTAATACTTCTCTTGCCCCGGTGCCAAACAGCTCTTCTTTGATCTTTATTTGAAACGTAAGAATATCTGGATTTATTTGCTGAAATGATTTTTCTATATCACTTAATAAAATTCGACAGGACCAAATTTGAATTAAATTATCAATTCTACCCAAGAGCTTAAATCTTTTGCCTGGAATTTTAGAAGAGCATGGCCCGATCCACTCAACCCGATCACCAGTTCGATAATTTTTAATTGGCAAGGATGTGCGATATAAAGAACTCACTACTGCTTCATCATTAATGATCTTCATTTCAACCAAGTCTTCAAACAGATGGTGCTCTCCTGGGCCGCAGGATTGGCATTGAAAAGCAATAATTCCAGCATCAACTGAAGCATATCCAGCTGAACCAAAATACTGCGTCCCCCAAACTTTACTCAAATAATCCCTGCGCATACTTGAAAGTGCTTCTCCGGCATAAAAGACTTTATTAACCTGAAGATGCTCTCCTATTGATTCAAGATATTCAGCAGTCATAACCAGTAAGGATGGAATTCCAAGAACTATTTGAGGATTAAATTTTTTGAGATAAGTCGCAATATTTTCTTGAGAAGCTAGTCCACCGATGGGAAGTTGGATCGCTCCTATCTTTTCTAGAGCTTTTTCCATGGCAATAAAAGATGACCACAAATTGCCTGCGACAAATAAATTGGCCACCGTCATACCGCAAGTTACACCTTGGGCCTTTAAATTTAAAGCGAGCATATCTGTAATATAATCAAACTCCTCATAGCTAAAATGAACATACTTCGGCTCACCGGTCGTTCCACCAGAAGAAAAGATATAACCTTCAGGGTGAGTTGAATTCTCAAAATTTAACTTAAGCTCTTTTGAGTTTTGAAGCTCTGAATATGCATCACCTAATTCGACATTTCTAATCTCATCTACAATGAAGTGAGTTAGTTCTCTTAAAACGTATCTGCCATCATGAGGGGCCCCTTCCATTCCCCAAGTAATGGTACCAATGGGAGCAAATCTTTTAACCCCAGCTAGAGATAATTTTTCTAACAGAGGATTTTTTTCCTTCTCTCCAACCAGATAGGCACAAGACTGCAAGTAATAAGAAAATGGTTCTACATGATTAACGAGATCATCAATATTTTTAAAAGCTTTTAAAATAAGGGAGCGATGCAAAGGTGATGATTTCAAATATTTATTTTTCTCGAGATGAAGAAGATAATTCTCGCCAAATGCCAACTCACCTTCTTCCATTAACTTTGAATAAAGCCCTCGATACTTTTCTTTTAATATCTCTACCGCCTCATCTTCGCTAAGCTGACCTCGCTTAGGAGAATTCTCAAATGCCTCTTCCAAATATTTGATTAAAACTTTGGAATCCACTCCCTCTTCAATAAATAGATTTTGAGGAGATGAGCAGGCCGACTGATCCCAAGGAGTAATATCTGAAACGATTTTCTCTGCCACAAGTTTTAAATTCTTATTTTCTAGCCCTTGCTTGGTTAAAACCTGAAAAGAAATTTTAGGGCCAAAGTCTAAAAGCTTTACCCCGAGTGGGAGATTTTGCTGATAGTTTTGCACCATCTCCTCTCCACCCCAGGCAACAATTGCATTCACACGCTTTTTAATTTCTGATTCAATCTGTTTATCCCCACCTTTCCAATGAAGGATGGCAAATTTATCGGCCAGGATATTTTCTTGATCAAATTCTTTAAGAGCATTGGCAAAAAATTCAGGAAAAAATTGATTTTGAGAGCTCACTTTAACGAGAGAGATATTTTTTGTTAAAAAGCCCATGATGAGTGAATCAATACAACTTAAAAACACATTCCCTGCTGTCACATGCAAAACAATCCCTAGAGGTTTTGCTTTAACCTTTCCCAAGAAGGAAGGGGTTTTAACAAACTGATCTAGAATTTTGGGATTCATAAATTCAGCTTTGATTCGGGCCTCTAAACTGTCACGCTTTAGAATTGAAGGCAAAATTTTAAGTGTCTTTCTTAACTCTTCATGATCAAAGCTGGAGGTTTTCTCTAATCCCTTGAGGGCCTTTAAAAATAACTCCGAATCCTCCTCCCAAAGATGTGAAAATTTATCCAAAAGCGAAATAATCTTTTCTATTTCAATTTGAGCCAATTCATTTCTCGCGAGCTTCAGTGAACTCCAGGGGATTTGATTTAAATTTTCGAGTTTTGCACCAAAATAATACATTAGTGATTCTCCAAAACTTCTAGGGCATGAATCGCACAACCTTTGTGCTTACTGACCCCGGCCCGACCTTCCAAAATCAAAATATCTCCCCCTAACTTACAGGAGCAAGTTTCAATTCTTCCATAATCAGTCGTAAGAAGACTACAAGCGGGATAACTAAAATTATAAGAGCATAAAAAATGGACTAAACCACGCTCTCCTCTTTTCTTCAGGCTTAAATCAAAAGGTGATCGAATATAAACTCGAGAGTAATTGGGTATATGCAATTGACCTAGTTCACAATCAACATAGGGTATCCCATGTTCAACCATACCAAAAAGATCTCGCTGATTTGAAAGTGGAATACCTAATCGATCTTTTATCAGTTCACGGAATTGTTTTTTAGGAATTTCCTTATCTGCTTTTCCTTTCCAGCCACCACCAGTTTGAAGCCATGAGCGCGGACCTAGATCTAAATTCAAATCATATTTTTCTATCATCTCAAAGAGAATGGCCGGAAAACCTAAAATACGAGTCGGAATATCCGATGCTGCAAAACGCTTAAGAGTTTCAACAACTCCCGTTTCATTAAGTTCAAACTGGGCCAACTTTTCATTCCACTGAAGAGCATAATAGACTTCATTTTTGCCAGTAAAATTAGTTAATAATTCATCGGTAAACGCTGTTCCTAAATCATTGGCCACTTTGGGATCATAGGTAAAACAAAGATAATTATACAGGGCCGAATCAGTCATCCCTAAAGCTTCGTGCACTTTATAAGCGAGCTTCTTAACGTTACTTAAACTTATTTCACTTAAGAACTGTTGAGATTTTTGTCCACCAGTTCCTGAACTTGTGAGAGTTAAAACGATTTCATCTTTTGGTACAGAATAAAATTCATGCTCTTTATATAAATGCACCATCGTCCCTGGAACTGCTGCAAGATCTTCCTCTGATTCGATAGTTGAAGGATCAAATCCAGAGTAATCCCAAAACTTTCGAGTGAATTCGTGATGATTATAATGAAAAAGTGCATTCTCTTTAAAACTTGAAATAAAAAGCTTCTTTGCAAGTTCAGATGAATCAAAGGGATTTGAATTAAGGAGAACTTCTGTTGCTTTCATAAGTTTAGAAGTTTAGGAGTTAAAGACATCTTTTTCCAGGCCTTAAAATACTCTTCCAGAAAAACTTGATTCAGGCCTTTAAGCTTCACATTCTGAAAATCAAAAATCTCAAATGAGCGGCTAAATAAAACAAAATCATATCTCTTATCCCCAACTAACTGGAAAGCAGGAAAAAAACCACAAGGGATAAATTTCGCTCGCATCATGCTCTCCAATATTTTGGGCTTATCTGCTCGAACAATCACTTCAATATAGCGAGCACCAGCCTCTCTTAAGAGAGCATTTGATCTTATAAATAGGTCAGAGAAATTCATATTATCTGGTAACTTCGCACCTACCACCACACAGTAACCATCAGCAGTTGCAAGATGACAGAAAAGTTCAATACTCTGATCAGGTGAGATGATCATAAGATTAGGTGTATGAAATGGGAAAAACTCAAATTCTAATTTTTTTTCTTCTTTTAAATGTGCGTATCGATAGCCAACAAATTTTGGAGAATGTACGACCTCTAAATCTCCTGGGGCACTTAGCACTCGACTCGGCTTCTCTGGAACAATTGAAGTGAGACTATTTAAACCAACCTCGTTCTGAACAACATGATAAAGAGATTCAAGTTCATGGTGAATTTGATAGGACTGACTTCTCTTTTCTAAGGCCGATGGATAAATGATTGCGGCCAAACAATGGGTTTCATACTCAGAAGTTCGGTGAGTATTGGGAAGTATGCCTAATTTTTTAAAACCTAATTTTTCAGTCAGAGTTTGAGCGGCTTCATTTACCGTTCTAGTTGTCGAATAAATAATATCCACACCGGCAGTGAAGTCTCTCAAATAGTTAATTCCAAAGCCAAGAAGCTCTTCCATCACCCCTTGTCCCCGAAACTCTGTCCGAACGACGGCCCCATAGGCCTTGGCCAATAAATTTTCTTTATCATAGGAAGCAAGAACGGAAGCAATAACTTGATCGTTATCATCTTTTGCTAAAAACCAAAAATTTTCTTCGGATAAAATAAATCTTTTTATCTTGTTAAAATCTCTCATTAAAGGATCAGGATACATCCCTTGATAAACATCAAAGTAAAGTTGGGAGATTTGAAAAATATCTTCTTCTGTCGCCAATGAAAAATTCATAACTTATATTTAACGTGGCAGGATATGAACTACAACAGACCACTTCCTTTTTACAGGTCATTTGGCCCTTGAAAAATCGAACCTCCACCTATAAACCCTTACTTATGAAACATCAGCAACTCCCCTCTGGGCTTTATTATCAATTTCCTTTTGTTGATAGAAAGGACAGGGCCCAAATTCTTTCATGGTTAGAGACCCTTAGGCCTCTTTGGGAAATGCGTTTTTCTGAGCATAATCCACCCCCAGAGGGTGATCAGCAGCGGCCACTTTTAAGGCCAGTTTATTGGTTGGGCAATTGGCAGTTTGCTTGCCTTGATTATTACCATCCACCTAAAGGGATTCATAATCGATGTGTGCGGGCCGAACCATTTCCCGTCTTTCTCCAAAAGCAAGTTGATCGAATAGAATTTATTGCTAAAAAAAACTTTCCTAAAAGCTATTTTCCGGAGAAATGGAAACTCAATACCTGCTTGATTAATTTTTACGGAAACAAATTTGAAAATGGGAAATGGGTCGATCGAGCGCGAGTGGGAGAACATAAAGATTTTGAGCCAGGACCGGTTGGATCTATATCATTTGGCGATCGAGCTTTCTTTCAGTTTGTGAATGGAAAGTCCACACTAGGTGAAGACAATATTGTTTTTTCTCAGTGGCTTGAAGATTCCAGTCTTCAAATTTTTGGTGGAGATAAATGGAAGGCCAAAACTTTTCATCGAGTGCAAAGAGTAGAAGATAAACGCAAAGATAAACTTGGGCCCGAAATAGAAGGTTTTCAAACTCGAAGAATTAATTTCACTTTTCGATATGTTCCAGAAGAGCATTTTATTGATTTTAAGCAATTACCTGTCGAACTTCAGAGTGATATTAGGCCCTATGTTGAGACTCTAGGGCAATCCTCAAACTTCTTTAAGCGCCTAATTTTACAGAACTAAAAGCAAAAAGCTCAAGTATCCCATTCTTCTTCCGATAAGCTTATCAAACAGGGATTGCTAGGATTTTATTAAACTTCAAGTTCTTTGAGTTTCTCTTCGTATTTAGCAAAAATCTCATCATGTTTTAGAGTCACTTCAGTTAATTCTTCAAAACTTTCATCAATCTTCTTTTTCAAAAAACCTAATCGTTGTGAAGATTCTTGAATTTTTTTTGAATCATTTTTGGCCGCTAAATCAATCAGTAAACTCTCCAATTCTTTTTCTTCAGCTTCAAATTTCACAATCTCTTTTTCTAAATTTTCCATTTTCTTTTTAAGTGGAGACAATTCACGTGATCGCTCAACAATGGTTTCCGAGCGAAGGCGCTTCATTTCTTGGCGAGAAGGTCGATCTAATTTTACTGGAGCTGGGGCCTCTTCCTCTTCCCATCCTATTTTTCTTAAAAAATCATCATAGCTTTCGGCGAGGTACTCTACTTTATCGTGATGAAAAACGATGAGCTTATTGGCAACTTCTCTAAGCATGGACTCTGAGTGAGTCACTATAACAACAGCTCCAGGATAATTTTGTAATTCTAAAGTTAAGGATTCCACAGACTCTTGATCAAGATGGTTAGTAGGCTCATCCAGAAGAAGAAGATTGGTTGGCCGGACTAAAAGTTTGGCCAAAAGCACTCGTGCTCTTTCCCCACCTGACAAAACCTTGATCTTTTTTTTAGCAAGATCTCCGGCAAACATCATCGTTCCGCAAATACTGCGCACTCGCTGAATGGGCAAAGTCGGATCAGCACTTTGAACTTCTTCTTCAATAGTATTTTCTAAATTTAAGCGATTAATGTTTGTTTGACCAAAATGTCCCAAGAGTAAATTCACATTTGATTGAATTGACCCAGACTTTGGCGTGAGCTCCTCAGCAATGATATTTAATAGAGTTGATTTGCCTTTCCCATTCTTCCCAATGATAGCAATTTTATCTTCTCTTAAAATCGTAAAGCTTAAATTTTCAATTAATAACTTTTCAGTATAACCAAAACTAATATTTTTAAGTTCTTTCAAAACTTTGCCAGGACATTCTTTATAATTAAATTCAAAGTCCAATGAGGCCATCATATTAAGGGCTTCCATCTCTGGCATTTTTTCTAGAAGCTTCATACGAGACTGGGCCTGCTTTGCTTTACTGGCCTTGGCCTTGAATCGATTAATAAAATCTTCTAAGTCCTTTCTTTTTTTATCTGCATTTTGACGGGTTTTTTCGTAAATTTCTTCTTCCAACAAGACCTGTTCAAAATATTTCTCAGAATTCCCTTTAATCTTGAGTAATTTCTGACGCCAAAGCCCCATGGTATGAGTGGTTACCTCATCCATAAAACCGCGATCATGGGTGATGATCACCATTTCACCCTTAAACTCACGAAGGAACTTGGCCAACCATCGCATCGAGACAATATCGAGATAGTTTGTTGGTTCATCAAGTAATAGGCAATTTGGTTCGGCCAGAAGAACTTTGGCCAAGTTTAAACGTATTTGATAGCCACCAGAAAAATCACTTGGAGCTCGATTAAAATCATCAATTTTAAAACCAAGTCCCATCAACATTTTCTCAACTTTATATTGATCAAACTCCGACTCACCTTTGAGAGCTGTCATACACTCTTGTAAAATGGTTGGATGAGTAAAATGTAAATGTTGCTTTAGAGTGCCAATGGTGTAATTTTTTGGAACTGAAATCTCTCCTTGGTCTGCTAATTCTTCACCAAGAAGCAATTTAAATAAAGTCGATTTACCAGACCCATTCCTTCCAACCAGACCTACTCTTTCCCCTTTACCTAGTGTGAAGGAGATATTTTCAAATAAAGTTTGAGTTCCATAAGATTTTGTCAGTTGGTTAACTTGTATCACTGTGGGCCTTCAGACATTGCTAATTTCGCTATTTCTTCTCTTACAACTAACAAACAATTATTAGCAAAGTCCTTGTGCTGTGAAGAAATTTTATCATCAGCAATATAATCCATTAACGACTTCTCTCTTTCTTTAAACTCACTTAATTTATCTTCAGGAGGTATTGGATCGCCAAAAATTTTAGCAATCTGGCAGGATGGATCATTCAGATTTAAATAGGCAGGAACAAATTCATCAAAATTTAAATCCATTAGAATGGATAAAAATCTTCTTATCATCTCTTGATTCTCACCTATTAATACCTTATGCAGATCGACTAAAAAAGTACTTACCTCTGAGTTATTTTGAATTAATAAATCTCTCCATCTGAAAATGGCCCCTTCCAATTCACTATCTAGTTTTCCTGAAAAAATATCACGATTAGTTTTAAACTCATTTAAAGTCTTTTCTCTGATTTCTTTTATGGGATTAGAATGAAAGTCCTCAATCAGAGAGAGAATTTTTTTTCGAGAAGAATTTTTGAGAAGTTTATCTTCACTTACCGGAATAAATTCAACTTCATTGGGAATTTCACTTGATGATACTTTTTGATTGGAATTGCTTTGGATTTTTTGCGAGGCTCGATCAACTAACTTCAGAAAGAAATCAATTCGTACAAAAAAGATAACCACGAACAAAATTAAAAGATATTTCATAGCAAAATCATAATCTAAAACATATAATCTCGCTATGATTTCTCATTCTAGCTTACTACCCTTTCTTAATTTGCTTGATTGGATCGTTTTTTTTGGTGTACTTTTCGCTACTTTCGCCTGCGTGCTCTATGGCCAATCTTTGAAGAATAAATTAGATGAGAATGAGAAATTAAGCTCTCTTGAACTTCTGCTGATGGGGAGAAAGTTAACCCTCCCTCTTTTTGTCGCTACACTGGTAGCAACTTGGTATGGCGGGATTTTCGGCGTTACCACACAAACTTTTGAGAAGGGTATTTATAATTTTATTACACAAGGACTCTTCTGGTATATCTGCTACCTATTTTTTGCTTTTTTCTTGGTAAAAAAAATCCGAAGTCACAATGTACTTACAATTAGTGAAATGGCCGGAAAAATTTTTGGGCCCAAAGCAGAAAAAGTCACCGCCACTTTAAATTTTTTAAACTTACTCCCAATCGCCTATACCATTAGCCTAGGACTTTTCCTGCAAGCTGTTTTTGGTGGAAGTCTGTTTATGAATTCTGCCATTGGAGTGGTCATTGTCGCCATTTATTCTTTATGGGGTGGATTTAGAGCTGTTGTTTTTTCCGATGTTGTCCAATTCTTTTTTATGATCGCTTCAGTGGCCTTAGTGGTTATTTTTGCTTGGGCAAAATTTGGATCTCCACTTATTCTGCTAGATCGCCTCCCACCCTCTCATTTTGAGTGGCATGGAGGTGAATCATTGGGAACGATTTTCGTTTGGGGATTCATTGCTTTATCTACTTTAGTAGATACAAATTTTTATCAGCGCTGTCTTGCCGCTGAAGATGAAAAAACTGCTCGAAGAGGAATTCTTATTTCAACAGTCATCTGGATTTTTTTTGATTGCTGTACCACCTTAGGTGCTCTCTATGCCAGAATGGCCATGCCAGATGGGGACCCACAAAATGCTTATCTTCAATTTGCCATTCAAGTTTCCCCAAATGGTGTAAGAGGATTAATCTTGGCCGGAGTGCTCGCAACCATTCTTTCCACTTTAGATTCTTATTTATTTAATGCGGCCACATGTATTTCATATGATTTTTTTCGCCTAAAAAATAAATTTAAGCTTTGGCATCATCACCTGGCACTTATCATCGTCGCGATTATTTCTATTCTTTTTGGTACACATTTCGAAGGTAACGTCATTGAAGTTTGGAAGACATTAGGAAGTTTCTCAGCGGCTTGCTTGCTGTTTCCACTTCTTATTGGCCAATGGTTTCCCGGTAAAATTTCTGAGAAGCAATTTTGTTGGGCCGTATCAATTGGATGCCTTGGCATTGTGTCATGGAGAATTCTAAATAAATACTATGCTTTTTCCACTCTAGATGAATTTTATATCGGACTACTTCTCACCACTGTTCCCTTAATTCCGGCCATTCTCCTACCAAAGACTAATTCTTAGCTCTTGTCCCTCTGCATATAAAGATGCCTTTTCACTCAAAAACTGTTATCTTCTTCGAATAATTTTTTTCAAACAGATGACTCAACAAAAGGATGACGTGTGAGTACAACAAATAATGAAACAACGTCGGCCGAAGAAAAGTACAAGTTGGCCCTTGATTACCATGCCCATGGACGCGCGGGTAAAGTAGAAGTGACTCCATCTAAACCTTGCCTCACAGCAAGAGATTTATCCCTCGCCTATTCTCCAGGTGTGGCGGCTCCATGTTTAGAAATTGCAAAGAACCCTGAGGATGTTTACAAATATACTGCTAAAGGAAACCTTGTCGCAGTTCTTTCAAATGGAACGGCCGTACTTGGACTTGGTGATATTGGGGCCCTTGCTGGTAAGCCAGTTATGGAAGGTAAAGGTGTTCTCTTTAAGCGTTTTGCAGACATCGACGTTTTTGACATTGAGATTAGTTCAAAAACAGTTGATGAAGTTGTTGCGACAGTAAAAGCACTTGAGCCAACTTTTGGTGGAATCAATCTTGAGGATATTAAAGCTCCAGAGTGTTTTGAAATTGAAAAACGACTGCAAGAAATTTGTGATATTCCAGTTTTCCACGATGATCAACATGGAACAGCTATCATTGGTGGAGCCGCTTTCATCAATGCTTGTGAAATCACTAATCGTGATATTGCAAAAACAAAAGTCGTGGTTTCTGGTGCTGGAGCTGCAGCGATTGCCACTGCTCTATTCTTCCTTGAGCTTGGAGTGAAAAAAGAAAACGTTATCATGTGTGACTCTAAAGGTGTGATCTATAAAGGTCGTACTGATGGTATGAATAAGTACAAAGAATTTTTTGCTAATGACACTAAAGCGAGAACTCTTGCAGATGCCATGAAAGATGCTGATGCTTTTGTGGGTTGTTCTGCTAAAGGTCTTGTTTCAAAAGATATGGTTAAATCAATGGCCAAGAATCCTATTATCTTTGCCATGGCCAACCCAGATCCAGAAATTACTCCAGAAGAAGTTGCTGAAGTTCGTGATGATGCCATCATGGCCACGGGACGTTCTGATTATCCAAACCAAGTTAATAACGTTCTTGGTTTTCCTTTTATCTTCAGAGGTGCTCTTGATGTACGTGCTCGTAAAATTAACGAGCAAATGAAAAAAGCGGCCGCGATGGCGCTTGCTGGACTTGCTAAAGAAGAAGTGCCTGATGACGTTAAACGCGCTTACGGAAACGAGAATTTTTCTTTTGGAAGAAATTATTTAATTCCAAAACCATTTGATAAACGAGTTCTTACTCGAGTAGCACCTGCGGTTGCAAAAGCTGCGATGGAGTCAGGTGTGGCAAGAATGCCAATTAGTGATTTCAATGCTTATGCAAAATCTCTTCAAGAGCGTTTAGGACAAACTGGTTCTATCATGAGAAATATTCGCTCCCGCCTTCCTGGAGCGGATAAACCAAGAATTGTTTTCCCTGAAGGAAGTAATGCTCGAATTCTTAAGGCCGTTTCTATTCTTCAAGAAGAAGGTCTTATTCAGCCAATTCTTCTTGGAAGTAAAAAAACAATTCTTAAGAAGATGGATGAGCTTGGAGTTTCTAACTTAAAGTCAGTTGAAATTATTCACCCTGAAGATTCTGCTCCGTATGAGCATTATGTAAAAGATTATTTTGTTCAACGCCAACGCAAGGGCGTTTCTTATAGTTTTGCTAAAGATATTTTGAAGCGTGGTAACTACTACGGTTCAATGATGGTTAAGCAAGGTCATGCTGATGGGATGGTCACTGGTGCGACTCAAAACTATCCAGAGTGTATTCGCCCAATTATGAAAGTCATTGGAACGAATTCTCCAAACAGAGCAAAAGTTGCGGGGATTATGATTCTTGTTTTCAAACAAAAAGTTATCTTCCTTGCCGACTGTACAGTTCAACAAAATCCTGAAGCCTCTGATCTGGCCGATATTGCAATCTCTGCAGCCCAACTTTACCGTAGAATTATTCGTGAGGAGCCACGTGTGGCCTTCTTGTCTTATTCAAATTTTGGATCAAATAGAGATCCTCAAGCGGCGAAAATGGCAGAAGCTGCTAAAATTGCAAAAGCCAAAGATTCTACTTTGATTGCTGATGGTGAAATGCAGGCGGATGTTGCGACTAATGTTGATATCATGAAAAATCTTTTTGATTTCTGCTCACTTGATAAGGCCGCTGACGTTCTTATTTTCCCTGATCTTGGTTCAGCTAACATCAGTTATAAGTTACTTGCTCAACTTGGTGGAGCAACACCAATTGGCCCAATACTTCTTCCACTTAAGTACGCTATTAATATTGTTCAACGTACTTCAACAGTAGATGAAATTGTAAATATGAGTCATGTGACTGCTCTTATTGCGCAAGAAATTAAAGCTGTTAGACAAACATTAAAGTCTTAAGGAGAACTATATGGCCTTTGAAAAGAAAATTATTAGTACAGATAAAGCACCTGCTGCTGTTGGAACTTACTCTCAGGGAGTTTTTCACAATGGTGTTTATTATTTCTCTGGTCAAATTGGCCTAGATGCTAAAACTGGTGAAATGGCAGCAGGATTTGATGCTCAATTAGAAAATATTTTAAAAAATATTGATGGCCTACTTGAGTCTCAGAAATTAACTCGCGAGAATATTATTAAAACAACTATCTTTATGACTGATCTCGCTTTATTCGGAAAAGTTAATGAAGCTTATGTAAACTTTTTTAAAGCTCCTTATCCGGCCAGATCAACAGTTCAAGTTTCGGCCCTACCTAAAGGTGCCCTTGTAGAGATTGAGGTTATTGCAGCAATTTAATTATGTTTTCAAGAAAGTATGTATTTGAATCTAAAAGTACCAGGCTTCGCCGCTTATTTATAAGCGGCGCAACCCTTTCCTTCATTGCCGTCGCATTGATAGCGACTTTTATTGTCTACATTCCTTTTTATGCAAAAATGCAAAAAGGAAGAGCGGCCGGTGCTTTCTTTCAAAAATCTCCTGATGCCATCGCTGTTTTCACAGGAGACAGAGGCAGAATTGCATACGCTATCGAACTTTTGAAAAAAAATCCTTCTTCAAAATTATTTATCTCAGGAGTTCATGCCGCCAATTCTTTTAAAACAATAATGGAAAAACAGGCCCAACCACTGGCAAGTGATCTTGTTCAAAATCCGGATATGCAAGTTGATTTGGATTATGAATCAAAAAATACTTTTGAAAATGTTAGAGAAACTGTTCAATTTTTAAGGGCCAATCCTCAACTCAATACTGTGCTTATTATTTCCAGTGATTATCACATCATGAGAATTAAACTCATTATTTCTCATTTTATGAATACATCTAAACCCGCCTTTTACTTTGATAGCGTGACCAACACCTACACAACCTGGCAAGATGTGCGAAAATTACTCAAAGAGGCCGTTAAAATTGCCCGAAGCTTTGTTATTCTTAAAATATTCCGTGAAGATGTTGTTGGCGAAGATTAAGGCGTTAAATCCCAAGTTCCTGGTACGGCCGCAACACAAGTTAATGTATAAGGAATAGTGAAAGTATTTGGACTTGCTCCACTTGAAGTGACTTCACAAAAATTAGTAGAACTATAGGTGGTATAGTCACTTGAAAGACTGACATCGGCCAAAGCAGAAATTGTATAATTATACTTTACCGAAGACACTGTACTATCATCGTCTTCATCCAAGACCTTTTGGGTACTACTTCCACTTAATGCCCCAAAATAAACCGGGTATGAAGAAGAAATCGTTAGCACATCTATGTTATTGGTATATTCCCCATTTGAATCAGCAGTTCCCGTGGTTTCTTTATTAATGGTACCGCCAGAGGCACTCGGATTGTAATCAAGAGTCTTAGCACAATAACTTGTTTGAAGATCATCAATCATTTCAGAATTGGTGGTCTTTGGTATCTTAATAAATTTATAAGTAAGACCTGGAACAATTTTAACAATTAGATACAAATCGGTGCCATCATTTTTCCATACAGATATCGTGTGAGTTTCAGCGGCTGATGTTGCTCCATCTTGAGTCTTCTCAAACTTCCATGAATCTTCTCTCGTCCAAGTTCCATAGACATTATCATTGCTGTCAGATTCAAAACTATTAAAATCACTATTTGTTTCAGATATACATTGGGCAGAATACTTTCTTGCAACATTATCTCTTTCGGCAGAACTTAGGCTATCAAATGCATTCTCTCGCTCTTCACAGGCACTGGCCAATAAGATAAGTGAAACAAGAAAAAATCTTTTCAAAATTTATATCCTCCGCCTATTAAATAAACGACGGCCGGCTTTAAATGCACATTCTTCGCACTGGATGAATCTGAAGTTGTGCTTCCGCCATTTGGCTGCTCAGTGATACTTTCTTTTCTACTTGTCGCGGTCATATTCACTTGGGAAGCTTTAAGGTTTAGAAAAAAACCTTGATTTGAAACAAAATTTATTCCCACACTTAATCTACTAACGGCCAGTTGATCTTTTACAGTATGTCTGTAACTTTCTTCAATCCCTCCAGCACTAGGGCCAGTCGTATCATAACTATAAGCTGCCCGATTATAGGCCTGAGCAACCCCAATACTTGCTTCTACAAATGGCTCAACTGTTAAGTAGGACCACTCTTCGAGAATAGGATTTTTTGTCTTCATATCGAATAAATAACTCAGTGTTTGAGAGGCATCCAGGCCCATCACTTGTCCTGTCGTTTTGTAGTAAGCGTAATCTATATCGTAATCAGGGTTAGCACTTAATCTTTTGCTGAAAAGTGTTCCAAGATAGTAGCCATCTATTCTCGAGGCCGTCATGAGTCCTTTACCAATATAGAGCTCACCACCGATACCTATTTTCGCCCCGTAAAGTTCTTTTTGCCCAGGAGTAAAATTCTTTCTCTCACCTTGAAAATTATAAGGCAGATCGTACTTGATTTGCTCAAACCCGAAGGTCGTAAGCCAATGACTTTTACGAGCTTTAAAGTCCCTTTGTTCAGCTTCAACACTACTCGCAAGAACCGGAGTTTTATTGTCGGTTACCTGGCCAAAAGAGGATAATGATAATGTTAATACAAAAAGAAGTAGTAGTTTATTCATATCTATTATTATGAAGGCTACTTAGATAAGAATCAAGCGCGGTTTACACTAATGACTTCTTCCATTTGCTCAATTGAGCTAATAGTCTTAAGAAGTTCTGAATAATCCTTCACTTCGATTTCAAAGATAAAGTTGCCTTTTTGGTCAGGCATTGAACGAGCGATCGCCGATCGAATATTGATGCCAGCATTATTAATAGATTTAGAGATTTTAGACAAAATTCCCGGCTTGTCGTGAGTGGTTACTTTAATATTTACTGGATGACTAAAAGTATAATGCTTGTTCCACTCGACATGTATTTGACGAGACATCTCCACATCAAGAATTCGTCCACAATTAACAGTATGGACAGTTATTCCGCGCCCACGGGTAATAATTCCAGTGATGGGATCACCTGGAATCGGATTACAGCATCGACCCATTTTAACAACGATATCATCAAGCCCATCCACGATAACAGCATTATCATGGCCAGAACTTTTTCTAGCAGTCTTAGTAACCTTCTTGTAATAGCTCTCTAATTCCTTATCTTCTTCTTTAAAATCTAATTCATCATTCTCACTAAATGCTACGGATGGAAGAAGAATTAAGACTTCTTTAATCGGAACATGGTTGGATCCAATATTTACGAATAACTCTTCTAAAGTTTTATAGTGATGTTTTTCTAAGATGGATTTAAATTCACCTTTCTTATCCAAAGACTTAATGGAAGTCTCAAACTTTTTAAGGGCCTTTTCTAAAAGCTCTTCTCCAACATTGCGCTGTTCTTCCCGCTCGACTTTCATTAGGTACTGTTTAATCTTTGTAATCGCCCTTGAGGTTTTACAAATCTTTAACCAATCTTTTGATGGTGTTTGAGTTTTAGAAGTTAATATTTCAACTGTGTCCCCGGATTTTAATCGATACTTAAGCGGAACCATTTTGCCATTAACTTTGGCACCAACCGTTTTATTCCCTACTTCTGTGTGAACAGCATAAGCAAAATCTAAAGGAGTCGCACCATAGCGAAGTTCTTTAACGTCCCCAGTAGGAGTAAAAATAAATACACCTCCAACATCCAGATCGTTTTTCACCACATCCATAAACTCTGATGAGTTTTGAACATTTTGGTTAAACTCCATGAGTTCTTCAACCCATTTCAGTTTATTTAAGCCTTCACCTTTATTACGTTCTTTATACTTCCAATGAGCAGCAACCCCTCGCTCGGCGACTTCATGCATTTCAAATGTTCTAATTTGTATTTCAATCCGCTCAGCTTTCGGGCCAATAACAGTCGTATGTAGAGACTGATAGTTGTTTACTTTTGGAATCGCAATATAGTCTTTAAATCTGCCAGGTACAGGTGTGAAAGCTGAGTGAATAATTCCCAATACCTTGTAACATTCTGTGATGTTATTAATGAGAACACGGAACGCTAGTAAATCTTGGATTTGTTCAAAATCTACTCCTCGCTGCTGCATTTTCTTATAGATTGAGAAGAAATGCTTCGGCCTTCCAGTTACTTCACCTTGTACTGAGTATTCGAGCATCTTCTCTTCAATTAAACTGATCGTTTCTTCAATATAGGACTCACGCTCGCGCTTTTTCATGGCGATTTTTTCGGCCAGGCGATAGTAAATATCTGGATGGAGGTAGCGAAGACAAAGATCTTCAAGATCTGCCTTCACAGAGTTAATACCCAGTCGGCTTGCTAAAGGTACATAAATGTCCAAAGTCTCTTGGGCCTTGGCCATTTGCTTTTCTTTAGTCATGTACTGAAGAGTTCTCATGTTGTGCATTCTGTCCGCAAGCTTCACGATAATCACGCGAAGATCCTGGGCCATGGCCACGACCATTTTACGGAAGTTTTCCGCTTGAGATTCTTCTTTAGTTTTGAATTTAATTTTAGAGATTTTTGTACAGCCAACAACAATTTGAGCAACACTTTGACCAAACATTTTAGCAATATCTTCAGGAGAAACATCACAATCTTCAACTGTATCATGAAGAAGACCGGCCATAATAGAATCAAGATCCATCTTCAGTTTGATAAGAGTTGAAGCAACGTTGAGAGGGTGAATAATGTAAGGCTCACCAGATGACCGTTTATGACTGATATGCATTTTCTCAGCAAATTCATAACAACGTCTTAAAATTGATAAATCAGTTTCAGGTAATAAAACCTCAGCTCGCTTCATTAGCTCATCAATGGTTAAATTCGCTTCATGTGAAAAATCAATTCTTTCTGAAAACACTATTTTAATATCCTTTCAACTAATTCTTTTAATTTCTTATAAGCACCGTCGACATCATCATTAAGAATTAAATGATCATAATCGTGCTTTCGATGAAGCTCTTTTCGAGCATTCTCTACTCTTTCTCGAATCACATGAGGAGCATCAGTACCACGCGAATGTAATCTTTTCTCTAACTCATCAATTGAAGGAGGTTCAATAAAAATAACCCGGGCCTTTTCCCCATAGATTCTTTTCATTTCATCTGCTCCTTGAACATCAAGGTCAAAAAGCATTTTACGGCCCTCTTTCAATCCTTCATCAACAAATTTTTTAGATGTCCCATAATAATTTGAATGCACCTTGGCCCATTCAATGAAATTATTTTCAGCAATTTGTTTTTCAAAATCTGCTACCGAGATGAAGTGATAATCCTTACCGTCAATTTCCCCTGCTCGCATTGGACGAGTCGTACAGGAAACTGACCACTCAAGTAAAGGAAGCTCTTGCTTCAATCTGCTTAATAAAGTTGATTTACCTGTGCCTGAAGGTGCACAGATTACGATCATTCGTCCCTGCATTCCTATTCCAAATTAAGTGCTTGTTCACGTATCTTCTCTAATTGTACTTTCATTTCCACGACATTCGAGGAAATTTCCTGATGGGAAGATTTTGATCCCATCGTATTAGTTTCACGGCCAAGTTCTTGTAGTAAAAAATCAATTTGTCGCCCTATTTCACCCGTTGAGGTCAGCACATTCTTAAGTTTGCCTACATGAATATGGGCCCGATTAATTTCCTCATCTATTTCTAGCTTTTCTAGGTAATAGATAATTTCTTGCATAAAGCGTGAATCATCGATTTTCACATCCTTGAGCTTTTCATTCAACTTTAGAGCGAGCTTCTCACGCATTGTTTCTGGGTACTCAGATTTGCGCTCTTCAACTTTCTTAAGACAGCTCTCATAAATTGACAAATGCTCAAGAAGCTTCTCTGCTAATTTTTTTCCCTCAGCTTCTCTCGATTTTTTTAAGGCCTTAATTGCGGCCTCAAAAGAAGCAAACACTAAGGGCTCCATTTCTTTTTCTCTCGTATTGTCTTCGTCTTTATAAAAATCAGAACGAAGAAAATCGGTTGGAGAAACATGAAATGGCACATTTTGTTTTTCAAAAATAGGTTTCATTAATTTGAAAAAATCCTCAACCTTATTTTCATCAACCTGAAATTCGCTAACTTCTTTTTCATTTTTCTTATAGCTAACACTTATATCAAAACTTCCACGACGAAACTCAGCTTCTAGTTTTGACCTTAATTCAAGTTCAATCGGATTAAAGAGAGAGCTCATACGAAATTTAAAATCTTTGAATCTGTTATTCACTGTTTTAATTTCTGTTGTAATTGTATAGTTTGGTCCACTGGCCTCACCTTTACCAAAGCCAGTCATTGAATAAATGCTCATGCTATTCCTTATCTGCAGAATCAATAATGATTGTACTATTTCCCATTTGACGAAATTTTTCGAATCTCTTTTGCATGAGTACATCAAGATCCTGAGACTTTAAACTCTCTAGAGTAGAAAGGATGGCCTCTTTCACTTTCAAGATAGCTTTATCAGTATGTCTATGAGCACCACCTGCTGGCTCTTTAATGATTCCATCAATAACTTTTAACTCTAAGGCCTTATTTGGGGAGAGCTGTAAAGAGTTGGCGGCAGTCTCCGCCATTTTTGGATCAGACCATAAAATGGAAGCACATGACTCAGGTGAAATAACAGAATAAACAGAGTATTCCATCATATAAACTTTATCTGCTACCGCAATCCCAAGGGCACCACCCGAACCGCCTTCGCCAATCACAATGGAAATAATTGGGGCCTTGATGTTAAACATTTCTTCAAGATTCTCAGCTATGGCAAGCGCCTGACCTCTTTCTTCAGCTCCAATACCAGGATAGGCCCCCGGAGTATCAACAAAAGTAATTATTGGAATTTGAAATTGAGATGCAAGTTGCATAACCCTTAAGGCCTTTCGATATCCTTCAGGGTTGGCCATACCAAAATTGCGCTTAATTTTTTCCTGAGTTTTTCGACCTTTTTCAATTCCAATCACCGCCACTTTTTGGCCATCAATAAAACCAAAACCAGTTATCATAGATGGATCATCAGAAAATCTTCTGTCTCCATGGACTTCATGAAAGTCTGTTACTATTTTTTCGATATAATCGATAGCATGAGGTCGTTGAGGATGACGAGATAACTGAGTTCTTTCCCATGGAGAAAGTTTTGTATAAATCTCCTCCAACATTCGATCAACTTTGGCCTGCAAAGCTTCGATCTCATGACTAATATCCATATTAGGAGTCGACGCTTGTTTGAGTTCTCTAATTTGATTTTCTAATTCAGAAACTGGCCGCTCAAAATCTAATGTAAAATCCATCCTTACCTACTTGATAAGTTAATAACCTTCTCGAATTACGAGTAGGGTCTAAATTACCTCGAATGGATGGAAATTGAAAGCTACTCCCAGCCCCCAACATGGCCAGATTCAAAATAAATATACTTCGTTGCGCCATTGACGTTATAGACCCATCTTTCATTCTCATAGGACGGATTTCCAGCTATTTCCACTCTTGTGGGCCTACCAAAAGTACCGGTAACCTCTTGCTTACTCATTCCTAAGATAATTTCTGAATTCCTTTGGGCCAATTGACGCTCCCTAGGAGTGTAGTAATTTTGAGGAGTATCTAAATACCCTCTAAACTCAAGATACTCGCGCTGCTCTTGGTATGAAAGTTTTAAAAAATAGATTTTTTCAGAGATATTTTTGAACTTTGAGCGGAATCTTTCATACAATCCTGCACTTGATTCTGTTTGCTTGCTTTCTAGTTCAGCTAATTCATTTCTCAAGGCCGATTCATGTCTATTCTGCAATATCTCCTCAGGAGATAAAGGTGTTCTCTCTCTCATTTCGCGATTAGTTTGCCAGTCTCTGCCACTATCACCGGCCATCACTGGAAAATCTTGATTAGCATTAAAAAATTGCGAATCATCTCTTTCCATTTCAGATAAGAAGGACCTTTGTGTATGAAAAGAGCAAGCTGTGGTTAAAAAAGTAAGGCAAATAATTTTTAATTTCATAAAACTTTCCTTGTTCTATGGTTTTAGAACTTTTCGTAGAAATCTCCTTAGAACCTTAAGAGCAAGTATCCCTGGGAAATTTTGACCAATGCCTGACTAAATAGCTTTTAACTCAGGTAAAATTAAAAGGAGCCGAAAAGAATTTTGATGGAATTTTTAAGTAAACTTGAAAATTTAATAAACAGTCTAATTTTTAAGCTCTCCGGGCTTACTGTAGCTTTTATAAGTAAAATAACTCCAGTTAAAGTTAAAAATTTTCTTCAAAAGATTAAGCATTTTATCCAATTTATCATTCTCAATTTTAAGAGATTGCCTGAAATGACCAAGGCTCTCCTCTTGAATCTTGTTATCAAATTAAAAGGCCAAGTATCAGGCATTGATTTTAAAGCTGTGTTGAAAGAAACCTATCAAAAAGCTTTAGAAGAATACAAAGCAAGAGCTCCTAAAGGCGGAAATAAGCTTAAAGAAATTTTTATGATGCCATTTTTGATGATGGCAGAATGGCTTAAGGGTTTAACCATAACCCAATCCATGTTACTTATGACTTTTACTTCCGCTTCATTTCTTTCCGTCATCGGTATTGTTTCCAAAGGAGAAAGAATGATTCAACAGCACTTTGGAGAAAGAGCTCCGGCGAGTATTGAAGAAGTAGAATATTCAAGACCTGATTATTACAAAAAAGAAAGACGCCACTTTGAACTAACAAATTTAAGACTTCCTGTTTATGTTGCAGAAATAAACGAGTTGAGATCAATTGATATCGATGTTATTGCGACAGTCAGTAACCGAGAAGCTCGTATGTTTTTAGAAAAATGGGAATTCCAACTAAGAGATCATCTCATTCTTCATGTAGAGCCATCTATTGCGGCCTTCCCTCTAGAAGAAGAAGGAAAGGCCATCATTCGCAGAAAAATTCAGTTCGAAATAAATGCTTTTCTCGAGTCTCATCAAATTGAAGGGAGCATCGAAGAAGTTAAAATCAGCTATATTCTGGCAAATTAAATCTTGGCCAACATATTTCTAACAGTTTGTTCAGTAACTCTTAGTTTTCTTGCCGTTAATCGAAGACTACCGTCACATAAATTCAGAGCATGTTTCACATACTTAAGCTTGTGTTCTTCTAAGCTTATTAAATTTGCACTCTCTTTGATCGTCATTAAATCTGAACTTTGAAGCAAAAGCTCTTCGTCAACCTGATCAAAATCTAATTTTGTTACTTTTGATAGAATTTTTTTCTTCTCTAAATGTCCATATAATTGTCTCAAATTACCTGGCCAAGCAAGAGTTTGGTAAAACTCAATCAACCGTTTAGAGAAGCTAATTTGATGATCCAGTGAATATTGCTGGCAGACCGCTTCAATCCGATGTCCCTCAAAGCGAAGAGGTTTAAGTTCAATGTTAAAACCAGACTTCAATCGAAAGTAAAAATCTTTCCTAAACTCTCCTCTCTCAACTAAGTTTTCTAAAGGTCTTCCTGATGCAAAAATAAGACGGGTTTTTATTTCAGTTTCTTTAACACCACCAACTTTCCTAAACTTTTTATTATCAAGAAAGGTTAAAAGCTTGGTCTGTAAATCAAGCGGCAAAGAGTCTATCTCATCTAAAAACAATGTCCCATTTTCAGCTAGCGCAAAGGCCCCATTTTTATCTTGAATCGCACCTGTAAATGATCCTTTGACGTGTCCAAATAATTCAGATTCTATGATTTGAGGGTTGTAAGAGGAAAGATTAATGGACACAAAAGGTCCATGCTTTCCACTATATTCATGAATCTTACTGGCAAGATGTGACTTTCCAGTACCGGTCTCTCCTACAATAAGAATTTTTAAATCTGATTCAATTAAATTCTTCTCACTTAACACTGGATGATCAAAATGAGTTTTTACTCTCTCTTCCAATGATCCTGAGTCAAAATTAATTTTATTATCATCGATAAATAATCGATCCAACCTTTCTACATAGGCTTCTTTAGCAGCTAGCCCATTCAACCAAAAAGGACTCCCCTTGATAGTTTTTAAAATAAATCTTCCCTCATCCGAAGTCTGATCAAGTTCCAAACGATAATGAAATTCATGTGACTGGGCCGGAAGCTCGACGTAGGCCTTTGAAATGTCCCCTGATCGGTACTTTTGTGATACCAAATCGATACAATTACGATTGAGTGTAAAGGCCTTCTTTTTTCCATAAAATGGCATAATTAAACAGCTATCGCCGATTCTTACGCCAGAATGCTTAATTTGATCTTGAATAATTTTTGCTCTTATCATATTCCCTCTTTTTAAAAGACGACTTCCTCCTTCTCTGATAAGATTGGAGAATTGAAAACACAAAGGTCAAGACAAGCGCATGAATATTCAAAAAGGAAAAACTGAGTTTCTAATGGGAATCGATAAAATCGATCAGTTGCAAACTTGGTTAAATGAGCATCCCTTCATTAATGGTATTGCATTTATTGGAAGATCAAATGTGGGTAAATCTTCTCTAATCAATTCCATTTTCGGAAAGAGTACTGCTCGTGTATCAAAAACTCCTGGTAGAACTCGGCAAGTGAATATTTTTAGTTTTAATGTTGAAGATAAAATTTCAAAAAGCATTGAAACATTTTATCTTTTCGATGTTCCTGGTTATGGGCATGCAGAAGTCTCAAAAGAGATGGCGGCCAATTGGCAAAGACTCCTTGATACTTTTTTCCACTTATGTAGCGACAAAATTCTACTTTTAAATATTCAAGACGCTCGACATCCTATTCAAGAGTCTGATTTAGTTTTTCATGAATACATTAAAGGATTTGACCTAGAAACTTACGTTCTATTTAACAAGATCGATAAACTCAAAACTCAGAGCGAAAGAAGTAAATTAAAGAATTTAATGCCAACCATTTATCAAAAATACAAATGGATAAAACAAATTCACTTCACCTCTGCTGAGTCAGGGGATGGTTTGCCGGCTGTAGAGCAGGCCATCATAACTTTTGTTAAAAGAAATCAGGAATCTTAAGTCCAGCTAGACTAGCTCCACTTCAGAAGTTATCATTTTCTCATGAATATTCTGACTCCTGAAGACAATCAAAAAGTTACTGAGATTTTTACTGAGCTCCGAGAGAAATATAAAAACTATAAGGATCCTTGGGGATTTAATATAGATCTCTGTGAAAAGGGCCTTAGAGCTCTTCTCCCACTTTACCGAACTTATTTTAAAGTCAGAGTTTTCGGTGCTGAGAATGTAAAAGATTGTCCTTACATTGTGGTTTCGAATCATACGGGACAGCTACCTATTGATGCGATGTTAATCACCATCGCATTTTGTTTTGATGTCACTCCACCAAGAGTGCTTCATGCGATGATTGAGCGTTTTATGGCCCAACTTCCATTTGTTGGAGACTACTCTGCTCAAATGGGGGCGATTCTTGGAGATCGGGCGAATTGCCAATTTCTGCTAGATCATAATGAATCTATTTTGGTTTTCCCTGAAGGAGTAAGAGGTATTTCAAAGAATACTCCTGATTATTACAAAGTTCGACCTTTCTCTCAGGGCTTTTATAGAATTGCTCTTGAAAAAAGAACACCGATTCTGCCAATTTGCGTGATTGGTGCTGAAGAGATGTATCCTTTTGTCGTTCACGCTAAAAAGCTTGCTGGCCTTCTTCATTTGCCGGCCTTACCAATTTCGGCCAATGTACTCCCTCTACCATCCCCAATAGATATTTATATTGGTGAGGAAATTGAAATTCCAGAGCACATCAGTGAATCCACTCCCGAAAAAGATATTAAAGAGAACGTTTACAAGATCGAAAATATCATTAAGCGCATGCTTATTCATGGTCTCAAAAATAGACGCCCATTTTTTGATCAAATTAGAAGACCTATTTCTAAATTTATTATTAAAGAATTACGCTCAAAAGGTGACTAATGTCTCATAAGAAAAAAATCCTTTTCATTGGAATTGCTGGTGGTCTTGCTCAAATGACTGCTCGATTAATTTTAGATGAAAATCCAGATTGGGAGATCATTGGCATTGACTCTAGAGATATTTCAAATGTTCCCCATCTTAAAGGACTCACTTCTCTTCAGCTCAAATATTCTAGAGGAAATTTTGAAAACTTATTTCGAACCCACAATTTCAATGTGGTTTATCACTTAGGAAGAATTAGCCATTCAACTAATACACAAAATGTTCTAGCAAAAAGAATTGATCTTTCTATTATGGGAACAAATCGAATCCTTGATTTGTGTGAGAGATCTAAAATTGAGAAAGTTATTATTCTTTCTACCTTTCACGTTTATGGTGCTCTTCCAGATAATTCAATTTTTCTCAATGAAGAAGCTCCTCTTAGGGCCAGTGTGCGCCATCCTGAGCTTAGAGATGTAATAGAGATGGATCAGATGTGCACAAACTGGATGTGGAAAAATCAAAACACTATTTCAACAGTTGTGCTACGCCCTTGTAATATTATTGGCACTCAAATTCAAAATGCCATGACTAAATTCTTGGCAGGCCCCATTGCCTTAAGTCCCATGGACTACAATCCTTTTTTCCAATTTATTCATGAATTCGATATGGCCAATATTCTCTATCGTGCCCTCTCCGATCTTCCGACGGGCACATATAATGTTGCTGGGAATGATTATATTTCTCTTCGAGAAGCGCTAGATGTAATTGGAACTAAAGCCATACCTTTCCCAATGATGGTGGCCGCTCCGTTGAATAGTTTTTTAAAGAAATTCAATATCGAAGTTCCAGAATATCTTTTAGATTATCTGAAATACTCTTGTTTAATTTCAAATCATGAACTGAAAAAACATCTGGGAGATGATTTTTTACGCTTTTCTATTAAAGAGGCGCTGGAATTAATTAAATTACGCTAATTTTTTTATAGATTGAACAAATCTCTTTGTTTCTCAATTTTAAAATGTGGAATATCAGAAAATCCTTCTTCATCGAAAATTTTTTCTGCCATTTGAGCAAATTCAATCGTCCAAATATCATCTGGCTGGTGGAGAAAAAAGTAAATCGAATCTACACCTTGCATTTGCCACTGCTTCAATCGCTTCGCCCAAGTCGTCAGTCTTTCACTATCACTCTTGGCCAAATCATTGCCAATCAGACGAATCATCGTCCAGGGTGCTGTTACTGACCCATGAAGAACATCCCTTCTTCCGGCCACATCAGTAATGACTAAACCAATTCCTTTTTTATGAAGATAATCTCCTAACGCAGGAAGAATGGTATTATTTTGAAACCAGCTTGAATGGCGAAGTTCTACTGAGAGTTTAAATTCTCTGGGCCACATTTCTAAGAATTCAAAAAGAAATCCCTTATCATGATAAGAAAACCTCTCATGAAATTGAATAAAGCAAGGTCCCAAATTTTGTCCTACGTTCTCTAAGAAATCAAACCAGCTTTTAAGAAGTGCCTTATCAGTTAGACCAAATCTTGAATGAGAAATATCCTTATGCAACTTTGGACAGAAAATAAAATCTTTGGGTACTTCGGCCAACCATTCCTTAATCACTTCAACTGAAGGAATTCGGTAGTGGCTGGTATTAAGTTCGATACAGGTGAAATTTCTCGAGTAGTAAGAAAGGAATTTTTCAGTGGGCGTTTTTGGAGGATATATTTTCCCTAACCATTGTTTACAACCCCAGGCAGGAGAGCCAAAAAAAATACGTGCTTCCTGAGATACTGACCTAGAAGCCATTCGCTTAAGATCATCAGGTGGTAAAGGCCAATCAACACCGCTTAAATCATCTAAATGTCCAAATTCCATTGGATGATCCTACTGATAGACGCAAAAAAGTGCAAACTTCCCCTATTTTCTTAAACTTTTGCACTGCCTTCAAATTGACTTAGACAGGCCAAATCACTAGAATAAGTTTTCGCAGTGGCTTCCTGACGGAATGGTAGACGTAGCGGATTCAAAATCCGCCGCACGCAAGTGTGTCCGAGTTCGAGTCTCGGGGGAGCCACCAAAATTTTAAAATAAAACAGGCCGTTCGAACGCAAGTGAGAATGGCCTTTTTATTTTAAACTACTGATGCTCTTGCGAGACTCGAAGGGTTGAGCGCACGTTTTTTGAATGCGATAGCATTCAGGAAACGGCAGCAATCAGGATGATTGATGAGCAAAACCACAGACGAAAAAATTTGAAGCTGGAAGCGAAAATTTTTGAGGAGTCTCGGGGGAGCCACCACTTAAATCTATTACCTTGAGTATTTGATGTAATGAGGCTGACGGAGATACATAATTCCGTCAGCCTGAGAGTTATTTTGAGTTAAAAACTTCTGCAGGTTCCTTAATTTCAAGTGGATCCAATCTTAATTTATAGACTCCGGTTCTATCCAGGATCGCAGCAGCAAAAGATAAGGCGCCAATTGCAAAAACGATATCTCCTAGACCTCTAATCCATCTTAAATACTGAATGATATCAGTTTGCATTAGTTCAGATCCTCGTGCGTACCAGAGGCCATGTTGAATTGAGGCCGAAACTTGAATTAGTCCAATAGGCAGTAGACTCAAAAGTATCATCATGATCAGGCCTCCATTTAAGCCCCAGAATGCTATGGACATACATCTCGAGTTCCATTCACGTTCTTTAAATCCTGTCTGAACAATGATTAGAATAAGGCCTAAAGATAAAAGGCCATAAACTCCGAAAGTGGCACCATGTGCATGAACTGCGGTTGTATTAAGGCCCTGCATATAAAATAGAGCGATTGGAGGATTTATTAAAAACCCAAATAGCCCGGCACCAACAAGATTCCAAAATGCAACTCCCACAAAAAACATGATTGGCCACTTATAATTTGGAGTCCATGATGTCGTGCTTTGAATGCAGTAAGTGTGAAATGCTTCAAATCCAATCAGCACCAGAGGAACAACTTCTAGCGCTGAAAAGCAAGCACCTATAGCGCTGATTGAAGTCGGGGTTCCACTGAAATATAAATGATGGAAGGTACCAGGAATTCCCCCCAAAAGAAAAATTGAAGTCGAAAAGAGTGAAGCTTTTGTTGCAGATTTAGGTTTAATCAATCCTAAAGTGACAAAAATAAATGCAATGGCCACAGTCGCAAATACTTCAAAGAAACCCTCAACCCATAAATGGACAACCCACCAGCGCCAGAACTCCATTATACTTAAATGAGTTCTAGCTCCATAGAAAAGTCCACCGCCATAGAAAAGACCGATGGCAATGGTGGAAGCGGAAAAAAGAAGTAGTAATTGTTTAGCATCTCCCGCAACTTTGAGTGCCGGAGCAATACAACGTAACATGAGGAATAGCCAGATACCCAATCCTGAGAGCAATAGGATCTGCCAGAAGCGACCGAGGTCAGTGAATTCATATCCCTGATGTCCGAACCAAAAACTCAAATCAAGATTAAAAAATTGGTGGATAGCAAGATACTCACCTGTAAGTGAGCCAACTACTACTACTAACAAAGCTCCAAAAAGAACATTCACGCCAAGAGCCTGATACTTCGGATCCTTTCCGCCATTTACAATCGGAGCAAGAAATAAACCTGCCGCTAAAAATGAAGTGGCAATCCAAAAAAGCGCCACTTGAATGTGCCAAGTTCGTACAATGCTATAAGGGAGATATTTAGAAAGTGCAATTCCGTAAAAGTCTTGCCCTTCAACAGTATAGTGAGCAATCAATCCGCCCAGACCAATTTGGAAAATAAAAAGAGCAACCACTGTTACCCAGTATTTCCATAAAGCATTCATAGATGGAGTTAATACAAAATTTTTCAATGGATCAGTTTTAGGTAGTTCTGCAGAAAATTCATCATCTTCTTTTTTGAAGGCATAAAACCAGACCAAAAATCCCACAGCCGCTAATAAAAGCACAACAGATATAATGGACCAAAAAATATTTTCCTTTGTCGGCACATTGTCGATGAGTGGCTCATGTGGCCAGTTGTTAGTATAAGTGTGATTAAAGCCAGGACGATTGGCAGATGCCGCCCAGGTTGACCAATGAAAAAAAGCTGTCATCTTTTCGCGTCTTTCGGCCAGCGGTAACACCTCTTCATGAATGGCGTAAGCCTTTCTGGTTTCTCTGAGTTCCGGATCATGACTAAAAAGACTTAGATAATATGACTTGGTCTTAATGAAAGCCTGGTAACGGATGGGAGAAAGCTTTACTACTCCATTATGTATTTTAGACTCTCGATAATCACTCAGCATGGCGCTTTTGATGATCATCTTCTCAACAGCCGTGGTCAGATTGAAAACCTTGCTAAAATTCTTTTCACTGTAGATTTCCTGATATGCTTGAAGTTCTCGATGAAGCCAATCAGCAGTCCAGTCCGGTGCCTGATAAGCCCCGTGTCCCCAGATAGAACCAACTTGCTGACCACCAATTGATTGCCAAACAACCTGACCATCAAGGATATCTTTATTAGAATAAATTGTTTTACCATCCGAATCCTGCAATTCCGAATAAATAGGTGGTGCCTGCCGATAAACTTCTCTGCCAAAAAAGCCGAGGACCGTAAAAGTTCCTAATAAAACGAACATGAGAGATAGCCAATATTTCTTCATACTTTCCTTTAGCTGTGGTAATAATATATATATAACATATCAATATATTTTAAATATATCAATTGAATTAATGTGGAAGGTTAGCTTATGCGTCTAAATGATAAGACTGATTTTTGTTTACGTGTGTTAATTTATTTACAAAATTATAAAGGCAAAGCACGTATTCAAGACATCGCGGACTTTCATGGCATCTCCAAAAATCACTTAAGTGTGGCCGTAAATAAATTGTCTGAACTTGAGTATATCCTTTCTACTCCAGGGCCTAAAGGCGGGATTGAAATTAATCCCGCCGCTTTAAACCGCACAGTGGCCGAACTCGTTACCAAGCTCGAAACCTTCGACATGGTGGAATGTTTTAATTCCGAAACACGGACTTGTACCTTAACTCCAAATTGTCGACTAAAGTCCATGCTAAAGAAGGCAACCAAGTCTTTTTTAAAAGAACTCCACGGATACACTATTAAAGATTTAGTCTGAGGAATATTTATGCATTTTGAAATCAACCAACCTCGTCCTAATGATTTCATCAAGATTCGCGCAATTCAATTAAGCTTTCAGGATATTCAGTCCGTTGTAGAAAATTTTTATGAGAAAGTGGCCAAGGACCACTTATTGAAAGTCCCTTTTGAAAGTGTCAAAGACTGGCCTCATCACACTGAAAATCTCACTCATTTTTGGTGGACACGATTTGGTGGTCAATCCTATAGAGAAACAACTTATGATCCAATTGGAAAACATTATAAGGCTGGATTCAATACTCAATTTCTAGAGCGTTGGTTGGATTTATTTAGAGAAGTTCTATATCAAACTCTTACAGAGAATCAGGCCCAGTTGTGGGAAGCGATTGCAACTCAAATGGGTTCAGCGTTATCTCGCAACAATGAATTTATTAAGCAACGTCTTCAGGGTTAATCATTCTTAAGAGTTAGACGGGTAAAATTCCAATCGCAAGAAGTCTCGCTTTCAAATTCGATTGAATACCATATGCAGATTCGGTTTGGAATTTTGCTCAGATATCAGATTCTATATTAGTAAATTAAAGCATCGTTTTCGAATTGAAGAAGGTGCTCTCTCATTATAGTTCTGTAAAACTTTATGGGCCAGAAGCTTTGCTGTTCATGATGTTAGCTCCGTAGCTGTATGCTCTAACCCAAATAGTTGTCCTTATATACTTTATAAGAATGGAAAAATTATTTCTTGTGTTCCTAATTGAGATGAAATCCCACTATAAATGGTTAAAACCATTTGTTGTCTTTATATTCGTGAAACAAATTCTTTTGATTACTTCTTGGTCTCAACTTTCTTGTTGAGACCTAGTTGGCATTCACACATCTTAAAAGTTCATTAGAAATTTTCATCTGCAATTTAGCAGATTCATTGGCCAATCTCATAGACTTTGTTCTAACTTCAATCATGAGTGAAGTGATATCTTGGCTATTTTCATACTCGCCTCTTCTTTCCTTAAGACGTGAGTTCAAATAATCAGCGACAATTAAAAGCTTTTCAGATTCATTTCTTAAAGTAGCCTGTTTCGCTTTAAATTTATCTGACTCTGGACATGCAGCAATCGCAGCGACCGAAGTCGTTAATAGCAAAATCATGTAAATTATATTTTTCATCATTATCTCCTTAACTAATGGTTTTAGACCAGATGTTGTTGATTAATTCTTCACTCATGATGACATAGCTACGGAATTTTAAGGTAGGCCTCTAAAAAATTTATATGTCACTTAATGACCGTCTAAAATTTGAACTGTGGGTGTAACGTTTTCGGGCCCTAAACAGTTTTTTCTAAATGCTAATTTTACCTGAAAACCCATTAAGTCTCTAAAATCATAAAAATTATAAATTGGGGTCAAAAAGAATACCCTGAACGTTAACTTTGAGCTGAAGTGTTGTTGAAATCATGCTTTGACCGAAAATTACATCTCCGACCGAAACATCTCCAGAAAAGCTTGCACTATCAAAACGAGCGCTCCCACCGGAAAGTATCGCAAATCCAGGAGTTCCCGCGGCGTTGGTTATGTAGCGAAAAGCATCTGTAACTGTTTTCACTTGCCCATCCTTACTAATGGACGAAACACTGACATATCCCAGGGCATGAGGAGGGGTCAAACATACAAGTTGAGTTGGTGAGATATAGGTTAAAACACTACAAGAGCTACCACCTATCGTTACAGTGGTTGTTGTTTTGAAACCCGTTCCAACAAGCGTAATATTGGTCCCTCCGGTATTTGGGCCAATAGAGGGTGAGATACTAGTAATAATAGGAGGTATTTCTTTTATCTTCTGGACATAAGTTTTCTCAACCCCAACACAAGAAGATAAAAATAAAATAAAAGCCAAATATTTCATCGCTATGACCTCAGATCTATTATAGCTTTTAGCTAAATCCCATTCAATACCAATAAATCCGACATCGCCCCCTTAAGTAACTGGAATCATGGGATGAAGCGAGAAAAAATTTCCTAACTCATGGTACTACTCTTATCCTTCCAAATTATGAAATTGAAATAAATCTAGATATCTGCTACTTACCCTCTCAAAGGGAGAAGCTTATGAAAAAATTAGCTCTTTTCATTTTTCTTTTAATTTCACAATTAACTCTGGCCTCATCTTTAGAAGGCACTTATCGAGTTATTAATGGATGTAATGCTAATTTCAACCGAATCCCTGCCTTAATGCTTCTGATTGATGAAGGCTCTGAAGTACAGATTAAATTAGATCAGGCCAATGCTTCACTCGTATTTTCCAGTTATCACGAAGATCCGGCAATTATGCCGACGACTTCTGAATCTAATCTTCCGTCTCCGAACTCAAAAAAGTATTATAAGAACGCTAAAGTGAGTTTAACTGATAGCACTTATTTATTTATGACTTCTGGTTCAGAATTAAATATGTGCAGTAATTACCCATTTCCGGGTTCTCGTCCGTGCCTATCTCGCTGGGATGATGTTTTAAGCTTGAAAATAAGTGGAAGCAAACTTTCGGTTGAATGGCAATTTCAAGAAAAGAAAGGCTCTTGCCTACTCGAGAAAAAATAAAGACAATTTGAGGGAGAAAAATTAATTTTCTTCCTCAATATAATAAAATCATCCAAGTATTTCTCATGAAAAATGTATTCTTAATTTCTTTGTTATTTATCTTCTCAGGCACTGCTTTTGCCAATCAATACTGCTATGACAGGGCCCTAAGTGTAGTCGAAGAATTTAAAGGAAAAATCTTGGAATGTGACTCAAGCATAGACCTTCGTCCTTTAAGCCTATTACAAGGCACTCTTCAATCTACTATGATTGGTTATTCAATTCGTGTACGAAACCAAATGAGCAGAGTTTACAAATTCATCAATACGGATCTTCCCTATGGGCAGCAACATCCACTTCCTGAAGAAGTAAAATCCTGTGTTCTAAAATTAAGCTATGATGAATTTGATAAAGTTAAAGTTGCAGTAATGGATGCTATTGTTATTTGCGGTCCCTAATCATCTTATCTAGCTGAAGAGCTCCTGCAACCACACCACATAGTCCCTGCCCTGGGAATACTGTATCTCCCACTCGATAAAATAAAGATTCTGTCGTAAGTGGAGAAAAAATTGAAAATGGATTCTGCCCATAAAGTAGAGGTAATCCCCCAACAAAACCACTTTTTCTCAAGGTGTATCTCTCAAAAGTTTTAGGTGTACCAATTGTTAAGTGAATTAATTCCTCTATCTGAAATCTCTGCTTAAAATCTCTAAGAATGACTTCAGCAATCTCATTTTTATCAATTCTTTCATTTACTCGAAGATGTGTTGATATCGTCACTGATTGATAATTTCTTGGGGCCCTTAATTCATCATTAGGAATAGAAAATGAAACAAAGTAATTTTTTATTTGAGAATTTTTAAGGTGTACTTGTTGATACAGCTCACTGAAATTGCCCTTAATTCCAAAATAAAGAGTAAAAGCTCCCCAGGCCTCAGGTCGACTTGAGCTTTCGCGAACAAATTGTTTCTGCAGTTTACCGCTGGTCATTTCTGCTAAATTCCAAACAGGAATATTCGCAATAATTTTATCTGCTACTATTTTTTCACCATTATTAAGAACGAGCTCATTACCCAAAATGCTCTTCACCTTCTTATTCTTTTTTAAAAGAATTCCTTTTTGATTTAATTGATTTTCAAAAAAATCCATCAGGCCTTTCATCCCTCCTAATGGAGCATAAGTTTCGGACGGGTAGGCCAGCGCCATGGCACCAACTAAAAAAGGTATTGATTCAGAATGGGCCTGAGCAGAAATTAATAAAATACCATTAATAAGTTCTAAGTATGAGGGATGATCAAGTCCATAGTATTTCAACATCACTTCAGTAGAAATGGATAAATATAGTCCCAAGTGCCAGTAATGGGGGCGCTGAACTAGCTTAGAAAATTCAAATGGAATTTCATGCAGCATTTGCCAAGACTTACTATTTAATCGATAAACCAAATTCCAAAATGAACGGTGCTCTAGATCGGGGAAATGCTTTTCAAGCTCTCTCATCCAAGAATCATGATCAGCATAATAATGGATAACTTTACCATCGGTTAAATGAAACGTTATACCAGGATCTGCTTTGACTAGTTTTGGGGAAGCCCCCATTTTTTTAAATAATTCATCTAGTGGGCCAGCAGATACCACTCCACTCAATGTTGTGGCACCCACATCAAAAATAAACTGACCACGCCTAAACCATGAAGCGCAACCACCAATTTGTGAATGCGCTTCAATGAGAGTGACCTCTTCTCCACGAAGATTGGCCAGAAAGGCAGAGGCCAGGCCTCCGCCACCTGCTCCTACAACAATTGTTTTATAAGCTTGATTCAATGGTTGAAATCAAATCCTTGCTATCAGGAGAAGTGAATGAGCTATATCTCCCAAGGATTTTACCTTCTTTACTGATAAGAAATTTAACAAAGTTCCAACTTATTTCACCTTGATATTCTTTAGGTACTTTTTCAGTTAAATATCTATATAGCTCTCGCTTCTGCTCTCCTTTAACTGTTCTTTTAGTTAAAATAGGAAAAGTGACTTGATAATTTTTTTGGCAAAACTCTAACATCTTTTTATCATCCTCTGGAGTTTGTCCACCAAAGTCATTAGTTGGCACTCCCAAAACAACAAAATTTTTGCTCTTATACTTTTGATAAAGCTTTTCAAGACCATCAAGTTGACCTGTAAATCCACATTGAGAAGCTATATTCACAACCAATACTGTCTTCCCTTTTAGACTTTCGAATTTAAAATCCTCACCATTGATAGTCTTATCATTGATAGAATAAATGTCCTGAGCATAAACCCAATTTATCAATAAACCCAAAATTAAGATAATCTTCATAAGTCCCTCTTTTTGCTTTTAATTTATTATATTTATTTTTCAATCATTATGGATAAACAAAAGTTAGACTGCTGTATCTTACTTGCCGCAAATAATTAAAAGCTTTAATCTAAGCTCAAGAGGCAAAATGAATAATTCTATTTTAATTGTAGAGGATGACCCAAGTATAAGAGACATGTTAACTTTCCTTCTTGAGTCAGAAAATTACCAAGTCTTTCAAGCTTCAAATGGCAAAGAAGCTTTGGCCTTACTCTCTAAATCTCTGTCTCCTAGTCTTATTTTATTAGATTTGATGATGCCAATTATGAATGGATGGCAATTTTATCAATCGATCAAAATGGTCGATCAATTAAAATCCATTCCTATTGTTGTTATGTCTGCCTATGATCCAGAAAACCTTCAAGTTGAAGCCCATCTTCAAAAACCTAGCAGCGTTGATGATATTTTGAATACAGTGAAAAAATTTATAAATTAAGCAACATTAATTGCACTGGAGACTTTCTTAAATCGAATTTCAAAACATGTATTTTGATCGTTTATGAGATCAATGCTCGCCTTATGCTCATCCAAAATACCTTTTACGATTGATAACCCAAGGCCTGTTCCTTCACCAATGGGCTTGGTAGTAAAAAATGGTTGGAATAACTTTTTCGCTATCTCTGAATTTATCCCTTTACCAGAGTCTCTGATGTGAATCACCACTTGATCATTTTCTTCAAATAGTTTTACCTTTACCCAACGTTCCTCATTAGATTTCACAGCATCGATTCCATTTGCGATCAGATTAATAAGAACCTGTTCAATTTCCATTTCATCACACATAATATAGGCCTTAGTATCATAGCTGACTTCTACTGGAGTGAAGTAACGCTTGGATTTTGGCTCAATCAAAGTTATCGCTTCTTTTATTATTTCTGAAATTAAAAAAGGACGATGTTCTACTTTCTCAGTGCTTCGAGAAAATTTTCTAAGTCCATTCACAATTTTAGCTATTCTGGCTGTGGCCTTTAAAATTGATTCGATCTTTGGTTCAAAACTATTAGGCTCGTTAATATGTCTTCTCATCATTTCCGCATTTCCAGAAATAATGGCCAGAGGGTTATTAATCTCGTGTGCTATTCCTGCTGACATCTCTCCCAGTGAAGCTAACTTCGCATTATGAAGAGCTTTGGCCTTTTCATTTTTAGTTGCTTCTTCGGCATTAACTAAATCTGTAATATCTCTTGCTGCTGCATAAACTAAGCCGCGCTCAATATCTGGAGAGGTTGACCAGTTTAGAACTTTATAATTTCCATCAGCACATCGATATCGATTGATAAAATTAGTGACAGGTATACCTTGGGTTAGTCGTTTATGTGCGACAATCGTGACATCAATATCATCAGGGTGAACTAATTCACTAAATGACTTTGCCATTAATTCATTGACAGAGTATCCAAGAATTTTAGCAAATGCAGGATTTACTTTTTTAAATCGTCCAATGCTCATATTCGCAATACAAAGTGGGTCCAAAGTCACATTAAAGAATTCATCTAATTCAGCTGTTGTTTGTTCCATTTCAATATTATTTTGATGAAATCGATCCACAAAATATTTTAAAAATAGAACCATGATTCCAGAAGCACCGAAAAAATTTAAGGTTTTAAAAATATAATCTGGAAATGTGTTTGGTATCCAAAATTCATTTAACTGAGGTAAGACTCCCCAACGTTGATAAATGTAGAATAAAGGAGAAAGTAGCATTGTACCTATAATCCATTTTCTCTGATTCGGATTAAAAAGAAGTGCCGGGCACATTAAGGCCGCTAAATAATACATCTCAATTCCCATATCTTTATGAATTCCTAGCGGTGTAGCAAAGATATAGAAAAGTCCACTGAAGCAAAATGCAAAACGAGCAATATTGGGAGACTTAGGTTCTATTTTTAGGATAAGAGGAGTAAAACAAACGCATCCAAATAGTAGTAATAGGGCAGAAAACCGGGCCCCAAGAAAATAGTAAACTCCTGAATAAAAAGTAATATAAGCAAAGACAGTAAGAACCATCTTTCGAAAAAAGCTTCTCGTAATAAGCTCTTCACGTAATTTAAAATTTTGAAAACTCATACTTTTTATTCCAGTACAATCTTATCGACAATTCTGATCTAACATTTGAGTTCATTGATTGCTTGCTACCTAAAGAAGCACTCAAAATCTTTGGTTTCAACTACTTATAAGTCCCATATTTCTTTTCAACACTGCTTGGTAAAACCGCTACCAATTTCCATTTCCCAAAATCGGCTAAAGGGTGAAAGTGTAAATTATATGATTTAAGGAATGAGTTAAATTGATCCTGTCTTTTCTTCTGATAGACAATAAGACTTTTAATCTCTTTTGAAGGAGTTGTTTTAAGACATCTGTTACCTAAATAAAACTCTACTCCATGTAAACTCTTTTCAAAAATAAAATGAACTCTTTGGTTAGGGGCGTATCTTTCTATAAATAGGGAAATAGCTTTAGCATCATCTTGATATAAGAAATTAATCCCTGCAATCTTTAAAATGATAATTAGAATTCCATTTATAAGAATCTGTTTTTTAAAAGTTGCCTCATCTAGATTGAGAGCAATAAGGAGTGACAAGGGAACTGTTAAAGGCAAAATATATAATGTTAATCGACTTTGGACGATAGAAAAGAATATTAAAGAAATCACAATCCAATAGAAAAAAAATATATTATGCTTTTCATACTTGTTATTTTTTTTTAATCCGAATAACCAAAAACCTGAAGCGGCCAATATCGGAAGGATATAAATAGGCAATGGTGCCCACCATGCAGAATTTCTTCCAGAGAAATCTGTAGCTGATCTTAAATAAATCTCCTCAAAAATTAATTTAGATAAAAGTCCCGGCCATTTTAATTCCAAAGTAATATACCAACTCAAACCAATTAAAATTGCAAATATCCAAAGATATGATCTTGAGATTTTTAGAAAATTCCTTTTATCAAAAGCGATCATAAAAATAAGAGGAAGCAAGGCTACTGGGCCCTTTGTTAAAAGAGCAAGCCCCCAAAAAATCCAGAATAAAAGAGCAATGAGGATTTGATCTTTTTTTTGATATTCAAGAAAACTCCAAAAAGCAGCTGTTTGCCATAATACGAGCAATGTATCGGTAGTTAAGAACCAGGAGCCAAGTGATGAAAATAATCCCGTTGCAAATACTGAAGCTGCAAATATACCTCGCTTAAGATTAGAAATTAATTCACCAATTCTTAGAATAAGAAGACCAGAAAGAATCCATGCAAGAGCATGAAAAAAACGAGTGCCAAAAGTGTTTACTCCAAATATTTTTAGACCTAATGCAATTATCCAGTAAGTTAAAGGAGGTTTTGTTAAGTGAGGAGCATTATTTAGTGCTGGAATTAAATAATTTGAAGTCACTACCATTGTTTTGGCAACTTGGGCATACCGTCCCTCGCTTGTCTCATACAGACCGCGTGACAAGAATGGGAATGACAACACTGACATTAAAATAAATATCCAAAAGTAATTTTTCACAACACTTTTCTTTTTTGTATTAATTGAATATTTCTTAAATAAACTCCTAATCCAAAAATCTGACCTATAAAAAAAACTGGGTCCTCACGAAGATAGGCATATATAAGAAGAAAAATAGATCCAAGTAAACTCAATATCCAAAAAGACATTGGAACAACTGATTGATTTTCTTTTTCGCTAGCAAGCCATTGAGCAAGTATTCTACCTGAATAAAAAAATTGTCCAGAGAGGCCAACCGCCAAAATGAGTTGATTCAAATGCTCCTCGAAGGAAAAAAACCTCTTCTAATAAACCAAAGAACCCCCATAATATCGAAAATCCCCACCCATGCCCTATCCCATACACCATAATTCGAAGCTCCGCCTAATCTAGCTCGATGGCGCACTGGATACTCCAAAACCCCATCAGGATGAATCACAGATATAAATACAGGTAAAAATCGATGTAGCCCTTTGAATGTAGGAAGATCATTGATAACTTCCTTACGAAATACTCTAACTGCACAACCCACATCACGATGATTTGTCCCTAAAATTCCATTTCTAATAACATTTGCAATGAATGTAGATGCCTTTCGTATTAGATGATCTTTTCTTACGACCCTCACTCCTTGCACGAGCATCATATCTTTTTCAATTAAAAGTTCCCTTAGAGCTAAAAGGTCAAAGGGAGAATTTTGGCCGTCCCCATCAATAGTTGCAATTAGCGGAAAGTTTGCTCTCTTAATCCCATGAATTAACGCAGCTGATTGTCCTAGTTTTTTTGAATGTGTCAGAACCTTGTGCCGATATTGACTTGCTTGAAGCTCCACTAAAAGCTCTAATGTTTTATCAGTTGAAGCATCATTGACCCATATAACTTCCCATTTAAAAGGTGCCTGATAAAATGCCTCTTCTATTTCTCTGGCCAAGAAAAGTATGTTTGAATCCTCATTGTGAACGGGAATAATTAACGACATATCCGACATAAACTTACCCCTCTCATTTTTCGAGAGTAAACTATTTATAGTTAAGGTTCCTGTCACTTTAAGAAGGTCTTAATATTTTTACTTCCGGCGTAAGAATTATTTACCTGCTATAGGCGATATAATCTCCCAAGTATAATCAGATGATGAGTATTTTCCCTCTCTTATTATTAATATTTATCACACCGGCCTTTGCAGAAAAAGGTATGGATGTTTGCGATATTTTAGATCTTCCCAATTGTTCTGGAGTATCAAAACAGAAAAGAAGATCAAGCTCTATGTCGCTTCCCTCACCCGCTGCGGCCACCAGTATCAACCCAGCAACCGTCAGTTATGATAAAGGTTTTGGAGTTGAAACCTTATTTCAAGCTAATAATCCCGTTGCCTTTAATGTTGCTTCAGGAACAGGAAAGATGGGTGGAGCACTCATTAGCCAATCTCAAGAAAACAGCTTTTTTGGTAATAGAGTCGTCGAACTGGAGCCAGAAACATTACAAAGATATAAAGATAATAAGAGATTCAAGTCGAGGAAATTAAGCTTTGCTTTGGGTGCATCTTTGTTGCGTTCACGCTCATTTACTCTAGATGTAGGGATGATTTTTAAGCGCCACATGGATATTAAAACCATAAACACAGGTTTTGGTATTTCAAGTAAATTAGGTCCATTCACGCTTGGTGCCTCAACCTATAAAGACGATTTTCGTTTAAATTTTAAAGACTATGAGGACCCCGATACAAATGTGCTCTATTCAATTGAAAATAATGCCACGACCTACAAGGAATCTTTTAAAGTTGAAAGCTATACTGCCGGGGTTAAAATCCGAGATTTTACTTTCGATACGGGTATAATCAAAACACATTATAAATTTACGAATGATGATAGTAAGATTTTTTTAAATTCGGCTTCTTTTGCTTTTAAAAACCTACTATTTAATCTTGCTTTAAGGAATGAACATTCGGCTTCCAAAAAATTTCAAGATGGTAAGATGGTTGAAACAAGAATTAAAAATGAAATTTATAGTGGGATGCAAGTATCCTTGAATAAACATATTATTTTAGGTTTAAACTATAACTATTTTCTTCTTCGAGAAATTACGGCGTCGGCCACACTCTTTTTTTAAATAAGAAAAGGGCCTTCATGGCCCTTTCCTACTAACCTTCTGTTAGTCGTGTATCTTCCAGATTATTAAACTCACCGTTTAGAATCTCCAAGGCCTTCCTATGATCACGCCTTAGATCTTCGTAAACCCTGATCTCCGTCTCTAGATCCCTTAGCTCCATAAAGTCATTGCTCTTCCAATCTTTGAGCGAATGTTGGCCAACAATATATACTGCGACCAATAAATACGAGCTCACAATCTTCGCATGCATACTCTTCATAACTACCTCCTGGCGGAAAATGAAAAGATCTGTTGAATGTGTGGGATAGTGAGAGAAAACGTTCTGTAATACCCAATCCTGGTCTCATTTTAAGGTACCTGAGATTGAAATCAAGGAATATAGAGAGTCTCTCTAAGATTCAATAACTTAACATAAAAAAATAAAGTATGATTTTTAGAAAGTGACCATAATTAGTGGCATCTAATATAAGAAAAAACCCTTAGAACTAATATGATACTTTTTCCCAGGAAGTTGTTTAAAAGTAAAGTTTCCATCTGAAAAAACTTTTTCAACTTGATAACCAGTAAAAGGTTCAATTGAATATAAGAACCCATTCTCATCTACAGAATATAATAATTCTTTCTGATTCCCTTTAGCAAAAGAGATAATATTAATCTCTCCACCATTATAGAGTTTTAAGTGAGAGACTTCTTTTTGATCAATAAGTTGATTAACTAAAATGATTGGTACTTGTTTACCATTATTCTCAAAGAAAACTTTTTCGCCTAAAATCACAATCTTTGAAAAAGATGAAGCTGAATAAAGTAAAAATAAAAGAGTTAATAACTTCATAGTATTCTTCCTTTTGCGCCTGCCATTTTTGCCAAAAGAAAATTAATAATTCTACAAAATTCTTTGACTTAAATTTAAATTTAGATTCAATAAAGCTTAACACCCACACGCAAAAAATTTTCTAAAGGCCGAAGTGAAGTCACTTTTGTAATATAACGAATTTCGGCTTCTCGCAAGATACTTTGTTGCTCTGGCATTTTCACTAAAAGCTTATCTCCAATGTTAAATTTAACAATATTACTGATTGAACTCTTAAATGATAGTCCATTTTCAGAAAGATCGAGAAGTTTGGAGTTTAGATAAAGTTGATGATAAGTAGAATTTTTCTCTGAATTATGAACATATCTTATAACCTGATCATTGGAAAAAACTTTTCTTTCTTGTACTCTAGAATTTGGTAACATAATCATCTCGGGTAAACGAATAACAATTTTAAAATGAGAATGATAGAGAATTGTTGCCTTAAATAAAATGGAGCGATGGAGACTGTAGAAGTAAAGATAACTTCTATTATTGAATTTAAATTCACCCTTTTCTGGATGAAGTGTCATCTCATTATTGGAAATATTCAGATTACTTATTTTAGAATGAATCACTATTTTCTTTGAGGTATCTTTAGAATGTTGCCAAAGTAGGTGTTTGTTTTTTTCATCAACAAGGTGTTGAAAAATATTAACTAATTGTATTGATTCATTTAATCTTAGCATGTCCCAGCTCCTTGAAACATGACCATAAAAAGCAAGCATTATGCCAAGCTTTCACATTCTTAATCATGCACTTAGATTGCCTCAAAGGACATTTTGACACTGATTTTGTCAAAATAACTCTGGCCCAAGGCCAGAGTTACTAAACATAGAGATCTTTAGCTTTTTTAACTAATTCAGTTAAAAAAGGGCGGGCCTTAATTCGAATTTCTCTTGGCGCCCCCTCAAGCAGAACTTTTGACCTTTCATTTGCATACATCAATTTCTGTGAGTTTGAGTCCCACATAATAGATTCATGCAAAGAAATTTTAACTTCCAAATCAGGAATACCATCTCTGAACATATGAGTTAACAGTCTAATATCTCTTTGAGCTTCATTTGATAGTTGAGTGAGTATTTTCTCATCTCGAATTTTCGCCTTTCTAATATCAAAAAGCTCAACTAGTTCTTGTGATAAATTGGTTCTTGCGACTTCTGACATAATTGCTCTCCTTGAGGGTGAGAAGTTTATCTCTGAGAGCCAAGAATATCTTTAATCAAAAAAAAGTAAATAATTGGATAGATAATTCCTCTCCATGATTTTTACATATTCAAAGGTAAATCTACTATGAAAGTTGCTCCTTTTCCCAGCTCGCTTTCAACAAAGATTCTTCCTTCATGCATTTCAACAATTTTTCTTGTTATAAAAAGTCCAAGCCCCAAACCTGTAATTTCCTTTCCTGCAACTCTTTCAAAACGATTGAAAATTTTTTCTTGATCAGACTTAGCAATTCCTGGACCTTCATCTTTTACCATAATGCGTGCCTCTTTATCTCTCCTTAAAATACTCACTGTAATAGGAGTTCGATTTCCATATTTAAGTGCATTGGTTAATAAGTTGGTAACAATTTGCTCAACTCTTAATCTATCCCACTTTCCGATAATTTCTTCCTCACCGACGACATTTAAAGTAACTCCATACTCATCAACCTGAGCGATATTTCTACTTATAACTTCCTTTACCATCGCCGTTAAATCGAATGACCTTTTTTCAATTATTAATTTGCCACTATTTATCCTAGAAATGTCCAACATATCATCTATTAATCTGTTTATTCTATCTAACTGCTTATTATCTGACTCAAGCATAGAAATCATTTTTTTATAATCAAAATCTTCTGTCCTATTCACTTGTAATCTTCTAATCATCATTTGTGTCTGAAGTTTAAGTGTGGTTAATGGCGTTTTTAATTCATGACTTGCCATCGATAAAAAATCATCCCTCGCAAGGACTGCGTTTTGAAGATCCTTTTCAATTTTTTTCGCTTTCGTAATATCTATATGCACACCTACAGCAGCAATAATTTGTCCTTTAGAATTTCGAATAGGAGCTGAACTAATACTTAAATTACAAAAATCACCATTTACTTTTTTTATAGAAACTTCTTCATTTGAAACTATTTCTCCATTTATGATTGATCTTGCAACTGGCCAGTCAAAAGCACCATACTTTCTTCCCTTTTCATTAAAACCAATATATTTAGAGAAATCTTGGATTGAATTAATAGGTATGAAACCTCCTAAGATCTCATCCATCAAATTGTTGCGCATTAAAATTTCTCCTGATGGGGCCTGGGCCAGAACAATTCCAGCAGGCATTTCCTGGATCACCGCTTCTAAACGTCTTCTTTCTTGATCTAAATTTTCAAGTTGAACATGCCTTTCAGTGACATCGCGAAATACTAAGATTCCACCTATCAGTTCTTTGTTTTTCAATTGAATAAGCGAAGCCTTATCTTCAACATAGATTTTAAATTGATTTTTATTAATTAGTAGTGCTTCATTAATCGATACTAAACTTTCTTTCTTTTCAATAATCTCATGTATTGGATTTTTAATTTGCTCTTGAGTTTTAAGATCAAAGATTTTAAACAATTCTTCTATATCTTTATCCATGGCATCTGCTACTTTCCATCCAGTTAATGCTTCAGCGATGGAATTCATAAATTTCACCTGTCCTTTTAAATTAGTTACAATAACCGCATCTCCAATGCTTCCAAGTGTAGTCATTAGTCTTGTTTCAGCATTTTGGGCCATTCTCAAGCTCGAGCTTAATCGTTTTGTTAACATGCAAATCATTGAAGCAGAGAGTGCATAAATAACGTGTCTAAAAAGGAGATCATTAGTAAGAGGAAAAAAATTAAAATAAGGAGGTATAAAAAAATATTGTGAAGCAAGTACTGATAAGGTAACTGTCAAAAAACCATTCCCATACAATGATCCTATCAATACAGCTGGATAATAAAGTAAATAAGGTGCCTCAAGCACAGTTGGTTGCAAAATCCATTGAAGAGCGGTTGCAATCCCTATAACAAGTAGCGAGATTAAAATCTTAATCAATTTAGAATTTATTTGGGTGTCTCTTCCTTTTACTCTTTTTTGAGTCATCCCCTTTCATTTTGGCACCATGTGAACTCTTTATTTTTTTTCTTTTCATACAGTTCTCCTGAAACTTGAAACTCTTTTATTAAGCCTGCAAAAATGGCTCCGACTTTTGTATATGAGTAATAAACTTTGCAAAAAATGGCGCAACATTCTCTTCTTTTAAATGGAATCAAATTATTGTTGAATCAAATTGAAAAGCTTAAAGAGGAGATCGTATGTCGAATCAAACTCTTCTTATTATAGATCATGATGTTGATATCCTATTTTCTTTACAAACAAAGCTTGAAGAATAAGGTTATAAAGTCATTTCTACAACTTCATTAGATGAAGGTATGAAAATAATAAGCGAGAAAAAAGATTATATTAAGTGCATTATTCTTGAACTCATGGTGCCTAAGATGAATGGATTAGAATTCTTAAGCAAGTTAAAAAACTTTTCTCCTTCAAAAGTGGCGCGCATTCCAGTCATTCTCATCACTGCCGATACCTCATCCGACTCAAAAGAATTAGCACTGGCCTCGGCCAGGCTACAAAAACCTATAGATTGTGGACTTCTCTTTCAAGTTATAAAAGATCAGGTAGCTTTACTTACTTAAACTTTTTATACTAATCTCATGTATCCAATTATTTTATTAGTTATTTCTGTATTTGCTGGTTTCCTAGGATCCCTTCTTGGCCTTGGTGGCGGAATTATCATTATTCCAACGCTTACTTTATTTTTTGGAGTTGATATTAAATATGCCGTGGCAGCAAGTTTAATTTCTATCATTGCCACTTCATCTGGTGCCGCTGCAAGTTTTCTTAAAGATCACTTAACCAACTTACGTCTCGCGGTACTCTTGGAATTAGGAACTGTCTCAGGGGCAATTATTGGATTTCTTATTTCAAGCTTCATTAATTCTTTGTTTCTCTATTTTTTGTTTGGTGGATTTTTATTGTTTTCAGCTTTGATGATGTTAAGAAAAAAAGAAGATCATCACTCAGAAATTGATCATCCTTGGTCTGTGAAGCTTAAGCTCGCCAGCAGCTTTCATAATGAAGCAGGACATCTTATCCATTACAAAGTGGCCCAAGTTCCTTTTGGTTTATTTTTTATGTTCTTTGCAGGAATTCTTTCTGCTCTTCTTGGAATCGGTAGTGGTATTTTCAAAGTGCTTGCGATGGATAATCTCATGAAACTTCCAATGAAAGTTTCTTCTGCCACTTCTAATTTTATGATTGGTGTTACGGCCAGCGCCAGTGCTGGAGCTTATCTTCTACGTGGAGATATAAGGCCCGACATCGCTGCTCCAGTTTCTATCGGTATTATTATTGGTTCCTGGATTGGGGCACGTCTTATGCCAAAAATTCCAGCATTAATTATTAAAAGAATTTTCATCGTTATTTTAATTATTGTTTCATTTCAAATGATTCAAAAAGGGATTCATTTGTGGAAAGTTTAACTGATTTAGAGCTTAAAATATCTCGCTTTCTCAGAATTGGTGTCATCCTTGCTGGAATCATTCTTTTTGCAGGATGGATATGGAGTTTTGACTCTTCTGCAAATCCTTTTTATAGCTACCAAATTTATGACCATATTCCTTTTTTAAATCTGGTTGAATATTACTTTATTGATGGTCAGTATGGAGCTTTAATTGTTTACGGGGGCCTTTTCATTCTTATTTCTTTGCCAATCATTCGGGTTTTCTTAACAGGCATTCTTTTTTTTCTAAAAAAAGAATTTTTAATGGGCAGCATCTCTTTTATAGTTCTCATACTTCTTATTATCAGCTTTAGTTTTGGAATTGAGCTTTAGTATGGAAAATCAAAAAAATGAATCTCACTCAACCCTAATGGGCTATATCCTTTGGATCTTCGGATTTATGGGTGCCCACCGTTTTTATTATGGAAGACCGATTACTGGAACAATCTGGTTTTTAACCTTTGGCTGTTTTTTTATTGGATGGATCATTGATTTTTTTCTTATTCCAACGATGGACCGCGAGGCAGACTTAAAATTTGAAGTCGGCGATTATGATTACAATATTGCTTGGATTCTAATCACTTTTGGTGGAATTGTAGGACTTCATAGATTTTACCAACGAAAATGGATTTCGGGCCTGATCTATGTGTTTACATTTGGCGTATTTGGCATAGGCCTGCTTTATGATTTTTGGAATTTAAATGAACAAATATCTTACTTAAATTCGACTGCTAAAAAGAAAGGCCCTTAGGCCTTTCTCTTATTACTAATAATTGAAGCCAGCACAGATCCCAGTAGCACCACAAAAATTGTTCCCATCGTGACTGAAATTGGCATGTGGTAATAATGTGAAATGAGCATTTTTACACCAATGAATATCAAAATTAGGCTCAGACCATACTTTAAATAATGGAAGATATCGGCAAATCCCTTAAGCGCAAAGTAAAGGGATCTAAGACCAAGAATCGCAAATACATTTGAAGTAAATACGAGAAATGGATCATTAGTGATCCCAATAATGGCCGGAATTGAATCAATAGCAAACACTAAATCTGAAAATTCAACAAAGATGAGTGTGATAAAAAGTGGCGTAATAGTAAGAACACCATTGATACGCACAAAAAATTTATCATCATGAAAGTGAGGCGAAGTTGGGAATATTTTTTTAGTCCAATTAATCACCCAGCTTTTTTCAAGATCGTGATCATCACTTTCTGGCCTTAACATTTTCAATCCAGAGTAAACCAAGAATGCTCCGAAGATATAAATGACCCAAGTGAATTTTTCTAGAATAGCAATACCGGCCCAAATAAAGAAAGCACGCATAATGAGCGCACCAAGAATTCCATAAAATAAAACTTTGTGCTGATATTGGTTTGGAATTTTAAAATAACCAAATATTAAAAGGAAAACAAAGAGGTTATCCACCGAGAGAGATTTTTCAATCACGTAGCCGGTTAAGAAGAGCATAAAGTCTTCTTGTCCTTTCCAGTAAAGAATAAGCACGTTAAAGGCCATGGCGAGTGCAATCCAGACCCCTGACCACATAATTGATTCTTTAAAGCCCACAGTATGGGATTTCTTATGAAAAACTCCTAAATCTAAGAGCAAAAGAACCAGAATAAAGACAATAAATCCAATCCAAGCATAAATCGATGTTGCATGATGCATAAAAGTTTCCCCAAAAGATTATGTCTGATATTCTATTATTCAATTCCTCGACCGTCGAGATAGGAAATGGAAAATGATCAATGATCGACTCATTAATGCTTTAATTGAAATAAGAAGACTTCCCACGATTACGATCGGGCAGATTGTTGAAAATGCTAAGGAAGAGTCACTCTTAATCGTTTGTCTCGTTGCCATTTTGCCTTTTATGCAACCCATTCCTATTCCTGGTCTTTCCAGTGTTTTGGGAATTATTGTCCTTCTGCAAGGCCTTGGCCTTGTTTTTTCCAGTAGGCCTCTTCTTACGAAAAAGCTTAAACAGATCAAAATTTCACACGAAAAATTTGAGATTCTTTTTAATGCAGCTGTAAAGCTAACGAGCTTCACTTCAAAATTATCTGCTTACAAACACCCAATAACTCATACAAGAATAAGTCATATTATTTGTGGGATTTCCATCGTTCTTTCAGCGGCGTTTCTTTCTCTTCCCTTGCCGATACCATTTTCAAACCTCATTCCGGCCTTAAGCATTTTTCTCATCTGTGTTGGACTTTTAGAAGAAGACATTGTGCTTATTTTATTTGGGCACGCCATCACTTTAACCGTAGTTTGGATGGCGATTTTTTCTTATCACTTAATTCATGAACAAATGATGAATTAGTGGGCCTCATCTAGAGTGCAACCAGTGGCCCCTGTTAAGGAAATCGATTCTGCTGAAACATCCACTGTTTTTTTGATCTTTTCATTACAGTCTTCTTCTTTTTTAGCTGGGGCCTTTACTTTACTCTGCTCTTTTTTTATTGGGACCTTAACTTGGGCCTTTTTAGGTGAAGAAGCAGCATAGAGAAGATTTGTAGATAAAATAAAAAGAACTAAAAACTTCATATTTACTCCTTACTATAATTTATCGCTTTGATACGAAAAAGCGCTCGATACCATGTTCTCGGTAAAATACTAATCAATCGAACAACACTTGAGAAAAAGAATGGAAATGCGTAAATCATTTTCTTTTTTCGAATGGCCTTAGCAATAAGTTCAGCCGCCTTAGGTGCTGGCATTAAAAAAGGCATTGGGTGATGATTGGCCTGTGTTAAGGGAGTATCCACGAAACCAGGACAAATAGTAGTCACATCAATATTAAACTTTTTTAGATCCAAGTGCAGAGATTCACAAAATTTAAGCACAGCTGCCTTAGTTGCACTATAGGCGGATACACCTGGGAGACCGTTGTATCCAGCAATCGAAGATATGGCCACAACATGACCTTTTCCTCTAGGAATCATAATATCTAGTGCCGCTTCGAAAGCGTACATCACACCGAGAAGATTAACTTGAACCATCTTATAACTATATTCAAAGTCTGGAACTTTAGTTTTAAACTTGTATCCAATTCCAGCATTAGCGATCAATAAATCTAGTCCAATTGACTTGGAAAAATCATTAATGGCCTGTTTAACTTCTTCTCGATTCGCAACATCGACCTGATAAAAAGTCACATTCTCTCGAACAGTCTGAAAATTTTCCTCGAATTTCTGACGATCACGTCCACAGACACCAACCTTCCAACCTTGACGCTGATAAAGTTTGGCCAATTCCATACCAATTCCGGTGGTTCCACCTGTAATAAAGACACTTCTCATACCCATTCCTTTGGAATTTAAAATATATCATGAGACTTGATGGCCCACTATGCTTTTACGCGGCTAGTAACGCATTTTTTTTCTTTAATTATTCTTGACGACGAAATGCCGAATCTTTATATTTGTAAAACATTTTCACTCCGGGGGAGTAGTTAAGTTGGTTATAACGTCTGCCTGTCACGCAGAAGGCCGCGGGTTCGAGTCCCGTCTCTCCCGCCACTTTTTTTCGAACAGTTCACTCCCGTAAATTTTTCACTCCACATCAATGCTTTTAGGGATCTACTAGGTTGTTAGTGGGTAGTTTCTCGAAGTCATCTGAATCAAAGAGTTTTTCTGATTTTCAAACTCTTGATCTGAATCGTTATCGTCGTTAACCAATGAAAATTCAAGTTTTTTTCAAATTGAAGGCAATGCCCATCAGGCCTTCTCAAAATGGGAAGGGGTTCGTGCGCCCAAAATTAAAGATTTAGAGAAAAGGCCCCATTAGATTCTAATTTTATCGTAGGACAAACAATTGCCGTATCAAAGGCCACTGATGCGAATGGAAATGTATTTAATGGTCATCCTCTTGAACTTGAAGAGCTTGTACCATATCGATTTGGAGAATTTTATCCAAGCGTAGTATTAGAGAAAGTCCTCAACCGTATTGCTTCAGAAAAGTTAATTCACTTTTGAGATCCCAAATTGGGATCTCAAAGCTTTTTATTTACTTAAGGCCAACCTTTTTCCTGTTCCCTGGCAATTTCGGAGTAACCATCTCCTCATAGCTATCCAGTCGTTCAAAAACAACTTTAAACATCTGATTTGTTCCGTGTTCTAATTTAGTCACTCGCTCAGAAAGATCTTTTTCGAGCAAAAGAAAGCTTCGCAGTCTGGTAAAAATCCTCATAATGGAAACGTTAATCTGAATTGCCTTCTCACTACTTAAGACACTGGAAAGCATGGCAACACCATTTTCGGTGAAAACATAAGGCAAATAGCGACGACCACCACGGCCCACTTTTGAGGTCACAAATTGTGACCTCAAAGAATCACACTCTTCAGAGGTTAACTGAAACATAAAATCCAATGGGAATCGTGAAATATTTCTTTTAACTGCTTGATTTAATACTTTAGTATCGACCTCATACAGCTCAGCTAAATCGCTATCAAGCATGACCTTGTGATCTCTGATCACATAAATCATCTTTTCAATAATTAATTCATTCTGTTTAGACATCTGTACCTCCTGGGTAATCAGGAGACATACTAAACCGTGATCAATGCAGCAGTTAAAATTGATTAGGCTTTGCTTTCTATTTCATTTTTGAATGAATCTAGGATTCGCTTTATCATCATCGGATGCCATTTAATCTTCCCGTTCTTCGATGGGATTCTTAAAGCCATCATTCTCTGAGCAATTTGTCTTAATGTCATACCTTCGGCCTTAAGATCCTTAACAGCACCAATTACCTGCTGCTCCCCCAAGTGGGCCACAATCTTCCCAGCTTCTTTTCGAAATCCAAATCTCAACTGAGAAGGATTTCCGTGTCCATGACCAGGAGGACGAGGTTGGACATCCGCCCTTTTCAAGTTCGTCTGAATAGTGCTTTGGGAGTGAACTTTTTGGCCGCAATTTGCCTCAAGCTGAGCCTTTTTTCCACGTAATCTAGCTGGAGTGAACAAAGGTCTAAAGGCGGATTTTTGACCGGAAGGTTAATGATATCTACAAAATAGCAATCGGGAGTGAAAAGTTCGGATGATGACCGTCTGACCCGCCACTTTTTATCTCATTTTACATTCGAGCATGGGTACAAGACGATTCTTCGATACAATTAACTAGCCAAACTTTTTACTAATAAAAAGCATCTATGCCATCATTTTTGATCTTATGAAAAACAAGACGGTTACTCTGGATGATATCAAAAAGATTCATAAGCTTTTTTATCAAAACATAGACCCCGACAACGCAGGAACATACCGAAAGCAGAAAGTTTTCATTTCAGGGATGGATGTAACATTGCCTGACCCTGAACAAGTCGAAAAACTGATGAAGCAGTTTGAGAACGACTTGATATGTCTCAAATCAAAGCTCCACCTATTGCCTACGCTGCCACTATCCATAATAATCAATCTTTTAAGTTCTATGGTGTATGGGAGTCAGAAAGAATATTTACGGCTGCTTAAAAAATGAAAGTCCTTCAAATATTTTTATCCATAGCTTTGATACTTTTTTCATCTATTTTACCTCCGCTGACGGAAGTGAGATCCGTTATTCCAGAAGATATGAATCAATGTGATTCTTCACCTCGATTCCGACACCTGCTTATAAGTAAATCCGAGCTTCTCATAAATTGATTGTGCAGGCTGATTTCCATCAGTCACAACCAGACAACATTTTGCATGACCAATATTTGCCAAATTATTTGCAGCTAGTTTTATCAACTTCTGAGACAAGCCTCTCCCTCTATAATCAGGATGAGTCATTGTGAATGCCAGTAGTGGCATTCCTTCTTTTTTGTAAGAGACAAAAATGACGGCAGAAACGATTTTGCCTGAATCAACGGCCATTAACGAAGCTTGCTCGATAAGATCGCCGTACTTTCCTACAAGAGTCCCTTCGATCTCCTGAATGGATTCATCCAAAGTTTCACCTTCATAATCAACTGTCCCTTGGTAGGCTTCGTACATTAGATGCCCAAGGTTCCTACCATCAGCCGTTGTAATAAGTTTTACGTCAGGTAAAGAAGGAGTTTCAGACTTCTCGATATTCAAATACATCACGTGTCGTTTTTTACTGCTCATAAAATCCTCTCTCATCAGTTGAAATGAAATAATCTGTCTCTGTTATTTTTCTCTGATTTTTCAAAGCCGTTTTCAACGAAGACTGATTCTTTGGAGAAATTGTCCCCCATAAAACTTCAAACCGTCCCTTTAATTTTTTGGCAAATTCGTATTGAACATGAACTCCTAATTTCTTTCCACGAAAAGTGCTAAATAATAACTCCTCTAAGACACTGGCTCCACTAATTCCATGATAGTTGCTGATTGCACCTGCGATCACACCAGCGAATTCATCGTTAATCATAATCTTATAAAGAAGATTCGATTTCAGAGATTCATTTAAATCATCGAGAGATTCAGAGCGAACTTCTAGTTTTAATTCTGGCCTTTGTTCATGAAAGACTAGATATTCTTGAACGTACCTCTCGTAGAAATCAATCTCAGAGGTAGCGACCAACTCTATCTTCACTTCTGTGCACAGCTTTTCTCTAAGAATGCTGTCAATTTTTCCGGCAACAGTGAATCTATCTTCCAGAATATCTACTCTTTCTCGTAAATATTTAGGAGATAACGTCAGTTGAAAAGCCTGCGGCCGAAAGACTCGGAATTCTTCCTTAATCAGTTCTTTGATGAGAGTTAAATCATTTTCCGTCGTGATAAAACTTGGGATGACTGACACAAAGGGCTTTGTAACATCTAAGCCTCTGAATCGAATCCCTGCCAAAAGAAATCCTTTGCCTGGAACTTCTATAATTCTCTCTCGATAATCTTCTGGCCTTGTTCCAGATAGTTTAAAAAAATCACACCGCTTTCTACAGACATCAGGAAGTGCTAGCTCAGTTAATGAGTTAATCTCCTCTCGAAGACCTTCTTTAACATCAGCTTCATTGTTCTTAAAAATTTCATTTGATGCCAATAAGGCATACTTAGACGCAACAAGAGCGTCCATTTGTTCAGTAGTAATCATTCATAGTCTCCATTAATTAAGAGACTACTTCTAATGACCTAGATTATTAAAATGTAGGATGAGCCGAAGTAGTCAAAGTGCTGCGATTGAATAAAGTTGCCATAGACTACTCCTTTGATGTGGTTGATCTCCGTATCCTACATTTGTTATTTAGATTTGTCACTCCCGGCCTTTTCGACTGAATCTATGATTCTTTTCACCATCATAGGATGCCATTTCTTCTTACCGTTTTTTGATGGAATCTTTAAAGCCGTAAGCCTTAGTGCAATCTGCCTATAAGTAAAACCATCGGCTCTAAAGTCCATAATCGCTTCAATAATGAGCTGCTCACCTTTATGAGCAGAAATAGAACTTTTTTCTTTTTAAAACCGAACTTCAGTTGAGCAGGGTTACCGTAACTATGACCAGGGGCACGAAGTCGGACATCTGCCCTTTTCAAGTTCTTCTGAATAGCGCTCCGGGAGTGAATGAACGTCTAAAGCAGGATTTTTGACGGGAAGTTGAATAATATCTGTAAGATAGTCGCATGGAGTGAAAAGTTCGGGTGATGACCATATCTCCCGCCACTTTTTATCTCATTTTACATTCGATTATAGGTTCGAGACTGCTGGTTGCTGATGGGAATACAAATTTAACAATCTTGAGTTTCGGAAATAGGAGGAAGGCAGTAAAATTAATTTAAAATATAGAAGCATTTCCTCTTACTGAGGACACTATCAAAAGAGTGAAGAAAAAATGAAGTCAATTTTGTTCTCAACTATCCTCTCACTATTCATCCTACTAAATGCTTTTAGTGTTGAAAGAGAACTCAAAAATAACAACGTTCCAATTCTTTTCCCTGAACCTCTTGAAAGAGAAGTTGACCCGGCCAAGTTACGTGTCGTAGATGAGGAATGGTTTAATCAAGAGGTTTATCCAGAACTTTATCAGATTGTGTTTTTTTCACATCTCAAGCAAGACTGGTTTAAAATCCCTCATTCAGAAATTTATAACAATTGCTTCGCAAGACGTATGTTGATAGATCTTTTTCTTTGGGGAGAAACTACCTTTCAGGCCACAATAGAGAATCATTCAGATAAGATAAAATACCTTACACCTTTTTTCCGAACACAAAATTTCATAGACGTTTCATGGATAGAAACTGCTCGTATCGTTGTGGTTGGTAAACTTCAGGCCGGTGAGATTAAATGGTCAAATCATGAGGTCGTTGCCCTAAATACAGATCAAGGTATTCGCATCCTAGATCCATCGTTTTCAAACCGTTTGCTCAAATCTGAAGAATGGTTTTCTTATTTTGCCCCTGAAGGAAGATGTTTCAAAACATCAACTGAGGGTCTTCGAGAGATTAATCAAGAAATGGTCAGAGAGCGAATGGGAGGTTCTTGGCGTCCTCAAATTCCAAAGTGTGGCTTTGTTTTTCAACAACGTCTCGATGCCCAAGATATCATTTCCGGCACTGCTCGTTACTTTGGAACACCTCTTGAAAAAATGCTTTCTCGAAAGCTCTACAATTATATGGAATACAGACTTATTCCAAGATGATCGTTTGAAGCAAAAAGCATGATTTTTCTGGCCAGGTTTATGTTGTGGCCAACTAAGACGGATTTACATAAACCACGAACATTCACGTACTAGAATTCAATGCGACAACTTATTTCTCTGCTAAAAAATCCAATTTAGCCAGCTGATCTCTTTAGGATTTTTAGCAACAACTTTGATTTTTTGCTGACAAGAATATGGGCAACCATGAACATTGATCAATTCGAGTCCAAGGCTCTCTCCTAAATATTCTGGTAAATAAGCAACAGCTCGACCTGATACAACGATCTCCTCTAAAATTTTTAAGCTCGATGTCAAATATTCAACCTTACGAGGAAACTGATCATCTCTCCAACCATCCAGAGATTGCTTACTACCAACTTTTCCCAAAAAGGCCCGATTAGGACTTACGAATGCATAGTCGAGCAATTCCACTACATCTACAGACTTTTTCTTTTTACTTAATTGGTGTTTTTTTCCAACATACGTTTTAAAAGTTGCTTCACCAATTGACTTGTAGGTCAGATTATTATGAGTAGATACGTTTGTTACAATCGCCAAGTGAACTTCGCCGTTTTCAACTTTCTCTAATGCATCTTTATCATCAGTCGCAATAAATTCAAACTGGGCCAAGGGATATTTTTTTTTAATCTCCTGACAAAAATCTAGCCCCCAATTCGACAATAATATTTCGGCACCTGCTACCTTAATTTGAATTACTCCCTTAGGGCCAGAGAGCTCAAGTCGGGCAGATTCTTCTAATTTTATAATTTCGGAAACACGACGCTGAAGTAGACGCCCTTCTTCAGTAAGACGAATTCCTCTTCCTTCTCGTGAGAATAGTTTCACAGAAAGTTCATCCTCAAGGCGAGCAATCGCTTTACTTAATGACCCTGGAGAAACGTGAAGTTCTTCAGAAGCTTCGTGAATATTTTGTGTTTTAGCAACGCCAAGAAAGTAGCGCATTTCAAATGTTTCCATAATCGAAACAATTATTGAATTTATGTTTCTTTGTCAATGATGAAACATGAATTAGAGTCTGGACCATGAAAAATCAAACCATCGATAGATTTAGCCCATTAAAACTAAAGAACGGAAAAATACTCTTGAATCGAGTTATTGTTCCCCCTATGGCCTCTGAAACTGCAGACCAAGAAGGATTTGTAACTGAAAATACTCTTGCCCACTATACAGGCCTAACCGAGTCTAAGGCAGGATTTATAGTGGTTGAATACAGCTTTGTTCATATCAGTGGCAGAAGTGAAGAAAAGCAACTTGGAGTTTCAAGTGATGCACATTTAGATGGACTTAAGGCCTTAAGTTACAGAATTCATCAGCAAGGCGCTCTTGCGGGTATACAACTAACCCACAGTGGAGGAAAAACAGAGAGTCGATTTACAGATAGTCTTTTGTATTCTCCAAGTGGGATTATCGTTCCTGTCAAAGATAAAATCCTAGAAAAACCTTCGGAGATGAACTTAGAGGATATTAATAACTGGAAAAAATGGTTTGTTGAAGCGGCCCACAGGGCCTCTTTAGCAAACTTTGATTTAATTGAATTACATGCGGCCCATGGATATGGCCTGAATCAATGGCTCTCACCAATTACAAATAAAAGATGCGATAAGTATGGTGGAAGTGTTCTTAAAAACATTCGGCTAATTCTAGAAATTATTGAAAGTATAAAAAGCAAGCTTCCTTATCTTCTCATATCTGTCCGTATACCAGGTCAGGATTTTTTAGAAGGTGGGCTTAGTACAGATGATTGCATCCTTATTGCAAAACTTCTTCAAAATGCTGGAATCGATATCATTAATGTATCCTCAGGGATAGGTGGATGGCGAAGACCGGGCACAAGAAATGGTGAAGGCTATCTAGTGGAAGAAGCTTCTAGAATTCAAAAAAATGTATCGATCCCTGTTATTGGAGTTGGGGGTATTGAAACTGGTGCCTATATAGATGACATCCTTAAGGATAATAAAATTTCCTTAGCGGCGGTAGGTCGAGCAATTTTAAAAGACCCAAAAGGCTGGGGCCATGCATATTTGATGAATTAACTTTAAAATTTCTAAGTAGATCTTGTGCTCTTATACAAATGACACAAATTTGATCTGTATAGCAACCAGCCTTTATTACCACTTAAATATACTTTAATGTTCTTGAATCTTTTCCAGGCCCAAGGGTTTTTATGCTTAAGGAAAATGATCAAAATGGGATTCGTCTAGGGTTAATGCCACCTCTGACTGGCATTGTTTCCCTCTATGGCACAGAAATTATCAGGGCCGCACAAATTGCCTGCAATGAAATTAATCAAAATGGTGGTGTGCTAGGCAAAAGATTAGAATTAATAATAGAAGATGACGGGAGTCTTCCTGATACAGCAATAAAAGCTGCCAAGAAACTCATTGAACAACACCAATGTGTCTCGATCATTGGAAATCTATTATCAAACTCAAGAATTGCAGTCGCTTATCAAGTTGCAGAGGTTTATAGAATTCCTTATCTCAATTTCTCATTTTACGAAGGCAGTATTCTTAGCAGATATTTTTTCCATTTTGCCGCTCTCCCTAATCAACAAATTGATTACATGGTTCCTTATATGATGAAAAAGTTTGGAAATAAAATTTTCTTTGCAGGAAATAATTATGAATGGCCAAGAGGCTCAATCGATGCAGCAATAAAAATAATGGAGAGGAATAATGGGAAAAAAGTAGGTGAAGAATATTTTCCAATTGGAGTCAAAAATTCAGAAATCAATGAAATGCTTAAGCGCTTAAAAGAATCCAATGCCAACATTTTTATCCCTTACTTTGCAGGAACAGATCAAATTCAAGTATTAAACTTATTTTCGGCCCAAAAATTAAAAGAAAAAATTGCTGTGGTCATGGGACATTTTGATGAAAGCATGGCCAGCATTATGGCACCAGAAATTAGAGAAGGATTATATTCGAGTAACACATACTTTATGTCGATTGAGACAAAAGAAAATTTAGATTTCTTAAAAAAATTAGACCAATTAAGAGATGTTACGGGGATATGGCCAAATGGTAATGGTATTATAACAAATTTTGGTGAAAGTACTTATGCTTGTGTTAAAGCTTTTGCCACTGCTGCCAATTCATGTGGTTCAATTAATTCAGAGAAATTAATCACAGCTTTAGAAGCTATTCAGATAAAGTCACTTCAAGGTCAAATCAAAATGGATAAAGCAATTCACCACGCAATGGTGAATTCATATTTAGCAAAATGCCAATTAGATGGAAGTTTTAAAATTATTGAAAACTTTGGGGCCATCCAACCTATTATCCCTGAACGTTATCGCAATTTAAAAATTCGATCACAGACAACCATGGAAGATGAGCTTAGACTCCAATCTCGAATCTTAGATCAACTTATTGAGGGAGTCTGCTTAGTTAGGCAAACAAGCAATGATATTTTTTATTCTACAACTGGATTCGAACGGTTATTTAAGTTTGAAAATCAGGAACAAATTGGAAAAAGTATTTCTAACCTTTGGGCACCACAATCAGGATCAGAGAAAATCATCGATAATATCATTAATCAACTATATAAAACAGGAGTTTGGAGAGGTGAATTAGAATGCATCAGAAAAGATAAATCAAAATTTTGGTCTGCTATTACGGTAATCACCTTTCCCCATGCTCAGTTTGGAGAGACCCTCCTTTTTGTCATTACAGATGCAACAGAAAGAAAGATACTTCAAAGAGAAAATGAAAAACAAAATGATTTTTTAAATACCGTTCTTGATGCACTCCCAGCCTTGGTAAGTTTTGTTGATCGAGAATTAATCTACCGGTATGTCAATCAGGCCTATATTGATTGGTTCGATATCCCAAAAGGTGAAATTCTTGGCTCTCATATTTCTAACGTTATTGGAGTAGCGGCCTTTGATTTGCTTAGGCCATATTTGATAAAAACTTTAAATGGGGAGATTTCGAAATTTGAACGATCAGTTCCCTATAAAAAGGTAGGTGATCGAATTGTAGAAATTCAATATATTCCAGCTTACGAGATGAATAAAGTTATAGGTCTTTATATTGTAGTTATCGATATTACGGCCACTGTCACCAGCAAGAATGAAATTCAAAAAAAAGAAGAAGAGATTAACCAGCTTTTAAATGCCATGCCCGCCTTAATTGGGCACTGGGATAGTAATTTAATAAACCTTCATGGGAATAATGCCTACGTTGAATACTTTGGGAAAACTCCAGATCAAGTCAAAGGCAAGCACTTGAAGGACTTACTTGGAGAAGAACTTTACAAAAAAAACTTACCCTATGTTCAAAAAGTACTTCAAGGTGAAGAGCAAATTTTTGAAAGAGAAATACCTCTACCTAAAGGAGGATCGAAACAAACCCTTGCTCATTATATTCCAGAAATTAAAAATAATCAGGTCATAGGATTCTATGTTATTGTCAGTGATGTCACACTACTAAAGCAAAGTGAAGAGAGATTTAAATCTTTACTTGAATCTATTCCAGATCCAATAATAATTTTCAATCATGAAGGAAAAATTGTTTTAATTAATTTCGCTACTGAAAAACTTTTTGGCTTTTCAAAAAGTGAGATTGCGAGTTATTCAATTAAAAATATTCTACCGCAAAGATACCATCATGTTTATAAGAAAAACCTTCAAGACTACCTTACAAATCCTCAAATTAGGTTTATTGGAGATGAAGCAAATTTATATGCAATAACTAAAGGCAACAGAGAGTTTCCTATAGAAGCTTCCTTTGCTCCGCTTAGGACTCAAGAAGGAATGTTAATTTCATGTGTAATTAGGGATATAACTGAGAGAAAAAAAATAGAATTCGAAAGACTCGAGCTATTAAAGAAGGAGCACCAGGCGAGGAAAGTAGCAGAAGATTCCATTAGAATGAGAGAGGAAATACTCGCGATGATTTCCCATGATTTAAAGAACCCCTTAAGTGTTGTTATGGGTTGTACTGAACTTATCTTGAAAAAAATGTTGCCTTTAGATCCCAAGCTTGAACAACTCTTAAATAGAATCAAAAAGTCTGCCCAAAACATGTTAATCATGATTCGAGATCTAGTTGATATTCACAAAATAGAGCAAGGGCATTTCACAATCACTGAAGGTCTTATTGAGCATGATATAAAAGAAATGCTTGAAGAAATAGTGGACATTGAAACAACTCTAGCTCAAGAAAAGAATATTCATATTAAATTAATAATTAAAGGTGATCTTCCACACATACCTATTAATTTGGAGCAATTGCAAAGGGTTTTTCAAAATCTGATTGGAAATTCAATTAAATTTACACAACCAGGAGGAAACATTACAGTTAAAGCTTCCTCTATTGACTCCGCTATTCTTTTTAGTATTGAAGACAATGGTCCAGGAATTGAAAAAGAACTTTTACCGTCACTTTTTAATCGATTTGCCCAAAGTAAGCGAACAGCAGAATTAGGCTCAGGACTTGGACTGGCCATTGCTAAAGGTATTGTTGAGGCCCATGGAGGGAAAATTTGGGTTAAGAGTGAAATAAGTCACGGAAGTAAATTTTATTTCACATTACCTAATCTTCCCCAATCAATTCATCTCCACTAATTTAAAAGATCTTAATGAAGCTTAATTTCACAAATATGGATTATAGAGATATTCAGTAAAAATTATTATAGTGACTCCAGATCAGTTTCGAACCGCTTGGTTTATTGAATCGGCCATTTCTGAAATTTTGGTTTTATTCGTTATTAGAACGGCCAGACCATTATTTAAAAGCAGGCCAAGTAAAAGTCTTATTGGAGCAAGTTTAGGCGTTATTATGCTGACATTATTAGCACCATTAATTCTACAAAACAAAATCTTTGAATTTCACCCTCTACCTCTTTCAATCTATGGAACCCTATTTATGGTATTACTCAGTTATCTTGTAACGGCAGAGATTTTTAAAATTTGGTTTTATTCAAAATGGAAGATTTAAGCGGATTTCTTAAAAGGATTTGGGACAACAATAATTTCGTCCGTAAAAAATCGCTTTTGACATTCATCAACACTTTTCATGACTATCTGTCTTTTAAAAGCATTATCGATTTTAAGCCATTTAGTTTGAATAAACTCAGGACAATTCACTTTGGCAAAGGCCTGCTTAAGTAAGGCCTCACGATATTCCCACATCTCTTCATCTATAAAAATATGTGGATGAGCATTTCCAGGCATTCTTCCCGAAAATCTTTGAGGTCCACCAAACGCCCCAACCATAAAATCAATTTGCTGAGAAGTTATCTGGTCTTGCTTAATGACTTTAAAAATTTCTTTAAACCAAGCATCTTGGTAGACGATTTCGTAAAATTCAGTTGTTACTATTTTTATCCAATTTTCAATTTCATCTAATGTAAGATTATTTTCCATAATAAGCTTATCGTATAAATTCATTTAAAATTGAATTTTTTCAGATCGCTGTAAAATTAAGTAGATACACAAATTTCGATGAAAAAATCTCCCCCACTACTCTTAAAAGGAACAACTACGACAGGCCCCTTTGTGAGTGCAAGCAATGAATGATCTTTCCCCGCTACAACGGATGGGATTGCTGTCTTGATTCCATAGCCTTTTTCATTGAGAACAATTTTTGCTTGGCCAAAAATCATGTTTGTGATTTCTCCAGCACCATCAATAATCTCTTTATTCAATTCGGTATACTCTTCTCCTAGCATCCCAGACATTACATTTAGAAATGTCTTCTCCGGAAAACTTATGACCACTGAACCATTGAACGATTCACTAACAATACCGATTACACCAGAAATATCACCTACAAACTTTTCATTTTCTTTTTTTAAAAATATTTTCCCTGCTTCAGCTTTGATACTGGCCTGAACATTTAAAACATGAAGAGTCGCATTTAAAAAAGGATTAATAAAATCAGTATCCAACATTTTCTTTGTCACTAGTCCAAACTCGACTAGAGCCTCCCTCAAATTTGGTGAATATTTGAATGCAGTATCGATCCCATCTTTCTTAAATTGGGCCAACAATGCTGGACTTAAAATAATCATTCGAACTTGTTTATTATATTTTTTTAAAAATAAAACAACTTTTAATAAAACTCTGACCCACTCACTTGAAAGCCCTGACAGACTTTCACAATTAATTACAATATGAGGGAGCGGATCTACCAAGTGCTTTTGTAATTCAGTATCAAACACAGAAGCTGTGGAATTATCAGGTGAGCCTAATAAGCGAACAGTTATATATCCATTACCCTCTAAAATTTGAAATGACTTATTTTCCATTTTCTATCTCATTTTATAAAAAAATCTTTTAATTTAAGTAATAAATCTATATCGAGAGACATTCTGCCAGGATCCTTTGAATTTTCTTCAATTAAAAAGATCAAAGCATCACGAAGACTCATTGCCTTTCTGTTTGGCTCCATCGCAGTAAGATGATCAAAGCTATTCGCTATCGCCAAAATTTTTCCTTCAATAGAAATTCTATGACCAGGCAGTCCCTCAGGGTATCCTGATCCATTCATAGATTCATGATGTTGTTGAATCGCTAGCATAACTTTATCCGGCAATGGTAATTTTTTTGTCCGTGCTACATCTAAGGTAAAAATAGGATGCTTTTTATAGGCCTCAAGAGCATGTGGCCCAAGCTGATCGACTTTCAAATCAGCAAATTCTATTGGCAAATTAATTTTTCCAATATCATGTAAAATTCCGGCCAGGGCCATCTGATCTGGCTTTTCATAGCCAAGAGCTATTGCAAACATGCCAGCATATGCTGAAACATTGGTAAGATGTTGGTAAAAATTCGTTTCTTGATTGAGCATCGACTCTATTTTTTTTGAATAATCAACCTCATCTAAGAGTAGGTGTTGAATTATTTCTTTTACATCCTTAAGTAAGCTTTGGGATTTTGCAAAAGTATGCTCTTGAGAGTCCTCTATAAATAGATCTGAAATTAATTCTCGAATACAGTATTTTAATTTTTCACTTTTTTCGGTTTCACTTAATGCATTTGGCTTTAAATACTTACTCAGAGTATTAAGGGTATACTTTTTAAAACTTTCAAACTCATCCTTACGAACAAACAATGTATTGAAAGCATGTTCCGTCAATCTCTCAATTTTTTCTTCAGAGATTGATTCACCCTTCTCTGAGAACAAAATTAATTTATTATTTAAAGGAAGATAGGCCTTCAAAGCAAAATCTAAACTAGATCCAGGAACTAAATCAATGACCTTGACTGGTTTATAATTTCGAAGTTCTGGCAATGCAGAATAGATCGCTTCCTCCTTCAGTGATGCTAAAAAATCTGATTTTTCCCAAGGTAAAAGAAATGCTTGAGTGAAACCATTTTTAATAAGTTTTTTCTTATCAAATTCCTTCTTTTCAGTAGTCATGAAGAAAATTGGGCCATCAGGATAGGTCATCCTTAGAGTCTGCGCCACTTCAATGAGCTGCAAGCCTTCTGATGGAGTATAACAAAGAATCAGGTCAGGAATAGGTTCTATTGGCTCCATTAACTTTTCTATAGTGCATGGATAATAGTTAATCTCTGAAGTCAAAGACTTCAATTCTGGGAGCATTTGTTTTTCGTTAGCGCCAAAAACGGCAATTATTAATTTATTCATTTACCTGAAGAATATTTTTTATGTACCATTTCCAGTTTTGCTTTTAGTTGATCTTTATTAAATGGTTTAACAACATATTGATCGACTCCGGCCTTAACAGCTTCGGCAACTTGATGTTGTTCAGCTTCGGCCGTAACTAGGATAAATGGAGTTTTCTTAAATCTCTGATCTGATCTTACTCTTTTCAATAAATCGATACCTGTACAATTCGGCATATTCCAATCAGAAACAACTAGACCAAATGGTGCTGTAGCAGCATTTGATATTACTTCCCAGGCCTCTTTACCATCTGCGGCTTCTGAGATATCCGTAAATCCAAGCTCTTTTAAAATCTTGCTTACTAACTTTCTCATTGTTGACATGTCATCTACGACTAGAACTTTGGTTTTTGGATCAAACATATATTCTCCTTAAAATTTATTATACCTTCTGATAAATAATTGCTCCTTCAGAAGCAACTTGTTTAAAATCATTTGATATTCCAAACATACTTTCTGCCGCACCTAAAACTAGGTACCCATTTGGATTTAATCTTTTATGCATTTCTGCAATTACTTTCTTTTTATTTTCTACATCTTGATAAATGAGAACATTTCTTACAAAGATAATATCAAATGGGCCAATACTCCCCCAGGACTCGAGTAAATTTATCTTTTTAAAAGTCATATGTTCTTGAAGCTTAGATTTAACCTTCCAAGAATCATTCTCCGATTTTTCAAAATACTCAACCATCAGATTAGCAGGGAGACCTCGCTGAATTTCTAGACTGGAATAAGTTCCCTCTTTAGCTCTATTTAAAATAGTCTCCGAGACATCGGATACCAACATATATACAGGTGGAATAGAGGTTTTCTTAGCAAGCTCAGAAACTTCCATCATAATTGAATAAGCTTCTTGGCCAGAACTTGAAGCTGCAGACCAGATAGAGATGCCACTGGATTGACGAGAAGCAATTTCAGGAATCATAGTGGCAGATAAGGCCTTAAAAACTGACCCATCTCTAAAAAAACTTGTTTCATTATTAGTTGCTAAATCTAATAAATATGACTTCATCTGACCAGAAATGCCAGTTTGAGACTTCACATATAAATCGTTTAAATCTTGGTATCCCAAAATATTTACGATGTTTTCTAGTCTATGCTCTAATTGGAAATAATTGGCCTCAACATAAATAATACCGAGCTCAGATTCGATATATTTTGCAAAAAATCTTAAAATCTCATTTTTATCTCTCATTTTGAACCAATGCTCCCCATCAAGCCATTTATCATTTTATAAAAATTTTCTTCATTATCTTTATGCTTAAAAAAAGATCTCTCCGAATTTGTTTCAAGAATCGAATTTCTCATTTGCCAGGCCAACTCGAAAGAGTCATAAATCAGGCCAGCAATTTTTTGATGTTCCTCAGCTGTAGATTTTGAATTTAAATGCTCCTCTACCAGATTTTCAATGTAGAACATCAGTTGCCCTAAATGCTGAATGCCAAATAATTTGAGCAAGCCATTTATGGTATGAACTATCTTTAAAGAATCGTTAAATAATTTTTGGACAGCACCTTCATCAGGAGGCGTTTTGTCTTTAATAAAAGACATCGCTACTTTTATAACTTTCCTCTTCCTCTCATCAAAAACTTCTTCAAGTTCCATTAAAATGCCAGATTGGTAGTCCAAGAAATCATCTTCAGGATTGAGATTTTCATCAGGCCTACTTGCTGTAGTCTCCTCAAGCTCTACCTTCGAAGAAGGTGCAGCAGTGACTTCGGCCTGAGATAAGAATTCATCAAGCATTAATGTCAATTTCTTCAAATCAATAAAGCCTTCTTTTACTAAAATTTCACCTAAAGGCTTTCTATATTTGCGCATTTCTTCATTTAAAATTTCTTGTAAATCAGTACTCCAAAATCCTTTGGCCTTACATGCGGAGATAAAATCAACAAAATGATCTTGTTGATATTTAAACGCTGCCAAGATTTCTTCAGGACTTAGAAGGTGCTTCTTGTAAACAATCTCACAGACCGGTGGCATTGTTGCAACCTGACTTATCAAAGCTTTAATAAGGCTTTCAGCATCTATTACATTCTTTCCAACTAAAAACTCGCCAAAATATTTTGTAGTCACATGATCACCGATTTCATTGAGTTAGCTATTGTTTGTAAATCTTGTATTTCATCAAAATCATCATTATTAAATACAGCACCAGGCATTCCAAAAACCACACAACTCTCTTTATTCTGAATGATCACTAGACCATCCTTTTCTCTTAAATATTTTGCACCTCTTGCCCCATCTTCTCCCATTCCAGTTAGAACGATTCCAAGTAAGGATTTTCCATAAACATCAGCAGCTGATTCAAATAAATAATCTGCAGCTGGTCTAACAGAATTTCGTTGAGGATTTTGATTTAAACTAATCACAACAGTGTTATCTTTTTTTTCAAGAAGCATATGGAAATCACCTGGAGCAATATAAACCACTCCTTTTTCGACAACTTCCCCATTCTTCCCTTCCCTTACAGGGGCCTTACAAATATCAGATAATCTTTTAGCTAAAATCTCTGTAAAGACAGCTGGCATGTGTTGAGCAATGAAAACTGGTTTATTAAAAGGTCCTTTTAAATGTTTAAATATTTCCTCGAGCGCTGAAGGCCCACCTGTAGAGGAAGCAATCACAATCGCCTGAGGAAATGCACTGGCGAGTTTTTTCTTAGTATTTATTATTCTCGGAGACTCAATTACAGGTTTAGTTATTGACGATTCAATTTTAATATTTCCGAACTGTAGAACTTTTGGAACAAGTGCCTCTTTAATCATTTGCCCGGCCATTTCAAAACTAGCAACATCATTAGTTGGCTTTGTTACAAAATCATCAGCTCCGGCCCTTAAAGCTTGAAGAGTTATTTCTGCACCCTTGACCGTTAATGATGAGAAAAAGATGACTTTTGTTTTAAAACCTTTCTCACGCATTATTTTCAAAGTTTCAAGTCCATTTAACTCAGGCATCTCCATATCTAAGGTGATGAGATCAACAGATAATTGCTCTAACTTTTGTAAAGCAATTTTCCCATTGGGAGCTGTCCCAACGACCTCAATACCTGAAACACCATTTAAGGCTGCAGATATTTGAGTTCTAAAAACAATTGAATCATCAACAACTAGTACTCGCATTATAATTTCACATTCTTCACTAAGTTTTTAAGTTTCTCAGCTAGCATCGCTAAACTTCTTGCGGCTTCAAGAGTTTGACTTGAGCCTGTAGAACTTTGTTTTGCTGCTCCAGAAACATTCCTAACTACATCAGCAATTCCTTCAACACCTTTATTTGATTCTTTTACTACTCTAGAAACTTCATTGGCAGTAGCTGTTTGCTCTTCTACTGCAGCTGCAATCGCTACAGAAATGAGATTCAATTTTTCGATGAACTGTGAAATTCCATTAATAGCAGAAACAGCGTCCTTAGTATCTCCCTGAATAGCATTGATTCTATTTGTAATATCATCAGTTGCTTTTGCAGTTTGCTTTGCTAATTCTTTTACTTCATTTGCTACCACAGCAAATCCTTTACCAGCTTCTCCGGCACGTGCAGCTTCAATAGTTGCATTTAAGGCCAACAAGTTCGTCTGTTGAGCAATTGAAGAAATTACTTTGATCACATTTCCAATTTCTTCAGAGCTAACACCAAGCTGAGTAATGGTCTTATTCGTATCCGTAGTTCTCTTCATCGTATCTTTAGAAATATTTGCAGCTTCAGATGTATTTCGAGCAATCTCTTTAATTGAAGCAACCATTTCTTCTGTATTTGTTGCAACTATTTGAACACCCTTTGAAACCTCTTCGGTATTAGCTGCAGCAATATTTGATTGCTCGAGAGTCACTGTTGAGTTTTGATTTAACTGAGTTGCAGTTGAAGATAACTCTTCTGCCGCTGCCGCCAACTGGGCAGCCGTTTCTTCAAGTGTATTCATTAGGTTCACGCGATCCGTAATTAATTCCCAAGTGGCCATAGCACCAATATATTTTTTATTTTGATCATAAATGGCCGTAACTAAGAGATCCATAATATTTGCCCCAAGTTTAATCTTGGCACGATGAGGAAGATTTCTGTCATTTGCGAGTAACTTCCTTTGCATCTCTGGAACTTTATGAAACAAATCAATATTTGATCCAACCATTTTATCAACAGGAACTTTTAAATCTTTTTCTATTGTTCTTAAAGTTTCCTTACTTCTTGGGTTCATATATACAAGATTAAGATCATTATCCACTGCCATTACGTTTACCGGCATGTTTTCAACCATTGAAAAGATACGAGCTAAACTAGTTTCAGTTTCTAATTTTTTAGTGACGATTTCCCATGAAACCATAACTCCACAATAACGATTATTCTCATAAACAGGATTTGCAAGGAGTTCCAACTTCTCAGGTCCAACCTGAATAATTGCTCTATGAGGTAAATTCTTATCAGAAGATAATAATTTTCTTTGATGATTTGGATTCTTATGAAAGATATCAATAGATTGACCTACAATTTCTCTTGGATCTATTGGAATATGTTTCCGAATAGAGTCCAACGTCTCTATCGACTTTGAATTTGCATATCTAATCACATAATCTAAGTCACAATATAAAATATTAATTGGTGCATTCTCAAGAAGAGATGTTACATGATCGATTGAATTAAAAGTTACTTCTTTTGTATTACCCATAAGGGCCTCCTATTTATTTAAAAATTCTAAAATTTTCTTTATATCAACAACACTTAAAATTTCATTCGGAATTTTATAAACTCCACTTAAAAATCGCGATACCCCCATTGAAACAGTCTCTGGTAATTCTTCAAAATCTTTATCCTCTAATTCCAAAACATCTCCAATTTCATCTGCAATTAAAGACAGAAGTAGCCCATCACTTTTACAAACGACGTTAATTGATTTTTCAGAATTCTCTTTTGATAATTCAAAAAGTTCCCTAACCCCAATGGCCGTTACGATCTGTCCTCGTAAATTTATCAGGCCATGAATAAAATCCGGAGCTAATGGAACTTTAGTAATAGGCATTGGTTTAGTAATTTCCTGTACTAATTTGACATTCACACCATATAAACGCCCATCCACGCGGAATGTTGAAAACTGATTTGAACTCATACGGCCCTCTCCAAAATCTCATCAATTGCATTAAGCAACTCATCACTCTTAAGCTTCTCTAAATACCTATTAAAACCAACTTCCTTTCCTCGTTTACGATCTGCTTCGGTAAATCGAGTTGTTAAGGCAATTAACGGTAAGTTTTTAAATTTTTCTTGCTCTCTAATGGCAAGTGCTAAATTGAAGCCATTTAAGTTTGGCATTTCAATATCAGATAGCACAAAATCAAATGGTCTCTCTGATGCTTTTAATACCTTTAAGGCCTCTGCTCCATCCGGAGCGTGTACAACTTCAAAACCATGAGACTCGAGTACTTTTTTAATCTGTTTGACAAAAAACATTGTATCTTCAGCTAATAAGACTCGAGCATTTTTCTTTTTATTCGTTGATTTTAAATCAGTCTTAATGCCACATACCTCATCTATAATTCTGTAAGTATCAATGACAGTAATTACCATTTTATCATTTGCTAAAACTGAACCAAGCAGACCGCTTGTTTCTTTTATATGTGAAGTAATATCACTCGTTGAGGTTAAGATATCTACAATCTCATCCACCATGAATCCAAACATGCGATTATTTTTTGAAACTACGACAACAGGTACTTTCTTAGCAGAAGCTGCTTCAGAATATTTGAAATGATTATTAAGTGAAATAAGTGGTAAAAGACTTCCCCTGTATTTAATTAACTTCTCATCGCCAGAATTATCTATCTCAGTGGCATCAAATTCCTCTAGCCGGTGAACTAAAACCAGAGGTAAAGCAAATGTACCTTGGTGATTTAATTTAAATAATAAGTATTCTGTCTCATCTTTAAGAAGTGGCTTGCTTGAAATATTTGCCTGTGATGATGCATTCTTATCACTGACATGACTGGTATTAATTTTATCTATAATACCTTGAGTATTCATAATTAAAGCAACACTACCGTCTCCCATAATCGTGGCTCCAGAGAACATCTCGATTTTTTTAAGAAAATTAGGTAGAGGCTTAACAACAATATCCGTATTGTCACAAATTTCATCAACGATTAGTCCAAAGTCGTGCTGATCTCCATGTAGAACAGCAATATTGTAGATTTTTCTATCTGATTTCTTTGGATTTAAAGTCATTATTTGTTCGCAGGAAATTAAAGGGAGAAGATTACCTCTCAAACGATAAACCTCCTGACCTTGAACACACTCAATCTTTGAATTAGTTTTATCCTCCATATCAACACGTAAAAGCTCTTGAACTTTTACTTGGGGAATAGCATAGAATTCACTTCCTGAACGAACCACCATCGCCGGAACAATTGCTAAGGTTAAAGGAATCTTTAATCTAAGTGTTGTACCCTGGCCTGCTACACTTTCAAGTTCAATTGCCCCGCCCACTTTCTCAACATTATTTTTTACAACGTCCATCCCTACACCACGACCTGAAACAGACGTAACTTGTACAGCAGTGGAAAATCCTGCAGCAAAAATAAGCTCCTGAGCTTCTTTATCGGTCATGCTTGCAGCTTTATCACTAGATATAATTCTCTTTTCTAGGGCCTTTTCTCTTATTTTCTTAGGGTCAATCCCTTTTCCATCATCTTTTATTTCAATGATAACTTGGCCACCCTCATGATAGGCCTTAAGTTGAATAACTCCATTTTCAGATTTGCCAGTACTTTTTCTATCTGCGATGGATTCTATCCCATGGTCACACGAATTTCGAACGATATGAGTAAGTGGATCTTTAATCGCTTCAATTAATGATTTATCAAGTTCAGTCTCAGCACCTTGAACAATCAAATCAATATTTTTTCCTAAATCACGAGATAAATCTCTAACCACTCGCTGAAATTTTGAAAAAATTGATCCGATTGGCTGCATTCTCGTCTTCATGACATTATCTTGTAATTCAGTTGTGACCAGATCCAATCGCTGAGTTAGACTTAAGAACTCATTATCTTCAGAATTTTTAGAAAATTGTAGCACTTGGTTTCTTGTCAAAACCATCTCACCGATAAGATTCATTAACTTATCAAGCAAACTGACATTAACCCTAATAGTTGAAGATTCGGAATGACTCTCTTCTGTTGCAGGTACGTTTTTTTCCATATTCATCGTCCGTGATGTTTTAGATATTTCAATAGGCGCACTATCCTTACTTTTAGTCTCTGTATTTTTTGTATTTTCAACAATAGAGACCAGGGGGATATTTTGCTGATTTTGATCAGGAAGTTTTATCATTTTGGAAGAATCATCAGGGATCATTTCATTCAAAACTTGAAACTCTCCACCCATTTTATTGGTTGCTACACTAATCAGTAATGGAACAAGATGAGATATATCTTCCAAAAGATTAGCATCTCGCTGTAAATCTAAAGATGGTTGTTTAACAATTCGATCAACAAGATCTAAGCATTTAAAAATTAAATCAACAAAATATTTATCGAGATGAATTTTATTTTTTCTTACAGGTTCAAGACTTGCCTCTATCGCATGAGCTATCAAGCTAATAGATTGAAACCCAAATAATTGGGCCGAACCTTTCATAGTATGAACATCTCTATAAAGTGAGTCTATATCATCTTGCTTAAGACCGCCTTCCTCTAAATTTGTAAGCGTAAGCGATACTCTTTGAAGAATTTCTTCACATTCTGCAAAAAACTCATTGAAGGCATTTTCTTCGGCCGATTTAGACATTTTGAGATTTTCCTTGGTCAATGTTAAAAATTGTAAATGAGTTAAGATTTATTGCAAGAAGTCTTATCTTGTAGGAAAATTTAGTTCGGAGATAAATATGACATTTACTGACGAAGAAATTCAAGAATTCAAAATTGAGGCCTTAGACCTCTTAACGGAAGCTGAAAATGCACTACTCAATGTAGAATCTGGCTCAGCTTTTAAATCCAATTATGATTTAATTTTTCGCTCATTCCATAGCCTAAAAGGCGCTGCAGGAATGATAGAGCTCACTAGTTTACAAAATCACATGCATAAAATTGAAAATAATTTTCAACTTTTTAAAGAAGAGGCAACTCTTCCGCCTAAAATTATCTCTTATTTTTTAACTTCTATTGATGTGGCCAGGGCCTTACTTGACAATAAGAGTTTTGAATTTGATTACAATCTTCCCAATGCTGAAGAGAAAAATTTGCCTACCCCTAAAGAAGCTCTGGCCAATGAAAAGTCAGCAAAAACAAAAAACTTAATATTCATAATCGATGATGAAGAGGACTTGGTCGAAGTTCTTGGTGTATTAATGGAAAAATATTCATTTGATTGGAAAGGTTTTACAGATCCCGTTGAAGCTATGTCAGATCTTGAAAAGATGAATCCCTCCCTTATTTTAACCGACATGAAGATGCCTAAAATGACGGGACTTGATGTTTTAAAGGCCGCTAAAGAAATTAATCCTGAATTACCTGTTTTATTTTTATCTGGTCATTTGGATAAGGAAACCTTAATTGAAGCTCTCTCTCATGGAGTTGATGGAGTCATAGAAAAGCCATTTAAAGAAACCTATGTTATCTCTCAAATCTCCATGGCGATTCAGCAATATACTATGTGGCAGCTGTTAAATAAAACAATCGACATGATCCTTTTTCAATTTCAGGATCTAGAAGAGTTTTTAAAATCAAAAGGTAAAATGGACCTTTCAACAATTCTAAAAAATGATGTTGAATCTTTATTAACAGCACGAAGAGAATTAAAAAAAAATAAATTGATTAGGCCGACTCATCCAAAGAAGAAATAACATTTTCTTGAATTTGATGAACATTGCCAAGGTTAATTATATTCTTCACTTCATCCAGATTTATGATTGTATAGGTCTTATTCCCATGTATGGTATTACCCGCAAGACCGGCCTTCTTCTTTAGAAGTGGTGTCATTGTTGTCTCAAAATCCATAAGATCTGATACTGATTTAACAATTAAACCAATGTAACCTCTTGCATCTTTAACGATAATAGTCGACATTTGACCATCAGTTACGTCTTCAAATGGTCTGTTGAATAAAACTTCATCCAAAGAAATCAGAGTAAGCATTGATTCTCGATATGGAACAACCCTACTTCCACCAGAGACTTGAATATCAGATTGATTTAAAATTTCCACTCTAAATACATCTCTTTCTAATAATGCAAAGTTACCCTTTGTTTCGCATTCAAATAAAACATATTTTTGAACATTTTGATTTTCAGTAGTTGAATTATCTACCGGATTGGCCTTGGTAATTTTTAAGTTACTCTGATTTGCAATTCCTAATATATCTAAGATGAGACCTACTCTCCCATCTCCCATAAAAGTACCACCTTTAAAGATTGAGAGATGCTTTAACAAATTCAGATTAAGAGGTTTTATTACAGCATCCTCAATATCGAAAACATTTGAGACCTTTAAGGCAAAATATTTATTAGCTGCATTTAAGACTAGCATAAATCCATGATCATCCTCTGACGATTCAGCACCAAGGAGTGCTGAAAGATTATAAATGGGTACTAGCCTATCATTAAATCGTAATACACTTCCACCTTCAATTTTATCCACATTTACATCTTTAACATTATTTGGACTAAACACTTTCACAATGTGCTCTTGAGGGATACCGAAACTCATTTCACCAGATGAAACAAATAAACAACTCGTAATTAAAACAGACTTAGGTATAGGTATTTCAAGAATAAACTTAGAACCTTGCCCTTTTTCAGAGTGAACAGAAATACTTCCCCCAGCACTCTCCACAGAGTCCTTTACCATACTCATGCCAACACCACGGCCACTAAATTCAGTTATCTGAGCGGCAGTTGAAAACCCTGCTTCAAAAATCATCATATGCAATTCAGGTTCAGTCATTTTACGGACTTCACTCTCGTTTCTCAGACCTTGGGCCAACACTTTTTCTCTAATTTTATCAGTATTAATTCCCTTACCATCATCTTGAATAGTGACAAATACAGCTTCACCTTTGCTTTCAAATTTTAATAAAAGTTTACCCTTTGAAGTTTTTCCTATTTTAACTCTCTCTTCATTTCCTTCAATCCCATGATCTATCGAATTACGCATAAGGTGGATAAGCGAACGTGACAGAATTTCTGCAATAGAATTGTCTACCCTTAAATCCTCCCCCTCTACAACGAAATCAATTTCTTTAGATAAGGCCTTGCAAGTGTCTCTTATATTTCGAGCAAGAGGTTTAACAATTTGTCCAACGCTCACTCGTCTAATATCCGTTATTTTATTTTGAACATCGGAGTTAATTTTATGCATTTCATCCAGTAATTCGCTTAGTGCTACAACATCTTTATCACCAGTATGTTGTTTCTCGATTGATCTAACGACTTTATTTATCATGTTCCTAATAACGGTCAATTCACCAGATGTTTGCATGAACTCATCAAGTAGTTGCATGGAAACTTTTAAATCATTAGCCTTTTGCTCTTTATTTTCACCCTTAACTTCTACATCTTTATGAGAACTTTGATTCTTGGTTTGTTGCTTTATCTCTATGTTAAATATTGACTTAAGGGACTCAATATCATGATCTCTATGATTTCCCGTTATAAACTCATTATTCAACATTTTGATGACATCAACGGCCTTTAGCCAAACAGAGATATGATCAGATGTTAATGCCAAAGTTCCACTTTGAATTTGCTTTAGGAGATCTTCAAAAGTATGAGCAAAAAGATGTAGAGTCTTAGGATCAAAAAATCCCGAAGAGCCTTTGACTGTATGAACTAAGCCAAAAACCCTCGAAACCGTTTCTGCATCATGAGGGTCATTTTCCAATTTTAAGCAGGCCTCTTCGACTTCTTCAAGGATGTTAGTCACATCATCGGTGAAGGACTTCATCATCTCATATTCATCTTTAATCGACTTAGCTCTAGCTTCACCTTCTGTTTTTATGATCTCAAGAAGCTGATTAGATTTAAATGGCTTAGCAAGAAAAGAAGATATTTTATATTTAATCCCCTCTAATGCTGTTTCTCTATCAACAAAACCAGAAAGAATAATAAATGGTATGTCTGAAGAAATATTCAGAACTTTTTCCCTAAATTCAAAGCCTGACATCGAAGGCATTTTTAAATCTGAAAGGATGAAAAGTATTCTGGCCTTATTTTTATTAATAATTGAGAGTAACTTTTCTGGATCAGTATCCGTTATAGCTTCGATACCTAATTCTTTGCAGCGTTCTTGAAAAATTTCTAAAGCACCTTCTTCGTCATCTAAATAAACTATCGCAGGCACTAAACCTAATAAATTATCCTGCAGATATTTAAACTTTTCTTTTGACGGTAATTGTTCCCAGGCCGGGGTAAAGATTGTATTACTCATGCCGGACTTATCGGTAAATTTTAAGATAAGTTTTAGGCTTATATTTGAGGGATGAGTGATCTCTTTTTCTCTATATTATCCAGTACGATATCCATTGCCTCAGAATTTAACTCAACTATTTCTAACCCATACCCAGGCCTTAACTCAGGATGAGGATTTCTTCTAATCCATTGGCAGATTCCTAGGCCTTCTAGGGTTTTATCTAAATTAGTTAGTTTTATCTTAAAATGAACAAAATCCTTAACAGAAAGTGTGGGACACACTTCAGTCTGAATAAATATTCCACATCTACCTAATTTCAATACTCCCTTCTCTTGAGCATCTTCAAGTGAAGTACATGTCAACTCATAAGACAGTTTAGCAGATATACTCGTATCTCTTTGAATGAGCCGCTCTTTTAAAGGTACTAAGTACTTTTTCAATTCATTGACTAGCACTTTGGGTTTAAAAGGCTTTGAAAAAATAGCATCTGCTCCCATGTCATAGATCTGATCATCGGAGTAATCAGAAAAAGCAGTCATTAAAAGAACGACAGGCATTACCGCATTGGCAGCTTTGACTCTTTTCAATAAATCAATTCCGTTACCACCGGGCATTCTTATATCTGTAATAATAATATCTGGGTTTTCTGATTGAAAAATATCAAAGGCCATAGCTCCATTTGAAGCTTCTAAAACCTTTATACCGTTGCGCTGAAGTTCTTCAGAAATAATTTCTCTCAAAAACTCTTCATCATCAACGATGAGAGCTGTTTTTCCTTTCAAGTCCAACTGATTCCTCTTCCTGTTTAATCAACTCTGCTCTGATTAACTGTGCCATCTCTTCAACTCTTTCTAACGAGTGCATGGCCTTAGATAATTTCGATATTTTTTTCTCTTCAGCTAAATCTAGTTTTCCTTCAAGTGAATCTTTCACTGCTTCAGTCATACCTTGGGCAATAGACAGGGCATTACATAAATCATGCAAAACAGATCTTAGACTACTCATGAAATTTTACCTTAATGAAGTAACAGTAATATTATCGGCTATTAAAAATACTAATTTAATATCAAATAAAATGATATTCATTTGCTTTTTGAGACAAATATTCCGCGCATGAACTATTCGTGGAGATAATTTGAGAGAGAGAAAAGTCTCCCTCCCAAATTAGATTTGTATTAGGCCGCTTTTTTATTTTGCTGATCTCTGAATGAATTTATATCGACGACGTTATTTTGCCCTTTTGATGCCATCAGTTTGGCATGGTTAATCGCCTTCATCTCTTTCTTTGTTAACTTTTTCTTTTGACCATTGCCTTCATGTTTTTTACTCATACGTACCTCCAATGAGAGCTCAATTTCTGTGCTCATACAATCTTTCGGCATATTTATTAAAAAACTTGAGTATTTTATTCAAGTAGCTAAAATCCTTGGTATTCTTGCCCCCTCTTTTAAAAGTATGTTAAGTTGCTCCAAAGGGGAAATAAATGCCAAATCTTAGTGAAAAGAAAGTAGATAACTCGATTGCAGCAATAATGACGATGATGCTTCCTGGACTAGGTCAATTGATGAAAGGCCAAATAATGCCCGGAATTTTTTGGGCATTGATTGTTGGTTTTGGGTACTTCAGTTTTTTTTGGCCAGGACTTATCTTTCACATCTTTTGCATCATGGATGCAGCCTTTAGCCATGGGGAATCTTGGATAGGCATTGATACTTGGTATAAAAAAATGGCCTATATCCTACTTGTTTTGGCCCTCTTGGCCTACATTGTGTACCGCAATTTTTAAATATTTTACTGATATTCTCACTCAAATTTCTGAGGGGGAATATGAAAAACTTTTTCACCTTTTTATTATTTATCTATTTCACACCTATTTACTCACAAGATATTTTAATTCCTAATTTCAATTGGAAACTAAAAGATATTTCTCAAAAATCTTTAAATAAAGATATCCTTTTTAATCAAATGGATAGAACCCATGTGCTCTTAAATGACTCCATTTGTTCAAATCGCGCCCATGTATGGGCCTTTGATTTTTTAAAGAAAAATCAAATCGAAGTAGGAAAAATTTTTCTTTTCTACACTTCAGCTAATTCCAGAATAGAAGGTATAAATTGGTGGTACCACACAGCCCCGATTCTTAATCAAAAAGGAAATGTTTGGATTATGGATGCAGGATTCCCTGAAAGGTTCAACAAACCACTTTCAGTGAATGAATGGCTCCAAGAATTTACCAAAGAAAAAATTTGCAAACAGATTCATGCAGATGAAGATTCCCTGGTTGATCATATGTTTAAACCTTATTCTTTTCCGCAGTCGACAGAATATGGCAAATTTAATTGTTACTATATTCTTACTCCCGGAGGATATTGGATCCCATCTTCGATTGCAAAAAATTTATCTGGCCATGATATCAATGGGAATCCTATCAATTTCTCAAGAGACGAGATGAATCTTGATGAAGTTTATACTGCATGCATTGAAGCTACAACAACACCTTGGAACTCTTTCTTTGCAAAAAAAAGATGCGCCAATTATGTTAATAATTAACTTTACTATAACGACAATTTTTCCAATCATCCCAAGGGTTTTGCTGGGATTTTTCTGTATAATTTCGATTTAATCCTGGCAGTGCTAAAAAAACTTCTGGCCTAGATTTTAATTCGATGATCATCCTCATGGATGCCCCTGCAGTTTGTTCATAAACTTGGCGATCAGGATTCCATTTTGATGTTCCCGGATCTACCGTTGCATTGTCTCCAATTCCTGGAATATCCGGAGAGAATGACCATTTCGTATTTTTAGATAAGTGAGGGAAATTAACTCGATGGACTTCACCCCAGGTCCTGCTTTTAATATCCTTTAAAGATTGATGATAAATTTTATTCAACTCTAGCTGCTGATTTTTGTCCAAATTTTCCAGCATTCTGTACAGGCCAAACTCAGTAACCTTCCACTTCTCCATCATGAGATCCATCATTCTTCGAAAGATAGGTACAACACCAGATCCATCATTGGTGTCAAACTCCCAGGTATTTAGCGCCGGGAAATCGATGTATTTAACAATTCTCTCTCTAAAAAATTTAGCATCCACAGCTTGTCTATCACATTGAATGGCCTTAAAACTTTCGATGTCATGCTTACCTTCTAAAAGATCGTCAATCCTATAACCCCGAAATGACAACGCATATCCTCTTCCACCATAAAATTCAGAATCATTTGGCCAATGTCTATTATTAGCTGTGTAAATATATTGTCGCTTAGGATTTAAAAGTTGAGGGACCTCATCAGGGGACAAAAATTTCTCATCTAAAAGTTCTTCTTTGTTTTGAGTCTCAATTCCAAAGGAATCTTTTTTTGTTTGCTTATAGAGTTTCCCCACAACTCTCATGCCAATTCCCCCAAGGGTATCAGCAAAAACAAAGTTCCATGATGGGACACCAACATTTTTCAAGTGATCATCCATTTCTTTAACATTTTTTGCTTTAAAAATATTAAGCATAGAAGAGATGTCTTCACCCTTTAGACTAAAGCCCGTCCATTTTAAAATCATCTTCTGCTCAGTTTTCAACTCTAAGGGAACTATTGGATGTCCCCACTTCGTTTTTTCAAATTTCTTAAAGAAGAAAGGTAGTTTAATGAAACCAAATTTAATCCAAACTAACGGCCGAATTTTTTGGAAGTTTTCTTTATCCTTATCATCAAGAAAAACAACATCTGAAGTATTAAAATAAGAATTAGTTAAACCCCAAGCAACTTTTCCATTTGTACCTGCGACAATAATAGGAACTCCAGGTAAAGTGCTTCCAATGACTTCTCCTTCAGGACTTTTTAAATGAATCCAATACCAAAACATTGGAGTCTTCAATTCTAAGTGAGGATCATTTGCTAATATCGCATGTCCCGTTTTTGATTTTTCTTTACTGATCACCCAATTATTTGAACCTGACTCTTCACCAAAGATTGTTGGGAAGTCACTCCACAATTTCAATTTAATCACTTGATCTCGATTTGATTGAGTGGTGACGATCTTTTTTTTATATTCACCATTTTTCAAGATGGTGTTTTCCCAAGGCATGCCATCGACATTAAATAATTCCTCTGCCTTTAATCCATGATCTTCCTTGGCCCTCTCTTCATCATAATCCTTTAAAAACGTTCTTCGACATTGATCAAATGATTGAATTAAGAGTACTAAAAGTGAATCAACAGGTTTCCATTCTTCAGGTATATAATTTTGATCTTGAAATTCTCTGGAGTTTTTCCCTAACTCAAATCCTGCATTAACCCCAGCTGTATACATGCGAAAAATATTTTTCTTCTCTTCAGGTAAGTCATTCCAAATTCGATGAGCCAGTTCTGGTAAATTTAAGAGTCTCATCATTAAATCTGATTTTAGATGATCAAATCCTAATACTTCTGCATTTCTTCCTTCGGCCGAACGTCTAAAATAATCCATTTGCCAAGCACGATCTCGGCCATGATGGTATCCAAAACAATAATAAAATTCATTCTCATCTGTGACTATTTGATGAGGAATATTTAAAACATCAAAATTTGCATCACACTTTGAACTGCTCTCTCCAAAAGCTAAACTAATCCACAAAAAGATAATTAAAAAATGCATATTACTCTAGTCTCTCTCGAAGGATGTTGATGAAGTTTCTCTTCATCAATTCAGGTATATAACTATAGTCGTTCTTAGAGATTTCGCTCTCTAATTGATCGATTTCTTCTTGAGCAAGTGGAGCAAACACTGGCCGATGACTCCAACCATTTCCCCACTGCATACCAGGAATTTTATAAGGAGAATACTTACCTGCTTTTACACCTAAATACATAATCACTGCAGCTTTCCTCGCACCGACTTTCTCAACACAAGACTTCAATGTTAAGTCTGCTTGTTCTCGATCTAACCTGGCCCCCCCTGCCCACAAAAGAAGATCATGCAGTAGACAACAATGACCCCAAAGGTTAGGAGAATTAATAGTTCCTTCTGGAAAGCCCGTACAATAATCCGTCTTAAAAGGTTTAAGATCATCATTGGCAAAAAGACTAATTGAAAGAGTAATGTTTAAAATTAAAATTAGTTTTATCATATTAAGATATTAACACGATAAAATTTAGTTTTCTAAATAGATTCGCTTGTAGAAAATTTAATTATGAAAAGGTTTGTTCTTTTCTCTATCTTCGGCCTGTTAATTTCTTCTTCCTTCAATGAGCAATTAGTGTCATTAGGTTCTGCACTTAATCAAGCACAGATGTCATATCTCAAGGGATGTATTGATATTTTAAAAAACTTCTCTACCTGTCGTATTCTTGCAAAAAAACATCGGGAAATTCTTAATCAGATGATGTCTAGTGAAATTGAGGCAAATTAGTCATATCCAAAGGTTTAACCCACCTCTCAAAGTCCTCATTGCTAACATAGCCGAGTTCGTTGGCAGCATCTTTGAGTGTCTTATCTTCATTATAAGCTTTCTTTGCAATTTCAGAGGCCCTGTCGTAGCCAATATGTGGGGCCAGGGCCGTCACTAACATAAGTGATTCCTCTAAATGAATCTTTATGGTTTTTTCTCTAACACTAATACCTTGGACACAAAATCTCTCAAAGCTTGCACTCGCTTCAGATAATAAGCGCGCACTTTGAAGGAAATTATGAATAATGATTGGCCTAAATGTATTTAGTTCAAAATTTCCATTGGCCCCAGCAAAATTAATCGCGACATCATTTCCCATAACTTGTGCACAGATCATTAAAAGTGCCTCGCATTGAGTTGGATTAACCTTCCCTGGCATGATGGATGAGCCGGGCTCATTTGCTGGCAAAATAATTTCTCCCAATCCACCTCTAGGGCCAGAGGCAAGCCATCGGATATCATTTGCAATCTTAAAAAGTGAAGCCGCTAAAGATTTTAAAGCTCCATGAGCATTCACCAATGAATCATGAGCAGCTAGAGATTCAAACTTATTCGGGGCAGATACAAAGATTAAACCTGAATAGAGAGAAAGCTTTTCAATCACTTTTCTAGAAAATTCAGGTGAAGTATTCAATCCCGTTCCTACAGCAGTTCCTCCCAGAGCAAGTTCTCTCGTATGATGGAGTGAATCTTTTAAATGAGAAATGGCATGGTCTAATTGTGAGACATAGCCAGAAAATTCCTGCCCCAAAGTTAATGGAGTTGCATCCATCAAATGTGTTCTGCCCATTTTAGTTATATGCCAGAATTCTCTAGATTTTTCCTTAAAGGTATTTCTTAAATTTTCAACCGATGGAATAAGATTTCTTACGAGAATTTCTGTTGCGGCCATATTCATTGCTGTGGGAAAAACATCATTAGAACTTTGACCTTTATTGATATCATCATTTGGATGTAGAAATCGGGCCTCACCTCTTTGTCCTCCTAAAATTTCTGATCCAAGATTGGCCAGCACCTCATTCACATTCATATTCGTTTGCGTGCCACTTCCTGTTTGCCAAACAGAAAGAGGAAATTCATCTTGATAGTTACCACTCAGAATGGCATCTGCGGCCAACTTAATCGCATCAACTTTATCTTTAGTTAGTAACCTCAATTCACCATTGACTTCGGCCGCGGCTTTTTTGATTAAAATCAAAGATCGAATTAATCTCCAATCCATCTTCTCATACGAAATAGAAAAGTATTTAATTGATCTTTGTGTTTGAGCTCCCCATAAACTTTTTATAGGAACATTGATTTCACCAAAAGTATCTTTTTCGATACGAAATCCTTCCTTCATTATTTTGTAACCATTCTACAAGCTTGTTTATTTCTACTTTTTAAGAATGATAACTTAGGAGGATTTCTTTCCATCATTGCTGGCCAATCAAATTGATATTGATCGGATTTAAAAGTAATGCTTTTCGGGGAATCAGTCTGAAAATCGGAATTATCTAAAGAATTTAATTTGATTTTATTTTCACCAGACTGAACCAAAACATACTTCTCACCATCTTTAGCGAGAATCTGAATTTTTTCACTACATTGATTCGATTCGGCGACTATTTTCCAATCAGATTGGGCCAAACAGATTGTTGAAAGCGACATCAGAAAAAGAAAAAACTTCATATCTTCCCCCCTTGAATCTGAGGAAAAAGATAGTTTATTGAAAGACTTTAAGCGACTTAAGATTATCTCAATTCGCCAAGGGCCCTTTTAATTCTTGCCACCGCTTCACGAATAATCTCTTCAGATGTGGCATAAGAAAGTCTGATATAATTTGGCGCTCCAAAAGCTCCGCCGGGAGTCAAAGCAACATGGCCAACATTAAGAAGAAACATACAAAGATCTTTTGCATCCTTAATCGTTGTGTCGCCATATTTTTTTCCAAAATAATAAGAAACCTCAGGAAATAGGTAAAAAGCTCCGCCAGGACTATTCACTGAAACATAAGGAACTTCTTTCATCAAAGAGATAAGAAGATCGCGTCTTTTCTTAAATGCAGCTTTCATTTCATTAACAACTGCGGGATCAGCATTCACAGCGGCCACTGCAGCTTTCTGAGAAATGGAAGAAGCTCCTGAAGTAAATTGACCTTGTATTTTCACACAGGCCTTAGCAATTTCTTCTGGTGCCCCAATGTACCCTAGGCGCCAGCCAGTCATAGCAAAACCTTTGGACAATCCATTTACTGTGACCGTTCGATTTGAAAGTTCAGGAATTGAACCGATTGAAAACATTTTCTCTTCAAACGATATATATTCATAAATTTCGTCTGATACAATTAATACCTGTGGGTGTCTTTTAAACACTTCCCCTAAAGCTCTCAATTCCTTCTCTGAATAAAGTGTCCCGGTTGGATTACATGGATTAGAGAATAAAAACATCTTTGTTTTAGGCGTAATGGCCTTCTCTAATTGCTCAGGAGTGATCTTGAAATCAGTTTTATAACTTGTTTCAAGTGATACGACCTTGCCCTCGTTAAGAGAAACCATTTCTGAATAACTTACCCAGTAAGGAGCCGGCAAAATAACTTCATCTCCTGGATTGATAGTGGCCATAATAACATTAATAATCGATTGTTTGGCACCAGTTGAGACAACAATTTGAGAGGGTTTATAATCAAGACCATTATCTCTTTTAAATTTTATTGCGATGGCCTCTTGCAAATCTTTATAGCCAGGAACAGGAGTATAGTAAGAAAAATTCTTATCAATGGCTTCTTTCGCTGCCTGTTTAACAAAATCAGGTGTTGCAAAATCTGGCTCTCCTAAGCTCATATTGATAACATTAACACCTTTCTCTTTAAGCTCGTTGCCAAGTCTGGCCATGGCCAAAGTTTCTGATTCTGCTAATTTTTCAACACGATTTGATAGAAAGCTCATGATTTTTCCTGGATGAATTTTTGATCAAAATAAGTTTAACAGAGTTACAGATACAAATCTAGCGAGCGAACTCTTTTTTTATTTTAGATATCAATTCTTCTCTTCGCTCAGTACCAATCTTCGCACTATCAAATAGATGCATCTGAAGCCACGGAGGGTTAGTAAAGTTAGGGTCCGTCTCATAACGAGGAAAGAAATGCCAGTGAAGATGCTCCACTACATTTCCTAAACTACAAAGATTCATTTTTTTAGGATTAAATATATTTTGAATCGCTTTAGAGGCCAACATCATTTCTTGAAATAACTCTTCCCTAGTAGGTGAAGGGATATCCGACATTTCTTTAAAGTGCTCTTTACTCACCAGGACACAATAACCTTCATAATATTGATGCTCGCCAAGCATAAGGTAGCTATTTTTGAATTCATGAATGAGATAGGGATAATTTTGATTCTTAGTTGCAGCAACTCTTTCACAAAGGGAACAATTCATAGAACCTCAATAAATAATTTTATTATGTATCCAACCTGTAAGACTTCTTCTCTCTTTTAGGGCCATTTTAACTTCATGGGGAAACTCATCACTTAAAAAACAAACTAAAGTCCCACCTAATGGTTCAATAATTTGAAGGACATTTCCCTGTTTATCATAAATAACCAACTCACCCCCATCACCTTTTATCCAATTTGGGGTTAAATAAAAAATGAAGGTAACACACCTAGAAGAGTCGACCTCAAATCGATCTAAGTGAATTTTATAGAATGAGTCCTTTGGGTAAATGGCCAAGTGGTATTCAAACTCTTTTAGACCTAAGTAAAGTTTTTGATTTAATCTCTTTTTTAAATCCTCTAAGAAAGTCGTAATTTCTTTAAATGCCATTTGAGGATTTGCTGGATCTAACCATAGGGTGTAATCACCTCTGATATCTTCTCTTCTCTCACGCTGAATTTTTCCGACCTTGGCCTGAATAAATTCCCTAGCATTTTCGTCAACGAATTGATTAATAAGTGATAACTCGCTCGGTGTTAAAATTTCCCTTCCTATATAAAGACTGCTGTCAGCAAGAGAATCAACAATTTGCTCAATTAACTTTTGCATACTCTAACTCTAAATTTTTCATTTTTATTTTTAGTATTAAAGCTAAGCTAATTGCAACTGAAGCGAGAGATATTGCTAATCCAATCCAAAATCCTTCCGCCTGCATATTATCTTTAAATCCAAGATAGTACCCCAAAGGAATTCCAATGATCCAATAGCCAGCAAAGTTAGCAAGAAAAGAAGGTAGAGTGACACTCACCCCTCTTAATATCCCTGATAGAGTTACTTGGGCCCCATCAAATAGCTGAAAGCAGGCCACCCAAAAAAGAATGAGTCTTCCAACATGTAATACATCAACATCAGTACTATAAAAACCAAGAGCAAAATGAGGAAGGAAATAAAAAGCACTGGCCATAATTCCCGTGCATAAAAACGAGGTAAAGAGACTGACCTCTAAGAAAGTTTTAATTTTGGGAATATTTTTTTCTCCAAAAGCATGACCTATTTTAACAGAAACGGCCGATGATATTGAAAGCGGAAGCATAAAAGAGAGGGAGGCCAAATTCAGGGCTATATTATTAGCAGCTGTTTGTAATTCACCAAATTTTCCTACAAAGAGAGTCACTGAACAAAATGCCAAGACTTCAAAAAAAACTGTAATTGAAATAGGCATTCCCAATTTCATGACTTCTTTGAAAAAGTTTTTTTCAATACTAAAAACATATTTGACAAAAGTTGCAGCAACAATGAAGAGAGCACCACCCATAAAAAGCCTCACACTTAAGCTCGCCCAGGCCAATCCTACTTCGTGAAGTTGCGGAAAATTGTAATCACCAAAAACAAAACAATAATTCAATACGAGGTTTAGTCCTGCGGCCATAAAAGCAATTACATTCGCTGCAATCGCCTTTTCCTGAGATTGCAAAAACTCTTTAAGACCTTGGTAAAGATTAATTCCAAAAGTAGAAAAACTGGTGATGAATAAATAATCTTTCATGATGAGAGATAACTTTTCACCATAATTAAAAAATGGAATCAGCTCGATACTCAGTAATGTTAGCAAACAAGTGACAAGGCCAATTAATAAACTAAAGATCATCACAGACCAAAAATATTTTCCAACATCTTCGCCCTTTCCTCTTTGCTGCGCCAGCCACGGAGAGATCGCCATTTGCAGCCCAATTCCAAGCATCATGATAGGGTTTGCAATAGAGATTGCTAAACCAATAGCCGCCAAGCATTCTTTAGAATATCTTCCAGCAATAATCATGTCTCCCGTTCCAACTAACATCAATCCGACATGACCAAATATGATAGGTAGAGAAAATATAATAAGTTCTTTTAAGGCATCTTTGCGAGTTAGGATCATAAATTAGACTTTAAAATAAAAGATTCATACTCTTCTTGATAACTTAGAAGAGTCATGTCTTTAATACGATCAATGTAGAGAATTCCAAATAAATGATCAAGTTCATGCTGAAGAACAGTTGCTAAAAAACCTTCTGCCACTATTTCTTGATCTTCACCCCTTTGATCTAAATATTTAACTTTTACTTTTTTAGGTCTTTCAACATTTCCCCTTAAACCTGGTACTGATAGACAGCCTTCCCAAAAAGATTGGCCAGTAGGATCTAAGACCTCTATCTCAGGATTTACAAAGATAGTCAGCGGCAGGTGGATTTCTTCTTGATAGCGATTTAATCCTTCAAGTTGGATGATGGCCACTTGAAGAGAAACACCAATTTGTGGTGCTGCGATACCAATTCCACCGTAGTGCTTCATGGAATCTTTTAAATCTTCTAAAAGCTGAGTAAACTCGTTGGAATTCAGGAATGCCTGAGAGATTGGCCTTGCTTTTTCTCTTAGAATTGGGTTACCCATTCTACAAATTGGTCTAATCATACTTTTTACTCACATGAAAAAGGCATTTTGACGATCAGTTTACAAAACAAAGGCCAAGCATGAAATATCTTTTGATATATTTTTCTATCTTTGGATTTTTTTACTCAAATCTTTGGGCGAAAATTAATCAAGAGAAGAAGCTGAATTTTAAATTCAAGGCCGAAGCCTTGATGAATGGAGACATCCATTTTTCCATGAAAAAGGTATCCCTGGAGAAATTAAAAAAGAAATATTCCAAATACATTGATCTAGATACCGTAGGATTACTTAAAAACAAAAATGATCAGTTTGTACTTACCAAAGCAGTTTTTGTTCTGAAAAAAGATGTAGGTTTTTTTGATCACGAGCAAATGATCAATGAAGACTTTATGAAATCCTACTACAAAGACTCTAAAGTTATTAAAATCAATGAAAACTCTTTTAAGATAAATAACGATGAGAATAATTTTGTCACAGACATTTATTACGACTCAGATGATATCTCTACTCTAAAAACATCCAAAATAGTGAAGGCCGTGACTTTGGCGAGAAAGCTGGATTTACTCTCTCAGAGTTCCTCTTCTATTGTATTTAGGGACTTTACCGAATATTCAAAAAAATTTGATGGCAGTATTGAAATTTCAATCAATGTTCCTTTAAAAGAGGCCAGGACATTAATTATAAATTACAGACTATACGCTGTTAAACCGGGTACAAGAAGTGATCTCTATTTTGATATTGCTAGCGACATTGCCAGATCGAAGAAAATAATAGAAGAATTTAAAAGATAAGGGCCCTAGGAAGGGCCCATGATTTTTCGATGAATTTTATCTTTAATTTTTCTTTTTTGCTCACTCAAGGCCCGTGTTGCCTTATCAACTGCTGCTGCAAAAGATTCATATAAGTTATCTCCGTTAGCAATAAAAGCAAAGTCACTATTATTGTGAATTGCTAAAGCAGTCACATACTGATTTTTTAAATGTTTAACATGAACCTCTACATGAGCAGCAGGATTTAAAAAACGATCCAATTTATTAACACGACTATAAACAAATTGATCAACCCATGGACTACGATTCATTCCTTGATAGTGAACTTGAACATGCATATAAAACTCCTATTTGTTAGCCACGAATAAATACTAACAAAGTGCCTAAGTTTTATACATTCAGAAAAAATTAGGGAATCATTCAGAAAAACTTAACTTAAAATTTTTCATCGCGAACATAGCAGCAGGATTAAGAATTTTTCTTTTGCCTAAGATGATCCAAATTTCTTCTTTGATTGAACTCTCACCCATTTGAACGAGCATTTTATTTTTTAACAAGTGGCCAACACTACTTTTTAAAGTTGAGACCACTCCATGTCCACGAAGAGCAAGGTCAATCTCTGTGGCCTTATCTTCAACTTCAGCGATTACATCAGGAGAGATTTGATTCTCGTGAAAGAAATTTTCTAAACGATGACGAGATGAAGAATCAAATGTAGGTAAAATCATCGGAATATTATTAAGAATCAAAGGCCATTTAGACTTTATTTTTTTAAACTTCGGATGACCAACAAAAATTAATTTTTCAGACACTAGTAACTTAGATTCAAAAATATAATCATTATCTTCTGGGATGGCGGTTGTAAGAATCAAATCTAATTTAAAATCGTGTTGCATTTTTACTAACTGCTCGCGACTACCTTCTTTTAAAGTCACCTTACAATTTCTTTGTTCAATTAAAAAAGCAACTAATTCATCGGCAATTTTTTTGGGAATAGTTTCTTGGCAACCAATTTCAATTCTCAATCGATTCTTTGACTCAGAACGATCGGCCAAAGTATCGCGAAGCTCGTGCCCTAGTTTAAAAATATCCTTGGCGTATTCATAAACAATCGAACCAGCATCAGTCAGGATTAATTTTTTTCCAACTCTTTCAAAAAGCTCAGTACCTAAATTATCCTCCAACTCTTTTAATTGCATACTAAGGGCCGGAGAGCTAATCAGCTCTTTCTTAGAGGCTTCCGAGATTGAACCGAGTTGGGCAATTTTATAGAAATAATAAAGCTGATTATAATTCAGTGGAATCATAGGCCAATTATAGGTTTATTCACTAGAAAGCTCAATCATACAAAAACTTCATTTTTATTTTTACTAAAAGTTACTATAATTTTGAGATGTTAAGTATTTTCGACTTTAGTGATTATAAATCTTTTCTTCGCAACCTGATGCCAAGCTCTGGTGAGAGTCGTGGTTTAAAATCCAAGCTCGCCCAGGCCTTAGGATGTCAGTTATCATTTGTTTCGCTAGTACTGACTCAAACCCACACACACTTTAGCCCAGAGCATGGCAAAGGTGTGTGCGAATTTTTTAAGCTAACTGAAGATGAAACAAACTTTTTTATGCTTCTACTCTCCAAGCAGCGAGCGGGATCGAAGACTCTAGAGAATTTTTACGATTCACAGATAAAAAAAATTCTTCAAGACCGTGAAGCGATAAAATCTCGCATCAAAGGAAGTGGTGAGATTTCAAAAGAAGATCAGGCCCTTTACTATAGTGAATGGTATTTCACAGCGCTGCATATGATCCTCAGAAGTGAAAATAAAATTGATTTGATGAAAGTAAGTGATGCCCTAGGAGTGCCATACGAAAAAATTAATAAGGCGATAGATTTTTTTATAAGAACTGGGATCATTAAGATAAAAGACAATCGCTATATCGTTCAAGATATTCGCTTTCATATCGATGAAAATTCAGCTTGGCTCAATCTTCATCATAGAAACTGGAGACAAAAGGCCATTCAAAACCTCGATCATAAAAGAAAAGATGATTTAAACTATACTGTCGTTACGAGTATCTCTGAAGAGGTCGCCAAGAAAATTAAACATCTCCTACTTGAGGCAATACAAAAGTCTGAGCCCCTGATTAAAGAGGCCCCTGATCAAACTGTTTATAATCTTAATATTGATTTTCAGAAAATTTACTAAAAGCGATTACAGTTTACTAGCACCCAAAACTTTTCCCCAACATTCACTGGTTTAGATTTAAAACCATAAATATAATTATCTGCATAGACTTTCATTGGCTCAATCAGCTCTGTATTTGAGAGATCTACCATGTCCGATTTTTTATAAAGTTTAGCGTACTCAATCTGCATTTTAAAAAAACCACTACTACCAATTACTCCTCGCCAAATGATCACTTTATCTTTTTCTAACTTGGCAAGAATACCCATATCCGCCTTGAGCCCATAAGAACCAATATTAGCAGCTCCACTACCAACCAACTTGCCTAATGAATCTTTGTAGGCACCTTCATTTTTTTCAAAGAGTTGAATACTACAAGTATGATTTTCTGTTCTTACATAACGCCAATATTCAGCTCTAAAGTTGCGATAAATTTTGGTAAAATGATAATCACCCGTAGCTTCCAAAGCTGCAAGGACCATAATCTCATGATGAATAAGCTCTTCAAGAAGCATTTGATCTTTTTCTGCTTCCCATCGAGAACGATTGATAAAAATAAAATACTTGCCTTGATCATTAACACTAAAAGCATTTGATTCTTGAACGACGTCTTTTACTTTGACCCTAATGACTTCGTCCGTGATGATAATTTTAACTTTAGAAGTGATTTCACCTAGCTGTTTAATCGATTCAACAGGATAAATATCTACCCCTGCTTCAAAGATAGCAGCTTTGACTTGATTAACAAGATTCAGAACTTCAATACCGTCTGAGTCGCCACCCCCACTCGTGGCCCCTCCCTCCATCATAGAAACGATTGTTCCATCAGTTTTTAAATAATCACGCAATTTGGGAAAATCTTCTGCAAAAGAAGAGAATGAAATAAGGACTAAAAGGCCTAAAAAGATAATTTTATTCATAAAGTAATTATGGCCAGGAAGTTACTCCTACCCAAGGCTTCTGAAACTCTTTCAAGAAGTGACTAAAGTTTAAACAGGTGTTAGCTAATCCATCTTTCCCTCCCTCTATCTAACTAATTTCACGACCCAATTCTTGGCACATGACTTGAACTATCTAGGGCACGAGGGATGACAAGAAGTCAGTTAACTTTTAATCAGGGGAAATTTTATGAGAACAAACGCTTTATCTTTACCATTACTTTTTGGATTTCTAGGGGTACTCATTATGGTTTATTCCATGGGGGCCAGAGCAGAAAGCATTGTATGCACTACTGCTTTCGGTGAAAAAACTTTCACCATCGATAATAACCACATCTCTTTTTCAAAAGAAGATGAAGGGGGAAATCATCGTGCCGTCGCATCAGTTGATGCTCAATCTGTCCGTACTCAAACTAAAAATGCTGGATTTATTAAGACTCTTTATATCGATGGCAACAAACATCGAATTAACATCAAAGACGTGAAATCGTTTTCAGATGTAAACGACTACCTTTCCATTACGTCCCCTAAAGGGCATGAGATGACATACCCCCTCTCGTGTCACTCTGCCTAATAGAGGTTATACCCCCTGAAAAAAATGGGGCCAACACAGGAGTGAAGGCCCCATTTTTCATTTAAGCACTAGTCAACAACTGGACGATAAATCTCTTTGAGTGAAGACATATTTAAAGAAAACATTCCTGAACTAAAATTATTACTTTTCTTAGTCCAGATATAGTCAGGACGACTTTCTGAAATCCACTCTCCACCAATGATTTGGCCTTGAGAATCTAGCTCTAAAGTGTACTGATACTCTCTTGTGTGAAAGTTATTTTCTGGAGTGCCAGTGGTTGGATCCATTGAAGCATAACTTCCTTCCCACGGTGTAATTTTCGTTGTGTGAGTATTTTGCTCATCAGCGTAAGTCATGGCGAACTTCACTTCAACAATCTTAACGGCCCCCTTAGATCGCTCTGCTGAAGTAGCAGCTCTCTCTCCTAAAATTTCGTAAGAATATTCGCCCACCGGCTGATTCCATACATCATTATAACGATCAACTTCTGCAATGAGGCCGGTATCACTCAATCCAATCATATTGGTTAAAACGATATGAAATGCACCCGCATTGGTGTCCTGACATTCAGGAGTACTTGCGGCCGCTTGAGTTGGTTTCTCTTTGTGCAGATCTTCTGGGGAAGCTTCACCTTCAACTTTTCCTAAGGCCTTGCAGCTCACACCAATTTGAGAGAATGTATCGCTCTCTTTGTTAACTTTCCCATAATAAAAGCTAAGAAGCCCCTTCACATCAGTCGAGCCAAATGGAACAACAATTCCATCTTTATTTCTTAGATTAACTCTTTTTGGTTCAGGATGGTTAACCGCCGCAATCGACCAACCATGACAGATTCCTTCCCACCAAAGATCAGCAGGAGAAAACATCGAAAGAACTTTTTTTGTGAATGGATAACTATAGTTTCCATTATAAATATCAAATTTTTCTGCTGGCGATAGTTTTTCAAGCTCAGTTAAACTCATTTTCGCAAGCTCAGCTTTAGAGTACATTTTGTATTTAAACTCTTCTGCATTTGGTTCTGCATTCCATCTGTAGGCCACGCTTCCAAGCATTGAAGGCCAGTATGAATCTGACCAAATGTAATGCACATTAGATAGTTTAGCTTGCGCTGGGAGCGAGCTTAATTTTGAGACCATAGGTCCTTTAAAATGCCGTTGAAAATTCCGTGGATTGTTATAGGGATTCCATGGAGCTGCCAGGGCCGAAATTGAGGTCAAAGCTAGAGTGCTAAGAATGAGTTTTTTCATATTTGAATCTCTCAGGGGTTAAAATTTCACGGCAATCTACAATACTTTCACTAACGCATCGAGACATTTTCTTGAATTATGGCTAAATTACACACCTATTAACTCCTTCTAATCTAAGGAGTTTTCTATTAAGCTATGGCTTTCCTCATTATCTTGTAAGGACACTCTATGGAATACAATTTTTCTGAGATCGAACCTAAATGGCAAAAGTATTGGGATGAGCATAAGACTTTTAAGACAACTGAAGATGCTTCAAAACCAAAGTACTATGTTCTGGATATGTTCCCCTATCCATCAGGGGCCGGTCTTCACGTGGGTCACCCTGAGGGCTATACTGCAACTGATATTATGGCGCGCTTTAAGCGTATGAATGGATTTAATGTTCTTCACCCAATGGGGTGGGACTCTTTTGGCCTGCCAGCTGAAAACCATGCCGTCAAAACAGGTATTCATCCAAACATCACAACTCAAGAAAATATTAAAACCTTTAAGCGTCAGTTAAAGATGCTTGGTTTTTCCTATGATTGGGATAGAGAAATTGCGACTTCAAATGTTGATTACTACAAATGGACACAATGGATTTTCGTTCAGCTTTTTAATAAGGGCCTCGCCTACGAATCACACATGATGGTGAACTGGTGTCCAAATTTAAAGACCGTACTTGCGAATGAAGAAGTGATCAACGGTAAATCTGAAGTGGGTGGACATCCTGTTATCAGAAAACCAATGAAGCAGTGGATGCTAAAAATCACTGAGTATGCTGAGCGACTTCTTCAAGATCTTGACCTACTTGATTGGCCTGAATCGGTCAAAGAAATGCAGCGAGTGTGGATTGGAAAATCTGAAGGTGCTCTCATCAAGTTTAAAGTTGAAGGCAGCTCGGAAGAAATTGAAGTTTTCACTTCTCGTCCTGATACTCTTTTTGGGGCCACCTACATGGTGCTCGCTCCAGAACATAAATTAGTTGATGTGATCACAACAGCTGCTCAGAAAAATGAAATTGCAAAATACCGTGAAGTGACTGCTCTAAAATCAGATCTTGAGCGGACAGAGCTGAATAAAGATAAAACCGGCGCCTTCACTGGTGCCTATGCTATTAATCCGGCGAATGGAAAGAAAGTCCCAGTTTATATCGCTGACTATGTTCTTAATACCTACGGCACTGGGGCGATCATGTCAGTTCCGGCCCATGATGAGCGCGATTGGGAATTTGCTAAAAAATTTGATCTTCCCATTATTGAAGTGGTTAAAGGTGGAAATGTTGCTGAAGCGGCCTTCACTGAAGATGGTGAACATGTAAATTCTGAATTTATCAACGGTATGAATAAAGCTGATGCCATCAAGAAAATGATTGCTTGGTTAGAAGAGAAAAAAATTGGCTCGAAAAAAGTTAATTACAAACTTCGTGACTGGTTGTTTTCTCGTCAACGCTATTGGGGGGAGCCGTTTCCAATTTTAAAATTTGAAGATGGGACTGTTCGCTGCCTAGATGTGGATGAGCTTCCAGTAGGACTTCCACAAGTTGAAAAATATGAGCCATCAGGAACTGGTGAATCTCCTCTGGCCACTATTGATGAATGGCTAAATGTTGTTGATCCAAAAACTGGCAAGAAAGCAAAGCGTGAAACCAATACCATGCCTCAATGGGCAGGATCTTGTTGGTACTACCTTCGTTTCTGTGATCCAAAAAATACTAAAGAGCCATGGAATTCAAAAATTGAAAATTATTGGATGCCAGTAGATCTTTATGTGGGTGGGGCTGAACATGCTGTTCTTCACCTTCTCTATTCTCGTTTCTGGCACAAAGTGCTTTTTGATCTTGGACTTGTTTCTACAAAAGAGCCATTTCATAAACTAGTCAACCAAGGGATGATTCTTGGTGAAGATGGCGAGAAGATGAGTAAGTCTCGCGGAAATGTGATTAATCCTGATCATGTCGTGAAAGAATATGGTGCTGATACACTTCGTTTATATGAAATGTTCATGGGCCCTTTAGAAAAAACTAAACCTTGGTCAATGAACGGTGTGAAAGGTGTCTACAACTTCTTAACTCGTGCTCATCGCTTCTTCTTAGATTCTGCTAATTATGCTGATACTGAAGATGCTTCAACGACAAAAGAGCTTCACAAGCTGATCAAGAAAGTCACTGAAGATATCAATGAAATGCGCTTCAATACTGCTATTTCTCAAATGATGATTTTTGTGAATCACGTTTATAAGTCCGGTAAAATAACCAAGACCACTGGAGAAAAATTCGCTCTCGTGATTGCTCCATTCGCTCCCCATTTAGCTGAAGAATTATGGGCCTCTCTTGGCCACACTAAAACTCTTACTTATGAAAAATGGCCTCAGTATGATGCTAATCTTGCTAAAGATGATCTGATTACCATGGCCGTTCAAGTCAATGGTAAGACTCGTGGAACTTTTGAAGTGGCCGCCGATATTTCAAAAGAAGATTTTTTTACTCTCGTAAAAGCTGATGAAAAGATCGCCAAGTATCTCGCAGGTACGATTGTTAAAGAAATTTATGTTCCAGGGAAAATTTGTAACTTCGTGGTGAAAGAATAAAGATTTCAAGGACTCCAAATCAAATGGTTTGGAGTCCTTAAATTGTCCAAAAGGTACGTGACACCTTTTTCTAAGTCTACGGAAACACCGTAATGTAATTGTTCAAAAGAGTCATTCCCAATCCCGAGACGACTGGAATTGTTAAATTATCATCTATATTGTAAGCAGAAATTAATTCCGAAGCTGAACCAATCAATCCTGCAAGAAGTGAGAAGACCAACAAGTGAGTTCCAATAGATGCAGTATTCATCGTGTAGAACAAAGTGATGATGTAACAAGTAAAAAATCCGGCCACTGCACCTTGAAGTGATTTATTAGGAAGAATCTTATCTTTACCGTAAAGAACACCAAAAAAAGAAGATAATGGGTCAGAGAAAACCAAAAACATAATTGAGAGAACTGCAATATCCCGGCGATAAAAGAAAAGTGAAAGTGATACACCTAAGGCATAGAAAGGAAGTCCACTGATGCCTTCTCTTTCAGATCTTCTCATTAAGGGGCCAGCGACTTTAATAAAGACTGAGTTAAAGGCCGGTATTTTGGAACGGATTAAATCAAGTGCAAAACCCGAAATGGCTATGATCATGGTAATCACGCCCCAATAATGTAAAGTTTCAGTGGATTGAAAAAATAAAAAAATCCCGAGTGATCCAGTCGAGATATGCCAAAGTTTTCTCAGTAAATGTAAGTCAGAGCGCTTATGAAGTACTTGCTCAATCGATGAATTGTATTTTTGCCCATGAGAGGTGCTCATTTTGCTTACTCCTTAATAGAGTAGATAAATAAATCCAGTTTAAAAATAATTAAACAGTGTTAAAAAAGATAATGGATATCTCAGTGCAAGTCTAACTTTTTCCGCCATTCACCTTATCTCACAGAAATCACTATGAAATTTGCCTTTCCAAATCTGATTTTTGCTTCATATAATTGTTTATGGAACAAGAGAGAATCATGGATTTAGATACTGAAGGTGCATTACCTCTACAGAGCTTGAAAAAAATTTGGGCCGTTGGTGGTGGAAAGGGTGGCGTAGGCAAAAGTCTCGTTTCTGCCAACACAGCACTTTGTCTCGCCCTCATGGGCAACAAAGTTGTGGCCGTCGATTTAGACTTAGGAGGCGCCAATCTTCATACCTGTTTGGGTCTTCCCATCCCTCAAGTCACACTTTCAGATTATGTCTCTAAGAAAGTCACAAACTTTAATGACCTTCTCGTCCCAACTCCAATTGCAAACTTGAAAATTATTTCTGGTGCTCAAGACGAGCTTGGCATGGCCAACTTAAAGCACATGCATAAGAACCAAATCATTCGCAAATTGCACGAGCTAGATGCTGATTACATTTTATTTGATCTTGGTGCCGGTACGGCCTTTAACACAGTTGATTTTTTTATCACTGCTGATAAGGGAATTCTCGTTGTTCTTCCTGAACCAACTTCAATTGAAAATACTTATCGATTTATTAAATCAGTATTCTTTCGCCGTCTAAAACTGGTGGAAGGGGCCGACCAAATTGAAGGATTCATCAACGAATCTATGAATTCAAAAGTTGGTGGCGGTCAATTATCTCCAGCTGAAATGGTTAAGAAAATTACAGACATGAATGCCGATTTAGGTCTTCGAATCAAAGAAGAGATGTCTCATTTTAGACCAAATCTGATTGTTAACCAAGTTCGCTCTCAAGCAGATATTGATATTGGTTATTCTATTCAAAGTATTTGCCGAAAGTATTTTGGCATTGAAATGACCTTTCCTGGGTATCTGGATTATGACCAATCAGTTTGGCAAAGTGTAAGAAAGCGTAAACCACTACTCATTGAGTATCCAAATTCACGATTAGTGAATAATTTCGATCGAATTGTTAACCGTTTGATTGAATCTTAAAGGAAAACAAGCATGGATGCAGAAAAGAAAAATTACTACGAAGTCCTTGAGATCGAAACGACCGCCACTCCAGCTGATATTGAAAATGCTTATCTTCGCGCGCGTAATGCCTATTCTGGCGAAAGCGTTGCCCTTTATTCCTTAATGACTAAAGACGAATGCAGATCAATTTTAGATCAAATTGAAGAAGCTTATTCTATAATTGGTTTTCCTGAAAAAAGACGAGAATACGATCGATTAAGAGGATTTAATCAAGGTGTTATTAACGTGCCTAATTCTCGTGCAGATGTTCATACTCTTGATATTAGAGCATCTGATCAAATTCAATATGAAGATTTTGGCTCTAATAAGATGGAGGCCAAAGTTTCCAAAATTACTGCCCAGAAAAAATTTGGTCTTGAATTCCAAGAAAATCCAGAGATGGAGGCAAAGATTCAAGAGACAAAAGATTGGACAGGCGCAATTCTTAGAGAAGTTCGAGAATACAAAAATGTTTCTCCAGATCGTATGGCCGAAATGACAAGAGTTTCTAAAACACATCTGATGGCAATTGAAAATGAAGACCTGTCTAAACTTCCAGCGGAAGTTTATGTGAGAGGATTTGTTTATCAGTACGCCAAAGTTTTAAAACTTAATGCAGATCTAGTCGCCTCAAGTTATTTAACTCATTTTAAAAAGTTAAAAGCCGCTAAATAATGACCGAAAATGACAGCGAAAATGAAAATTATGAATTCACTGTCTCAGTGGAAGATAAAAATGAATTTAAAAGGCTTGATCTCTATTTAGTTCATAAATTACCTCAATTTTCTCGGTCAACTATAAAAAGACTTTTTGAAGATGAAGACATTAGTTCTTCAATCTCTCTCGAATTAAAAAAAATGCCTCCGGCCGGGACTGTCATAGAAATTGAAGTTCCTCCACCCATTCCAACTGATTTAATTGCCCAAGACATTCCACTCGAAATTTTATTCGAAGATCAGCACTTGATTATCATCAATAAGCCAGCAGGATTAGTCGTTCATCCAGCTCCCGGGCATTATACAGGCACTCTGGTCAATGCTGTCCTCTTTCATTGTCCAGATTTAAAAGGTATTGGTGCGGAGAAAAGACCAGGAATTGTTCATCGATTAGATATGGGAACTTCCGGAGTTATGGTGATTGCAAAAGATCAGGCCACTCATGAGGGCCTGGTGAATTTATTTTCTATTCATGACATTGAAAGAAAATATGAAGCGATTGTTGCCGGACATCCAAGAGATTTAAGTGGAACAATTCAAACCACTCTGGGAAGGCATCCCACCAATAGAATGAAAATGGCGGCCAATGTAAAAAATGGTAAGAAGGCCATTACCCATTATAAAATTTTAAAAAATTATAAAAATGCAACTCACCTTGAACTTAAGTTAGAAACTGGCCGAACTCACCAGATTAGAGTTCATGTTTCCCAAATGCTCGGGACCCCTGTCCTTTGCGATCCACTTTATGGAAGCAGTGACTCATATTTAAAGAAACTGCCTGAAGAAATAAGGAAAAAACTTGAAGTTTATCCTTATCAACTTCTACATGCTAAGGAACTTGGCTTTATCCATCCCATTACCAAAGAAAAATTGCATTTCTCTGCCCCTGCTCCGTCGATTTTTTTGGAAACAATCCAAGCTTTAGAGCTACAATAGCGCTATGTCGATAGCATATTCAGAAAAATTAAATCGTGGAAGATTTGAAACTTGGACGACAAAACCCGAGATAGATTTTCTTCACGTCAAACAAGTTCATGGAATAGATATTGTTTCAATTGAAACTCTTCCCTGTGATGCCGATGGCATTTTAGTTTCCTGGGATGAATTTGAAAAACCATTGGCGATTAAAACTGCTGATTGTATGCCGATTGTTATTGAGGGAGAAACAGGCGTTGTATTTCTTCATGCAGGCTGGAGAGGTCTTGCGGATGGAATTTTACAAAGAGCTGAAATAAAACTTATCTCCCCCCTAAGAGTATTAATCGGGCCAAGTATCCATGAGTGTTGTTTTGAAGTATCGGCCGATTTTAAGAAAAATTTCCCGAATAGTTCTCATTTTACAACAAGAAATGAGAAATTATTCTTCAACCTCCAGGCCGAGGCAAAAGATCAGATCCTAAAACAATTTCCAAACGCCTTGGTTGAAATTGCTCCGGCCTGTACTTGTTGTCATAATAAATTTCATAGTTACAGAAGAAATAAAACAGTCGATCGAAATTGGAATCTCTATATCAAAGGGTAATCGTTATGGAACAAAAGAAAAGTCTGACTCAAAATGGGATAAGCGCTACCAACTTTCTTTTTATTATCAACTCTGCGGTGATGATTGGAGTGAGTATTTATCTCACAACCCACTTCTATGATACACTTTATCCAACTAAGCTTGGTGGAGCCTCTAGTTTGTGTGATATCTCAAACTTTTTTAACTGTGACACGGCCACATATTCAGTTATTTCAAATATTGCTGGAGTACCTATTTCCTTTTTTGGAATGATTGTTGGTTTATTTTTCCTTATCTCAAGTCTGATGCCCTCTTCTGCCATGGAAAAGAGTGCCAGCGCCCTTGCAAAGCTTAACTTTATCGGCTGTCTTGCTTTATTCACCTACTCACTAGTCGTTCTTCATAGTCTCTGTCCATTCTGCTCGCTTTATTATGTTCTTTCAGGAATTGCCTGTTTTCTACTCTGGAAGTTTGGTGAAAATTCTTGGATGCCAGATTTAAAAGTGACAGGGATCTGGGTAGGAATTGTATTAGTTGGATCATTTTTTATGTATCAAACAACCCAAACCAAAGAGGAAACTAAAAATCGTCTTAATGCGAGTGTTGTTGAACAGTATAGAAAACTTCCTTCTTTAGGTGAGCCTGATGTTGAGTCTCCGTATAAAATTCACATGAGCACACAAAACTGGAACGATGCTCCGATTAGAATCAGTGTTTTTTCTGATTTTGAATGTCCTTTCTGTAAAGTTGTTTCTGAGCAAATGCCTGAACTCATCCGACGTTATGGAAGTAAAATCAATATCCAATATTTCTTCTATCCACTAGATGCGAAATGTAACTCTAATGTAACAAGAAGAATGCATGAGAATGCTTGTGACGCTGCCATGCTGGCGGCATGTGATGAAAAGAAATTTGCAGAGCTACATGATGAAATTTTTGCGAATCAAGAAAAATTAGGCAGCGTGCTGCCTGAGCTTGCCAAAAAACACAACCTCAATGGCTGCTTTGATAATCAAGAACTAAAGAACAAGGTTATCACTGCCATTAATCAGGGAGCAAAATTTAATCTAAAGTCCACGCCAACGATTATTCTCAATGGTAAAAAAATTGAAGGAACAATTCCTAGCAATCAATTCTTTGCCATCTTTGAAGATATTTTACATGGACCGAAGTAATGTTTATTGAAACTCATTGTCATCTAGATTATTTAAAGGCGGAACCTCTTGAGGAAATCCGCCGAAAAATAAAAGAGGCCAATATATCTAAAGTTGTGACGATCGGAGTAGATCCACTAAATTTAGATAAAGTCTTTGAGCTGGCACAAACTTATCCAGAAATTTATTTCACCCAGGGCATTCACCCTCATGACTCAAAGGATGCCACAGAAGTTGAATATGAAAAAATAAAGTCTCGTGGGTCTCATGCGAAAATGATTGCCGTGGGAGAGATTGGACTAGATTATCATTATAATAACTCACCCGTTGAAATCCAAAAAACTGCTTTCGAAATTCAACTGCAAATCGCCTGTGACTTGGATTTACCCGTTGTCATCCATACTCGAGATGCTGACGAAGACACAAAATCGATTCTGAGAAATTTTTCTTCAAAATTAAAACGCAAAGGCGTTGTTCACAGCTTTACTTCAAGTTTAGAGTTAGCTGAGTTTGTTTTAAGTGAAGGCTTCTATATTGGTTTTAATGGAATCATTACTTTTAAAAAGGCCGAGAATGTTCAGGAAGTTGTAAAGATAACTCCAACAGATCGAATTTTATTTGAAACAGACTCTCCTTTTCTCACTCCCGTTCCTCATCGGGGAAAAGAGAATGCCCCCTTCTATCTCCCATTAATCGCCGCTAAAATTGCAGAACTTAAAAATGTCGATTTAGAAATTTTAAAACAACAAGTTTTCCAAAATTCCCTCAATTGTTTTCCTAAATTAAAATAAGGATCACCCATGAAATGGGCCATTTTACTCTTCATCCTGACGCAAACTTCTTTTGCCGCTGATTGGTTTGAACAATTGCAAATGCCTAAAGGGTTTCATTTAAAAAAGTACGCTGATGTTCCAGGGGCCAGACAAATGGCCCTCTCTGCTTCAGGAAATCTTTATGTCGGAACCATGGATCAGGGCCAGGTCTCGGTGGTTACTCCCGATGGCAAAACCTCTCTTCTGTTTTCAGGACTCAATAATCCCCAAGGCGTTTTAATTAAAGATAACGATCTCTATATTGCTGAGATTCATCGTATCTCTAAGGTTATTGGGATAGATAAAAATCTTAAAAAACCAAGAATGAGCTTAGTAAGAAGTTTTCCTGAGGATAAATGGCATGGATGGAAAACTATTAATGAAGGACCTGATGGTAAGCTTTACGTTCCTATTGGGGCCCCATGTAATGTCTGTGAAAAACCACTCCCCTACATGGCCTTACACCGTATGGATTTTGAGGGAAAAAATTTAGAAATGGTGGCCCACGGAATTAGAAATACAGTGGGGTTTACTTGGCATCCTCAAACGAAGCTTCTCTACTTTACTGAGATGGGAAGAGATATGATGGGCGATAATATCCCGCCAGATGAGCTTAATGTGATTACTCACATTGGAGAAAATTTTGGCTTCCCTTATATTCATGGGAAAAAAGTCAAAGATCCTCAGTTTAAAGCACCCAAAAACTTTAAATTCACTCCCCCTATTCTAGAGATCCAAGCTCATTCGGCCCCAATTGGCATTGCTTTTTTTCCGTTGAGCTACCCTAAAGAATTTCACAATTGTTTTTTGATTGCTGAACATGGCTCATGGAATAGAAGTAAAAAATCTGGCCACCAAATTTCCAAAGGCTGCCTCAAAGATGGAAAAGTCATTAGCTACTCACCATTTATAACAGGATTTAAGCGTGAGGAAGAAGCCTTAGGACGTCCTGTCCATATTCTTTTTAAAAAAGATGGCAGCTTCTTTATTAGTGATGATCATGCTGGAAAAGTTTTTTTAGTTCAATTCAAGTAACTAACGAATCAGCCTACATGTAATGTCAGAGTTATATTCCATTTGCCCACTAGAAGAATAATTAGAGAAGGTTATTGATTTAATACTTCCTTTGCTATTTCTACGAATGGATACGTCTAAATTTTCATTTGAGTCTTGTCCAATGTTTCCCCAAACTTCAGAAGAATGGAATTGATAATTATTATCCGATTTTTTTTCAAGTTGATGGAGATGACATAGAATTGCCGTCGTCTTTTCATTTGAAATGGTAAAACATTTTCCGCCGTCTACAGGTTTAGTGACGATACAGTCTCCAAGCATATCGTAAGAATTAATATTTTGAGAGATGACTGCAGGGATTTGAGCAAGTGCTGGTAATGAAGATAAAATCAAGGACAGCGCCATAATATTCTTTCTCATAAAGTCTCCTTAGTGATTTAAGTCATTTTAGATGAACTCCATATTCACTTACAGAGAAGTGAAAAATCTCAGTGAGGTGTATAGAAACTAGACGATTGTGTCGTAACTGCTCAATATGTCGTTTTTTTAAAGGGAAGTTACTAATTTTCCTAGATACGGAATGGCTTCCCGTTTCGAGACTCTGTCTTCAAGATAATCCCAAAAGCTCAAATTGAGTTTTCTGCAGGT
>JBFWTE010000009.1:0-129006 GCA_050247975.1 Bacteriovoracaceae bacterium
AAAAGTATATGACATACTATAACTATGAACGTCCTCAATGGAGTTTAAAAAGAAAAACCCCCGCCGAAGCAGGGGTAGAATTTGGTCTTGTTTTTTAAACTGTCCTGAATTTAGGGCTCAGATCACTATGAGGCCCTTATTATTTTATGGTAATCTTAGTTTCGCCATCATTACCATTTTCTGGAATTTCCCATTTAAAGTCTTTAGATCTTTTAAGGTAATCTCGAAGCCAGTTCTTTAAAATGCCATCGCCGTGACCATGGATAACATTGATGAAGGGGATATCTCCGGCCAGTAGATCCCCAAGAGCTGAATCAATCAGCGACTGAAATTCAGATAGTCGCATTCCGCGAACATCAAATTCAAATTTTGCATTGGTATTCTTTTGGAAAGTCACATTAACTTTTGGTGATAGTTTTTTACCAAATTTGTGAGTGAGTGTATTGGCCGGAACAGTTAATTTGAAAGTGCCTTTGGCCATCGTCACTTCTCGCTTTCGATGATCAATACTGTGAACAATAAATTCTTTCTTTAAAATATTTGAAAAAACAGTATCCCCTATTTTGAGTTCGTTTAAATCAAGAAGTGTTTCTTGATATGTATGCTCCTCTTCTTCTTTTTCACCCTGTAGTTTGCCAACTTTAACTTTGAGTTGATGGGATTTCTCGTAAACTTTTCTAATTTTGGTAATTTCATGGCGTCGAGCTTCATCTACTAATTGGCGTGCTTCATTTAGAATTTTATCAATTTCTATTTTGGCCTTAATCACCTCTTCCTGCATTTTCAAATTTAAAATACCTTCCATTGCTCCTTTCTGATTTTTGAGTTCTATCTCTAGTTGGCGGTTTGATGTCAGAAGTTGATCTAACTCAATTTGTTTTTGAGAAACTTTTTGTAGAAGGGTTTCATAACTAACATTTTTACTACTCAAATAACTAAGGGCTTTGTCCGGAACACTCTGAACATTTGGATGACTTCTCGATAAAATTCTAAAAATCTCAATGGCCATTGAACTTCCTGGAGTTCCCCATTGAATCTTGTAAGTAGGACGCATATTTTTCGTATCAAAACCAACATGACAGGATTGATATGTTCTGTCTTGGTGGATTAATGTCTTAAACATTTGATGGTGAGTTGAAACAACGATGTGACAGGTTGATCTTCTGTGAAGCTCATCAAAATAGGCCAAAGATAGTGCGGAAGCTTCATCCGAAGAAGTTGAATTAAAAATTTCATCAATAAGAATAAGGTTTGATGGAAGAATATTTTCCATCAGCTCTATATAATTTCTTACTTCTCCAGAGAATGAGCTAAGTCCAGTCTTAAGGTCTTGTAAGTCATTACCAAAATAAAAGAGACCCTCATAAGGAAACATTTCAGCTTCTACCGCTGGAACGAAATGACCGTGATAAAAGAGTAAGTAGGCAAGGGTGATTGACTTTAAAAACACTGTTTTACCACCAGTGTTTGGTCCAGAAATAACGATACCATGGCTACTACTATGACAATCAGCTTGGTTTTTGATTGGATTCTTAATAAGAGGGTGAAAGAGTTGTGAAAATTTAAATCCTGGATTTTCACGAAGTACCGGACACTCTAAATGATATCTTGAAGCAAAATTAATTTTTGAAAGATAAAAATCAATTTTTAAAATATTTTTATAGATATCGACTAGGAGATCAGAGTATTCATTTAGGGTGTAGGAAAACTTCATTGCAAGTTGATTAATGATTTCGTCAATTTTAGCAATAAGCTCTAATCGTTTATTACAGGCTTCTCTTACTTCAAATGGTTCCACAAACAGAGTTTGACCAGATTCTGAGCGTGAAACAATAAGACCAATTTCTGATCGATATGAGTCAGATCTTATTGGAACTACAAATCGATCATAATGAACATCATAACTTGAAAATTGTAGGGCCCTTTGATTTTGCGGATCATTAATCCAGTCTTGGACTGTTCTTCTTATTCGTTCCTCTAGCTCTCGCAAACGTTTTGTTAAATCGGCCAATTCTGGGTTTCTTTCAAAATGCACCTCGCCAGTGTCGTCTACTAAATAACGAAACTCTCTTAAAAACTTCCTTTGAATTGAAGAAAAATCTTTGCTGCTAATCTCATGAAATTCAGGGATTTTTAAATTTGGGAAATCATGCTTAATAAATATCGCTCCTTCTAACATCAAGACGACCTTATTAAGCTCTGAGAAACTTAAAACACCTTTTTTAGTGATATGTTGAAGATACTTTTCAAGTGAATAGTCAGGGGGAAGTTTATTGAAAATTTGATTCACAATTTGATGATATTCATCTTTGAATTGGTGTTGATAAGTCTGAATTTTAATAAATTCAACCTTAAGTTCATCAAGACGATGATGGTAAAGTTCAGAGGTTAAAACTTCCTTATTTCGTTCAAAATGCGCAAATTCTGATATAATTTTTGAAAGGATATCCCATTCAACTTGAGCATGGTGCACTGAGTGCTGAGTGGTAATTAAATTAATAGTCATATGATCCAATACTATCTTGATTTGAAAAAACAGGTCAAAAAGATAAATGACCAAGATCTCACTTTTGGTCAAATCCAAAAAATATATAGTACCGCATATTATATCTCTCTATCAATTAGAGCGAGAGGAAAAACCAAGCATATTTATTTTGGTCGGGGATCAGGCCATGAGGGGATATGGATACATACCTCCCCTCCTCAAAGCAAGTTGAGAAGAAAAGATAATTTTTTGGAATATTTGAGGCGTCATTTAAGTTCCTGTAGCTTTTCAGGAATTGAAATAGACCATTGCGACCGAATTATAAAAATAAACTATTTAAAGTTTGGAGAGGTTCAAAGTTTTCTTCTTTTCTGGAAAGGAAGAAAATTATATTTCGCTCACTACTTTAAAGAAGCTCCCGAGTCACCTTTTAAGGTATTATTGAGTTGGAAGGCGAAAGCATTTATACCGGGTGAGGATTTAGGAGATTTATTTGATCTGTTCAACGAAATTGGAAGACAGACTGAAATGAACCAAGAAGTTGAATCAGAAAACTGGAAAGACATGGGGGATTTGCTTGATGAAGAGTTTAAGCAAACCACATTTAGTTCTCAAACATCTTCCAATTTTCTTGAAAGAAAAAAGAAAAACATTGAAGACGACTTAAGAAAGACTCAGCAGTGGCAGAAATTACAAAAGCTTTTAGATAAGGCAGAACCCTTAGATCAAATCTATGAACTTAAAATAGATGATCAAAAAATTAAGTTTGAAGGTGATTTAAATCCATTCGAGAGAAGAAATTTAGTTTTTCAGAAAATTAAAAAACTAAAAAGAGGCGAGTTGATTTTAACAGAGAGGTTGAAATCTGTTGAGGAGTCACTGCTTGGAAAGAATAAAACCGAAGTGAGTACACCTACCATACCAATTATTAAACCCGTATGGGGTGAAGAAAAGATTACGAACATCAGGCCGATGGCAAAGAGAGAATCAAATGAATTTAGAGTACTCACAATTGACGGTATTCAATTTGGTGTTGGTTTAAATTCTCAGGGCAATGATCAACTAAGAAATAGTTGGGCTTCCAAAGATGATATTTGGATCCATTTAGATGGCCTAAAAAGTTCACATGTCGTAATTAAATTAATGCAAAATAAAATATTAGATCCTCATGCTCTCGATTTAGCTGCCTCAATAGTTGCCTATTTTTCTCATTTTAATGATGAGTGGATTCCTATCATTTACACTAATGTGAAAAATTTGAAGGGTGTTAGTGGAGCGGCCGGTATGGTAATATACAAAAAAGAAAAGCATCTAAGATGCAAAAAAATAAACATAGATCAATGGCTAAAGGATTAGTATGAAATTTTATTTATTTGTTTTAATGCTCTTTTCGTTCTCATCTTTTGCTCAAGAGGTTAATCAAAAGCTAAGTAATTATGATAACAAAATTTATTCGCTTAAAACAAAAGGTGTTAAGGATTTTGTGGTCGAAGTTGAAAGTGATAGGTTAACAAAACAAGTCAATGATCAGTTAATTTTTGGAAAAGTAAGTAAATTAATTTTTAAAATTTTTTGGACAGCACAACCTGAACGATTAGCGATAGATATTATTGGATTGCCTGAAGGTTTTAAAGAAATAAAGGATGAATTGAAATTAAATATTATGGGACAATTGGAATTTTTGAATCCAGTTCCACTTTCTCAAAAGTTTGCTGGCTATTCTTTTACAAAAGGAAACTTGCCTAATGAGATATTAGCAGAAGATAAGTCTGGCATCGCACCAATCCCGGCATATATTCTAAAGTTTGATGACGAACAAAAGTTGACAGAAATTGAAGGGAAGAAACCTATTGGTACATTCCAGGTTCAAATGGGTTATGAAAAGCAAGGATTTGCAGAAAACAAATTTCTTCTTTCAAACGTGACAAGTACAAATTCAGAAAACGGACAAAATCTAGTAATTAAGAAAGAGTTAAATTATTCTACGCACGATGGGATGGGTGTTTTAACAGAGGTTGAAATCAACACCACTCAAAGGTGGGAGAAATCAGAATTAAAACCAGTATCTCAAAAAGAAATAATAGTATTCAAAAATTACAAGATTAATTCAGGTGACGGCATTAAGCATTTCTTAGCTCAGCCAGAAAAGAAAAAATAGTTTTTTGGTCAACTATTTTTCTAGTTCCTTTCTTGGTTGAGGACACCTTCTAAGCTGTTATAATGGTGTAACAAACAAATCAAAGGTATTAGGTGCGAATTTTAAATTTAAATAAAAATGGCTTTAATAAGCTTAAGGCCAACCATAGAGAACTTAAAGTTACTGATTTAGATGACTCCATTAAATCTATTCCTCCGGGTGCATGGTGTTTTTTCAAATTAAACGGGGGCACAGAGTGCTGGTTTGGTTTTGTTAATCCAAGAATTGAAGAGAAGTATTCTTGCATTCAGGTACTTGGATTAATAGATGCTCCATCCATTGAAAAATTTTCTGCTGAAAATTATATTTCAACTGCACTTGAGACTGCTTTGAATAAAAGACGAAAGTTTAAAAGGTATAATCAAGGAGCACGTCTGGTTTACGGCTCAGTTGATGGACTTCCTGGATTAATTTTGGATTGCTTTACCAATGCAGCGATTATTCAAATTAACACAGCTGGGCTTGATCAATTTAGAGATCTAATAAATGAAAAAGTTTCTAAGTTGTTGGGGTGCAAATCTTATTTTTTAGATAATCCCAAATATAGAGAAAAAGAATTTCTGCCAACTTATGAAGTTAGCAAGATTCCTTCTCTCGAAGTAGAAGAAAATGGTTTAAAGTATTTCTTGAGATCAGAAGTCATTCAGAAGGTAGGGTTTTACTATGATCATAGGGAAAATCGACTGGCCTTATCGAATATCTTAGAAAGATTAGATATAAAAAAAGAACTTGGGATTGATTTATTTTGTTATGCAGGCTCTTGGGGTCTTAATGCCTTAAAGGGTGGAGCAAGTTATTTTGAATTTGTTGATCAAGGTGATTTTGCAGAAGAAGTTGAACAAGGACTAAGACTTAATCAATTTCAAAATAGAGGTCAATTTATTAGAAAAGATGTTTTTAAATATCTTGATGAACTAATTGCCAGTGGGAAAAAATACAATATGGTTTTGTGTGACCCCCCAGCCTTTGCCAAAAGCCAGAATCATAAGACCCAAGCTTTAGAAGGTTACAGCAAGTTGCATAGAAAAGTGTTTAAAATTGCTGCTCCCGGCTCTTTGTGCGTTTTTTCATCTTGTACACATTATGTGAGTCATGAGGAATTTCAAAAAAATATTCTGGATGCAGCAGCAAAAGAGAATAAGAAGGTTCAGTTATTATATACAGGAATTCAGGGTTGGGATCATCCAATCCAGAGCTTGGAAGATAAATCAAATTATATAAAAAGTTATTTTTATTTATTGGAGTAATAAAATGGTATTGCAAGAAAAAATTAACACAGTTCTTGGTCAGGCAAAAACAATTGTTTTTGGACAAGACGAATTATTGGAGTCCATTATTGCTGCATTAGTTTGCGAAGGACATTTATTAATTGAGGGTTTGCCAGGTCTAGGTAAAACATTAAGTGTTTCTGTCATGAGTAAACTATGTCATCTGCAATTCCAAAGGATTCAATTTACTCCGGATCTTTTGCCTTCCGATTTGATTGGGACGATGATGTACAATCAACAGAAACAGGAGTTTTCTACAAAGTTTGGACCGATTTTTACTCAATTGGTTTTAGCAGATGAGATAAATCGTTCACCTGCAAAAGTCCAAGCAGCACTTTTAGAGGCGATGGCAGAAAAGCAGGTTACGATTGGTGATAAGACTCATCGCCTACCCTCACCTTTTGTTGTGCTAGCAACTCAAAATCCAATTGAGCAAGAAGGTACTTATAACTTGCCAGAAGCCCAGCTTGATAGATTTATGATGAAAATTTCTGTGGATTATCCAGAGTTTGAAGCAGAGAAAAGTGTATTAGGATTAAAATCTCAACAATTAGATTTAAAACCAATTTTGAACGAACAAGATCTCTTTGCAATGAAAGAGAAAGTCGAATCAATTTATGTTGATGATAAAATAAAAGATATGATTATTAGAATGGTGCACGCAACCAGGCCTGGAAGTAAATTTTTCTTGAAAAAGTTTGATGGTGCGATTCTAGCAGGAGCATCTCCTCGAGCTTCAATTTGGCTTTATAAAATTGCCAAGTTTAAAGCTTTTATGGAAGGAAAAGATTTTGTTACTCCTGAACATATCCTTTCAATTGTTCCATCGGTACTTGGACATAGAGTGATTCCTTCTTATGAGGCACAAATAGATAAATTGAATACAAGACATATGGTAGCGACCATAGCGGCAAATGTAATTTGATATGAACTTAAAGGAGATCGAGCGCGTTGTTGGAATGATCCAGACGCATATTTTCCGAAACTCGAATGCATACGCTACTGGTATGTTAAAGTCTCATTTTCGTGGGTCTGGATTACAATTTCGCGAACATCAAGTTTATGTTCCAGGGGACGATGTTCGATTCATCGATTGGAAACTGTCTGCTCGTTCTCCTAATGTCTACATTAAAACCTTTGAGGAAGAGCGGAATGTAGAGATAGTCGTGTTTATCGATCTCAGTGAAACTTTACTCTATGGATATAATGGAGTTTCGAAATTACAGGCCATCATTGAAATTACAGCTTTGCTCTATTTACTCGCAGGTGAAACTCACGACGTTATAAGAGTTGTACTTTGGGCCAATAAAACAATTAGCCTTCCTCCCAAAAAAGGTAGAGAAGGTTTGACTTTGTTCATTTCAACAATCGAACGATTAGGTCTTTTGGATGAAAATGGAAAAGTTATTATTGAACAAAGTAAGAAATTAAATGATCAGTCAGAGGATAATAAAATTGTTCAATTAAAAGCATTTCTGGCCAAAAGAAAGGAAGTTATTTACTTAGGAGATTTAAGCTTAATGAGTAATAAAGATCTTTGGGAAAAGCTTTTAAATAAAAAAAACATGCATTGTTTTAGAATTTATTCCCCAATTGATAAGAACACTGATTTCCCATTTCTGTTTAAAACAAAAAATCCTTTAAATGGAAAATCATTAGTCTCAGAAGTTAAGGGTATTGAAAAAGATAAATTTATATTAAAAGAGCGATTTCACGAAATAGGCGTTAACGAAAGATATTTAGAAAAATTTGTAAAAGAGTTGGTGTGATTAAGATTCTTCTATTATTTATTATATCATTTTCTGCTTGGGCCAATTTGAGTCTGCAGCTTCAATTGCCAAAAGATGCCATCAAACAAGGTAGTCTTGAAAAGGCCGTTTTAGTGGCACCAATAAACACCATGGAGGCACTGCCTTTAAATCGGCTAACAGGGAAGAATTTTGGTGAAACAATTTATTTTTACCGTATTGGCCCATTTATTAGAAAAGAGAAATCGAATAATTTTGAATCTGATGTTCAGGTGATTTTTGTTAAAGTTCCAAAATCTGCCTCAATTACTGATAAAGTTGAGGGGCAAGATGTCATCATTAATTGGAGTGATGTTAGAATTATTCCAACAGAGGGAGCTGAAAATCTTATTTTTGGAAATTTTTCAATTCCTGAAAAGTTTAAGTGGCCCCTTGTTTTATTGATCCTATCAATTCTTGGCTTTGTGAGCGGTTTCGCTTGGAGAATTGTTAAGAAATTACAAAATAAAAAGCGCAGAAAAGAAGAGTTACAAAAAATTAAAGTTGAAATCTATGGGGCGACTAGCTTTCACGATGTTGTATTGATTTGGCAAAATAAGAGTTTTTATTTAAAAACATTTCCACATTTAACAGAGCCTTTAAAAAATTTAGAGAAAGTACTATTTAAATATCAATTTAAACCTAATCAAACTGAAATCGAAAAAGATGAAGTCATGAAAGCATACCAAGAATTTTTAAATGAAATTCGAGGAGGCTTTAATGGAATATAAAAATCCTGCATTAGTATGGATTGGTATTGCAACGACTATACTTTGGGTCTTAGATTATTGGAAAGTTTTTGTTCGAGCTAAGCTTTACTTTCCTCAACAAAAAGCAAGCTTTCAATGGTGGAAGAAAGCGCTTCGTGTGGGTCTGTTTATATTAGGTTTAGCAGGATGGGCTTATTTAAGTTACTCTTTAATGCAGCCTCGTAAGCCTCAAAAATTTTCCCCAAGTAATATAGAAGTTAATGACATCGTTCTATGTATTGATGTTTCCAGATCAATGTTGGCCGAAGATATTAGACCAAATCGCTTGGAAGTAGCGAAAGAGAAAATTCGAGAGTTTGTAAGAATGCGGCCAACAGATCGAATTGCCATCGTTATCTTTTCTGAAAAAGTATTTACTTTGCTTCCCTTAACAACGGATCCTCAGTTAGTGGATCAGGTACTTTCAGAGATTTCGATCGGCTACTTAGGAAGTGGGACAAATATTGGTGATGGTTTAGCTTTATCTGTAGCTCGGGCCGTGAATAGTGAAACTAAAAACAAGGTCATTATTTTACTCACTGATGGTGTGGCCAATGTTGGAACCATGACTCCTCTACAGGCCGCTGAAGAAGCTAAAAAGTTTGGAATTAAAGTTTATACTATTGGCCTAGGAACTGATGAGGATGCAAAAATTCCTGTTGGTAATGGTATATTTGGAACCCAGTATCAGTTGATACCAGGAGGTTCAATTGATTATAAAGTGTTAAAAGAGATTAGTGATCTTACAGGTGGAAAATTTTATCCAGCAAAAAGTGAAAGAGGTCTTAAAGAAATCATGGATGATATTCAACACTTAGAGAAAACAAAAATTAATGTTAATCATCAAATTGTTTATGATGAGCTCTACTATTATTACTTAGCTATTGGGATTGGACTTATATTTTTAGCAGAAGTGCTCAGACGTCTTCTCTTAAAGGACGTTGTATGAATTTTCTGCACTTAAGTTATTTACCAGGTCTTTTGCTGGCCATCGGTGTTTTTGGATTTATCGTTGTTTTGATGGAGAAAAGATTTTTTAGATTGGTTAAAACATATTGGTTTTATAAAAGAAGTATATTTAGTTATCTGTCGACCTTCTTCTTTTTGTCAGGCTTTTCACTTCTTTTACTTGCATTATTGGATGCTAGAGGGCCAGAAGAGAGAATTAAAACACCTATTCCTAAAGATAGAACTATTATTTTAATTGATACCTCGGCAAGTATGTTGGCCGAAGATGTTGGCCCAAGTCGGCTTCAGAAAGCTGCATTAATTGCAAAACATTTTGCAAGAAAAGCAGCAGGACATCAAATTGCGATAGTCGCTTTTGCAGAGATTCAAAAAAAGATTGTGCCATTTACTAATGACCTCGATTTGATCGACTCAAGACTTGAAAGTATAAAATTCTTAAAAAATCAAAATGGTTCATCTGCAGTCTCTCAGGCCATTCAAGAAAGCTTACAATATTTTAAGGAGTCTGGTGGTGAATCATCTGGAAACATATTAGTTTTAACAGACGGTGAAGAAACCTCTGAAGGAATTAATTTAAAAATTCCCAAAGAAGTTCATGTCGCATTGGTTGGAATAGGGACAACTAATGGGGGAAGAATTCCTCTCGATGATAGTAGGAATGGAATAAGATTCGGTTATAAAAAGAGCGGAGGCCAAGACGTAATAACTAAGTTAAATGAGAAATATTTTAAAGCTGTTGCCGCTGATATACATTCCTCAAAATATTGGATCGCTAATAGCTACAGTCTTCCTTCTGACGAAATTCTTGATTTTTTTAAGTCGGAAAAATCTAAAGCGACCGAAGAGCAAGATTTAATTATTAGGCCAGTCATGATGGAGTGGATTGTTGTTCCAGCATTAGTTTTGCTATGCTTCTCATATTTATCAAAGTTTATAAGAATATTTTCTTTATTGTTCTTTCTCATCTATTTTCCAGCGAAATCGGAAGAGCCTAATTTATCCCCTGAAATCGTTTCTAAAATGCAAGAGTTGCAAAAAGGTAATCTTAATCAATTAGAAAAGATTAAATTGGCAGATGACCTTTACAAGGCCGGAGCAAAACCAGAAGCTTTATCTTTATACCAAGAGAATTTACCTTTAAATAAAATTGATAAATCTATTCCTCCTGAAGCATATCTTAATTACGGGACTGCTTTGTTAGAAAATAAAAAACCACAAGAGGGACTTAAGGTTTATCAAAATCTGCATGATTCTCTCCCTGCTAATTCTCCGATAACTGAGATTATGGATAAGAATGTTGTTTCTTACTTTAGGCAGCAAGAACAACAAAAGAAAAAGCAGAAAGAAAAGCAAGATAAAAAAGAATCTGAAAATAAACAGGATCAAAATGGAGACTCTGGACAAGATCAAAAGCCGAGCTCGGGAAAACAAGATCAACAAAAAAAGCAAGGACAATCACAAGAGCCTAACAAAGACGAAAAAGACAAAAGTAATAAAGATAAGAAAGAAGATGAGAATAAAGATGATCAAAATGATGAGCAAAAAAAGGATCAGAACAAAGAATCTGAACGACCTTTGCCTCCTCAGAAGATTCCCGCAAAATTAAAACAATTAATGTCTGATGATCGGCAATTACAAATGAGATTAATTGAGAATGGGACAAGAGATTTAAATAAAAGAAGAAATGATCGTAAAGTGAAGGATTGGTAATATGAAGTGCTTAATTTTAATATTGGCGTTATTTCATTTAAGCTTTGCTTTTGCAGATGATGTAAAGATTGAAACAAATCCTCCAAAGCCTGTCGTTGGTGAAACATTTCAAGTTTATTTTAGAATTTTTACTGAATCAGATGAGGAACCAGAAATTAATTTTAGCCCTGCAGGGGTTGAAGTTATTGGAAAATCAAATCAGGGAATATCTACTCGAACTGTTTATGCTAATGGTAAGCTTACAGTAAGTAGAGAGATGACATTTGTTTATGAGTTAGTCGCCAATCGAGTCGGTTCTGCATCATTAAGAGAGATAACTGTTCAGATAGGAAACAAAGTTTTAAGGCCCGCGACTTTATATTTTAATATTATTAAAGAACCTGAAGAGATGCCTGAAATTTTTGTGATGGCGGATGTTCCTAAAAAGGAAGTCTTCTTAGGTGAAGGGATAGTTGTAAGGTATTATTTGTATAGCAGGGTTCTGGCCAACAATATTGACGTTAAAAAATATCCTAAATTAAATAATTTTTTAAAGCGATTCTTACAGGATGCTGATCGTTCAGAAAGAGTATCAGTTGATGGTCAGATTTATATCCGAAATCAGATATATGCGGCAAAAATTTTTCCTGAAAAGATTGGTGAATTAAGAGTTGATTCAATTCAATTATCAGCAATGGTTCCAACTGTAACGAGAGGTGATCCTTTTGCCAATTTTGGTCTTGCAAGAGATTATAGGAATAAAACCCTTTCTAGTGAGCCTGTTAAAATTATTGTCAAACCATTACCAACTCCAATACCTGTTCATTTCACAGGACTGATAGGCAAACATGATTTTGAAATTCAGTTTGGAAAAAACAAGCTAATTGTAAATGAGCCTTTGGAAGTTAAGCTTTCTGTCACAGGAGGAGGGGCCTTAGAAAATTTGGAAGCCCCTGCGATTATAAAAAATCCGGCCCTTGAAGAGTTCGAAACAAATGGAGATCTCAAGATTTCTAATCATGATGTCGCAACTAAAACATTTGATTATACATTTTTAGCAAAGAAAAATTTAAATTTACCTGCCTCTAATGTTGTCTTAAGTTATTTTGATCCTGTGGCCAATAAATATGTTCCAACCACATTATCAATTCCGGAAATTACTATTGCCGGAGGAACTGCAGAGAGTGAGCGACCAAGTGAAGAGTTACCAACTCCTTCTGCTCTAAAGAATGAAACTGAAATTCAGAATGTGCCTAAGAAAGTTCAAGGATTAGCTGGCCCTGCTTTATCGGAAGTTCAGGAGTATCATCGATGGTTGCCCTATTTAAATCTGTCTCTTGCAGCTATCGCTTTTTTTATTGCTCTAGGATTTTTTATTAAGAGTCCGGGGTTTCGCTTCAAGCAAAATGGTGCTCTTATTCCAAGTGAGTTTAAAAAAGGTCAGTTTAGTTTATCTGAATTTACTCGTTGGATTTCACCTATCATCCAGCAAACTGGAAGATCGCCAATTTCAATTATTAGAGAATCTACCATATCAGAGGAAGCGAAAAGCTATTTCATTGATTTGTTGAATTCAAATGATTATAAGGAATACTCAGCAAGCAAGACTGCAATGACATTTGCCTATAAAGCTGAATATTTTAAGGACCTAGGGCGTTATATCGAGAGTTTAAAAAATGAAAGTTCTTCATAATCTCTTAGAAATTTCCAAAATAAATGGTGAGTACCCTGCCATTGGATTAACAATTGGAAATTTTGATGGTGTTCATATAGGACATCGCCAATTGCTAAAAAAAATCAAATCGGATTGTGAGAAAAATAAATTACTGTTTGTGGTGGTAACTTTTATTCCACATCCACAAAAGATACTTCAGCCTGAGAAAGAAAGATTTTTGATTTCGAGCTATGAACAAAGAAGAGTTTTATTACAGAATCTGGGTGTAGATTATTTAATCGAGCTTCCATTCACAAGGGATTTTAGTACGCTGGCACCTGAAAGTTTTATTCAAAACTATTTATTATCTTACCCTGAGTTAAAAAACTTTTACCTTGGATACGACTTTGCTTTTGGTGCAAATAAACAGGGTGATTTTGATCTTGTTAAAAATATATGTACTCCAAGAGGTATTAAAGTTGAAATTCAACCAAAGTTTGAATTTAACAATCACGTGGTATCATCCAGCTTAATTAGAGAAAAGCTTCATTCAGGCCTAATTGATCAGGTAGATGAAATTTTAAATCGCCCTTTTAGCTTAGAAGGTGTTGTCGTTAAAGGGGAAGGGCGAGGAAAAAAAATTGGATTTCCAACTGCAAACATTCAAGTCTCTCAAGATTTGTTAGTTCCTCGTAAGGGTGTTTATATAACTCGAACTCTTTATAATGGGATGATGTATAACTCTGTAACTAATATTGGTAATAATCCTACCTTTAAGGATACTAATCAAATTCATATTGAAACGAATGTTTTTGATTTTGATTCGGATATTTATGGTGAAAATCTTCAGATATTGTTTTTGCATAAAATTCGAGATGAGAAGAAATTTTCAACAGTGAATGATCTTATTAGTCAAATCAAGTCGGACGTGGAATTTGCGAAGCAATTCCTGCAGCCTAAATGAAATTGGCCCTGATTGGATATCCGATAAAGCACTCCCTCTCGCCTTCGCTTTATCAAAAAATTTTAGGGGATAAATTAAGTCACTATAACCTTATAGAAGTTGAAAATCCCAAAGAAGTCCCTCGGCTTGAAGATCTGCTTTTAAAGTATGATGGGATAAATATCACTGCTCCGTATAAAAGATTTTATTTTGATCAGGTTAAAATTGAATCAAAGATTGTCATGGAGATTGGGGCGATAAACACCATTGGGTTTAATCAAAATGGCATTTATGGAACAAATACTGATATTTTGGCAGTCGAAGAGATTTTGGCCAATTATCAGAAAAGTTTTCCAAATGTAACTCTGCTGATATTGGGTGATGGAGTGATGGCCAAGGTGATAGTCATTGTTGCGAACAAATTTAAAATTCCTTTTAAGCAGTTTAGTAGAAGAGCCTATGGAGATATTTCAGATTTAGATTTAAATCAATACCAAGATTCTCAATGGCAAACGATAGTAGTCAACTGTTGTTCACGAAATTTTGAATTTAAAGGGAAGTTAAATCCTGATTTTATTTTTTGGGATCTAAACTACTCTTTTCCTCCTCATAAACTTGTCCTTCCTGATCAAGTAAAAATCTATCAAGACGGTGAGGAGATGCTTTATCTCCAAGCAAAAGCAGCCGTGCATTTTTGGCAAGTAATAAATCCTAAACTTAAGTCCTGAATAACCCGAAATACTAGATACAGTATTAAAAGGTTATTGAAGTATGATTCGAAAAGAATTCATTGATATTGTTACCAATACAGGGATGGCAACTTTAAAAGAGTTGCGACGTCTCTCTATGGGTAAAGAAGATGAGATTAATGAGTTTGAACTTTTGACCATGCCCTACTTCGATGAAAATAAATTTGCGAAATTATGTTCTGAGAAATTCTCCATTCCATTTATAGATTTAAAAAATGCCAAAGTCCCTCCGGACACCCTTTCTTCATTAAAGAAGAAATTTGTTATTAAGTATCGTTCAATACCAATACAAAAAACGGCCAACAAGGTTACTCTTGCAACATTTGATCCAAGTGTCATCGCAGAGGCGAGAGAACTTTCGGATATTTATAAAAGGCAAGTTGAATTTATTTTAACTAATATTTCATCTTGGAAGCTTCTTTATTCAAGTGTTAAGGATTCAATCGAGGATCTTCTTTATAATATTCAAGAAATTAACTCGAACACTGTTGAAGAGAATGTCAAAGAAGAAGAGATTTCTGATGACGTGATAACTTTTGTTAATCGCCTTTTGGCCGAGGCCTATGTCAAAAAAGCTTCAGATATACATGTTGAACCTTATGAAAGAGTATTTCGAGTTCGTTTAAGAATAGATGGTAACTTAGTTGAAATTGCTCAACCACCTAAGTCGATGATGCCAGCAATATTATCTCGTTTGAAGATTATGGCCCAAATGGATATTTCTGAAAAAAGAAAGCCTCAAGATGGAAGAATTAAACTATCTTTAGGAAGCCATCCTGTTGACTACAGGGTTTCATCCCTACCTACCTTGTTTGGTGAAAAGATTGTTCTACGACTTTTAGATTCAACTAATTTGCAACTAGATATGACTAAGCTTGGTTTTGAACCAAAACAATTAGAAGTTTTTAAAGAAGGAATACACCGGCCTTATGGAATGTGTTTAGTTACCGGTCCAACAGGTTCTGGTAAGACGACAACATTATATTCAGCAATCGCAGATTTAAATACTCCTGATAATAATATTTCAACAGCGGAAGATCCAGTTGAGTTTAATTTAGAAGGTATTAATCAAGTTAACGTTAAAAAGGAAGTCGGCTTAACTTTTGCGACCGCCCTCAAGGCATTTTTGCGTCAAGATCCTGATATTATCATGGTTGGTGAGATCAGAGATTTAGAAGTTGGTGAGATTGCTGTTGAAGCCGCTTTAACTGGTCACTTAGTTTTATCAACACTGCATACGAATGATGCTCCAGCGACAGTGACAAGATTGTTAAATATGGGGATAGAACCATTTCTTGTGGTTGCTGCTTTAAATGTCATCGTTGCTCAGAGGTTGTGCAGAAAAATCTGTGTCAACTGCAAAGAAGAAATTCAAGTTTCTTTAGAGGAGCTTGTTTCAGTTGGATTTGCTCCGACATCAGCATCTAAAATACGCGTTCATAAAGGGCGAGGTTGTGATGTTTGCAATAATACTGGATATAAGGGCCGAGTGGCGATTTATGAAGTTATGCAGATAACACCTAAAATTCGTGAACTCATTTTAAAGAATGCTTCGTCAGATGATATTAAAAAGCAGGCCATAAGAGATGGAATGAAAACATTACGAATGTGTGCTTTAACAAAAGTAGCTCAAGGACTTACGACTTTAGAAGAAGCTGTATCAAACTCAGCTTCTGATCAGCTTTAGAGGTAAACTATGAATACACAAACAAGAACTTCACCAGAGCAAGGAATTGGAAATTTGCAGATTCAGCAACTTTTCAAAGTCATGGTAGATAATCAGGCTTCCGACTTGCATATCACTGTAGGTTCTGCTCCAGGGATGAGAATTAGTGGAGAAATTGTTAGAGTAAAAGTAGGTAGTTTAACTCCAGAAGATACAAAACGACTGATCTATCAAATTCTGACTGAGAAACAGAAAGCTGAATTAGAAAAAAATTTGGAACTTGATTTTTCATTCGGAGTAAAAGGTCTTGCTCGATTTCGTGCTAACGTATTTTATTCAAAAGGTGCAGTCGCTGCAGTATTTAGGCAAATTCCAAGTTTGATCCCTGATTTTGAAGCTCTCGGATTACCACCGGTATTACTTGAAATGGTTAATGTTGCCTCTGGATTATTCCTTGTCACCGGACCCACGGGCTCTGGTAAATCAACAACTCTGGCCTCTATCATTGATAAGCTCAATACAAATTCGGCATCCCATATAATTACGCTTGAAGATCCTATTGAATTTGTGCATCAACATAAACTCTCACTAGTTAATCAACGTGAAGTGGGTGTAGATACTTTAAGCTTTGGAAGAGGGATTAAATCTTTACTAAGACAAGATCCGGATATCGTTCTAGTGGGTGAGTTGCGTGACCCTGAAACAATAGAAGCTGCACTAACAATTGCAGAAACCGGACACGTTGTCTTCGGAACACTTCATACCAACTCCACTGTTCAAACCATTAACCGTATCATCAACGTATTTCCTCATGATCAGCAGGAACAAATTAGAACATTACTTTCCTTTGTTCTTCAAGGGGTCGTTGCTCAACAACTTCTTCCTAAGGTGCCTAAAGGAAGATGTCTTACACAAGAAATATTGAGGATTACTCCTGCAATTAGAAACTTAATTCGAGAGGATAAAACTCACCAGATTTATTCTCAAATGCAAATTGGGCAAGAAGAAACTGGGATGATTACCATGAATCAAAATATTAAGAAGAGTCTTGATTCTGGAATCATAACACCGGAAACGGCCATGACTTTTTCAAATAACCCTGAGGAACTTGCTCGAATGCTTGGAATTACAAACACTCCTAAGAAGAGATAACGATGGCGAATTTTAAATATATCGGTTTCACCGCCGAAGGAAAAAAAGTTGAAAGCTCGATAGAAGCTGAATCTCCTAGAGAGGCAAAAAAACTTCTTCGTCGTCAAAAGATTCGTCCAACAAAAATATTCTCACCTTCTTTTTTTGAGGCAGACTTAGGTCAGTTTCTTGTTGATAAAGGTTTAGCTAAACCTTTTGGCCGACCTGAACTTATGCGGTTTACCAGGCAGCTTTCTATATTAATCAATGCAGGAGTTCCGATATTAGAAAGTTTAGAGATCCTTCATAAACAGGAATCAAATTTCGCTCTTAAGAAAACAATTAAAAACGTCGCAAAGCAAGTTGAGGAAGGAAAGACACTATATGACGCTCTTTCAAGCCAGCAAGGCTTTGATAAACTTTATTGCTCATTAGTTAAAGCAGGAGAAGCGGCAGGTATTTTGGATACCATTTTAGTTAAGTTGGCCGAGTTTTTAGAAAAAGCTGAAAAATTAAAAAAGCAAGTTAAGTCGGCCCTTACTTATCCAGTGATTGTTGTGATTGCCGGGATTATTGTCGTTTTTATTTTAATGACTTTTGTGGTGCCGAAGTTTGTTGAAATTCTTCAAGATTCAAAACAAGAAATCCCTTGGGTTACTCAGGTTGTAATGGATATTTCTGCTTTTTTTCAACACTATACCCTGCTTTTACTTGCGGGATTTTTTGCAGGAACGATCATGTTTCTTAATTTTATCCGTACCACCCACGGTAAGCAGGTTTGGGATCGATTTACCATGAATGCTCCTTTGTTTGGAGGTCTTGTCATCAAAGGAAATTTAGGATCTTTTACTCGTACCCTGGCAACAATGCTAGCAGCTGGGGTTCCAATCATCGATGCTCTTGAAATATGTATTGATACAATCGATAACACACAAATTGCTAAAGATTTAAGACGAGTGAGAAAGGCTGTGATTGAAGGAAAATCAATAACAGAGCCCCTTGGTCGGATTCATTATTTCCCTCCTCTCATTAATCAAATGATGAAGGTGGGAGAATCAACCGGTAATTTAGATATGATGCTCATTAAAGTTTCTGATGTGCTTCAAGAAGAAGTTGAGGATCTTGTTCAACAGATGACCAAACTTATTGAACCTCTCATACTCGTTGTCTTAGGAGGTGTTATAGCCTTCGTTCTGATTGCGATGTATTTGCCAATATTTATGTCAGCAGGCGGCGGCGGAGAATAAACTGCCAATGCTTTTTGGCATGATTAAAATAAATAAAGATAGGGGCACTAAAATAAGAGGCATAACTTACCGAAATGTTGGAAATACCAGAAATTTGATAAAGTGAACTTAGATTTTTTAAAATTTAGATTAGAATTATCAATAGGGCTGTAATTTTTTGTGATTCTCAATATCATATTAAATGAAAGCTATTAACAACGATGCTGAATCTCTTAATGATTCAGACAAGGAGTCAAGATGAAAACGTTTATGAAAACGCTTAAGCGTAACGATGGTTTTACGCTCGTAGAGCTCATGGTGGTAGTTGCTATTATTGGTCTTTTGGCGGCAGTAGCTGTTCCAAATTTTCAGAAGTATCAAGCTCGCTCAAAAACAGCTGAAGCAAAACTACAACTTTCTGCAATTTATACAGCAGAAGCAGCCTTCTTCTCTGATTATAATATTTACCACAATTGCTTAAGATATATGGGCTATGATCCATCGAATGAAGCTCCAAGCAGATACTACACAACTGGGTTTAATGCGGGAGCAACTATTGATGCTGGAGCACACGATTCAGCTAAGAATTCTGGCTTGAATATTACTGAATGTCCTGCGGCTGCAACAACTTTAGCTGATAAAAATACTTTCTTTTTGGCCGGTAAAAAAATTGGTGACAAAGTTGCCGATCAGACACACTTATCTAGCACATCACTTGGTACACAAACAAGTACCGATATGAAATTTACTGCAGGTGCAGCTGGGATCGTTCATAAAGATTATGTAAAAACCACTGATTCATCTCATATGACAGTTAACGAGCAAAAAGTTTTTGCTACAATTAGAAATGGTTTTTAAGAATTATTCAAAAGTATTTATGAGTGAGGGGGCCGATTGGTCCCCTCTTTTTTTAAGCCTATAAGGGCGGAACATTTTTTGACTGTAATAGCGGCCATTATTTAGGACATAATAATGACCTTCAGCATCTCTTATATCACAGTTTGATTGTTTTTGATTTAAACACTTTAAATCCCTCTCGGCTTTCAGGGCATAGAAATCAGAAGTGAGTTTCATTTTTAAGTTATCTTCTTTGGCCGATTTGATTTGATTCTCAAGAAAGATGAGTGCAGTGTCGTAATTAAATCCCATTTCAACTTTCATTTTAAGAATTAAGCTTGGAATGAACTTGGGAGCATTTGGATGATTGATGATTTTTTCCAAATAGAATATTCCTTTTTGATAGTCACTCATTTCGAAATAGTAATTAAATCCTAGAAAGTAATTAAGACGAAAATCATTGGGGAATATTTTTAGTCCACTTTCTAGTAAGTCAGCGGCCCCTACAAGGTCATCTTTGACAATAGAAAGATACTGTCCACCCCAGTAGTAGTTTTCATAGAAATTTGGGTCAAGATGAGCAATTGATTTAAATCGCAAATACATCCAATTTTTGAGGTCTTCAGAATTGTAATGATCCATGTCTGATTCAATTAAGGTTTGAATCCATATAAGATCAACAAGCAGCCTTTTATTACCCATGCTGATGATGCCTAAAAGATCACGGTTAAAATTTAGAGCAGTATCTTGCTTAGTGATAATGGGTACTGGTTTTGGAGTTTTTAAATTTATATAACCACTCAGAGTGAGTGAGCAAAGTGCGATGCCGGCGAGTAAGGTTGTTTGAAATATTTGTTTTCTTTTAAAATTGGAATTCATACCATTAATTATGATTCAGTTTGAAAGAGTTTCGAAAGTATTTAAGTCCGAGCTGTTAGGTCAACCTTTTGAGGCCTTAGATGAAGTTCAGTTCCAGGTTCCTGAAGGATCCATGGTTGGTTTTCTTGGAGCAAACGGGGCCGGTAAAACAACTTCTCTAAAAATCATTATGGATTTTATTCGGCCAACAAGCGGGGAAGTTATTTTTTCTCCTCAACTTGGTGTAAAACGCGAAGAAATTTTTAAAAATATTGGTTATCTTCCTGAGAGACCATATTTTTATCAGAATTTAACTGGTGAAGAGTTCTTGCATTTTATGGGTCGATTATCTGAGTTAACAGATAATCAAATTAAGCACGAAATTGAAAATTGGTCCCCTCGATTCAAAATTGATTACGCTTTAAAAAGAGAACTTAAAACTTATTCAAAAGGTATGCTTCAAAGAATAGGTTTTTTGGCCACGATACTTCATGGCCCTAAATTGATTATCTTAGATGAACCTCTTTCTGGCCTTGATCCAATCGGGAGGAAAGAATTAAAAGATGTTATTATTGAAGTTCATAAAGCAGGGCGAACAGTTTTCTTTAGTAGCCATATTGTTCCAGATGTTGAGGAAATTTGTGATCGCGTAATCTTCCTAAAAGAAGGGAAATTAATTTATGATGGGGCCGTGAGTGCGTTAATGAGTCAGGTAAAAAATCAAGAGTACATGATTAGTTTTCAATCCGACTCTGATGTTGCAATCCAATACAAAGAAAAAATAAAGTTAGCAGAAAACGTTACAAGAGTTGTGATTAGTGCCGAAAATAAAGATGAAGTTTTAAGAAGGCTAGTCAGCTCTCAGGCCAATATCCTTAGCTTAGAACTGGTTAAACCAAGTTTGGAAGAGATTTTTTATCACACGAGGGGGCAATAGTGTTGATGCAAAAAATTGGAACTGTTGCCTATTATACATTTCGTGAGATTCTTAAAAGTAAGATCTTAATTAATATTTTTTTTGTTGGTCTTGGTCTTATCTTTTTAACTTATATCGCCACTGAATTTACCTATGGAGTTCCTGAAAGAGTTACCCTGGATTTTGGTCTTGGTATGCTTTCTTTGTCTTCTCTTGCTATTTCGCTTTTCCTAGGGGTGACTTTATTATCTAAAGAGATAGATTCACGTACTGTTTATATGGTCATCTCTCGGCCAGTTCCTCGCTATGCTTTTATTCTGGGAAAAATAATTGGGTTAATGTCGATACAGTTTGTTAATGTGCTGATTTTGAGTTCAATGACTTTAATTGCTACGGTGATGTTGGGCGGGGATCTCACACCGTTAGTATTTTGGGCCATATCATTTATCTTTATTGAATCTCTAGTCTTACTTTTAGTAGTGATTCTAGCATCACTTTTTATGAATACTGTTTTGTCAGTGATTGTTTCTTTTTCAATCTTGTTTTTAGGTTATTCGGTAAAGGAAACTCAAAATATTTCATTTGTGGCCTCTAATAAGTTTCTTCATAACCTATTAGATATTTATCAATTTATATTGCCAGCTTTTTATAAATGGAATCTTAAAGATTTTATTCTCTATAAGACTCATTTGCCGTTAAGTTATCTCATCCCTAATATGGTTTATGGAATGGGGTATTCAATTTTCTTATTAATATTAATCATCATGATTTTTAACCATAAAAATTTAGACTAATGAATGTATTATTTTCTATCTATGCTTTTATTTTTGGCTGTCTTGTAGGTAGTTTTTTAAATGTGGTTATTTTACGTTTACCAAAGCAGCAAGACTTAGTTTTTAAAAGATCCCACTGCCCTGTTTGTGGCAATCAACTAAAATGGTTTCATAATATTCCGGTACTAAGTTTTCTCTTCCTTAGGGGTAAGTGTGCTTTTTGTGGTACTAGAATTTCATGGCGTTACCCACTCATTGAACTTTTGACAGGAATTATTGCGTTTTGGTTATTGCCTGATGAATTTACTAGCATGAGCATTGGACTATTTTTATTTTATTTTCTGATTGCTTGTATCTTTATCTGTCATTTGTTTATCGATTTAGATCATCACCTTCTTTTGGATTCTTTAAATATTTACTTGATCGCTATTGTTTTGCCTTATGTACTTATTATGCATCACTGGAGTTATTGGGTTATTGGAGGTTTGATTGGTTTCGGCGGTCCATTGCTCGTTACTTGGTTGTTTTATAAGTTGCGAGGACAAATTGGACTTGGTGGTGGAGATATTAAATTATATGGAATTTTGGGAATGCTTTTAGGTCCCAAGATGATTGTAGGAACAATTTTTTTTAGCTGCTTCCTAGGGGCACTTATCGGGGTGATACTCATTCTCTCTAAGAAAATGAATAAAGATCACCCAATGGCTTTTGGCCCTTACATAATTCTAGTTGGGAGTTTTCAGATTTATTTTTCAACATTAGCGGAAAAAGTTCAGTTTTTAATCTTTGGAATTTGAACTAAGAACTTTTTTGGAAGCATCATTGCGGTCGGACCATTTGTCGGGGCACTACTAAATCCTTGATAATTCTTATTGGCCCTGAGTATAATAGTAATGATGACTTCATCTATCAAAGGCAAGGAAGACTTTGGCAGCCTCATTAAAACAACAATTTGATGATTTATTTGGTAACTTTAATTCCGGTTCTGTATTCGGACTGGATATTGGCGCCCATAGTGTAAAGGTGTGCGAATTAAGTGGAAATCCCGGCAAATTTAAAATTGAAAAATTTGGAGTCTATAATTTATCTGAAGCAGCATTGATTGAGGATGAAATTCAAAAACCATCTGAAATTATCGAAGCCATAACTGAAGCTGTTAAGCGTGCCAATATAAAATCTAAATCTGTGTGCCTAGGGCTCTTTGGCCCAAACACAATGACAAAAAGACTTAGTGCCCCTGAGGGAACGAAAGAAGAGATTGAAGACCACATCATGTGGGAAGCTGAACAGTACATCACTTTTGGCGCTGATGATTCAAAAATTGATTTTGCAATCTTGGGTGAAAATGAAGGTGGTGGAGAAGATGCTTTGGTGGCCGCTGCTAAACTTGATCTCATTGATAATCTCACTTCCCTTTTATCAGAAGCAAAACTTAAAGTTCAGATAGTAGATCTAAATGTTCTCGCTTTATCTAACGTATTTGAGGAAGTTGTTGGAGATAGACTTGATAAATACTCTCAAGGAACTCTGCTTATAGATTTTGGTGCACAAACCACAAAAATTATTGTCTATAAAAGAGGTGGCCCAATATTTACCAAAGAAATTCCTATTGGCGGAAGTCTCATTACTGAAGAGATTCAAAGGCAAATGGGAGTAAGTTATGAAGAGGCAGAAGATTTAAAATCTACAGTTGATGGTAAAGGCAATTTACCTCAAGAAATTTTGAATATTATTAACGTTCAAACTGAAAACCATGTCGCAGAAGTTAGAAAGAATATAAATTTTTATGTGACACAAGGAAGTGCAGAAAAAGTGGATTATTGTTTTGTCACAGGTGGATCCAGCCTTCTTCCAGGGTTAATCGATAAACTTTCAACAGCTGCTGGTATTCCTGTTGAAAAATTAGATATTACTTCTGCATTTAAAATTGATGAAAGAAAGATAAATATAAATTTTGATCAATTTATTGCCATGGCCCCTACGGTGATTGGTCTTGCCATGAGGAAAAACGGCTAAATATGATTAAGATAAATCTTAATAACACTAAAAAGCAGTTTGATTTTTCGAATATAGGTGGTTTTGATTTTACAAAAATTAAAATCAAGGCCTTAGCTGTTGTTATCGTTTTAATTTATTTGCCGGACTTTTTTCTTCTCCCAGTATGGGAAGAGCAATTGCAAAATTTAAATCAGGCCTTAACTTCTAAGCAGATCCAATTAAATACTTTAAAAACTAAAGCATCTAAAACACAGGAATTTGAAAAACAAATTACTGAACTGAAGGCGCAAGAAGAAAATTTAGGTAAAAAATTGATTGCTGTTAAGCAGGCAATCTCAGAGAAAAAGAATCCTTCAAGTCTCTTATTATATATAGCTAAAAATATTCCTCCAGAGCTTTGGATTGAAGAGTTATCAATTGAAAATGATGTCATGCTCATTAAAGGTGAGGCCCTCGATTATACGAGCATTGGAAAATTTGTAACCAGCCTTCGTTCTTCAGTTTTTATAAAAGATGCAAATATCATTGGTACTAGCAGCAATGTTAAAGAGGGTGAGAAAAGGAGAATTGAATCCTTTCAAGTCAAATTTATTATCGCGAGGTTCGACCAATGAAAGAATTAGTTAATAAAATAATTGTAAACGTTCATTGGTTAATTCTGGCCTGGGGTCTATATGGACTGTATGAGCATTTTACTCAACATAGTAACCAAGTAAGCTCAGTTGAAACTCAAATGGCCAGTCTTGATAATGAAATTCAACTAACTCAAAGAAAGCTTCAAGAAATTCAAGAATTTGTTAAAAGAGCAGATGAATATAAGTTAAGAGTTGAAGAAGTTGCTAAGAATATTGAATCGATACAAAAGCAGCTGCCTTCAGAAATAAATGATACTCAAATCATGACATATTTAAATCATGAAATGAATGTACTTAATATTAAAGATCCTTCTCTTATTCCTCAAAAAGAAATCACGAGTTCTTATTATATTTCAAAAGATTATAATCTAACTGCTAAAGGAACATTTCTTCAGTTCATGGTTTTCTTTGAAAGAATTGGTAATGCTACCAGAATTTACAATATTAAGAATTTGAAATTAGTTCTTGCTTCTGCAAATCAGAAAGGAAGATTTCAAATGATTAATGGAGAGGCAGTGATACAGGCCTTTAGATACAATCCAGATTTCAAAGTTGATAGAGGCTTTGAAAAGGCAAATCCATGAAGGCCTTGGCTATAATATCCTTTTTCTGGATCATAGGGGCAGTAGCTGCCCCTAACGACCAGTTGCAAACATTTTTTAAAGATAAAACTAAAATAGAAAATCCTTTAGAACTTCGTGATCCTTTTAAACCTAATTTGCCAAGAGTTGAAGATAAAGCCGAACAAAAGCAAAATTATTTTTTTAAGCAGGGTCGCTATAGTAACATCGATAATGAGAAGGATGTTGAGGACTTGTCGATTGATAAAATGAAAGTTGTTGGCGTAATGATTGGAAAAGAGCGTCGAGCTTTAATTAAAAATCCTACTTCTAAGGGTATTGTTGTCCTAAAAGAAGGAATGAAAGTTGGCCCAGAAGAAGCCGAATTAAAGGCCATTCTTCCAGGTGGTATCGTATTAGTTGAGAAAATTATTAATGTATATGGGCAAGAAGAATATTTAGAAACGGTTATACCCATTTCGAAATAAAATTCTTACAATTTATATAGAGAACTATTCTTAAGGAAGAGAAGATGAAGAAAGGATTTTTTCTATTCAGCCTACTGGTTCTTGTTTCCCCGCTTTACGCCCAGGAAATCAAGAATGTCAATTTCGTCCAGGAAGGTGAAGTTAGTAAGCTTATCATTGAAACAGATAAAGATGTAACCGCTGAAAGATTTCACGTCACTGAAGATAAGCAAATCATACTTGATCTCAAAAATGTTAAAGTCTCGCCTAAACTTCTTAGAGGAATTGATACTTCTGAATTTCCTGGAAGTGCTGTCTATATTTCTGGTTACAAGAAACCTGGAACAAGTAATGACATTAGATTTGCTATTCAATTAAGAGATAATGTCAGGTCTTTGCTTGAAAATGCACCAAATAAGATCGTTTTGAATATAGAAAATAGATTTGGAGTTTTTTCGAAAAATAAAATTCGAACTATGGAGTCTGGTTCGGCCGCAAAAGAAGAAGTAAGCGATTCAATAGGCCTACATGTCCCTAAATCAAGCAGTATCGAGGATATTCTTGAAAATATGACTCTCTCTGGGCCAAAAAAATATATCGGAAAAAAGATTTCAATCAATGTTAGGGATATTCCTGTCCCTGATGTTTTGAATATGATTGCTGATACATCTGGTTTTAATATCATTATTGATAAAGATGTTTCGGCCGCTGCTCCTTTAACACTTACATTGACAAATGTTCCTTGGGATCAGGCACTTGATACGATCATGAACATTTCGAAATTAGTTGCTGAGAAGAATGCAAATATTCTTGTCATGAAAACATTAGATAAAGCATCTAAAGAAAAAGAAGAAGAGTTAAAAGCGACTCAGCTTAGACAAGGACTTGTTCCATTAGTAACTCGTGTTTTTCCTATAAATTACGCAACACTTGAAGATATTTCAAAAATTGTTAAAGACTATCTGACTCCTACTCGTGGGACTCTTCAAGAAGATTCAAGAACAAATAGTTTGATTGTAAAAGATTCTGTCGATTCAATTGATAGAATTAAAAAAATCATTGAAACCTTAGATACTCAAACTCCACAAGTATTAATCGAGGCAAAGATTGTTGAGGCGATTGAAAGCTACTCAAAAAGAATAGGTCTTTCTCGAGGGGTTTCTTTTGGTTACGATCCAGTTACAGCTTCGACTTCGTTACCTGTTACGACTGGACCAGGATTTTCATTTAGTAGTGCTCCAACAGTTCAGGCCCCTGGTGCTTTAGGAATGACGATTGGAGTTTATAAAAGACTTTTAAATTTAGATTTTAATTTGCAGTTAATGGAATCTGAGTCTAAAGGAAGAATTATCTCAACTCCTAAAATCGTGACTCAAAATAAGAAGCAAGCAACGATTACAAGTTCTGAACAAACGAGCTTTAGAGTTCAGCAAGTTGCTACTGGACAAAATCCAGCACTGGCCACATTCCAAAACGTAACAGCAGACGTAACGTTAAATGTGACCCCACAAGTAACCAATGATGGAGCTATTTCTCTTGATATTAATTTATTAAAGTCTTCATTTGGTACTAGGCCAACTACTGATTCACCACCAAATTTAACAAGAAGAAATATTAAAACGAATGTTCTTGTAGATAATGGTTCAACAGTAGTGATTGGTGGTCTTTATCAAACATCTACTTTGGAGCAGCATTCAGGGATACCGTTTTTAAAAGATTTACCTTTGGTTGGCTGGTTATTTAGAACACCATATGCTCCAGATACGTCAAAAAATGAGTTAATTATTTTTATGACTCCAAGAATCTTAAACCAAGAAGAAGCAGGTTTTTCAGAACGTCAGGCAGCTAAGTCTTCAGTGCAAGCTGAGATGTAAGGTGAACCCATGATTGGGAAAAAAAATCAATCTGCCTTACTGGCAAAGTATTACAATATGTACAAAAAGAATCCTCGCTCAAAGGTGTTTGCACCTTTGGCGGAATCTTTTCGTAAGCTTGGCATGATTGATGATGCTTTAAAGATTTTGAAAGAAGGGATTAAAAATCATCCCAATTACCCTCTAGGTTATGTTGTCCTTGCCCATTGTTACTATGATCAAGCTAAGTACGAATTAACCTATAATACACTCAGGCCTATTATTGCTCAGAATGCCGACAATGTATCGATGCAAAAAATCTTTGCACTCGCCTGCACTCATTTGGGAAATTTAGACGAAGCTCTTGATACCTATAAGTATCTTCTTTTCATGAATCCTCAGGATAAGTTTTTTGCCGAACAGGTTAAACGCCTGGAAGATGATTTATTAGTTGGGCATAAAAAACTATCTGTGGAACAAATTATAAAGGCTCCAGACCTTCCTCAGATTAGCTCAAATGCAGTTGATGATGATTGGGTTCAGGTAGATTTTAATAATCCTTTCAGAAAAGAAGTTGAGAAGCCGAAATTAGAAGAAGCAAAAATTGAAGAAATAGAAGAATCTCATTGGGAAATGAAAAAAACTGGCCTTGAGGCCCATCCGATTCTTAAGGAAGAAAAAATTCAAGAAAGAAGTCTTGAGGATGAATATTTTGCTGACGAATTTGAAGAAGATTTTGGAGATATAGAAGAAGTAAATTCACAATCAGTTACTTCTGAATCACCTATTATTTCTCACACTTTAATAGATCTTTATTGTGCCCAACAGTATTATGATAAGGCGATTGAGTTACTTGAGAAAATAATAGAACTTAATCCAGATGATCAACCCTCGAAGAAAAAACTAGAACAAGTTATTCAGTTAAGAAAGACATCTCAAAGTAAAGAAATAGTTACTGAAGAAGATGGACATGATGAATTGATTTCGATAATTGAAACACAAGTGAAGTCAAAATCACCAAAAGAAATAAAGGTCTCCCAAGTTTTTGATCATTTTTTAGTTCTTATAAAACAAGAAGCTAACGCGCACAGGTAACAAATGAAAAAATTTTTAATTATCAATGGCCCAAACTTAAATATGCTTGGAGCTAGAGAGCCGCATGTTTATGGTTCAATGACATTAGGTGAGATTCAGTCATACACTGAAAACAAATTGGCAGGAAAGGCTAAGCTAGATTGGTTCCAGTCTAACTTAGAAGGTGAGATTATTTCTAAAATTCAATCCACCCTTTCATCTGATTATGACGCCCTCATTATTAATCCTGGTGGATATTCCCATACAAGTGTGGCCATTTATGACGCTCTGAAAATCATTAAAATTCCAATAATTGAAGTACATTTAAGCCAGGTTTATCAGAGAGAAGACTTTAGACATACATTATTGACGGCAAAAGCAGCTACGGCCATAATGAGCGGACTTGGAAAACAGAGTTATTACGTCGCAGTATCGTCGCAGCTCGATTAAAAGGGAACATCGTTTATGTACCAAACTACAGATTTTAGAAAAGGTTTAAAAATTGAGATTGAAGGGAAACCATGGATCATTGTGGATTTTCAACACGTGAATCCTGGTAAAGGTTCTGCATTTGTAAGAACAAGAATCAGAAATCTTGAAACCAATCAAACAATTGAGCGTACTTTTAAAGCTGGGGTAGAAACTGTTGGCAAGCCAGATATGGAAGAAAAAGAAATGGAATTTAACTATAGTGATATCGATGGTTACAATTTCATGGATCAAACAACTTTTGAAATGGTTCACCTTTCTCATGAACAAGTTGGCGACAACAAATACTATCTTCAAGAAAATATTAAAGTTTATATCCTTTACTACAATGGAAGACCAATTTCGATTGAACTTCCAAATTTCATTAATTTAAAAGTTGTATCAACAGATCCTGGTATGCGTGGTGATACTGCTACTGGTGGATCGAAAAAAGCAGTTCTTGAAACAGGTCTTCAAGTCAACGTTCCACTTTTCATTAAAGAAGGGGAAATTTTGAAGATTGATACTAGAACAGGCGAATACGTAGAAAGAGCGAAGTAATTATGAATATTGAAACTTTAAAAGAGATTGTGAAACTTGCTAAAGATGAAGGCGTTGCTGAATTAACAGTGGAGTCATCTAATTTCAAAGTTTCAGTAAATTTTTCCACAGGAGTTGTAGCTCCTATTCAGCACGTTCAGCCAATTATTCATCAAGCAGCTCCTGCGCATCAGGCCCCTGCTAAAGCAGCTGCAACAGATATTGGTCTTCATGTTATTAAGTCACCATTTGTTGGAACTTTTTATTCTTCTCCTTCTCCAGGTAAGCCTGTTTATGTGAAGGTGGGAGACAAAGTTAAAGTTGGCCAAACACTTTGTGTTCTTGAGGCCATGAAAATTATGAACGAAATCGATGCTGATGTTGCTGGTGAGGTCATTGAAATTTGTTTGGAAAATGAATCACTAGTAGAATTTGGTCAGCCGTTATTTAAGATCAAGCCTAATTAATGAAACCAGAAATTAAAAAATTTAAGAAAGTATTAATAGCTAATCGTGGTGAAATCGCCATTCGAGTTATTCGTAGCTGTAAAGAGCTTGGAATTGAAACAGTTGCAGTTCACTCTACAGCTGATGAAGATTCACTTCATGTTAAGATGGCCGATGAATCTGTTTGTGTTGGCCCAGCTAAATCTACTTTTTCTTATTTGAATATCCCTCAAATTTTATCTGCTGCTGATATTACAGGAGCTGATGCCATCCATCCAGGATATGGATTTCTATCTGAAAATGATGAATTCGCTGAGATGTGTGAAAAATGGGGATTAGTTTTCATTGGCCCAAGTGTGAAGTGTATTCAGTCTATGGGTGACAAAATTGAATCGAAAATTACTGCTAAAAAAGCAAATGTTCCAACTCTAGAGCCTATATACGTCAAAGATTCTTCAGAAAGTGATATTCAGAAAGAAGTTGAAAAAATGGGTTTCCCTGTTTTGATTAAAGCTTCTGCTGGAGGTGGTGGCCGAGGGATGAAGAGAATCGATTCATTCGAGGAACTATGGCCAGCTCTTGCTCGTCTTCAAGAAGAAGCTAAGAATGCTTTTGGTGATGGAACACTTTTCATTGAAAAATATATTCAGAACCCACGTCATATTGAAGTTCAAATTCTTGCAGATATGCATGGTAATGTTATTCACTTAGGTGAAAGAGATTGTACTATTCAGAGACGTTTTCAAAAAATTTTAGAAGAAGCTCCTTCTCCTGTTTTATCTCCTGCAGTGAGAGAAGAAATTTGTGCCGCTGCTGTAAGGTTAGCTAAATTTGTAAATTACGATTCTGTAGGGACAGTTGAGTTCCTCTATGACCAGGATACTGAGAAATTTTATTTCATGGAAATGAATACTCGTATTCAAGTTGAGCATCCAGTAACTGAAGGTCGTACCGGTGTAGATTTAATTTCGGAGCAAATTCGTCATGCTCAAGGCGAACAAATAAGATTTAAACAATCAGATATTATGTTTAGAAATCATGTTATTGAATTTCGAATTAATGCAGAAGACCCTAAAACAGGAATGCCAAGTCCTGGATATATCACACATTATCACCGACCAGGTGGAATTGGGGTGAGAACGGATGACTATATTTATACAGGATATACCGTACCTCCATACTATGATTCTATGATTTCAAAAATCATCGTACAGGCCGATAATCGAGCTAATTGTATTACTCGCGCTAAACGTGTTTTGAATGAAACAGTAGTCAGTGGTATTCAAACTAATATCAATTTGCATAAAGAAATCTTGGAAGATCCTGACTTCGTAAACAGTCAATTTTCGACCAATTATTTATCCAAAAAACTGATTTAAAAGTATAATAAAATTAAGTGTTTAATATGCCACAGGAAGGGGCATCTTGGAGTCTATTTCTAAAATTCGGCAAATGATGGCCGAGACAAAATTTAAAGAAGCTGAAGAAGCATTGTCTGAGCTTTTATTAAAAAGTTCGGAAAGAGAAATTATTCACCTTTATCTAGAATGTCTTCAACAACAAAATAAATATCTACCAACACAATTTGTTTTTCAAGTCGCTGATGAAAACATTGAATGGCTAGATAAAATCTCTCCAGCAGATTTTGAAAGAAATTTTAATCAGTTGATCATTACCAAAATAGCCTGGGCAGAAAATAATGGAAAGCTAGCTCTCCTTTACCAGTTGATTTCTGAATTTCAAATAAGGCAATTTGAAAGTCAAAGACCATATATACCTACATCGATTTTAAAAATGGTCGAAAAATATTTTAAAAATGACTTTCAATTAAATCTACAAAGATTAGCGATTGAAGTTTGCAGGAATGACATTCAGTCAGCCGAAAGTATTTTAAAAAATCTCATTATTCATTGTCACGAGAGGCAATTGAAGCAATTAAATGAGAAGTTTGAATCCATTTTAAAAATTATAAAAATTGGAGAGGCAAAAAGCCCCTTAGAAATTTATGTAGGGTATCTCTATTTATATCTTAATGGGATTAAAACAAAAAGCGATTATAAGAAGCTTGTTGAGCTAATAATTTACTTCGATGAATTTAAATTTGAGATCTATACATTGAATTTAATGCACATGTTAAATTTGAAAGCCGAGAGCTCAGAATATGCTCAGATTATTTCAAAGCATGATGACTATAGTTTCGTATATCTAGATAAATTTTTTCCACAATTAAAAAGCTACTTCTTTAAGAAAAAAATTGAAAGCTTGAAAAATGAATCTCAATCGATAATAAGTGATGAAGATTTGAAAATTGATATTAAAGAAAAAATTGAAGTGGAAAGTGAGTCTCAAAATATTGAAACTGAAGAATACGAATATCATGAATTCAAGTTTAATGAATATAGCTTTAATCAGCTGTGTGATCTTGCGACTGGATTTATTCAAGCAAATATGCCAAAGAACTCATTATGCCTGATAGAAAAGGCCTTTATATTGTCACCTGATGATCATTCTTACTTAAAGTTATTATATTTAAAGCTAACATGCTTACTGCACTTGAAAGATTATAGGGCCGCTTTAGATGTGTGTTTTGAAGCCTTAACCAAGACAAGTGAAATGGAAGATATTTTATCATTTCTTTATGGCCAAGCAGAAATTTATTTAAAGCTAAATCAAAAAGAGAGTGCCAAGAAAATTTTAGAGCAAATTATGGCCATCAAATCTGACTATCGATTAACCCGAGAAAGGTTGCAGAAATTAAATGAAGTTTAAAAGTATTTTTGCTTCAATTCTGTTTATCGTAATAGCGCTTTTAACAGCGTCAGGCATTTTTGTTCAAACAAGAACATTTGCCGAATTAGTTTCAAAAGTTATTTCGGATGTAAGTAAGAAAAAAGCTGATACAGATATTAGAATCAGAAAAATAGGAATTAGTTTCTTTCCCCCAGGCCTGGAGCTTAAACAGGTTAATGTCTCTAAAGTATTTTCTCCTGAAAAAAAGTTCTATGCAGAAATTGGTCAGATTGGTGTTTATTTGAACATTTTTGAATTTGAAGAAAAAAGAATCTCTTTTGGAGAAATTAGATTATCTGACTCCTATATAAACGTTACTCAACCTGAATCTAAAGAAGAGCTTAAAGAAATTGATAGAGAAATTATAAATAAAATTTTTGATCTAAATAAAAATCTTCCCATCAGTTTGGATACTGTCCTGATAGAAAATTCCAAGTTGGTCATAAATAATAAAAGCTTCGAAGCTCGACGCCTTAAATTGTTTAATCATGATGATAGATTTATTAGTCGCTTCCATCTTTCAAATATTGAATTGCCTGTTGAAAAATATTCGATTGATGAAGTTTGGGGTGAACTTGAAATAGATCGAAAAAATATCACCATCCAGAGATTAAAAGTTCAGCATGATGTGCAATCAATATTAATACAAGGAAAAGTAGAAAATTACTTTCTAATTAAAAATGCTTTTGCAAACTTCTCAGGTGAAACAACATTACATTTAAAAAGTTTGAAGTCAGAGCTAGGTCTTTCAAGCAAAATTAAAATATTGTCAGGTATTGGGCGATTTAGATTTAACATTGATTGGAGAAATCAAAAAATAGCTGGCAATGTCTATTCGGAAATTGAAAACCTGAAATCTAATCTGATTTTTGCGGAAAAAATAAACACTGATTTAAAGATATCAGACAAAGAAATAGAATTATCTAATTTAAATTTGGTCTATAAAAAGCAACGAATATTTCTTCCAAAGAAAGCCGTTGTTTATAATATTCAAAAAAATATCGTCTTACCTCAATCACTCTCTGTTGGACTTGAAAATGTATCTTTAAAAAATATTTTAAGATTTTTTGGCCCGGGCCTAAAAGTATTAAGGGGGAGATTAACGGGAGTCGTGACAACAACTTATCAACCAAAAAACATTCAAGTTTCAGTGCATGACAATTTTAGTATTAATAATTTTGGCTTCATTGTTGGTACCAAGGAAAAGCCTTATCCAATTATAGAAATCAAAAAGGCAACCTTTAAGCAAACCAGCATTTTAGTAGACGATAAAAAAACAAGCATCAATTCAAGCATTAAGCTTCCACATTCAGAGCTTAATTTAGCAGCAAGTATTGATGAAAAGAAAATGCTGTTTTCGGCCCCTGACTCTCAGGTGGATTTAGAAGATTTTGGGGATATTGCAGGGATTGGAATTAAAGGGAAAGGGAAACTAAGTATTCGTGTTTTTGGACCATTCGACGATATTGCAATTAATTTAGCAGGGAAAACAAATGGTTTTGAAGTTCTTGGTTATAAATTTGGTAGGGCCGATAAGGATATAACCATTCATTTAAAAGATTCAAATGTTGTCATTGAGAAGGTCGAGTCCGACTTAGGCTCAACACATTTATCCGGTAGCGGGGTGGTTAATTATGATAATCTTGATATCGCACTAGGAATAAACACTGATAAGACCAATTATCACGATCTCTCACAAATTTTATATCCTGTTTTTAAAAATCTAACATTCTTTCCTGATGACACAGATTTTACGGCCAAGGTAGATGCTGGTATCTACGGCAAGACGACTCTTGATCAACTTATTATTAAGGCCAATGTAAAATTTAAAGATTTTACTGCATATGGTGAAACTATTAATTCGGGTATTTTTAATATTGGAATGAGAAATCAAACTTTCTCACTAATGAATTTAGATCTTGATAAAGATAATGGATCAGTCATTGGTGATTTTTCGATTCACCTTCCTAGCAGTAAAATGAAATTCAAATATAATTGGGATAATCTTTCTGCTAGTTCATTCAATCACATCAAATCTCTTGCTTCGAATTTAGATGCAAAAATATCTGGGCGTGTTTCCGGAGAAGGACAAGGCGATAATTTAAAAGTTAATTTAAACTCGAAAATTTTTGATACTAAAGCACAAGATTTTAATTTTGATGACTCAAATATAGATATCAAAGTTCAAGCAAATAGACTAAAAGGCGAGATTGATTTATTTGGTGGATTGATCAGCTCAAACTTAAATCTTTCGTTGAAGAATACAGCTTCCTCTGAAGCAAGCTTAAAGTTTAATATTAAAAATCTAAGGCCTCTTGCAATTGCATTCTTGGGTCAGCATATAAACAATGAAGATTTCAGTGGTAAATTGATTTTAGATATTGATACAGAATTTAAGAATGACCTAAGTCTTTTAGATTTGAGTGCAAATCTTAAAGATTTAATGCTTAAGCATGAAGATTTTGAGGTTAATTATTCTTCTTCTATTCCTCAGTTTGTTGTTGAAAACAATCAAATCAAAAACTGGGGACTTAACATTAAGCAGCCAGGTCTTTATTTAACTAGTAAAGGTTCAGGTACTTTTGGAAAATCTGTATCACTCACCCATGAAGTTCATTTTAATTCCAAGTTGCTTGAAATCTTAGCTGAGCCAATACTTTCAGCAGATGGTTTCATTCGAAGTATTCTTAAAATTGATGGGCGTGGTAATAAATATTACTTTGCACTTTCATCTAAAGCGAAAGACTTATCAATGACAATTGAGGGAATGCCTTTCCCGATAAACAATTTAAAATATGATATTGATTTATCTGAGGATAGATTAGAAATTAACGAATTAAGTACAAGTTTAGAAAGTGGTTCAATTGCATTCAAAGGAGATGTCTTCTTTGATGATAAAGAGCCCGATGTTAATATAAAATATATTTTAGATAAGGCGGAAATCCCAATATTAGGAAAGTCCTCAATAAATTTATCTGGTGAAGGAATTTTACTTGGCAATAATATGCCCTATAGCTTGAGTGGTGATATTCTCATCAATAAAGCTCAAATCTTAAATGAATTAGATGAATTTGGGTCAAAATCAAATTCCAATGTGCAATTTAGATATCTTCCTAAAAATCAAGAATCACCATTTTCTAAAATTTTAAATTTAAATTTAAACGTTAAGGCCGAAAATCCAATACGTATTACTAATTCTCTAATGGATATTGCCTTGAGGGGTGATCTTCACTTAACTGGAAGCCCAAATAGACCAAAAGGTGATGGAAGACTATTTTCTCCGGTCAATAGTTCGAGAATATTTTTTAAAAATAATGAGTATCTTATTACTAATGCAGATTTAAATTTCTCTCCTAAAAAAGAAATCTCGAATCCAGATTTTGATGTTCAGGCCTCAACAACAATTTCCTCTTACAAAGTTTATCCAAAAGCTTACGGTGATCTTTCACGATTTAATTTTGATTTAACTTCTGATCCTCCTCTACCGAGAAACTCTATTCTATCTTTAATCGCATTTGGCTACACAGATGAGTTACAAAATAGCATTAAATCAACAGAGCAACAAAATTTAACTCAGGTAGGTGTTGGATCATTTGTTTTAGACCGCTTTAAGATAAGTGATATTTTAAATAAACAATTTGGTCTTCAAATTTATTTAGGTACCGTTTTTGAACAGCGAGACAGTTTGCTTGAGGGCAGAACTCAGGAGGGTACTGGTGGTGGAACGGCCTCAAGAACTCGATCGGCAACAAAGATTGAATTAAAGAAAAGACTAGATGAAGCTCTCAGCCTTTCTGTTTCCAGCACCATGGGTGGATCTATTGGCCAGCGCCAAAATATGACTTTGAATTATAGTGTTAATAAAAAAGTTCAGGTTGAAGGTATTTACGAATTAAGAACCAATGATGAAGGTCAAGAAGATATTATTGATAATTCAATTGGTGGTGATTTAAAGTTTAGGTGGACATTCAAATGAAATTATTCATCTTAACTTTACTATTAACGATTGTATCATCTTGGGCTGGTTCTGAATTTCAACTGGATGATGTTGAGGTTAATTGCAATGGATCTGAACTCTGTTCTTCTAGAAAAACCAAATTTTTGAATTTAACAGGAAATTATAGAGGGATTGTTCATCTCAAAGATACGTTAAAGATAATGGCCGCTGATGGAGGTTATTCTTCTTTTACATTTAAATTACTAGAAGTTGAATCGAAGAAAAAGCTTGTGATCGATTTTAGCATGAAACCAGTCATTAAAAGTATTAATATCGGTTTTAAAGATAGAATTGTTGAAACTGATCCTTCTCACTTAATTGATATCAAAGAAGGTGAATTCTTTGAGGCGAGTAAAATAGCGGCTAATCTAATTACAATTAAAAAAAGACTAGAAGGAATGGGATTTCCAAATAATCTAACTGAATATGAAGTGTTTGAATCAGAAGGCAAAGTAAATATTAACTTTGCTATTAAACTAGGCGCCCCGATCATTTTCAAAAAAATAAAGGTTAATACGAGTTCTACTTTTATTGCTGAATTTTTAACCAGGAAATTTAATAATTTTTACAATAAACCTTTTGAATCGACTCGATTTAAAAACTATCTTGATGAAGCTCAAAAGGAACTTTTTTCATACGGCTATTATTTAGTAAGTCTCGACTTTGTCCCTTTAGTTAAGAAGAATCGAGCAATATTAGATATAAAAGTTACAAATGAAAAACTCTTTGCGTTTGATATTAAAAATCTTGTTCAAGAACAACGAGATATATTGCACAAAGAGCTACGTGATTTATTTATTAAGTATAAAAAGCCTTTAACCGATTCAATGATTATCGATGCAATAAAAGAGCATTATCTTAAGCGAGCATTGCTTAACGTTAAAATCAAAGTTGAGGATTCTAAATTTAAAAATAAATATCAAGAAACGATCTACCTATATAGAATTTTTATCGATGAGAATTTCAAGACCAGATTAGGAAAAGTAACATTTAATGGAAATACTTTTTTTGATTCAAAACAGTTGCAAAAGATGTTTGATAAAGAATCTTTTGAACTTGCATCAATCCACTACTACGATCAAGACTTTTTTAATTATTTTACAGGATATCTTAAAACTCAATATGTCACTAATGGCTTTGTTCAAGCTAAAATTCAAGGGCCAATTAAAATTTTTGATCCTGAAAAGAAAATAGTTGATATCGAATATGTAATATATGAAAAACAAAGAGCAATTGTTAGAAAAATAAGTTTTGAAGGTATGCCTGAAGATTTTGAGAATAAAGTTCAAGATGAACTTGCGAATCAAGAAGGGAAACCTTTCAATCCCCTAACATTAGTGGATGATGTTAAAAAAGTTGCAACCACCCTGCAAGAGAACGGATATTATTTTGCAGAAGTCACAAATGGTAACGAAGAAGATTTAGTTTCATATTCTAAAAATGGCGATGAGGTTGATATTAATTTCAAAGTCGATGCGGGATCAATTATACGACTAAATCGAGTCCTTTATCTTGGTAATGATAAAACTAGAAAGAAAGTCTTTCTTAAAAAGATTGGATTGAAGGAAGGCGATTTAATCACGCCAAGTAAAACACGAGATATAGAATCTCGAATATCATCAACGGGTTTATTTAACTCTGTTACTGTAACTCCTGTTAGACATGGATCTAAAGTTGAATCGTCTGATCTTTTAGTTAAGGTCAATGAAAGAGAGTATGGATTAGTTGAGTTTGCACCAGGTTATCGAACAGATTTGGGCCTAAAGCTAACAGGGACAGTTTCATACATTAATATTGGTGGAATGAATAAGGCCGTTACTTTAAGAAGCCAAGTCAACCAGCGGTTAAATTATCAAAGCTTTGATCGAAGAAGAAGACAAGAGAGAAGGCAGTTTCTTGAATATAACAATTCGATTACTTATACCCAAGGTGATATCTTTGATACGCTGATAGATTACAGCGCAGGGTTTTCTAATCAAAGAAGACGCTTCTATTCTTTTGATGCTGATATTTTACGAATTAATAATACCTTTACACGGGATCTCACTAAGCGGCTTTCATCTTCATTAAGATATCAATATGAATTAATCACCCAAAGTGATGCAACTTATGAAAGAGATAATGGAAGTTTTAAGATTGGAGCGATTACTCCAAGCTTAACTTATGATTTAAGAAATACTGCAATCAATCCTACGAAGGGTGCTTTCTTTAATTTATCTTGTGAATTTGCGAACCCATATTTTCTTTCACAAAAAACAAATGATCTAACCATTAACTATTACAAATTAATTTCGAGAAATCGATTTTATGTTCCTTACAAAAATGGAGCTTTGGCGATTTCGATGGTTGGTGGCGTGCAAGAAAACTTGGCCAAAGATGTTGTGACAGAGAATGGTCAACCCGTTTATGAGGATGGGATGAAGAAAACCCAAGGATATATTCCAAACATCAAGGTCTTCCGCCTTACTGGTATGGATATCGTACGAGGCTTTACTGACCAAGAAATTAATCGCTTAGGAAACGGTACAGATATCGCTAAAGTCAGGGTCCAAAACAAGGCCTATATGGCCAATTTTAAATTTGAACCTCGCTACTTTGTTAATGATAATTTTATGACTGGGGTTTTCTTTGACGCTGGGCGCGTATACGTCGATCAGGTGGATTTAGGAGACCTGAGAACATCTGCAGGCCTAACATTTAAAGTGCTTACGCCAGTTGGTACCCTAGATTTCGACTATGGGATAAAACTCTTGAGAAAAAGAGATGCTGATGGTAGATTGGAGTCCCCTGGACGCTTCCACGTGTCAATTGGCTTCTTCTAATAACCCCGATTTTAGAAGGCCCGAAATCTCAACGCTGACCCTTAGCAAGTTGGCCTAGTGAGAGTTCTTGACGTATGGCCGCATAATTCCTATAAGGGACAAAATTTTTTTTATTAATGGAAGGTTGATTATGATCAAGCAAAGTTCGTACACGATCACAAAAGCCGAAATGGCGAATAAAAAGTGGTACGTAGTAGACGCAACAGATATGGTTGTGGGTCGTCTGGCATCTGAAGTAGCAAAAGTTCTTAAAGGCAAACACAAGCCTACTTACACTACTCATAACGATGCTGGTGATTATGTTATCGTAGTAAATGCAGAGAAAGTTAAATTCACTGGTAAGAAATGGGATGCAAAAGACTATTTCTGGCATACAAACCACATTGGTGGAATTAAAAAGCGTACAGCTAAAGAACAACTTGAAAAGAATCCAACAGCGATTTTTGAAGAAGCTGTTCGCGGTATGCTTGGCAAGAACACTCTCGGCCGTGCTCAATTTACAAAGCTTAAAGTTTTCGTTGGTCCAAATCATAACCACGAAGCTCAAAAGCCTGAAACTCTAACTTTCAAAATTTAATTAAAGGAAAAGCGATATGAGTAAAGCTAAATCCTATGATGTTCACACAATTGGTCGCCGTAAATCAGCAGTAGCTAGAGTTTACGTTTCACGTGGTACTGGTAAAATCTTTATCAATGCTCGTGAAGTTGGAAATTATTTTCCAAAAGCAACAAGCCGCTACATTGTTAACCAACCCCTTAACCTTTTAAAGATGAATGAAAATTATGATTTCAACATCAACGTAAAAGGCGGCGGTGTTACTGGTCAAGCCGGTGCAATTCGTCTTGGTATTGCTCGTGCATTACTTAAGCTTGCTCCTAATTCTCGTGCAGAATTAAAAGCAGCTGGTTTTCTTACTCGTGACCCTAGAAAAGTTGAGCGTAAGAAATACGGTAAATCTGGTGCTCGTAAGTCTTACCAATTCTCTAAACGTTAATTTCAAGATTACAGATACCAAAGAAGAAGGCCCCATTTTGGGGCCTTCTTTGTTTAGGTATTGTATATCTTTTTGTTAAGGCCAAAAGAGGCCAAAAGGTATGCGATACCTAAAAGTAATGAGAATATTTTGGCATGTTAAAACGCGATGTTGAGTTTATTGAAATTCGTGGTGCTCGAGTTCATAATTTAAAAAATATCGATCTGAATATTCCTCTTCGAAAATTAGTATGCTTTGCTGGGCCTTCGGGATCTGGAAAGACTTCAATTGCTTTTCATACCTTGCTTACTGAATCAAAGCGCAGGTTTGTAAATTCCTTCCCTAATTCAATGAAGTTTTTTACCGAAAGACCGGCGGCAGTAGATGTAGACCGTATTTTTCCCGTTTTACCTGTTTTTGGGCTTCCTCAAATCAATCCTGTGGTTGGATCTCGTGCTGTCGTTGCTGATATTATGCGGCTTACAGATAGTTTACAGAACTTGTTTTTTAGTTTTTCAAAAGAGTTGTGTCCAGTTCATGAGTGTGAACTTGAAGTTCGCTCTATTGGATCACAAATAAAAGAGCAGATTGGTGAGGTGGATGGTGTTTATCACCTTTTATTAAATCCCAACGAATACCAGAGAGTATTTGGTGAAGGCTTTGTGCCGTCACGGTCATATTCTTTAAAAAGAAAATCAATCGAGAGCTTTCAAGAGGAAGATGATTTATGGGAAGTACTACGATTTAAATCGTCCAACTTAGAAGGGGTCGAGAAGAAATGGGAAGAACTTAAACTATCTCATTATCCTCTAAGTTATTTTATTGTTGGTGGTGAATTTAAAAAACCACAATTATTAAAGTTTCATTTTGAAAAAGTTTGTCCATATGGAGATTTTGAATCTCTACCAGCATTTTCAGTAAATGCTTTTTCTCCTTATAGTGCTTTAGGTGCATGCCCAGCTTGTAACGGATATGGTGCCAATCTAGTTTATGATGAGAAAAAAACTATTGATAAGGAATTATCAATTCAAGAGGGTGGCCTAACTTTATTAAATTACGGGCCATTTCATGATGCTTATGAGGAGCTTTTAAAAATATTAAAAAGAAAAAAAGTTCCTTTGGATTTACCAATTAAAAAATTGCCTAAAGATTTTTTTGAATTGCTATTTGAAGGATCTTCTTCTTATCCAGGTTACAAAGATCTGCAGGCTTATTTAGAGAGCAAAAAATATAAACCTTCGGTGAGAATTTATATTCGTAAGTTACAGAAAGAAGAGCCTTGTACGGTTTGCAATACCACAAGACTTAATAAAAATGTTCATCACTACAAAATAAATTTTTCAGGTAAGTTTTACGGTTTAGAACAAATTATGTCGATGACTGTTGAGCAAGCGACGAACTTGTTTGATAAAATAGAGTTCACTTCTTCTCATGGGAAAAGACTTTATAGTGATATATGTGAGAAATTGAAATCTGCTCGAGAAATGGGGTTGGGCCATCTATCATTACTAAGAAAAGCAAAAACTCTTTCAGCTGGTGAATATCAACGATTATTATTAATTAAGTATTTATCATTTAAAGGTACAGATAGCTTATTCGTTTTAGATGAACCTAGTGTTGGTCTAGGTCCTAGAGAGTTAGAAAAATTAGTCAATGGCCTTCAAGAAATTATTAAACAAGGTAATACAGTTATACTGATAGATCATTCTGAATATATTCAAAAAAGATCTGATCATTTAATTTTAATGGGACCTGGTTCAGGAAAAAATGGAGGGGAAGTTCTTTTTGAAGGGGCCCCAAAAGATTTTTTTAAAAAGCAGAGTCAACTTAATTGGAAGAACCTAAAAAGTAATTCAGTCGCAAAAAGTTACATTGATGTTATATCTCCTGAAATTTACGGGCACAAGTATTCTGATTTTAAAGTTCCCGTAAATAATATAACTTGGGTAACAGGAGATTCTGGCTCTGGTAAAACCTCATGTTTAATTAAAATATTGGCCAATACTCTTTATAAAAAGATTCATCATGAATGGTTAGAAGATGATGAGTTTTTAGTAAAAAAAATACAAGCTCCAAAATTTGATGATGTGATTGTTATTTCATCTGATTTAAATCGATTTACCTCTCGCTCAAGCGTTGGGACCATAACTGAACTAGCATCAACTATAAGAAAGCATTTTCTAAAATTACCTGTTGCTAAGAATTTAAATTTAAAAGAAGGACATTTATCCTCAAACTCTGAGTTAGGGATGTGTCCTCGATGCGAAGGTAAGGGCGTTATTGTAATTGAAATGCAGTATTTAGAAGATATTGTTCTTGAATGTGAAGACTGCAAAGGGCTTAAGATTAAACCAATTTATGCAAATATTTCTGATGGAACAATGACTGTTGCAGAAGCCTACAATCTCCCCCTTGGCCAGGTCTTGGAGAGAATTGAATTAACTCCAAAATTTCGTAGGGTTTGGGAGTATTTGAAGATCTTAAATTTGGATTATTTGTCTCTTGATAGAAGTTTAAATTCTCTGTCCGGTGGGGAAAAGCAGAGAATTTATTTATTGTCTAAACTTCTTAAGTCGATTGAAAATTCATTAATCATTTTTGAAAACATTTCTTTTGGATTATCAGAAAAAGAGCTGCTCCAGTTGGGCGTTTTTTTAAAAGACCTGACTCAATTTCAAAACACCATTCTGATAATAGATTCCGCCAGTGTTTTTGGTAACTTAGCTAATTATCAGCTAAAGTTCACCAGAAATGAAATTAAGCTATTATAGAATTCTGATTAAAATGTTCAAGTTTTAAGGAATGCACTCCGAAGAGGATTTAGATCTTCTTAAGGAGTTTTTGTGCCTCTACTTTATGTGATGTTACTACTAACTCTTCCCATCTTTGCCACAACTTTTAAAATTCAAACTGTTGATCAGCAAATTAAAGAAGCCGATGGAATATTCATAGGTCATTTTCTTAAAAGTAAAAGCATTAAACTAGATGATGGTATGGTGGCAACACAAATGGTTTTTAAAATGAACAAAGAGTATGGCCTTCAGTCTGAACTCTTTGGTATTGATGAAATTATAGTTCATTACCCTGGTGGTAAAGTTGCAGATGAACTAGTCAGAGTTGAAGGTGTTCCTCATTTTGTATCTGGTGAAAAAGTCGCATTATTAATTAAAAATGTTGATAATCGATTTTGGGGTCTAAATTTAGGAATGGGGTCTTATAAGATTGTAAATTATGGAAACGAAACGATGCTTATAAACAGTCTTTTTCCGAATGATAGCGTCGTCGGACAGATCTCACTCAATAACTTTGAATCAAGTCTAAAAAATATTAAAGAAGCTAGTTTAAAAGTAGTGCAGGTTTATCAACCTTTAGATTCAAATAATCGTAGACCAGCTTCGATTGATGGAAAAAACCGGTCTCTTGCATCCATTCAGAATGAGATAGAAAATAATACAAGCAAACCCGCTTGGAGCACTTATTGGTTAATAACAATTTTGGCCCTACTAGGTGGGATGGTGAGATTTTTTCAAAAGAAAGAATCTAAATAGTAAGTTAAAAGCATTCAATGGATTGAAATGCATTTGATTCTTTTGTTATTATTTTTTTCTTTTAGCTCAATGGCCCATCAATCTTCATTAAGTGATAATGGCTTGAAGGTTCGGTGGCCATTAACCTCTGTTCCTCTCGCCATTCAAACAAATACTTCAGATTTAACTTCAAGTATTACGAAAAATATTATTTTAAGTTCAATTAATGAGTGGAACAATGTTTCTACCACTAAAGTTTCTGTAACAAATTCTTCAAGTAATCAAATTGTTTTTTCGACAGATTTCTCCATTTATGGGACAGGAGTTTTGGGTGTAACTCAATTAAATTATAATTCTGCAGGCATTATTCAAGCTGCTACCATTTTTTTAAATGACAATTATACCTTTAGTTCTACGCCTGGATTTTATTCTGGCTCTCAAGTTTATTTAGGTGATGTTGTAACTCATGAGTTAGGTCATTTCTTTGGATTATCACACTCTGAAGTTTTAGATTCTAGTATGTTTTACTCTTCATTTTCAGGCCAATATTCTGTTGCACCTGATGATATTGCTGGCATTAGGCATAAATATAATAGTGGTTATGGTGTGATTTCTGGGTATATGAAAGGTGGGAGTGATATTGGTGTTTTAGGAGTTCATGTTCAAGTTATTTCATCAAAAACTGGAAAGGCCATTGGAGCAATTTCCGGAGAGGATGGGTATTTTGAAATAGGAGGTCTGAATTTAGATGACACCTACTATCTTTACTCATCACCAATTAGAAACTCTGATTCCCTTCCTTCTTATTATTCAACAACTCAAAATGAATTTTGCCCGGCCTCATATGTGGGTTCTTTTTTTAGTGATTGTGGGATAGAAAATGATGGTCTTCCTCGACCAATTGTATTATCTGCAGCTCAAAGTAGAGTTGATCTGGGCGATGTAACAATCAATTGTTCATTAAGAACTAATCAAGACTATAACTATCAAAAACTTCAAACAACTTTTTCACCGATTACCATATGGGAGTATGATGTCGCTGAGGGGATTACAGAGAAAGCTTTTGTTGGTTATTTTTTGAGTTCAACCTCAACTTCTTGGTCAACGGATGAAGTTTTCGATATTGATTTAACTTCCTATCCTTCTAGTACGGGTAATAAATACTTTAAAGTGAATCTTGTTTCTTATCCATTTGGAGATAAGTTGGAGTATGAATTAGACGTGGAGAAAAATGGAGTTTTAGTTTCCCATGAAACAAGAAGTTATAGCTATGTTACACAAACCTATAATCCAGATTTAGAAGCTAGTTTACCTTTGGATACTATTGCTGCTAATAATAATTTTAGAATTAAGATTAGAGCAAAAAAATTATCAAATACCCTTACCGCTCAAACTTTTCCATCTTCTGCTATTTTTTCAACCAGTTCGCATTTGCCTTACTTGTTAACCCTAGGAGTTTGGCAGATGAGTAGTGGGGACTATACAAGCTTAAATATTGCTGAAGTTAACTTGTCGGATAATTCAAGTTGTTTAGATGCTCCCTACACATATGCGGTCTCGAAAGGTAAAGATTTAGGTGGGACAAGTGTTGACGCAGCAGCGGCATCCCCAGCTTGTGCCACGATTGGGCCACCTGATCAAACTGGAGGTGGAGGGAATCTACCTATTTTAAGTCTAGGTTTTTTACTCGCAATGCTTTTAGGAATTACGGTCAAATCTCGTAAGAACATTTTGTCTTAACCAATCCTTTTTAATAGAATAATAGAGATCCAAATCTTCTTCAGGAGTATTCAATGAAGTGGCAATTCTTATGGTTGAGTCTTGTGTTTGTTATCCCAGCATTTGGGCAGAACTTAATGGAAGAAAGAATTTGGAAGGTTGCCCCTAGAAAGAAATCGATCTTTTTAGATTCAGGTGTTTTTCATAATAGTTCTGAACTTAAAAATTCATCTGTGACGGGAGTTCGTAGTTCTTCAGTTCCAGGTAGAGGATATGAAAGAGTTGTAATTGATTTTAATACTGAATCAGTACCGAAACTTTATGGGCACATTTCGGCGAAAGATAAAAAATTATCTGTCGATTTTTTTGATACAAATGTTCAAGGACAAATGTCGCAATTAGCGAGTTCAAAAAATGTTAAAGGGATAGATTTTATCAGCGTGGATGGTAAAAGCATCACTTTTGAAATGAATATGAATGGTAAATCAAGTTTTGATATTTTTTATCTCGAGAACCCAGGTCGCTTAGTAATTGATATTCGATAAGAAGGAATAAATTTATGGCAAAAGATAAAGCAGTTAAGGCCAATAATGATACAGTTGGAGATCTTCCTTCTGAAGTAGTTATTATCCCAATAGTAAATAGTCCAATTTTCCCAGGAATGATTGCTCCAATCATTTTATCGGAGGATAAGTATACTCCAGAATTAGATAGTTACTTAGTAAAGAATAATTTTGTTGCTCTTAACTTAGTTAAATTTAAAGATTTTGGTGAAGTTCAAGAATCAGTATTGCAAGAGATGGATGATGATTCTGTTTCATTTAAAGATGAAGAAGAAGATTATGAAAGGCCTTCTTCTGCAACAGAACTTTCGCCTAAGGGAATATCTCCAAAAGATATCTATAAGGTTGGTGTACTTTGCAAAGTAATCAAGAAATTGAAGCTACCTGATGGATCTGTAAATTTACTTGTTCATGGTATGAAGAGATACCGGGCAGTTGAGTATATTTCTGATTCCCCTCTTCTTATTGCAAAAACTGAAGTGTTTAATGACATTCATGAGCCAGATGAAGAGTTAGATGCTTATACTCGTTCAGTAATCAATCAAGTAAAAAAACTTTCTGAAATCAATCCTTACTTCAATGAAGAAATGAAATTAGCAATGCTTAATTCACCTTCGCCAGGTTCTTTGGCGGACTTAGTGGCATTTGCGCTTTCTCTTGATGTTCCTGAGGCCCAAGATTTTCTTGAGACCTTAATTGTTAAAAAACGTTTCGCTAAATTATTAGTCTATTTGAAGCGTGAAAAAGATGTTGCAGATATTCAGAAAAAAATCACAGATGAAGTTAACGACAAGGTTAATAAGTATCAGCGCGAGTATTTCCTACGTGAGCAGTTAAAAGTTATTCGTAATGAACTTGGCATGGATGAAGATGATAAGGCCAAGGACATGAAGAAAATTAAAGAACTTCTTGATGAAGGGGCATTACCTGAGGATGCGAAAAAGGCTGCTCTTGAGGAGCTTGAAAGACTGGAATCAATTCCAGATTCTTCTCCTGAGTACAATGTAACTAGAACCTATCTGAATTGGATGGTTCAACTTCCTTGGAATAAAATGTCCGAGGATAAGGTTGATATAGAAGCGGCCAAAAAAATTCTTGAAAAAGATCATTATGGTTTAGAAAAGCCAAAAGAGCGCATTATGGAGTTCTTGGCGGTTAGAAAGCTTAAACCAGAATATGATGGGACTATTCTTTGCCTTGCTGGTCCTCCGGGTGTTGGTAAAACCTCTCTTGGGCATTCAATTGCTAAAGCTTTAGGTAGAAAATTTTATCGTTTTTCACTTGGTGGTATGAAAGATGAAGCTGAGATCAAAGGTCATCGTCGTACTTACGTAGGCGCGATGCCTGGAAAAATCATTCAAGCTCTTAAGCGTGTTGAGGTAAACAATCCTGTTATTATGCTTGATGAGATTGATAAAATTGGTAAATCGTATCAAGGTGATCCTGCTTCTGCTTTACTAGAAGTTTTGGACCCAGAACAAAATAAAACTTTTATAGATAATTATCTTGATGTTCCTTTTGATCTTTCAAAAGTCCTTTTTATTGCCACTGCCAATTATATTGGTGAAATTCCTGAAGCTCTTTTAGACCGTATGGAATTAATTGAGCTCTCTGGTTACACAATTGAAGAAAAGCTTTCAATTGCAACTAAATGGGTTATCCCGAAGCAATTAAAAAAGCATGGCCTTGTTACCAAAGAATTTCATTTAAGTGTGCCAGTTCTTAAGGCATTAGTCTCAGACTATGCTCGTGAGCCTGGTGTTCGTGTTATGGAACAACTTATTGCAAAACTTTGTCGTAGAGCTGCTCTTGAAAAAGTATCTAACAAGAAATTTAAAAGATTCTCTCCAGAGTTAAATGATCTTGAAAAGATTCTTGGTAGTAAGCGTTTCGAAACTGATAAGGCCCAGAAGCCACTTCAACCTGGAATTGTGACTGGTCTCGCTTGGACTGCATTTGGTGGAGATATACTTTTTGTTGAATCGATTCCTCTAAAAGGAAAAGGCTTTAAGTTAACTGGGCAGCTTGGAGAAGTCATGGGTGAGTCAGCAAACCTAGCTTACAGTTATGTGAAAAGCATTCTCCAAAATGAAATTGAAAAAGAATCTAAAAATAAAGTGACGAAGAAAGTTTCGAAAAAGACTGTACCCGCCACAACATCTCCAGCGAATCATGCTCCTAATGCTGAAGAAGCAACAGACTTTTTAGCAACTCATGAAATTCATCTTCATTTGCCTGCTGGTGCCACTCCGAAAGATGGTCCTTCGGCCGGTATAACGATGGCCCTTGCACTTTATTCTCTTGCAACTAATCAGATGGTAAGAGGTGATGTGGCGATGACTGGAGAGTTAAGTTTAACTGGTAAAGTTCTTCCGGTTGGTGGAATCAAGGAAAAAGTACTAGCTGCTAAACGAGCTGGTATCAAAGAAATTATTCTTCCATGGCAAAATGAAAAAGATCTAAAAGAGGTGCCAGAGAGACATCGTAAGGGTGTGAAGTTTTATCCAGTGAAACATTTTGATGAAGTATTAAAAATTGCTCTTAAGCGAAGATAGAAATTAGATGCAGGAGAGATTAACTCTCTCCTGCTTTTATAGAACAAAATTTTTACAAGGATTTTTTCTCTTGTCTCCGGCCATTTTCAGTTGATACCTATTTTTATAAACAGTTTGTAAACCGACAGCAATTTCCCTCGCTAATCTCATTGTAATTTCTTCTTTTCTTGGTAGATCATCTAAAATTTCTTTTGCAGATTTAATGTTAGGAAATTGAGATTTTAGTTCTTCGCTTCTTTTCCTAAATTTTTCAAGAACTTCAACCTGCATACTTAAATCATCATTTAAAACTTCATCATTTAAAATACGTTGATTTTTCATAAATTTAATTGATTCATCATAATTCATCATCATAATGTCTCGTTGTGAATATTCTAGGCAATTGGTGGCAACCCTAGATTTAAATTTATAGGAGTTAGTAGGACATATTTTTTCTCTTCTGTTTAAGCCTTCAAAGCCGTTTGATAATAGGGTTGCTTTAATATCATGGATGTATTTGTGGTACTCTTTCAAATCTGATTTTAGTTTTTCAAAAGTTGAACTAGAAAAAGCCTCTTCTGATACCGCATTCTTTAATTCATCAATTTGAGTAATGAGGCTATTGAAGCTGCTCTCATCATCACAAATATTCGCTTGTGAGGTCTTGTTTAAAATAGTCGTCGCCAATTTACTTGAACCAAAATCGAAATTTTGGAGATAATCTGAAACTTTATTATAGAGATCATTTTGTACATCTATCCCAACAGGTGAAGAGATCATGGGGAATGAAGCATCATTAAATCCTTCTCTTGATGCTAAATAGATTTCTTCTAAGCTTTTTCCTGATTTCATATTGGCCGAGAAGCGAGAAGGAAAATCAGATCCATTAGTACTTGGATAGGCAAAATGATTTGGTCCAGTCGAAGTAATGACACAAGTATTAGGATTGCGTAATTTAATGGTATTTCCAGAGTGACAAGAAAAGTCAATGATTCCAAGTTTTATACCTTTTCTTCTGGCCAGTCTTGTTAGGTTTGTTAATGCATCCAAACTAATGATATTAGAATTTAGTTTTTCAAAATCATTTACTGTTTCTTTCCCTGAGACCGCAATACTGTGAGTCTTTTCACCATTTTGATTTTCAGCTCCGTGGGAGGAAAGATAGAGGAGTACTTGATCTCCCTTTTTTATTTTATTATTTCTAATTTTCCATTCTAAATTTTTAATATACTTTTTAAAATCAGCGCTGTTAAATTCAGTTGAGGCAATTTCTTTTTTTGTGAAGTTCTCACTCACAATTTTTTCAGTATCAGAATGTCCACCATTAAACATTACTTTTGTTTTAATTTGTGGATTTGATTTTTTGTAATCAGAAACATTTTTCAGTTCTCTATCAAATATAGTATCGGTTATCGCTTTCCCGTTACTGTCTTGTAACGCTTCTCCTCCTCCTCCTGCAATCAGAAGATATTTTGCAGCATGGAGATCAAGACAAGTCATTAAAGTGGCAAAGTAGAAAGCTTTGATTAATTTGGACATTTAATGCTCTCATTAATTTTAAAAAAACTATTATTTTTTATGCTTAAAGGTTCTGCATGACTTAACTCAATTTTTGCTAAGGAAACTAGTTTTTTTGAATCTATTTCTAAGGTACCTTCTGCAAGGATGACTTTATTGATGTATGGTAGAAATTGGGTTTGTATTTTTTGATCAATCAAAATTTGAATTTCAGATTGGGATCCTTGATGAACTTTTAGGATGAGAACTTTATTGGCCTCTACAATTCTTCCCTTAACTTTTAAGTTTTTGCACTCTTGGGCCTGGCAGTTAATGGAGATTAAAATCAGTATGAGTATTAACTTTTTCATACTCATAATTATGCTCTAATTATGAAAGCTTACCGATAGGGTAAAAATTGCATTTGACTTAAATAGGCGGACAAAATAAAAAGGCCACCAAAAGGTGGCCTTTTTATAAACATTTTTGAATTAAAATTCGTCTGAATCGTATTCGCTTTTAAGAGTGTGCTTAACCTTACCGGCAGCAATTTCACGAAGTGCTGTTACCACTTCTTTATTTTTGCTTCTTACTTGAGCATCATCACCCTCGCGAAGTTGCTTAACTCTCTTAGCAGTTAAGTGAACTAGTTCATAACGGTTTTCAACATGTTCTAAACAATCTTCGACTGTGACTCGGGCCATAGTTACCTCTTTCCAGAATTATAGAATCTTCATTTTTAGAAGAGAACATCCCTTCTGTCAAAGGGGATTATTGGTACATAGCTTCAATTTCAGACTTAAACCGTTCTGAAATAACCTTCCTTTTTACTTTTAGTGAAGGTGTTAGAAAGTTTTCTGTATTAAATTCTTCCGTAATAATGGTGAATTTCTTAATACTTTCGTATTGGGCCAAATCTTTATTTAACCCCTCAATTTCACGTGAAATAATTTCTTTTACTTTCTCATGAAGCGCCAAGTCTTTTACCGTGCAATCCGAAGGGAGGTTGAGTTCATCGAGCATGTAAATAAACCTTTCCTTTTCAATGCCGACTAATGCTGTAAGGTAATTGCGCTTTTCGCCTATCACAACAAATTGAGAGATGTGGGGCTTGGTTTTGGCCAGATTTTCAATCTTTTGGGGTGCTACATTTTTACCACCACTGGTAATGATGATGTCCTTTTTACGGTCAGTAATCTTCAAAAAGCCTTCAATGGTAAATTCTCCGATGTCACCCGAATAGAACCAACCATCTTTGATAGCACTCTTAGTGGCCTCTGGGTTTTTATAATATTCTTTGAGAAGGGCATCAGTTTTAATTAGAATTTCACCATCTTCAGCAAATGAAATATGCACATCACCCATTGGGCGTCCAACGGTTCCAGGGACTTGCTTTGATAATGGATTTAAGCAGCAAGGAGCAATTGTTTCAGTTAATCCGTAGCCTTCAAGAATAGTAAGATTGGCATAACGAAGAAATTTTATAATTTCGGTAGATAAAGGCGCACCACCAGAGACAAAGTACCTAATTCTTCCACCAAATCGATTATAAATTTTAGAAAATACAAGTTTACTCACTATCTTGTATTCAATCATTTCAGTCGCACTAGGGGAAAGGTCCCTATCGATTTTTGAAAAGTAATTTTCAGCAACACTTACTGCATATTTGAAAGCTTGTTTCTCGACTAAGCTTCCTTGTTCAACTTGGTTAGTGATTTTGGCATAAATTTTTTCAAATACTCTAGGTACGGCCAGCATGATCGTTGGTCTAACAACTTGCAGGTTATCAACTAATTTATCCATGGACTCAGCATACACAGCTTCATATCCAAAAACTAAAGGAAGTAGAGAATCACAACGACCTAAAACATGAGAGAGGGGAAGAAAAACTAAGGATTTATCATCCGAACTTAGGGCAGATTTAATTGTTTTTTCAACATTAATCAACATGGTCGTAAATGCATGATTTGTAATCACTGCACCTTTGGGTTCACCAGTCGTTCCTGATGTATAAATGATTGATGCGTACTCTTCGGGAAGTTGATTATTAATATGATTTTCTAGAAGATCAGGTTGAGATTTGTGGATTTCAGCTCCAATACGTAGAAGCTCTTTATAACTATAGTAAGGGCACTTATTTTGAAACTTTTTTAACGTTTCATCGGAGAGATCATGCATGGATAAAATAATTTTTAAATTTGGCATTTCCCCTAAAACGGGAATGATTTTTTCCATTTGCTTATCATTTTCGACAACAAGCACTGAACTGTCCGAGTGATTGAAGATAAATTCTATTTCAGAGGCAAGATAGCTTGGGTAAATAGGCACAACACAGCCTCGAGAGCATAGAGTGGCCATATCAAAAAGGTGCCATTCCTTACATGTCTGACCGAGGATTGCGATCTTATCTCCTACTGTGATCCCGATTTTATGAAAAGAACTGATGAGAAGTTCAATAGTATGTTTGTATTCTTTAAACGTAAGACTTTTAACTTCATTATTTTCAATCCAACCAATGGCCTTACGATCTGGAGTTTTTTCAACTCTAAGTTTAAGAACTCTGCCAATGGTTCTAGGTCCTTGAAGCATGGAAACTTTCCTTTTATGTAGCTAAAAAATATCTTGTTATGCGCTAATAATACCTGAATTCAAGAACTTTGTTATATAGTAATTGGCCAAAAAATTGCTTTTAACCTCTTTTATGAGAACAATCATTATAATTTCAAAGTGCACTAAGGTTGATCATGAAGCATTTGAATTCCATTTTAAAGGGGTTTATGCAGGAGAGAGTATCAAGCGAATTCTTTTAACTGGTGGTGTAGGAGTTTCCATTGAAAGAGATCATGAATACCTACTGTATGTTCAAATTAGTCAAACAGAGAATGAAATACTAAAAGGGCGAATTATTAAGTCGAAGCTTCTAGATGAATGTAGGGATAAGTCTTAATCAACATTAATGGCAACTTGATCCCCAACCATAAATTGAGGTAACTCAAAAATAGGAGTATTTTCTCTCTCATAAGCATCAACAATAGCAATAGATGCTTCTTCGGAGGAGTGAAGCACTTTTAATTTTCCGATTTTGACTCTGTAATTAACTCGTTTTTTATTATCATATGGGTTTTGAACGGAAATGATGCGAAAGACATCTAGGACACTATCTTTCTTCACTCCTTGTCCTGATCCCATATTGATGTAATAATTTTTTCTAGCGACTTCATTTTCATATCCCATAGCTAGATCTTGCGAGAGGCTAAAAATGACATAAGTCTTTGCTGAAATAGATGAACTCATGATTAAAAAAAGAAATGATATTAATCTAAACATTTAGGCCTCGCAGGTTAACCTGAAAGGCTTATCGACCATTGGTGAAGAAAATTTTAGGAAAGAATAATGACTGACTATTAATCTTGGTTATTCCTTTCCTTTAAGCTTCATATACTTGATATAATTATTGATAATATCTGAGTAACGATAGTTCTCTACATAATGGTGTACCAGAATATAATTTCTAGAGTAGTACTGCATGATCCAAGGCAAATCCTCATTCACGATAGATTCTAAATCTTTCATGATCTGAAATTTTTCAGGTCCATCATTGAGTTCTTTTAATCTCTCAAATAATTGATCAAATTTTGGATTAACGTATTGAGAAGAATTTGGGCCAGGGGGCAAATTAAACGAGGCCAAAAGTTGTAACACATTTTCAGCATCTGGATAATCTAATACCCAACCACCTTGCCAAAATTGTAGTTCTCCTTTTCTTGATTTTTCTAAGAATGCGGGAAAGCTATTCATGTTGATATCAACTTGAATTCCAATATTGCGTAGTTCTTGCTGAACGAACTCACCCATTTGTCTTTTTCTGGTATCACTTCCTCGAACGTCATATTTAAGACTTGGTAAACCTCGTCCATCTGGATATCCGGCCTTTTTAAGATATTCTTTGGCCAAGTTAAGATCGTACTTATAAGGAACCTCTGTTGAAGGTGAATAACCTGGAATGCCAGGAGGATAGATTGAATTTGCTTTTTGCCCAACATTATAGGTGAAAAGCTCAATATATTTATCAACATTAATAGCGTGGGCAATCGCCTTACGAAGATTTAGATTTTTCCCTAAGATGGGATCTTTCATGTTGAAAGAAAGCCACCAGTAAATAAGAGTAGGGGAAGCTTGAAGTTGAATATTATCCTTAATGATTTCAGGACGTAATTTACCTTCATTGGTAAGGGCGACGTGATAGTGGTCTTTAGTTAAGTTAATAATATCAATTTTTTTCTTTAAAAAATTTAGCCAATCGGTTTGGGCTTCTTTAATAACAACTAAACGAACATTTTCAACAAAAGGTAACTTTGCATTGGCATCTTTTAAAAGTCCGTTCTCATGAGCATAACGATCTCCCTCTGAAGGATAAGTGCTACTTGAATAATCAGGGTTCTTTTTAAGTGTGACTTCTTGAGCAAGGTTAAATCGATCAATGATGTAGGCCCCTGTACCAACAAATTGAGATGAAAAGTCATTATTTGTTTTTTTAATCGCCTCTTCTGGAATCGGGGAGGTGAATGTCATTGCAAGTGCAAAAAGTAACTGGGGATAAGGCCTAGTTAATTCAATGACAAATGTTTCATCATCGGGAGTTGTTAGGCCCGCAACTGGTGTTGAAAAGAATTTCTCTAAATCTCCACCAACTTGTTTTCTCCAATCATTTAGCCCTTTAATTTTTTCATCAAAGAGCCACCATCCTTGTGATTTAGTATTTATGAAGGCAATTCTTTTTAGTGCATTAACAAAATCCTGTGCCTTTACTGTGCGTCCTTCAGGTAGAAGATTTGAGGCATGATATTTAATGTTCTTTTTTAACTTGAAGGTATATTTCAACCGATCTTTGGAAATTTCAGGAAAATCTTGAGCGAGTAAAGGTCTAAGGGCATAGGGCCGTTTTAGATATTCTAGCTCAAAAAGTGTTTCATAAACTTGTGCTACTGGAATGTAGCAAACAGTATCATAGCAATTGGCAGGATCAAGAGTTGAAATTTCTCCAGTAAGAGAGATTGCAACAGTATTGGCCTTGTCCATCTTCCTGGTACAGCTAAAAATAAGAGTTAAAAAGAGAAGAAAAAATATTTTCACTTAAGGGCTCCCTCAACAGCTTTAATCAGTTCATTTAATTTAGCTGCATCACCAGAACCCTGCGCCATATCTGGCTTTCCACCACCACGGCCATTTACGATTGGCATAACTTGTTTCAATACAGCAGAACAATCAACAGCAGTATTGGCCTTGGCAGTTTTTAAAATGAAGGATGCTTTATCTCCATCAACAGCGTAAAGGAAGAGAACGCCTTTTGAAAATTTATCAACGTAAATGTCGGAGAGCTTTCTCATGTTTCCTTGATCAGCACTTGGGGCCTTAGCAATGGTAAGAGAAAGACCGGCCTTGATAGGCTGATGATCATTGAAAAGATTCTGAGATTCAAAACTTTGAAGTTTATCATTTAATGTTTCAATTTGTTTTACTTTGTCTTTCACATCAGTAAAAAGTGCATTTAATTTTTCCAGCACTCTTTCTTCTTTCACTGCAAAGCTCTTTTCAACTTCAGTAAGAATTTTTGAACGATTAAGAAGATAGTTAATCGCTGTGGTGGAAGTGATTGCTTCAATTCTGCGAACTCCAGAAGCGAGAGATGTTTCGATGAGAATTTTAAATAGGCCAATTTCATTTGTATTTGAAACGTGAGTTCCACCACAAAGCTCAATTGAAAAATCTCCCATTTCAAGTACACGTACTTCGTCTCCATATTTTTCACCAAAAAGTGCCATAGCACCTTTTTTGGTCGCCTGATCTTTCGACATATTTGTCGCCGTTACTTTGAGAGAAGAGGCGACTGCTGAGTTTACGAGTTCTTCAACTTGAGCAATCTCTTCTGGTTTAAGAGCTTCAGAGTGTGTGAAGTCAAAACGTAAACGATCTGGGCCAACAGAGGATCCAGCTTGTTTGACGTGATTGCCTAAAACTTTAATTAAAGCTGATTGAAGTAAGTGAGTGGCAGAGTGATTGCGCTTTGTGAGCTCACGCTCTTCATGATTTACTTTTAGAGTATAAGTTTCACCAACATTTAAAGCATCAGCATCGCTTGAGATATGAACATGAAGTCCATCAACCGGTTTTTGCGTATCGGTGATGGTCGCAAGTTTACCTTCTTTTGAGTCAATTTCACCTTTATCTCCTAATTGACCACCGCCCTCTCCATAGAATGGAGTTTTATCAAACACGAGATAAAACACACCATCAACTTCTTCCTTGGCAATTAACTTAGCGTTGGATGTCACTTCCTCATAACCAGTGAATTTAGTGGCACCAAATTTTTCTTTAATGCCGTAGAAAACTTTAAGATTATCCTCTTGAACTTTAAATTTAGAGTTTTTCTTTGATTGCTCTTTTTGACGATTCATGGCCTCGTCAAAACCTTTACTATCAAGTTCAATATTCTTTTCACGTAAAATAACTTCAGTTAAATCAAGTGGGAAACCAAAAGTGTCGTAAAGCTTAAAAGCAACTTCACCTGAAAGTTTTTGACCTGGTTTTAACTTTGTCAGCTCTTCATTAATAAGGGCCAGTCCTGTATCGAGAGTTTTTCTAAATTTCTCTTCCTCTAGTTTTAAAAGCTTTTCTGCCAGAGCAGCATTGGCCGCATTATCTGGATATTCTTCACCGAGAGATTCAAAAACAGCTGGAACAAGTTTATAAAATGAAACGTTTTTGAGTCCCAAGAGAGAAAGGTGGCGAATCGCTCTTCTGATAATTCTTCTTAGTACATAACCACGACCTTCATTAGAAGGAATAACACCATCAGTGATTAACATGGTGGTTGAGCGGATATGATCGGCCACAACTCGGAATGAAGATTTCTCGGCTTCATTTTTCAAGCTGTAATAATCTTTACCTGTTAATTTCCCAATCGATTTCATGATTGGTTCAAAAATATCAGTGTCGTAGTTGTAGTATTTTCCTTGAAGACAAGCTGCTACTCGTTCAAGTCCTGCCCCAGTGTCTACAGAAGGTTTTGGAAGAAGCTTGCGCTTAATTTCATTTCCTTCTTTGTATTTTTCATATTGCATGAAAACGAGGTTCCAAATTTCAACATATCTACCTTCATCGTCAATTTCTTGATGACCAGCAGGGACTCCGGTAGAGAAGCTTGGCCCATGATCATAAAAAATTTCTGTACAAGGACCACACGGGCCAACGTCACCCATCTCCCAGAAATTTGATTTGTCACCTAATTTAAAAATTCTTTCACGAGGTACTCCCATATCACGGTGCCAGATTTCAAGTGCCTCATCATCAGATTCGTGAACAGTTACTAAAAGTTTTTCTTTTGGAATTTTTAAATCAACAGTTAAAAGTTCCCAAGCAAATCGAATGGCATCTTTTTTGAAGTAATCGCCGAAAGAAAAGTTTCCAAGCATTTCAAAGTAAGTATGGTGTCGAGCAGTAAATCCTACGTTTTCAAGATCGTTATGCTTCCCACCAGCACGAACAACTTTTTGAATTGTTACTGCTCTTTTGTTAGTAGGATTGGCCTTCCCAGTAAAGTAATCCTTGAATTGGGCCATCCCAGCAACAGTGAAGAGAATCGTGTTGTCGTTATAAGGAATCAAACTTGATGATTTATGTTTTTGATGACCATTTCTGATGAAATAATTTGAAAAAGCATTACGAATTTCTTGCGCGCGCATAGACACCTTTTAAGAGTTAAAAATTGCCTAAAAAGGATACCATAAGGGTGCAAGACAGAGCTAGCGAAAGAAGGGAAAAACTCAATTAAATGCGGCGGGTAAAGGGAAGGGCCCTAAGGCCCTCGTCAGATTTATCTTACACAAGCATAAATGCTATCGCAGGTATATCGATCTCCACCAAAAAAGTCGTCATATTGCCAACTGCAGTAGTCAGAATACCCACAGTAAGATCCATCGGGTTGAGCACCAGTTGGTCTTGGAGTACTACTGCCTCCATCACTTGAGAGTGCTAAGGCAATGAGGGCGATGATCACAATGCCTAGAAGAATATCTTCACCTTTCCCACTCCAACTTGCTCCCTGGCTTCTGGATTTATCAAGAGTTTGCTTGATTAAGTTGCGTGCCTCAAGCTGACTCATTTGATTAATACTTACGAGTGAGAGTGTTGTTTGGATATCTTTCTTTATACTCTCATCTTTAACTTGAGCTAATGTGAAATCCATTAGCTCTGAATTGGTTAGGCCTTGCTTTTGTAATTCAGCAATGGAGGCATTAAATTTTTCAAGCTGCTCTCTTTTGAAATTTTGATCTTTTTGATCCCATTCCACCTCGAGTGCATAAGTGAGATCATCATAGGCCTTTTTAAGTCCATCTAAAGCAGCTGCTTGGACAGAAGAAATGAGAATACTAAATGATAAAACGGCGAATAGAATTTTTCGGATCATACATCCTCCAAGATGTGGGTTAAGGAGGATATAGTAAAAGAATTTCTTAACTACAATGTTCTGTAAGTTGATATGAGAGAATTGAGATTATTTGGTGCCAAAGTGAGACTACATCGCCTGAGCTTCTAGATTTACAGCTTGCGCCTGCATTCCTTCTTGTTGAATTTGCTTGTCAGCTTCAACAATCATTTCTGGATTCTGCTCTGATCCAAACTCTTGAGTTTGAACATTGTTTTCAGAAAGTTGCTCTTGAACTTGAGTTTGCTCTTCTACTGGTGTGATCGTAGAAAAACGAAGACGTGTTCCTTCAAGTGGCCCGTTTGTCAGTGAAATCATGTATGAGTTTTGATCAACTTGATACATCATGCCTGAATAAAGTTCTCCATTCATATCGTATTCAAAAACATTTCCAGTCATTTCTGAGAATGAAACTGAAAGACCTTCACCATTGGGAAGAGATACTGAAAGAGATTCAATCACGCCATTATTAGTAGCAAGATTTCCTGAAAAGCTTGAAGTGCCTTGAGGATATTTTTGAGGATTAATAACTTCAACGAGATTTAAAGAAAGCTCTTCTTGAACTGCTGCTGCAGCAATTGTTTCTTCTGGAGCAGAAGTATTTGAAGAAGATTGAGTCGCAATTTCTTGCTTTTGAATTTGATTAAGAACTGGTTTTTGAATTTTCTTCCACTCAACAGTTGTAGCAACTTGTCTTCCGGCCTTAACAACACCGTAAACTTCATCTAGACGTTTAACAAATTTCATATCTAAAGAAGAAAGATCAGATTCAGCATTAATAACAACAGAGTTATAGATTCCAATCATTGCGATGAAGCTGGCAGTGATAAGAGCTGTAATCTTTTTATTTTTCTTCTTCATAAAATTCCCCTGTGCCTTTATAAGAGCAAGAGGAATGCCAGTTTAAATCTGCCTAACCGCCTGATTTGACTAAGAAAAATGTAAAAACTTCAGTCAGTGTCTAATTATTAGTCAGAAGTGATAGAAAAATTTCATCAATAAAAAATTAGGTACCTATACTTTGATTCAGCTGAACTCAAATGAATTGGTGCTTACGATTGAAGATGGCCAGTATACAATGTGTAAATTAACAAAAGTTAAGTAATAATTTTAGAGGGTGCTTAGCACCCTCTTTTTAATAGAACCCTGTTCCACCAAGTCCACTACTTCCTATTCCAGTTCTAAAAAGTTTCATGTTGTTTATAGTTAGGCCCGTAGTTTCAAGATCAAAAATATATCCAACAGCTGCAGCGACGAAACTATTAGTATTTGCATTTGCCTGAGTTCCAACGCAATTTCCCTGGGCCGGATTTGGTGATGAGCAATCTCCTGCTGTTCCGGCCCAATTTGCATTGGCGAGTTCTAGAGTATTTACAATCTTTGTACCTGCACCTTTCCCAGCAAGAAAGTAAGTGCCACCAGACACAACATTTGAGTTCCCTGGGCAGTCATTAACGTTTAGATCTGAAGAAATAGCTGTAGATTCAGCTTGTGAATCTCTCATGGATATTCCTGAAAAAAAACCTGTCGCAAAATAGCGATTTGCTTTCTCATTACTAGGATCGTACCCCATGTAGTTTAAACAAGAAGCATACATGCCGTAGACTGCAAAGAAAGCACTTTCAGCAGTATAGATATTTGTTAATTGAAGTTTTGCTTCTGATAATTTTGCTTTAAATCGATAGCTCTGATAGGTTGGCCCTGCAATGGTAGCTAAAACTCCGGCGATTGAAATAACCACCATTAATTCAGTCATTGTCATACCAGCTTGTTTAATATTTAGAGTGTACCTTTTTTCCATATTGTGATTATATCTATAATTTATAAAAATGAATTATTTCTTATCAATAAAATTAAAAATTATCTTCATTATTTCGCTTGGCCTATTTTCTGTTAGCTGCTTTTCCCAAATGATCTTAAGTAGGTCGCAGGCCAATTTTGATCTAAATAAGTTAGCGTGTGATATTTCTAAATCCATTTCTTCTAAAGAAAATTTTGATAAGCGTTTGATAAATGCTTCTAAAATGAGGAGTCAAATATTTAAAAATTATGAAGTAGATAATTTTTATCAAGAATTGGTTTATTCAAGATCCAGACTACACTCATTCCCTTTAATTGATTTTGAAAAATTTTGGAACAAAGAACCACCAAGAATTATAACTCAGTATCAAAATGTTATAAGAATTGGAAAATTCCCAAAAGAAATTCCTTTATTCATTAAATATATGAATGAAGTTAATTCCGATGGCATGTACTGGGAAGAGTTATCAAAAGATGATTTATTTTATCTTGGACAATTTTATTTTCGAGCGGGCCTAAAAGTCGCCGAGCCTTTATTTAATTGGTTAATTATTCAACCAGAAAAATCGGTTTCAGTTCATAAGTTAATAGAGCAGGCAAAGAAGTTTTACCAAGATGATATCATAACTAGCTTGGGTGTTATTGGTCTTGTTTTTTTTTCAGAAGTCTATGAATTAAATAATCGAGAACAGAACGCACTGTTATCAAAAAAGATGATTCCTTTATTTAAAGATATTAAAGATCCCATAGGAGCAAATTATCATTTTTGGGCCTACTTAAATCTATCTTTGCAACAAGACAGAGTTATCCCTCTTTTAATGTCTGTGCTTTATGAAGGAATTTATCAATTTGATCTTGATGATTTGAAAGTAGATTTATTTGCAATAAATCTAGGTCGTCAAGTTGTATCAAATCTCAACAAGGGATCATGTCAATGAGTGGTCTTTATTTTTAAATTAGAAAAAACATCTTCAATACCAGGAATGCTCAAGATTAAATCTTCGGCAACATTTCTCATTCCTCTTGATTCAATTGTACCTTTTAAATAAACGCAACTATTCTTTACTTCAACTTCTAAGTCTGATGGGTCAACCTCATGACTTTGATAGAGTATTTTGCATACATCTTCTTTTAATCTTTCATCACTTCTCTTCCAGTCTTTAGGTCCCACTCCATAATAGAGATTTCTTTTGTCAGGGTTGAGATCAGGCCGAAGTTCGGATCTTGCGAAATTATCTAAGCTAGGCTCTTGCTGGTCCCAATTCGTTCCTAGCGGCCCTCTACCTAAATCATAATCTCGCCTTGGCCCATGCCTTCTGTATCTGCGATCGTAACCTTCACCATGGTCAGGAAAAAAATCGATTTCTTCTAAATCTAACTCATCTTCAAAAGGTGTATTTGTCACTGCCCCTGGATGTTGATCACGATCTACACTTTTTGCAAAATAATTGTCGTATTGATCACCAAAACCGCCTGGCCCATAATTTTCTTTTGGCATAAGGCCTCCCTGCAAAAAGCGGCCAAAGTTAATGGCCGCCTTGATCGTCTTACCGGCGACACTCAGGTTTTCCTGAGGAGAAACTAGTAAGACTGAGAACATGATAGATGAATGAATTGAAATAGGGACCTTGAATGAAACTAATTTTTAGAAAGCAAAATGTTTTTATTCGTTAAGTATTAAAGGAAGTTCGACAATAAAAGTTGAACCTTTTCCTTCCTCACTTAAAACACTAATTTGGCCCCCATGTAATTTTACAATTTCATGAGTGATATAAAGGCCTAGGCCGTGTCCCTCATGGTTATGGACGACTCGGGCATATTTGTCGAAAATTTCAGAGTGGTATTTTTTAGGAATGCCAATACCATGATCTTGGACAATTATGTGAAATTTTAATTTGGTTGAATGAGTTGTGATGTAAATTGGTTTCCCGTTTCCATACTTAACCGCATTAGAAACAAGATTTGTGATAATTTGTTCAAACTTGAATTTATCCCAAAATCCTAGAATATCTAATTCTGGCTTAAAATATATTGGGTAATCTTTAAATTTTATCTGATCTAATACGTTTAAAATAATTTGATGAGGATTGATATATTCTTTTTTTAATTCAAAATATTTTTTTGAGCTATCTAATAATGTATCAACCATTTTATTAAGTCTTCGTATCTGCTCTTCAGCATCATTTATAAACTGATGAACACCAGTCGCTTTGGGCCCTTGGATGATTATTTGATTGTTAGATATAAGTTTTGTAAGGAATTCGATTTGTAATTTTAAACAGCTTATTGGAGTTTTGATTTCATGAGAGGCAATTGATATGAGATCATCTAGACTCGATGAACTTGCAGAATAAATTTCCTTTGCTATGTTTTTTTTAATCATAATTATTTAAAAAATTTAAACTTCCTTGTGCTGAAGATTAGTTTTTGAACCAGTTTTTCACAACTTAAGATATCTTATTAGAATTTATTGAATGTGTTCTTGAGGTAGAGTTCTAGAATTCAATCTTTTAATCTCATTCTCTAAATAGAATGAACTATAATTTTTTCAATTATTAAAAAAATGCTTTAAAGCTTTTTTGGAATCATCATAGCTATGGCCTTTAGAAAGGAGGAAGCGAAGCACTTTATCATGGAGCTTGCGTTTTTCTAAAGGATCAGTTGGAATACTTTTTGATCGCAATTTCTTTTCGGTTAATTTTTCGATGTTGTTTTGATCATTGAAACCTAATTCCATTTTAGTCTTTTCAAATTCTTCATCAGAAAATTCGAGGTTTTCCATGGCCCCTCTCATTCGGATTTTATCTTCGCCTTCGCCTTTGATCATCCACTTTCTAATAAAAAGGCGACGATAATTTTCCTCTTTAAGAAGTCCTTTTGATTTTAAACTTTCAATGACTTCTTCAACTTCATGAGGGAGGTTGTCTTTTTTAGAACGTAGCTTTCGACGAAGTTTAAACTCAGAGTAGTCTTGTCGTGCAAGTAAGTGGATGGAGTAATTATAAATTCGTTGGTTCAAGCTCACTTTCTCCAGCGAAAGTAAAAAGGGCCACCGAAGTGGCCCTTTGGGAATTGGATTACTGCTTAATTGATTTTTTAGCTGCTTTTTCTTCTTTGATTTCACCAGTTGTCATATCAACTGTTTCAGCGGCACCTTTCGTAATTCCATGCTTCGTAAGAACCTTCGCTCTAATTTCTTCCATAATAGAAGGATTGTTCTTAAGGAATTCTTTAGAAGCTTCACGACCTTGACCAATTTTTGAATTGTTATATGAATACCAAGCACCGGCTTTTTCTACGATACCTTCGTTAGCGGCAACATCAAGTAGATCGCCTTCTTTAGAGATACCAGCTCCATACATGATATCGAACTCAACTTCTCTGAAAGGAGGAGCAACTTTGTTCTTAACAATTTTAACTTTAGTGCGGTTACCGATAACTTCCTCACCATCTTTAAGGGCACCAGTACGACGAATATCCATACGAACTGAAGCATAGAATTTAAGAGCGTTACCGCCAGTCGTTGTTTCAGGGTTACCGAACATGACACCGATCTTCATACGAAGTTGGTTAATGAAAATTACTGTACAGTTAGAACGAGCAATTGAGCCAGTTAGTTTACGAAGAGCTTGAGACATAAGTCTTGCTTGAAGACCCATGTGTGAATCGCCCATATCTCCTTCAAGTTCTGCTTTTGGAGTAAGAGCAGCTACTGAGTCAACAATTAAAAGATTAACTGCACCTGAACGAACAAGCATATCAGCGATCTCAAGAGCTTGTTCTCCAGAATCTGGCTGAGAGATAAGAGTATTAGGAATATCTACGCCAAGTTTAGCAGCATAAACTGTATCAAGAGCATGCTCAGCATCGATGAAGGCCACTGTTCCACCAGCTTTTTGACATTCAGAAGCGATGTGAAGTGTAAGAGTTGTTTTACCAGAAGATTCTGGCCCATAAATTTCAATGATACGGCCTTGAGGAATACCACCAACCCCTAGAGCAAGGTCGATTCCAAGTGAGCCTGTTGAGATTGCCGGAATTTTTTCAGCTGCTTCAGCTGAATCCAGACGCATGATTGCACCTTTACCAAATTGCTTTTCAATCGTGCTTAGAGCTAGATCGAGAGCTTTTTTCTTGTTTGCAGCATCTGTTGTGTTGACATGATTTAGAGACATGAGTTTCTCCCTCTTATAAAACGGTTATGAAGGTGCATTTATACATAAACGCTAACATCGGCCTTCGTTTTCGACAATGCCTTTTATGCAAATTTTACGGAAAATTTACGTATAGCTAAGGATTTGAAATATTTAGCGATTTAATTCTTGGCGTTAAAATAATTTGGTCAAGAAATGACAAATTATTCCAGCATAAAGCCCGCTGATGACGTCGTCGGTGATTGTTCCTAGGCCGTGATGGAGTCGATCAAAGTAAGAAGCGGGCCAGAATTTAATAATATCAAATAGACGAAATAGTCCAAAAACTAAAAAGAGATTAGGAAAATCTATCGTGGGAACGAAACTCCAAGTTACAAGCATCCCTATGACTTCATCAATTACAATCCATTGAGGATCATGTAAGTGGTATTTTACCTGAACTCTTTGAGTCACCATAACTGCAATGATGTAAAGAATTGCGATCAAAATAATTAAACTATAAATATTTATTTTAAGATAAAAAAGAAGGTAGATTAATGGGAGTGTTGCGAGGCTTCCAACAGTTCCTGGGGCCTTTGGTGATTTACCTGAAAAAAACCAACTTAAGAAAAGCATTGTTATTAGGGGTGGTCGTTGAATTTTTTGATCTTTCATATAATTTACGTTAGTTTGCCTTTTCTAGACTCTAAACATGAATGAAGAGATTGGCAAAGTATGACAGGTCGCCCTAGTTATTTAAATGACTATGCTTTCAACTGGGAAACATTTGATGTTGTTTGCAGTGGAAAGTCTTCTTTGGATGCTACAAATTATCTCACAGACATTTATGACAAAACCCAGGTTACTAATTTTTTATATGGCTATGGTTTTGATATCACTGATCCTATTGAAAATGCCGAGTTGTTTGGAATTTTTCAAGAGGCCCTTCAATTCATTAAGCGTTATTTTTTAATTGAAGGAAATCCAGATGGTTTGGATCTTAAAGTGCCTCATTATTTGTACTCAATTACAAATATTTCAGAGCTATTTTTAGCAGTCACAGGCCATTCTAGTTCTAAACTAAATACAGAAGAAGCCCTTTGGGCAGGAGCCGTTCTTAAGGTCATGCACACAATATTACATGCCGATAAGGACCTCCGTTATAGATACTTTTCAACCATTCAAAAACAAATCTTTGACCGATTTTACAAATTCATTCATCGTGATGAAGAGAATAGGCTTTTTTTAAAAAGTGATATTGGAGGGATGACAATACCCCTCTATGACTTTCAAACCAAGGCCAAAAAAACCAGAGATTCAATTATTATTAAACTTTTGCACAAGCAAGAGAATGTTGCTGAAGAATTGTTTGATAGAATTGGGGTTCGTATAGTGACTTATAACAAGCTTGATGCTCTTCGTGTGATTAAATTTCTGCATAAGAATTACGTCATCATGATTAATAATATTAAGCCGAGTCGATCACAAAATACGTTAGTAGATTTAAAAACTTTAAGACTACGAATTTATACTCTTTATAAAGAATCTATCCGAAAAAATTATTCAGAAGAAACTTTTTATCAAGAGTTAAATAGTTTAATTGAACAATGCACTCCTATCGAATCTCTTCATGATAATAAATATTCATCAGAAGAATATAGAGCAATTCACTTTACCGGTAGGCAGCTCATTAAGTACCGAAATCCATTTATGAGCTCTTTTAATGAAGTAAGAAAGCAGGCATTAAAGGATAAAGAGAATCCAATTTCACAATCAATTCTTAATTTAGATACATCTCCAATTTCAAGGGATGTGCGCTTTTTCTACCCTTTTGAAGTGCAAATTACTGATTATGAATCTCATTTGAAAAATACTCAGGGTGAGGCATCCCATGCTGAATATAAAAAAGCTCAATTAAGATCGGCCATGAAAAGAATTTTTAGGCCAATTTTAGAATTGCACAATCTTAAAGTGGATTAGTTTCGATTACAAAACTTTCTGCTCTATCAGAATTCATTCTAAAAAAACTAAACGTGCGAATTCTGCTACCTTCCTTTATCAAAGCTCCAGGAGCAAGTGTTGTAAAAGCTCCAATGAAAGAGTTATCTTCAATTTTAATTTTTTTATAAAAGCAGATAAATTTTTTGTTTTTTTCTAAAATAAGATGACTAGAAAGATAACAACCATCTCCAAAATAAACATAGTTTCCGATTTCAAGTCCAGCCCGATCAATGATGGTTATATTTGGGGCAAATAAAACTCTTTTGCCAATTTTTGACCCCCAAGCTCTTAGCCAAACATTATAGAGAAATGGAACTAGCATGATGATTTTTTCTAAAACTGGCAGTTTAATATAAATTTCTTGAATTCGATAACTCGTAAGCCAGGGAGAGAAAGTTGGACCTGCGATATAGCTTTTACCTTCTTTAAGTGGATAAAAGAAATTAATAAACTTCCAAGTTATGAGCGGAAAAAGGTAGAGACAAAAAAGAGCTGTTCCAATTCGAACCTGAGATAAAAAGTAAATAGTGAGCGTAGCAATAATAAGCGGGTAAAAAGGAAGTATGCTTTTACATACTGTATTTATTACTTTATCTCTTAAAAAAATCTTCATAACAGTGGTAGCTACCATTAATAGGCAAGATAATGAATAATCCATGTAAATTTATTACCCCACCGAAAGATAAGTTTTTTGGTCTTTTAACAGGACATGCTTTAAAAGCTCGTAAAAGACTGGAGCTTTATCAGTGGCTAGGAAGTTTCGGGGATTATGTCCATTTCAGGTTGGGATCCCTCAATATTTATCTTTTAAATGACCCTGAAGCTGTTAACCATATTCTAAAAAAAAATGCCAAAAACTATACTAAAAATACTCCAGCTTATGAGGTTGTAGCGAAAGTTACAGGAAAAGGAGTTTTTACAGAAAGTGAGGATTCTTGGCTAAGTATTAGAAAAATTGCCCAGCCCTTTTTTACCAATAAGCAAGTAGGTCACTGGGAAAGTATTGTTGAAAAAGTATGTCTTGATTTGGAAGAAAATCTGAAATTAATTGAACGCAAGGGAGAGTTGTTTAATTTTTCTCCTTTGATGACACGATTAACATTAAGAGTTTTAGGGGAATCAATTTTCGATAAAGACTTAGGCCTTAAGGCCGAAATCTTTGACAGAGAATTAGGTCAGTTAATTAAAGTTACAAATGATATAATCACTCTCAAAATGTCCTTAAACTTCTGGAAGAAATACCAAAATAAGAAAAAATTTAATCATTCAATGGCAGTACTAGATAGTTTGATTGGTGATTTAGTGAATGAAGCAAAATCAGAAAAATTGGATAATCCAAATAATATGATTCATGCTTTTTTAAAGGCTCCATTCAAGGTTGACCAACAATATCTTATCGACCAAGTCAAAACTATGGCATTTGCAGGACATGAGACAACCTCTACAGTTTTAAGTTGGGGGCTTCATTTTATTTCTGTTTATCCAGAATGGCAGGAAAAAATTTATTTAGAACTTAAACAAAATTTTCATGATGGTAAGCTGTCTGGAAAAAATATTTATCAATGTCATGAATTAGAAATGTATATCAACGAATGCATAAGAATGTACCCTCCGGCCTGGGCATTTTCTCGAAGAGCAATTTCTGATGACTTTATTAATGGTTATAAAATTAAGGCAGGATCTATTGTGACGGTTAGCCCATACTTGCTTGGACACGATGTAAGATATTGGATAAGACCTGATGAATTTAATCCTTATAGATTTTCAGATGAAAATCATATTCAGCGCAGGCATGCTTACTCCTTTATTCCATTTGGATTGGGCCCTAGGGCGTGTATTGGTGAAAAATTATCTCGACTTGAAATGATGATGATATTGGCAACTTTTATAAAAGATTATCGAATTCTACCGTCTGGTGACAAGGTAGAAATGGAGCCAAGCTTAACTCTGTCAGTAAAAAATGGTATCAAATTAAAACTAGTTAAAAGAATATAGATCAAATGTATGTGAAGGAAGAGCTCCTGTTGATTTTACATTCTCTATAGAATTTATATTCTCCTGATCAATATAACTACTTTCAATGATTTCAATTCCATCTTCAATCATTTGAATAAGGTTTGGGTTACGAACATATTTGATAAGACCCTTGCCTTGATATTCAGGTAAGATCGCAACATTCACTCCTCTTACTCTTTTTATTTTTTTCTTTGAGAATAAAATTTTAGTAAGATTATTTAAGTCTTCTCCGTTTTTTAAAATGGTATTGTAGTCGGGAAGAAACATGCTTACCGCAATTCTTTTATTTTTATGTGATAAGAAACGGAAATAGTTAAAATTAATAACAAGTGCAGCAGTTTTCATTAAGTCCCATTCTTCTTCAAAGGAGAGTGGAAAAAAAGCATAATGAGACTTAAAGCTTTCATTTATGATGGAGTTATAATCTCTAATATCCTTTTTGTAGTTAATTAAACTAAGTTTCTCGACATGAAAGCCTGAAGGAGGATTTTGAATTGAGGATTTAATTTTACTTAAATATTCTGGTGCCTTCTCAAGTTTATAGCTCATTCCATAAAACTTCCGCTCATATTGAGCACCTGAATAAGAAATAAATCTTCTGATATTCTGGTTCTCAGCACTGGTTAAAAAAGTTATCCGTTCAGGGTCTGTGAATTGTGAGGGTATTGAAAATCCAAGATTAAAGTGAGCATTTAAGGGGAAGATAATTTTTTGTTGAATTCCATGAGCATATTTTTTTAGATTTGTATTAAATTCACTCAATTCTTCATTTGAAATATCATTCGCAACTAGGATGGCCCCTAGGGAATGAGGAATTCCTGCATCTAAAGATTTTGCTTCATAATGAGTGATGAGGATTCTAATTTGATTTTGGTTAAATAAAGCGAGAACACGTATATTGAAGCGGTTTTTTAATAGGAGAAAATCTCCTTTAAAAAGCCTCAAATTGAAAAAATCCAATCCATTAAAACTAAGATAATTTTTTTTAACTTCTGAATAAAGTTTTTTGTAATGAGGATAAGCTTCATTTTGAGTTAAAATTTCAAAGTTCATTTACTGGATCTGTATTTTTGATTTCATAATTCGAACGAAGTAACTAAAATTTTCTGTCAAGTGATTGAGGTTATTATTTAATTCAATACTTAAAAACTTGAAAGCAGATAACAATACTTCAATATCATCATCGGAATGAACCGAGTTCAATGAAATCCTTAGCAAGCCTTTATTTTTAGGAACGGCTGGGAACATGACAGAATTAAGATAAACTCCAGAGTCAAAAATCGTTTTACCCGCCATTAAGGTTCTCAGATCACTCCCCATTTCTACGGAAATAATAGGAGAGTTACCATGAGGATCTAGAACATTGTAATTTAATTCTAAAAGAGATTTTCTAATGTATTTAGATTTTTGGTATAATTCTTCTCGCAGTTTTCTTCCTTCATCACTGGCAGAAATTGCAATAGCAGCTAATGCTCCATCCACTGCTTGAGGTTGCAGCGTCCCTGAGAAGATATATGATTTAGAGGAAACTCTTAAAATATCAATTAATGTTTCAGCACCTGCAATAAATGCACCAAAGGCTCCTAAGCCTTTTTGCAGACTACCGACTAAAATCATATTGTTAAAACTTAAGTTGAGGAGTTCAGCAACTCCACCACCATTATGGCCATAAATGCCAATTCCATGAGCATCATCGATATAGAGTATTGTGTTAGTTTCATCACATATTTTTTGAATTTCCAAAATTTCAGGCATGTTACCTTGCATACTGTACAGGCCATCGATTAAAAGAATTTTTGTGGATCTACAGGAAAGGCTTAATTTATTTTTTAATTCTTTTAAATGTTCTACATCAACTTTCGAAATCAAAGTTCCTTTAGCTTTTGCGATTAAAGATGCTTGATAAAGGCTAGTGTGAGCGTAATGGTCAATAAATATTTCAAAATCTTCGCCAGAAAAAAGTGCAGGAATAGCTCCTGCATGAATTTGACTTACATTTGCACAGATAAGACTTTTTTGGGCCCCAACTAATTTTGCAACTTCAACTTCAAGTTTAACAATATTAGAGTGTGATGAAAAAATTCGTGAACAACCACTATGATTGCCGAATCGTTCTAATCCATTTACTGCAGCTTTGATAACTTCTGGATGTTGATCAAAACCAAGATAGTTGGCCGAGGAGAAGTTTTTTACTTGTTTCCCGTTGATGATAATATTTCTTCCAGAGACATCAGTGGTAATAGTGTTTTTTAAATGAAAAGCTTCAAGTAATGAAGAGAACTTCTTCATTCTTTTTAATTCACTTTCTTGTAATTTCTTATTCAAAAAAGTGGTAAGAGGGCTTTTAGCACTAGGTCGATAAAGATTTATTCGATTGAATTCATCTAAGTTTTCGTAGTTTTTGTCCATTATTCAACCTCGACGGCCGAATACTTACAAGCTTCGGACGAAAAATCTGGTCTGATGTAAAATATTCATACTGTTTGATCGATTGGGAGTTCAATATAGAAGGTTGAGCCTTTATTAAGTTCGCTTTCAACCCAGATCTTCCCATTGTGCGACACGATAATCTCTTTAGCGATGTAAAGACCAAGGCCTAGCCCTCCATAATTGTTTACTGGCACGGCCCTAACGAATCGATCAAATATTTTTGGGATTTCTTCTTTGCTAATACCTATTCCGTGGTCTTCAAATTCAAGATGAGCTTTAGAATTAACTTTTTTTAGAACGATGTTTATGGTCCCGCCTCTTCCATATTTAATTGCATTACTTATTAAATTTTCAAAAACTTGTTCTATTCTGGATTGATCAAAGGCAAGCATTACTTCTGATTCTATCATCGTGTTAATTTTTGTGCTTGATAGCTCTGCTTCATTTTTAAATCTTGCAATCGTATTAATAAGAACATTTGATAAGTTATTTGTTTTAAGGTTCAGACTAAATCGATTGGCAGTTATCCGAGAGATATCAAGGAGGTCTTCGGTTAATTTTGACAACCGACTCACTGATAAGTCGGCGTTTTCAAAGGCATTGAGGATAATGTTAATCCTTGGAAAAACCTCACTTGGTATCGAAGCTAAAGATTTTTTCAAAATATCGAGGTACATCCTAAGAGGAGTAAGTGGAGTCCTTAATTCATGTGAGGCAATTGAAATAAAATCATCTCTTAATTGGACGGACTTCTGGGTATCAACGAGTAGTTGTTCTCGCTCTCTTTCAATTTGCTTTCTATCTGTAATATCCGTTGAGATGCCGCAAACAGCATAAGCTTTCCCGTCAATCGTATGGAGAGGGAATTTTACTGACAAGTAAGTATGTAAACCATCATCGAGTTGAATTGATTCCTCATATTGTATGGCCTGGTTTTGTTCAATGGCCTCGAAGTCATTTGTTTGCAATTGAATTGCATTCTCTTTTGGTTGAAAATCAAAATCAGATTTCCCGATGAGTGAGGACTTGTCTGATTTGAAAAGCTCAGCAACTCGGCTATTTACTAAAATAAATTTACCATCTAAATCTTTTACGTAGATAAGGGATGTTGCGGAATCAATAATCGATTGAAGTTGTTCCTGGTTCGATCTTAATGCTTCTTCAACTTTTTTTCGTTGTAAGTTTTCTTGAATAAGATTTCGATAGTATTGAGCATTTTGTAATGAAATCGCTGCTTGGGAAGCGATTAGTTTTAAAATATTAAGTCTTTCTTGGGAAAATACACCTCTAGCAATTCTATTCTCTAAATAAATGACTCCAATTAAATTTGTCCCCCTCAAGATAGGAAGGCATAAAATTGATTTTGGTTCACATTCTCTCAGATAATAGTCATTAGCAAATCTACTCGAATCGTTAATGTGATCGTAGATAACTAACTCATTTGTTCTTTGTACAAATCTAATGATACTAACAGGTAGAAGATGCTTATCAAGCAGTAGATGATTTACAATTTTTGCATCATAACCTTGATCGCTTACAGCAGCAGTTGCTTCTAAAAATAGTTCATTGTTTTCACTTAAGAGTAGAGAGACATTTTGTGAACCACTTTGTTCTAAAACAATTTTAAGTAATTTTAAGTTGAGATTGTTGAGATCAATTTCGCTAGAAATTGCCATGGAAGAATTAAAAATAGAAACGATATCAATCTCTTCAGGTCTTGTTGTTAAGGTATCAGAAGATAGCCTATTAAAACCTAAAACACCTAAATACTTATTATCAATTTGCTTTACCTTTGCTGTAGCTCCCCATCTAAAGTAGCAAGTGCGTGCTTCTTTAAAATATGTTTCTGAAATTAATTCTAAATTTCTTTCTTTATAAAAAAGAGCTGCTTTTTCAAAAGCGATGGCCTGGATATGAACAAATTCATTATCCCGAGCGGATTTAATTGCCTGATCAAAAAATTTCTCAGCTTGTATAAAATCTCCATGGATTCTATGGTATTCGGCTTCAATCAATTGATAATGGTGATAGAAGTTATTTGGATTTAGTTTACTCCAAATTTCAAGGTTCTTTCTGTGCTCTAAAAGATCAATTGAGTAAATTTTTTGTTCTTCGGAATTGAAATTCTTCCACATTGAAGTTATCGCTAGAGAAGAGTAAAAAACATAATCGATTTCGGCTGTTTGCCCTCTTATCAAGTGGAGATGATTTTTGGTCTCTTTGATTTCATCTAAAATATCACTTGTTTCATTAAAGATTGAACAAAGGATCATTTTATATAAGTAATACCAAGCTTTTGTTGTTGGGAATGGATGATTAATTAGTTTGTTTTTAAATTCATTTTCATCTAACTCATCCGTTCCAAAACAGCATTCTTTAAAGGTTTCTCCTTTTAAAGATATAATAGTTCTTTGAAGAAGTTCTAAACATTGAACTAACGGAATAACACCCTTACTGCCAATAAATTTGATGGCCTGGTTTGTATCACTAGCTAATTCACTAAGGATTTTTCCAGAGTCGAAAGATAAATAGGGGATGTAGAACCGACAAAGGCTTGAGAAAATAATATCACTATTTTCTGCAGCAACACCTCTATACAGCATGCTAATGGCATTAGCATAAGATTCAACCCAGGGGGTAATTGTAACCCCAACGATATTTGAAATTTTTGCTTTCGCAGATAAAAAGTTATGCCTCTCAACTAACTCAGTTGCTATTTCACCAAGTTGCTGAGCTGTGTGGTAGTCTTTCTTTACTGAAAGTTCAAGGCCGTAAGCTGCAAATCCCATAGGAGAGATAGGAGAAACTCCATGTTTTAAGGTGAGATCCACCATGTGGTAAGCGATTAATCGATGTAGATTAACATCGGTAAAATAAGCGCTAGGGAGAATCTCCCCTAGCATCCCCATCACTCCTTCTATATCCTTAGAATTCATTATAGGGAGGTTTATAATTTCGGTAGGGGTTAATGCCTTTAAACGTTTTAATAAATCTTCATCTACTATTTGCATTTCTGCATTAGTTGGGTGAGGTGAGAGTTTGATATTAAATTTTTGAAGAAAATTTATTGTATACTCAATGGAGTTGAAGATTTCTCCAAGAGCTAAAAAAATACTAACTTGAATTTGATTAGCAGCTGCTAGATCGGTTAAGTTGTTAGCATGTTCTAAAATTGGTCTAATTAAGAGTGCGGATTCGTTGACTCTTCCAATGGCCAATTCACATTCACAACATGTTAGCATTAATGCAAAGGTATACTCGTATTGAGTTTCCCAGGAGTTTTCTTCTAGTAAGTCTATCCCCTTTTGACAATAAGTAACGGCTGTTGAAAAGGCTGCAGCAGTTCTAGATTTAAGTGCAGATTTTAAATTGAACTTTATTGCGAGCTCTTTTTCATTTTTATCTACAATAAGGGAAGCTGATTTATTAAAGTGACCGGCCAGATCGAAGGTGTGGTCATCAATTTCTTTCTCTGAAAAATGAGATAAGTATGATCTTGCAATGAATAGGTGTTCATTTGGCCTTTGATCTATATCGATTAATGAGTAAGCTGCTTCATGTAGACGATCATGTTGAAATTCATATATATGATCGATGTTGTTTAGAATTCCTTGATCTAAGGCTTCCCAAAGATGTGCTTGAATTTGACTTAATTTTATATCATAAATTGTTTCAAACAGTTCAATGTTAACTTTGTTACCAAGGCAGGCCAATTTTTTTAAAATTTCAATCGTCTCTGGTTTAAGACGATTAAATTTTCTGAGGACTAAGCTGAGCAAGTTATCGGTAAAACCTTTTGATTTTATTTTTGTTAAGTCCCAATTCCATTTTTCTGACTTCTCATCGAAATGAATTAATCTTTCTTCCTTGAGAATAGTTAAGAATTGAATGACAAAAAATGGGTTTCCTGCTGTCTTCTCAAACAATAAATCAGTGAATTCGATTGTCTCTTGTGGAGAAGTGTGAAGAGTGTCGCTTACGAAAAGATTTAGAGATTGGGATGTGAGTGGAAGTAAAACAATGTCGATAACTCTTGAATTTATTTTTCTGATTTCTTTAAGAGTCAGATTTAAAGGATGATCTTCAGTTACTTCATTATCTCTGTATGCCCCAACGATGAATAAAAATTTGATTTCTTGATTTAATGCTAAGTCCTTTAATAACGCTAAGCTAGCAGAATCGGCCCACTGTAAATCATCTAGAAAGAGAGTTAAGGGAGTTTTTTCTTCGGCAAAAACTTTAATGAAATTCTGAAAGACAGCTTTGAATCTATTTAAAGATTCTATCAATGGTAGAGTTGGAACTTCTGGTTGTGGCCCAATTAAAAGTTGGAGTTCTGGTATGACATCAATAATAATTTTCCCATTCTGATTGAGTGCTTTCGCTATTTTTTCTCTCCAGTCACTTATCTCTACTTCACTTCCCGTTAAAAGAGTAAGGATTAAACTATTGAATGCTTGAGCAAAGGTGAAGTACGGGATATCTCTTTTGTATTGATCAAACTTACCAGTGACAAAAAATCCATTTTTATTACTTACTGGACGATGAAGTTCGTTCACAAGTGAAGATTTTCCAATACCAGAATATCCTGAAATAAGGGCCAGCTCGGTTTGTCCATTTTGTACGACTCGATAGAAAGATTTAACGAGTTTAGCAATGTCATTCTCTCTTCCATACAATTTTTGCGGTATAATAAGTCTATTAGTTGAATCATGTTCTCCTAATTTGAAAATGCTTATTAAGTGCTGGTTTTGATAATCTTTTAAGCAATGTTTTAAATCATATAGTAAGCCATTTGCAGATTGATATCTATCATCTGCCATTTTTTCTAATAATTTCTTAATAATTTGTTTTAATGTCTCTGGAACTTGACGATGATCCAAAATTATAAAAGATGGTATTCTTGCGATATGACTATGAATCCATTCAATAGAAGTATTGGCCTCAAAAGGGAATTTTTGGGTTAACATTTTAAAAAATAAAATTCCTAAAGAGTATAAATCACTTCTGTTATCTACAGTTCGATTCATCCTTCCCGTTTGCTCTGGTGACATATAAGGAAATGTTCCCTCAATAAGATTCGGAGCTATTGATGCAGATTGAATTTTAATTAGTTTAGAAGAGAGACCAAATCCAGTTATTTTGATTTCTAATGAGGAAGGATTGATGAGTAAATTTTGAAGTTTTAGATCTTTATGTATCAGATCATGAGAGTGAATTTCTCCAATTGAACTGGTAATGTTAATGGCAATTTTAAGAAAAACTTCTAGGTCGATGGGATTTTTAAGAAATTCTTCCAGGGTAATTCCATCGAAATCTTCATAAAAAAAAGCTTCTTTACCTTGAAATGAAGTTAAGAAAGCTGAATGCAAAATGCATTTCAAGGATGTATCATTCGAAATTTCAAATTCTTTCTTAAGTAGGTTTAGTTGGTTTTCTGCTGATCTGTAAATCGGCCCTGTTGTTTTACAAATAAAAAGCTTGTGTGATTCCGTATCTTTTATTCTAAAGATTGCGATATCTTCATTAACTAATATAGTCTTAATAATTTGAAGTGATTTGTTTTCCATTTTAAAACTTTAGTTTCCACAATACTGGACAACAATTTTTAATAGAGCATCAATATCGACCGGCTTTTTTAGTATACCCTTCGTCCCTTTAATTTGGCCGGCCTTTTCACTATAGGCCGTCACCATAACAATTGGAATCGTTGCAAGTACAATATCCTTGTTGGCAGCTTCTGCAAACTCCCAACCATTCATAATAGGCATCATGAAATCTAATAGAATCAAACAAGGAAGTTCAATACTCTCTAATATTTCTAGGCCCTCTTTCCCGTTGGATGCAGTAATAACGGAGTGACCTTCCATTTCAATCGCAAGTTTAAGCATATCTCTAATTTCTTGATCATCTTCAATGATCATAATACTTTTACATTTCATTCGCTGCTCCTTGTTGTGCAATCGAATCTCGAAATGAATGTAAAGGTCCATGAGAAATACATCAAGGGCTTAGTGCTCTGACCTTAGAGATATTAAAAAAATTGATTTTGTCTAAAGGTTCTTCTCGATAAAAAAGTGAATTCTTTCATTGATTAGGTCAGGAAAGTCCGCTTGGGGAACATGTGAGCCATCTTTTAAGAAATAAGTTTCAGAGTTTTCAAGAAGAGAAGCGAGGGTTCTTTGCATATGATTAGGAATAACCTGATCCTTGTATCCACCCATGACCAGGATTGGCATTTTCATTTGATCTAAGGATGCTGCAATATTTTGCTTGGTCATTTCACTAAAAAGCTGGAAAAAGAGTTCTGGTCCAAGTTGACCGACTCGATTCAAGTAAATTTCTACAAATTCTTTAGAAACTTTATTTTTATTGAAACCAGTTGTGTGGATAATAAACTTAGCTAAAGGATTTGAGCCTCCTGTGCTCCAAATCTTTTTCATGACCTCAGGATACTTTTCCATGCTGTTATATAAAAAGGGGGTGATGAATTCAGTAATGTTAGAATCGAACATGACATCTTTTACAGACATAAACGTTCCGGAGATAAGCACCATGGCCTTAATAAAATCAGGAAAATCCTTCGCCATTTGTAGGCAAACATTTACTCCCATACTATGACCGAGAAGGATGGCTTTGTTTATATCTAGATATTCACAAAGATCTTTTATATCTTTGGCCATTTGTGGAAAAGTAATTTTTTTAACATCATGAATACCGGAAGATTGAAAGTGTCCTCGATAATCATGAATTAGGATTTGAAACCCATGTTTATCAAAGTAAGCAGTTTGATATTGCCAATGAAGACTACTGCAAACTAACCCATAATTAAAAATTAAAACCGGGCGATTGTGATCTACCTTGGTAAAATTTTTTATATAAAATATTTGTTCTTCATCAGAGGTTTTAAAAAAATTAGGATTATTATTTTTAAACATATCTACTTCATTAGTTTGGTTAATTTTTCAATTAGGCCCATCTTAGGAGAGTTTTTAATAGCTAGATCACTTAATTTTCTATCAAGTATGGCCTTTTTTGAGAGCAGGGGGGTATTTTCGAAAGATAATATTTTAATTAAGGTGTTTCCCAGGCCAATGACATCATTCACTTTAATTTTTCTGACAGTGGTTGTTCTTTTGCCATTAATTAAATAATGTTCTACATTTTTTTGTGGATGAATGATGAGATCATTTTGGATGACTTCTATAAGTAGGTGAAGTCCTTGAAGTTTTAAATCTTGAATATGCAAGTCTCCTGAGTTCTTTCCAAGATAAACTTGATTTTTATAAAATTGAAAAACTGATTTTGCATTTAGATCTGGACTTTGGACTACTTCAAATTGGATCATAAAAACCTCTCTAAATAGTATCAAGGATTTTTTGATCTTTTGCGAGTGTTTCGAAATGTTTATCAAGTATTTTAGGGTTCGAACTTTGAAGGTCGGTAAGGTCTTTGACAACCTCTTCTAATATACTTGAATGGATGATGAAATTAGCTATTTTTTTCCCAGTAATTGTTCCTGATTGATCTACTCCAAAAAGATCACCTTCCCCTCGGAATTTTAGATCCTCCTCAGCAATTACAAATCCGTCTAGGTTGTCTTCAATTACTTTAAGTCTTTGATAGGCTTCTGGTGATACTTCTTTATCTAGTACTAAAAAACAAAATCCTGGTTTATCACCCCGGCCTACTCTACCTCTTAATTGGTGGAGTGAGCTCAGGCCAAATCTTTCAGGATTATATATGCTCATAATAGTAGCATTGGGAATATTAATTCCTACTTCAATGACTGAAGTAGAGATTAGGATGTCATACTTTTTTTGCCTGAAGTTTTGTACAACGAGTTCTTTTTCATCTGCTTTCATTTGACCATGGAGAACTCCAACTTTATAGGCATGGAAAATTTCTTGGTATTTCTTATAAGCGTCTTTTACGTTTTGTAGTTCAATCATTTCGCTTTCTTCAATTGCTGGAAATACGAAATATGCCTGCTCTCCCAAGTTTAAGCGAGATTTAATAAATTCGATGTACTTGAGATAATTATTCTTTTCTGTAATTCTCGTTTTAATTCCTTTTCTTCCAGCTGGCATCATTTTGATGGATGAAATGTCTAGATCTCCATATTGAGCAAGGCTTAGAGTTCGAGGAATGGGAGTTGCCGTCATGATTAAGCAATGACTACCTTGGCCTTTGTTAATTAATTTTAAACGCTGTTCAACTCCAAATTTATGCTGCTCATCTATAATGGCCATTCCCAAGTTTTTAAATTGCACCCCATCTTGAAAAAGAGCATGGGTGCCAATAATCATCTCTATTTCTCCGGAAGATAATTTTGAGAGGATGATTTTCTTTTCTTTTGCTTTGATTGAGCCTAAGAGTAATTCAATTTTAATAGAAGGGTCGAGTTGCTTAAAACTTTCAAAATGTTGAATGGCCAGAGCTTCTGTTGGACACATGAGGGCAACCTGCAAATTTGAATTTATGACTAGTTTGCTGGACAAAAATGCAATAATTGTTTTTCCACACCCAACATCGCCTTGGACCATTCTCATCATAGGGTGACCAGAATTTAAGTCAGATATGACTTGTTCTAAAACCTTGTCTTGGTCATCCGTTAGTTTAAAGGGGAGACTGCTTTTTAGGTTATTTATATTGCTTGCCAAAATTTTTGGAGCATCTTTTTTCTTTATGAACTTTCTTCGAGTTAAAATTTTCAATTGATCTACCAGAAACTCCTCATAGATGAGTCTTTGTTCTGCAGCTTCTTTTTTTTGGGGAGTAAATTCTTCTTTAGATACTTTACCATGTATTATCCTGAACGCTTCACTTAGATTCATTTTTCTGTCATAGCCAAGCTCTGGCAATTTTTCAGGTACTTTCTGCCAAAGATTCATTGGAATAAGATCGATGAATTTTTTGAGATGATTTCCACTAACTTTGTTAAGCGTAGGATATTCTATAATATATTCTTCATTGGTTTCATCACTGGAAATAATTTGGGGGTTAATGATTTGTTTTTGAGCTTTAAATTCTTGCAGCTGACCTAGAAATTTGATGTGATCAAGTGATTCAATTTGCTTTTTCTGGTTTGGATAAAGATTAAACCAACGTAAGCTGATTGTTTCTTGTGAGGCATCGTCTTTAACAATGATATATCCGTTATAAAGTAATATATTGCCTTTACCTCTTCTTCCAAAAGCAGGCCTTATTTCCACATGAATGATTTTTCCTGATCCTTTAAAATATTGATTGAGAACTGCATTTCGAAAAGGTTCAAAATTAGGCATTTTATGGATACGTAATGGTAGTATCCATAAAAGATCAAGAAGAGTTCTAACTCCGGCTTCTTGTAGTTTTAGCAGAGTAGGAGAGGTTTTTTTCGATCTTGAAAGAAGGGAAATATCCGAATCCCAATTAAGTATATTTGACGTCTTGAACCTCATAGGTCAAATCCCCCTTAGGGGCCTTAACAATAACTTCATCACCAACTTCTTTCCCAATGAGTGCTCTGCCTAAAGGGGAATTATAGGAGACTTTCTTGGAATCTGTAATTGCTTCATCTTCTCCAACAATTTGGAATGTAAGTTCAATTTCTTTTTGATGATCAAAAATAGTTACGGTTGCACCAAAAACAATTTTTTCAGTAGAGAGAAGATTAATGTCAATGACTCGGGCCCTTGCAATTTTACTTTGAATATCAAGAATTCGACCTTCAATGATAGATTGCCTTTCTTTTGCAGCTGCATATTCAGCATTCTCTTTGAGATCACCTAATTCTCTAGCTTCAGATATCGCTTGTTTAATATTCTCTCTTTCGACTCTTACGAGATGATTAAGTTCTTCTTCAAGTAATTTTTTTCCCACCAATGTCATAGGACATTCGCTACTCATAACTTTTCCTTATCAACTATTTTTTAAAAAGTGCTGCAGCTTTTGCTAACATTTCTTGTTTTTGTTTTTCTGCATCGTTAAACGAAGAACCTAATTTAAAAAAATCACAGAAGTTAGCCTTTTCTTTATCTGTAATCCTATCCGCTGAAGATTCCCGGCATTCATTATACGATTGGGGATCATAAAATTGACAGTTTTTACAGCAACGAATATCACTCATGCACTTACTACAAGTATCTGAGCGACTTACGAGCAATTTATAGGCTTCATTAAGTGTATTTCCACATTTATAGCATTGAAGTGACAATTAAAACTCCTGTCCCACGCCAATTCCTAAGCCGAGGTCTTTTTGGGAGCCTGTCGGTGAAAAATAAATACGTGGAGTGTTCCTCTTGTTATATTCCTCAATAGATTTCAAAAGTAAATACTCGTTATTATATTGGTAGGTTTTTGAAACCAAATAACTCACAGCAATTAATGAAATTCCTCCCATTAAGAGAAAATTTTTACTTATTAAAAATTCTTTCCCATTGTCATTATTCCTGAGTATTCCACCAAGGATCATCCCAGTTCCAAGGGTACTTATGGCCGCACTTCGCCAAGTTGGATTTTCATTGCGCTGGTACTCGTCCAGGAGTTGTTTAGAGATGGGATCTTTTTCAAGATAATATCTCAGGCCTTCACCTCGCTTATTAGAGCTGACATCTACCAACACTTCTTGATAATTAATGCTAGCAACCCGACTGCAGGTTTCAGCTGCCAGAGCTGTGAAGGTTAAACAAACTAAGAAGATTAAAACAGTCAGCTTTAGCATAGGGGTAAATAAGTTCTTTAAATCATGGCCTTTGGTACTAAAGAGATTTTATCCTACCATAAAAGAAACATTTATGAATCTAATTAAAACAGGAATTGGAATTTCTAAAACCATAAAGAACGTTTCGCGTTTTCGCGAGATTCTTACTGTTTTAGGTCGACATGGATTCTCTGAACTTATTATCAAGTCTGGTTTAGATAAAGTTATTCCAGGATTTGTTTTGCCAGCTCGCGTATCTGAGTTAAAGCGCGAAGACTTAAGTAATGATGAGTGGTGGCAAGTATTCGGATCTCAGTTAAGAAAAAGTTTTGAAGAACTTGGACCCAGCTTTATCAAACTTGGCCAGCTCATGGCCACAAGAGAAGACATCCTTGATCCTGCTTTAATAAAGGAACTTAAGCTTCTTCAAAATAAAGTAAAGGGTATTCCCTTTGATGTTGCTGAAAAAGTGATCGAGGATAGTTTAGGTAAAAAAATATCTGAAGTATTTTCTCATATTGATCCTGCTCCTATTGGTACAGCTTCGATTGGTGTCGTTTACAAAGCTGAACTTTTAAATGGACAGAAAGTAGTCGTTAAGGTGAGAAGACCAGGTATCGCCAAAACTATCTTAACAGATTTTGAGATCCTTTTATTTATTGTCCACAGTTTAGAGAAAGTATCACCAGAGATAAAATTTCTTGGAATGTCCAAGATGATTTCAGACTTTTTTAAAAGTACTCAAAATGAGCTCAATTTTATGATTGAGGCCCAAAATTGTGAGAGATTAAAAAAGAACCTAGAAATTATTGATAAAGATAAATTCATTGTTGTTCCCAGGGTTTACAAGGAATTTAGTAGTCAGGAGATTTTAGTTTTAGAATTTTTAGATGGTAAACCTTTTAATGAGTTCCATTCATTAGAGCAAATTGGCGCCGATGTTGTAGAGAAACTAGAAAGAAGCATTGAGCTCTTTACGCATACGTTATTGGCCGATGGATTTTTTCATGCAGATCTTCACGGGGGAAATTTCTTTGTTTTAAAAGATCGAAGGATTGGTCTTATAGATTTCGGCTTAATGGGAACATTAAGTAAGAAGAATAGGGCGAATTTAATTTCAATCCTATATGCAGTGATCACTTATAATTTTGAAAATCTCGTCTATGAGTTTTTAGATGTGGCAGAATATGAAACTATTCCAGACCATGAAGAATTAATTCGAGATATCAGAGACTCAATTTCTCCATTTATTGGTTTGTCTGTTAAAGAAACCAATATGTCTGAGCTCGTTAAAAGTTTAATTAAAACTTTAAGCAAGCATCAGCTCTATCTTCCGCGTGAGTGGTTTATTATTTTTAGAGCACTTATTACACTCGATGGAGTAGGAAAATCGATCGGGCTGGATATTAATATTTTTAAGATTTTGGAAAAGGATCTTAATATCTTGGTTAAAGAGCTGCTCTCCCAGAAAAATGCTCAAGAAGAGCTTATGTGGGTGGCCAAAGATGTCATTACTTCACTCAGAATTTTGCCAAAACACTTAAAATGGTTTTTAAAAGAAAGTTCTCGAAATAATTATTCAATTGAAATAAGGGTAAGGGATTTAGATAAATATTCTAATAATCTATCTCGGGCATTTTATATCCTAGGCCTTTCTTTAATATCTGGCATATTTTTTCTTTGTGGGGCCCTTTTTGTTAGAAATGTTGAAATCCATACTTTTTACGACGTTCCTCTTTTGACTTGGTGTTTTTGGGGATTTGGTGGATATCTTTTAGTCAGAATTGCGATGTTGAGGAACTACTAGTTAACACAATTCATTCTGTAAAAATTTCAAACAGTACACCACCTAGTTGATTTTTATCCAGGACTCTTATAAAAAGTCCGCCATTCCGCGATATTCATCGTCAGTTAATCTCGAAAAGTTTTCGATTTTAACTGTTAATATATAGGGCCTGAGTGCTAGAACTTGGGCCTTTTTGTCATGCATTCTGAATTCAATTCTTTTTCAAAAATTCCGATGATTTAAAAGTGAAGTCTTTAATTTTTTTACTGATCTTATGTTTTTCTCGTTTTGGGTATTCCTCATCGGAATACGCAAACGTTCAACTTATCAAGGCTTCAGAAACTTTTAATTTACAGGTAAATAATATTTTTACATCTTTAGGATTCTATTCCATTCGGGGATTTTCAAATATTGAAGTCATTGGCATAAATCAAATATTTTTCGATAGTAATGGTCCGGGATATGTGACTGTGAAATATGATGTTCAGGGAGATTTTGAACTCAATACGTTCTTAGAAGTTCCAACCGGAAAAGTCTTTCACTTAATGGTAGGGGATAAGGTCATTGCACTTTATTTTCATAAAATACCTTCATCGAAATCAGAAAAGGTGATTAAAGATATTCAAAATCATCATTTTAAAAAATATTCCAAAGCTATTTTAGATTCATTTATCGTCATCGCTCCTGCACATGCTAATAATGACTGTGCTTTGGGCGCAGAGGTTTTAAATCAAGAGCCCACTAAAACAATAAGTGATGTCAGTTCGTTCTCCGTCGCGAGTGGTTTAATGAGTTGCCTGAAAGGCATTGGTAGTCATTTTACAGAGTCTTATGATCAGGCGGTTGATTTTAAAAAATCAATTGGAAACTTCGTTGAAAACCCATCAAAGAAAATTCAGGATTACTATCAAAATGTTACTGGGGCCATTAATGGTTTTGGACACATGATTTATAGCTTTGCTGAAGCAATTGTTAACCCTGCTGAAGGGCTGGCGAAATTAAGGACACTTTTTGGTGAGGCCGGAACTTATTTAACGGATATTTTCTCAGTCATAACAAGTTTTCCACCTGAAGCAGCTATCAAAATGGCATGCTCTTTTATCACTGGTATTGGTGTAAACACATTGTTGACGGCCCTTACCGCAGGGGCCGGAGCTGCTTTATTGGTCCTTAAATTAAAATCAATTCAATCCACCCTTAAACACTTAAAGAAGTTAGCTGAGATAATGAAGTCAATAAACTTAACTGACTTGTCCAAACTGGGACTTTCGAGTGAAACATTAGATAAGTTATTTTCAAAAATTTCTCTCGGGAAATTTGATGCCAATAAACTAAAAGTTTTTATTGATTCTTTAACATTCGATAGTGAACTTGCAAAGAAATTTGCAAAACGAGGCTTAGAATGCAGTTTACAGTAATAGTGGTTCTCCTTTTGGGATTCAATTTAACGGCCTTTGCAAAGATGGATCTATGTGATTTTGATTCAGAGTTTGCTGAAAGATACATGCAAGCAAGATATAATTATGCTCAACATATAAAGTCTAAAAGACATTTTGAAGATTTTAAAGAAGACCCAAATTTTGGAAAAAAAAGATCGAAATTATTTGGTAATACATGGCCCAAAATACGGTTTAGAGAGTTTATCAATAAGTTATTTGCAGATAAACCAATTGAAATAAAAGTTAAGAGCAACGGTAAAATTATCATTTATCCGCGAGCTGTTAGTCCTAATTCTCAAATTATACTTTTTGATCCCTCTGGAGATTACTTTAGAATCACTAAGGCCAAGATTAGACCAAATGGAGAAGTCCTAGATGACAATGTTTATTTTGATCTGGAAGGAAAAAGATTAGAGAGACCTCCCAAAATTTCAAATGACGAATGGAAGGCCTATGTTGAAAGTCAGACTCATTTTAGAGCAGTTCCGTAGTTAGATACTGTCCAATCCGCTAATAAAGAATGGCCTTAAATCACCAAGCTCTTCAAAATTTCCGGGGCCAAATATACCTCTTAGGAATTCCTCAACACTTAAAACTAAGGTTTCTTGATTAAAATCAAAAAACACTTCCTGTTTCATCAGATTAATTTCTCTAATTTCGAATTGTTGATTTGTATAATGTCTGATCAGTGATGAGAATTGTCTTTGACTTCCAGGGCACATAAAAAATTGATATTGTAAGATGTCTGTCTCTACAAGGGGAGATCCGGCCCATATCTTTCCATAGGAGCGAGCAGTCTCAAAAAGATCTTTTAAATTATCCCCACCATATTCATAAATAACTCCTCCTAGATCCTGACCTTTATTCATAAAAAAGTATTGATAAATTTTTCCAGCATCTTTTTTTATATAAAGATCTGCTGATTTAATTTTCTCAATGATTTCCCAGTCGCTAGCTGAGCGCTTAAAAGTTAAATAGTTATTCGCAAAGGATTGTTCATAAAGTTTTTGTATTTCAGCTTTCTCTTCAGATGTGAGCTGATAATATTTAACTTCTAGAAAACTTTTTGAATCTTCAGCTTGAGAAACCTCGAATTGATTTCCACATAGATAGAATCCAAATTTCTTGTAAAGTTTTTCAATGTCACTCCAAAGAATAAAAAGTGCGCAATCATCTCTCTTCTCAGATATGACTTCGGTGAATAAATCTTGAAATAATCCTTCTCCTCGATGTTTTTCATCTACAGCAATTCCACCCAACAGAGAGACAGTAAATTTATGATTATTTATTTCAATCTCTTTATCTTTGACTCCAATGTGAGCGATCACATTTTCACTCTCATCAATCATGATAAAACAATTTTTAAAATTAGATTCATCTATTAGAGGAGCGAAATCTTCTGTGAAGGTAAATGGAGCATGATATTTAAAAGATTCTTCGATAAGCTTGATCGTTTTTTGAAAATATGAGGGATCTTGCTTTAGTGTTATTATCCGGGGGAAATTTTTGCCCATCTTAAAACCTCTTTGATTTCAATATTTTAGCTCCGCTTTTGGTCACTGTCGATTTTTTTTACGCTAAAACTAAAGTCTTTTTGTGCGCTGTCGAAAAGTTAGTCATGAAGGCCACTAATGGCATTCATCTCTCTCTCAAGGACTCGAGAAAGAGAAACCCGATCAAGGAGGATTTATGGGTTTGCGAATTAACACTAACGTTGCCTCGCTTAATGCGCAAAGGAACTTAGGTGGAACAAGAGTTGCTCAACAGAAGGTGTTGGAGCAATTGTCATCAGGTCATCGTATTAATCGTGCAGGAGATGATGCTGCAGGGTTAGCGATCTCAGAAAATCTTAGAGCACAAATTCGTGGTCTAGGACAAGCAGAAAGAAATGCTCAAGATGGTGTATCACTAGTGCAGATCGCTGAAGGTGCGATGGCAGAAGTATCAAACATCATGATCCGATTAAGAGAACTTGCAGTACAAGCAGCTTCTGATACTATCGGGCCAACAGAACGTAAGTTCCTTAACGTTGAATTTGAACAGTTGCTTTCAGAGGTAGATCGTATCGCGAACTCTACAGAGTTTAACCGCGTTCCACTACTCAATGGTACTGGTTCAGTATTCGATATCCAAATTGGTACAAGAAATGATCCTTTATCTGACCGCTTAACGTTTGATGCTTCTTCAGCAGATGTTAACGTAGCAGCTCTAGGTCTTAACTTGGCCTCAGTTTCAGACAAGATCTCTGCTCAGAACTCTCTGGCAGCGATCGACCAAGCGATTCAAAACGTTTCTGGTATCAGAGCTGACTTCGGTGCTCTTCAGAACCGTCTACAATCGACGATTAACAACATTCAGATCTCGAATGAAAACTTGTCAGCTGCGAATTCTCGAATCCGTGATGCGGACATTGCTTCAGCGACTTCTGAATTAACTAGAACGAATATCTTGATGCAAGCAGGTACTTCAGTATTGGCTCAAGCGAATCAGTCTACGACGAACGCTCTTAGCCTTATTAATGCCGCTTCTCAGGGATAAGTTCCCTGAGACGGTAAAAAACTGACGTAAAACAAATCCTGCATAACTTGTAGTGGGTGTGACTTAACAAGTGGTTTGAAAGGTAGTTTGAAAATTATTAACAACACATGTGAATAGGAAATTCACATAAGAACATGGAGGTTCAGTATGACAACAAAGGATTAAAGTATGGGATTAAGAATAAATACGAACGTTTCGAGTTTATCAGCTCAACGTGCTTTAGGAATGACTAAGAATAACTTGGACAATAACTTAAGGAAGTTGTCCAGTGGTGAAAGGATAACTCGTGCCTCTGACGATGCAGCAGGATTGGCGATTAGTGAAAAACTTAAGGCCAACATCCGTGGTGTCAGACAAGCGAAAAGGAACTCAGATGATGGTATATCACTTATTCAGACAGCAGAAGGTGGCCTCAATGAGATTTCCAACATTATCATTCGCCTTAGAGAGTTGGCAGTCCAATCGTCATCAGATACTGTTGGCGATACAGAAAGAGGATTCTCTAACATCGAATTTCAAGAGTTACTTAATGAGATTCAGCGGATCTCTCAAGGCTCAGAGTTCAATGGTAGAAAGCTTCTTGATGGAACAGGCGGCTTGGTTGAAATCCAAGTTGGGATTCATAATGATCCAATCAATGATAGGATTAAGTATGACTCAACAGTTACTGATGCCACACTTAATAGCCTTGGTCTTATCGGTGAGACCATTGGTAATAAAGAAGGTGCGCAACTGTCGCTTAAAAAACTGGACGATGCTTTGGTTAGAGTCAATGGTACTCGGGCCAATCTCGGAGCTCTACAGAACCGTCTACAATCTGCAAGTAATACACTTGCAATTACAGACGAGAACTTTAGTGCCGCTAACTCAAGAATTCGCGATGTGGACATCGCAGCCGAAACAGCAGACCAAGCAAAGAATAACATTCTTTCGCAGGCAGGTGTTTCAGTGCTCGCCCAAGCGAATCAGTCACCGAATTTTGCCTTAAAGCTTATTGGTTAATATCACACCCACTAACCTTGCTCCGAATGGAGCAAGGTTTTCTTATTTTATTTTCTCCTTAAAATGCTAAAATTAAACATATGAAAAAAACTGTATTGATTTACGGCATCTCTTCTTTTGTAGGATCAAACCTTGCCCAATTACTCAAGGACGATTTTCGAGTTGTTGGAACCTACTATAATACTCCCGTTAGTATACCGGGGGTGACTTGTGTTCCTTGTGATGTTTTGAAAAAAGAATACGTCACTAATTTAACTGGTTGGATTAAACCGGATTTTGCTATTTATGCCGTAGGCATGAGTTCTTTAAAAGAATGTAAATTAAAACCTAAATTAGCAGATGCCATCAATACGACTGGTGCTATTAATTGCTGTATTGCCAGTGAGAGATATAGATCTAGGTTCATTTTTATTTCATCAGCTTTTGTTTTAGGTGGTGATGATCTTTTGTACAAAGAGGGTGATACACCTTTTCCAATAACTGCATATGGAGGTTCTCTTTCGGCCACAGAATACTATGTGCAAAGATCTTGCCTAAATTATTTGATCTTTAGATGTTGTTCACTCTATGGCAGAGGGTTTAATCCTAAGCACAACACATGGTTTGAATCAATTCAAGGACAATTTGCTAAAGGTGAATCTGTGGTTGCAGATGATTTCATCCAGATGGGCTTTTTGGATGTTCATTTGCTAGGGAAAATTATTAAAACTGTTTTAGAAATGAATATACAGAATAGATTATTTCAGGTTTCTTCAAGAGATTACATGACTCGATTTGATTTTGCTCAAAAGTATGCTGAGATTTTTAAGAAAGATGAAAATCTGATTCAGAAAGCCACAGTCGAGTTTCCAGTTGATACAGATAAAAGCGCAAATAAAGATGATGCTAAGAGGATTAATTTTTATAAGCTTGATACATCGAATTTAGAAGAGTTTCTGAGTACTAAAATGCCTTCAGTCGAAGAATCCTTACATATCACTTATAAGAGAAGCCATCTTTAACGAGAAGAATTTTTAATAAATTCTGTTAGGTAGTACTTTACAAGAGCTTCTATATCAATTGGTTCTCCTTGAAATCTCCAAGTGATAGTATTGAATGGCCCTACGTGTGCTTTTAATTCATGAATAGAATGTATTGATTGATTCTCGTTGGCCAAGCGTGCAGCGAATAATCCACCATTGTTAGAAAGAAAACCAATACTAACAACATCTGGTGCCCGACGCGCAACGATTAATTTTAATGAATTTCTAAATAGAATAAAGTCATTAACAGTATTGGAGATTCTAAATACTTTTATGGCACGAGATGTATCGCGATTACTGCGATATTGGTTAAACAATGAAACATAAAACTCAAAGCGATCTTTTAATTTGTTCATAAAATTAAGAGAAGATTCTTCAAGTAGATGTTGTGTATTTAAATGATCATTAAATCGAATGATTCCAGATTCCTCCATATTCACTTCTTCAAGTGCTAGAGATTCAATCCAAGATACATTTTGATAATCATTTACGTTGATATATTCCATATCTTAATTGTTGGATCTGTTAGCGTTCTCGTCAAGAAAAACAATACTTGGGTTTTTTGGTTAGGTATTTAAAAAGAAGGTCCGGAGAAGCGGTATACGGTTTCGCGCCCCTAGTAGACTAGGTGGGCGCAATTAGTAATCACTTTAGGCTTCTCACATTCTGGCCCAATACTGGAACAGGCAAGCTTGCACACCGTGATCAGGGACCGCTCCCGAAAATTAAATCGTAGGGGCGAAACTTATTGCTTCACCCGGACCCAATACAATCATACCTTATTTAACTTACATTCGTTAGAGGCAAGTTTAGATATTTTGCACAAGATGGCTTAGTGGAAGCCCAGTGATTTTAGGAGCTTATAAATGTAAATGGAGAAAATAAAAAAAATTAAAGATTTAAATTATAACTGTCGAAGAGATATAGGTACCTTTAAGGGGGAAGTTATGAAAGATAAGATTATTGCTTATCTCAAAGACGAAACAGGGCAAACTTCAACGGAATACATTCTGTTAGTAGCTGTTGCCGCTGCGATTGTGATTAAATTTAAAGGGGCAATTCAGCAGAAGTTGTTCGGACAAGGGACTGGTATCATGGATCAAGCTCTTGATGCGAATAAAATTCTTTCTGGTCTTAATTCTCCATAAGAGTTGCCGTAGAGTTCTAGTCAACCTCTAGAAGCTTTACGGCAGTTCAGGCCGAAGCTATCATTGAAAGATGGTGGCCATTAAAAGTAGCGGTCAAGCTACGGTAGAGTATATTTTCATTTTAGCATTCGCTATCTTCCTTGCATTCAAGGTTACCAATAAGTTTACAGAATTTTTCCGCGACTCTGTTGGCAGTATAGGCCATGTTCTCTCCTCTCATTTAACAGTAGGGATATGTCCATCTAAATGCTTTTATGCTGGCTATGAAAATGGATATGGTGGCGAATGAATCTGTTGCTCGTTATTGCCATTACGATGGAAATTTTAATCGTTGCCTATTTAGATTTTAAACTAAAAAAAATATCTAATTACTGGGTAGTTCTTAATATTATCTTATCTGCAGTTTTCTATTTATTCTGGTCAACTCAATACCCATGGTCTTGGGAGTTATTTTTATTCCCAGTTGGTTTTGTTTTCCTTGGTTTTGTTTTATTTTTAATGAATATAATGGGTGCCGGAGATAGTAAGTATTTAGCTTCATTGTTTTTGATAATTCCAGTTGAATACCATTTACCATTCTTTGAGAAAATTATTTACAGTACATTAATTGTAGGTGCGATAAGTTTAATTATTAAAATTTTTCAAAATTTTAGAAAGATGAAAGTATTTATCTTTAGTTACTACTGGGCCGGAGTAAAAGATATAATAAAATCCAGAATGAGTTATGCTCCTGTAATATTTTTGGCATGGTTGTTATTTGGGGTTTCTTTATGGAAATAAGAAATCAACAAGGTCAAACAGTTGTGGAATATATTTTACTTCTGTCTGTAGTCATCTCCTTGGTTGTGACTTTTTATAATAGTCAAACTTTTAAAAAATTGTTTGGAACAAATGGTGCCGTTGGACTTCGGATGAAGGCCAATAATGAGTTTGGTTATCGTCATGCCTATTTAAGTGTTGATGGTAATTATATAGATTTCCCAAGAGAAAATAGAGATGGCTCCATCCATCCATCTTATTATGATGCTGAACATGGGGAGACCAGATTTTTTGGTCCGAAAGATACTTATGAGTAAAAGCAAGAATCAAAATGGTCAATCAACCATTGAATTTATTTTTACTTTTGCCTTCGGAATTAGCCTTATATTTTTAATATTTAAATCGGCCATGAACTATGCCACTGGATATATGGTTCACTATGCTACATTCATGGCCAGTAGAACATATCTTACTTCAGAAAGTTATTTCGGGAATTTTGGAAGTCCTGACATTTCTATACAAAATTCTGAGGGTGAAGCGCGAGAAGTTTTTAAGAAATATAACCTTTCTATTTTTGGAATTGATGAAAATAATTTTAAGGTCAATCGACCGGGTCTTGGAACGGGAGAGCAATTAACTGTTGGCGTTTATACACTCTTTGAGCAAAAAATGGATATTATGGGGAGGCTTTTTGGCCAGAATAAATTAGAGATGGTTTCTGAATCATTTTTAGGCAAAGAGCCAACAAGAGCATTATGTGCGGCCAGAGTATGTAAAGCGATGACGGGACAAGAAGTTTGTTCAAACCAGATGGACATTACCTTATTTGATGATGGTTGTTGATGAAAAATTGTAAAAAAGAATCCGGTCAAGCTTTAATTGAATTTATCATCTTCTTACCCATGATGTTCATGCTGTATGCATTAGTGAGTGGATTTGCAAATTCAATTAATGGCTCTATTAATCAACAAAAGTTCACAAGGAACTATTTTTATTTTAGGATTCAAAATAACTCAACTACTCCTAGGCCTGATAGTGGCGCCTATAAAAGCTGGGGGAAATTTGGAATGTTTTTCCTAGGATGGAAAAAGTATTTTATCAACGGTGAATCTCCACTCATGCCTTGCTATAAAATTAGCATACCCTTAAAAGCAGCAGCTGATGACAAGTGTGACCAAAAATATACAAAGCCTACCTCTCAATACATAAGAGTGGGGACAGTTTATGGAATTTGTGGGGCAACCTATATGAATCAAGGGAACACTGTTTACACTTTGCCAGATTTACAGGGCAGTAGTTACCAAGAAGTAGTTGATCGCGAAAGTTGCTTAATCACTAGGTAAAAACCACTTTTTCCTCCATCATAAATAAAATCTGATATCATTAAGTTATCGAAACTTCGCATGTTTAGGATGAACTGATGAATAGTCGTGCTTTTACCACCAGTCTGATTTTAGCTCTATTTGCTGTGTTTATGATTTATTCATATATCTCAAGCCGTGAAACAGAGCTTGTGAGTGAATATGGAAACATGACCCCAGTCGTAGTTGCCCAAGAAGATATTAAAGAATTAGAAATCATTGATGATCGAAAAGTTAAATTAGAAAATATTCCAGCAAAGTTTCAGATGCCCGGACACTTTAAGCGTGTTGAAGATCTTTATAATACCATTGCATCTACTCCTATTAAAAAAGGGGAGCAAATCACTGTTCCGCGAGTGACTTATCCTGGTGCTCAATCAGGATTATCAAGACAAATTTCTATTGGGAAAAGAGCTTTATCCATTCAAGTTACTGAAGGTCAAGCAGTTAGTCGATTATTAAAGCCAGGGGATCGAGTAGATATTCTTGCATTGGTGGATTATGCAGCAGGAAAGAAAGAGAAGTTAAAAGTTAAAACCGTTTTACAAGACGTTCTGGTTTTATCGACAGGACTTTATGTCACAAATTCTGTTCCTCTCGTAAATCTTAAAACAGAAAATGATACTCAGCAGATGAAGCTGAACTCCTATACTAATTACAATACTGTCACTCTCGAGTTAACTCCTTTTGAAGTTCAAAAGATGGTGTTTCTTATCTCTGCAGGTAATGGAATTTATCTATCTCTTAGAAATAATGATGACAAAACAATTGAAAGAATTAATGCAACTAGGCTGTATGATGTTTTAGGTGAAGATGCTGCTGAAGCAAAAACATACTTTGCAGAACAACTCGCCAGAGATACTAAAAAAATAGGAGTGGGTGGTGGTCCTTAAGATACACCTAGTATTAACTTTATTCTTCTCTTTAATGATTCCTCTTTCTTATGCTCAAGAGGCAGCAGTCTCTACGTCTCCTATTATTGAAAAAGAACTAGAAGTTGCTATGGGGATTGATGCAATAGAGAAAATTGATTTTGATTTCAATACCAAGATTTCAATTGGTAACGAGCAACTTTTAAAATTAATTCTAGTTCCAACAAAGCGCGAGATTATTTTCAAAGGCCTAAAACCAGGAAGAACAACAGTTACCATCAGGGATAATTTGGGTGATGTTCGATTGCGCTACACTGTAGTAGTAACGGCAACAGGAAAATCAAACGTCGTATCTGAATTAAGAGAGCTTATCGGTGATGTTGAAGGTTTAGAAATTGGAATTAAGGGTGGAAAGGTTTTTGTTGGCGGGGAAATTGTCGTTCCTGATGATATAGGAAAAGTTTCAAAAGTTTTGGCAAGTTATCCAGAAGTCTTAACACTGATTGAATTATCTCCACAAACACAAAGAGTTATTGCTCGTAAAATGACTGAAGAATTAGGTAAGAATAACTTAAAGAATGTAACAGTTCGAGTTGTTAATAAGGCCTATTGGTTAGAAGGGGTTGTTGGTAGTGAGCAAGAGAAGAAGCTTGCCGTTATCATTGCTAAGGCCTATTTGCCTCCCAAAATACAAACCCTAGCTCAGCAAGGTGGTGAGCGCTATCAAGCTTCCGCTGAATCAAGCGACATTATTGATTTCATAGCTGTTGATGAGAAAAAAAATCCACAACCAGCACCTAAAATGGTTAAGGTCACTTCTCAATTTGTGGAATTGTCCAAAAATTACGGAAAAGTGTTTGCTTTTAAATGGGCCCCTTTAACCGGACAAGATACAAGCCGGATTCAACTAGGTCAAACCGCTTCTGGAAATGTAACTTCAACATCATCTGGAACATTAAGTGCTACTATCTCAAATTTATTTCCAAAGTTAAATTCTGCTAAGGTTGCTGGCTACGCAAGAGTGATTCAATCTGCCATGGTCATTGTTAGAGATCAGCAAACTGGAAATATTACGAAGCAAACAGAAATTCCTTTTGCGGTTGGATCCGGTGATTTTACCAAACCTGGTACTGCCAAGATTGGGATGATGATGGATATTCAACCAAGAATACTAGAACAAGAAAAAATTGAGCTTCCAATTAATTTACAAGTTAGTCTTTCATCTGGAACAGCAGGAGGAAATCCTGTTACTACTTCTAACTCAGTAAAAACAAATTTAGTTCTAAAATCGAAAGAATCTGCTGCTATTGGGGGAATTGTTCAGAACCAATCAAATACGGATTTTGATAATACAGGGAATGATCCAGCTCCAACCACTTCTGGATCTTCAGGTGGAACTTCTGGGGCAGGAGGAGCATCTGGTGGAACTCCTTTGTTTCGATTATACCGTTCAAAGAGTTATTCAACGTCAAAAAGTCAGTACGTGATTTTTGTGACTCCAGAAATTATTGAATCAGCTTCAACTGGAACTGAAGAGATACGAAAAAAATTTAGAAGAAGAGAATAATTATATGGCCGGACATATTATTAGTGTAATTGGTGGGAAAGGTGGCGTTGGTAAATCTCAATTTGCTGCTAATCTTGCTTTTGCTTATGCTGGAGAGTTAAGGGCCAAAACATTATTGATGGATTTTGATCAGAAAGCATGTGGCGATCAAAATATTATTACGGGACTGAAATCTAAAAAGAATATTAAAGAGCTAGCAGAGTTTTCTGGAGCTTTAGATCCTCGATCAATTCAGCTTTTCACTGCAGACCATAAAGGTGGAATCTCTTTTATAGGTATGCCAACCGAAGCCATTGCTGCCGGACAAATTAATGAGGATGGACTTGGTAAAGCACTCAAGGCCATAACAAACATTTATCCTGTAACGATTATCGATGCAGGTAGTGAACTCACTCCACTTGCTCTTAAAGCACTTGAATTTTCTACTCTCATATTTTTAGTTGTGACACCTGATCTTCTTGCCGTAAACCAAGGTAAAAGAATGTACACTGATTTAGTGACCATGCTTTTTCCTAAAGACATGATTCAAATAGTAGTTAATCAAGTAGTGAATGGTCATCCAGTATCTCCAGAGGTTATTAGTAAACAGCTAGGGAAGCCTGTTTTTCATTCCATTCCTAAGGATGATGCTAGTTGTATAGCAGCTCTTTCGAGGTCGACCCCTGTGCTCGTAGCTGCGAAGAGTTCTCCTTTTGGAGCAGGTGTAACTGATTGTGCAAGAAAACTTGTTCAAAAAAATGTCCTTAAAACGCTAGAGAAATTAACAAAACCTCAAGACGTAGGATCTGCAGCTTCAGCAGGAAGTCCAGGTCAGGCCGCAGGTGATGATAAAAAGAAAGATCAATGGACGGAATTAAAAAGTAGAATTCATCGATCACTTGTGGAGGAAATGGATTTAAAGAAGCAAGACGAGAATGATCCTAAAGCAAAAATCATTTTAAGAGAACAGACCAAAAAAATGGTCGTCGAGTTATTAAGTAAGGAAGATACGAAAGGGCTTCTTCCTACTCGTGATGATATGAATCGCATTTTAAAGGAAATTTTAGATGAAGCTCTAGGCCTGGGCCCTCTCGAAGATATGTTGGCCGATAAGACGATCTCCGAAATCATGGTGGTTGGCCCTAAAAAGATTTATTACGAGCAAAGTGGAAAAGTTAAAAAATCTGAAATTACTTTTACTAATGATCGTCAGGTGATGAACGTTATTGAGAGAATTGTGGCGCCAATTGGCCGAAGAATTGATGAGAAAACTCCATATGTAGATGCAAGACTTCCGGATGGATCTCGGGTCCATGCTATTATTCCACCTTGTGCTATTGATGGTTGTTGTATCACGATTCGAAAATTCCCAGATAAAAGATTAGGATATAAAGACTTAGTTAAATTTGGTTCTATGACTGAAGAGATGGCAGACTTTCTGCGCATTTCAGTTGAGGCCCACAGAAATATGGTGGTTTCGGGTGGTACGGGGTCTGGTAAAACTACTTTGATTAATATGCTTGGTGGCTTTATTCAATCTAATGAAAGAATTATTACTTGTGAAGATTCTGCTGAATTAAATTTCCCTCAAGATCATGTGGTTCGACTTGAAACTCGTCCGCCATCCCTCGAAGGTAGTGGTGAAATTGATATTCGTTGTTTAGTTAAGCAAACACTGCGAATGCGGCCAGATCGGATCGTCGTTGGTGAGTGTCGAGGGGGAGAAACTCTTGATATGCTTCAAGCAATGAATACAGGGCATGACGGTTCAATGACAACTGTCCATTCTAATACTCCGCGAGATGCAATTTCACGTTTAGAAACACTTGTTCAGTATGCTGGAGCAGGGCTGCCACAAAAAGCAATTAAAGAAATGATAGCATCTGCAGTTCATTTGATTGTTCAACAATCCAGACTAGATGATGGTTCAAGAAAAATTCTCTACATTACAGAAATTGGTGGAATACAAGGTGATGTCGTAACTTTGCAGGATATATTTGTGTATAAGCAAGAGGGTATTGGGAAAGATGGTAAAATTCAGGGCAAATTTATGGCAACTGGTTTTATTCCAAAATTTATCGAAACTCTCGAGAGAAAAGGATACAAAGTTCCGCGTGGACTATTTGTAAATAAGACGTGACGAAAAATTTAATTTTTATTTTAAATTTTCTCATATTGAATATTGCTTGGGCGCAAGAAGTTAAGCCTAAGCGAGATATTGATTTCTTTTTAGATCTCCTCGGTAAAAATGGAGTGTTGGCGGTTATTGGAATTGTTGTTTTTGGTTATAGTTACAAGAATAGTATCAAAATATTTGCTTGGATTGATGATCAAACCTACGGAACAAGAAACTATATTCTAAAAAAATTTGAAATAATGTTTATTGAAGTTGATCCACAAAGATTAACTTATGCACTTTTATTTTTTTCTTTTGGAATGGGAGTTTTGACATTTTGTATTTGGGCCTTACTTGGAAAAGTCATATTAGGAGTGATATTTGGCATTGCTATGACAATTGTTGGATGGAAAAGTCCAAAGCCTCTTGTTGATTACTTCGAAAATAGAAGGAAGAAGAAATATCAAATTCAAATGGTTGATGCCCTAAATCTAATGGCGAATGGTCTAAGGGCCGGTTTGACAGTTCAACAGTCGATTGGAATGGTAGTGGATGAAATGCCAGCCCCTATAAGCCAGGAGTTTAATCTTGTGTTACAGCAAGCTCGAATTGGTGTTCCCATAGATGAAGCTTTGGAAAATCTTAAAAAGAGAGTTTATACAGAAGATAATGAAATGTTTGTAACCAGTGTGAATATTCTCCGAGAAACTGGGGGGAACCTTGCTGAGACATTTGATATTATTGTTTCAGTTATTAGAGAGAGAGTTCGACTTCAATTAAAAATTGATACTTATGTTGCTTCAGGAAAAATGCAGGCCTATATCATTGGAAGTATGCCATTTCTTATGATGGTAATGTTTGGAAATGAAGATCCTGATTATTTCCCTACGTTATTTGGCACTTTCTATGGAATTTTAGCTTTACTGGCCATTTTAGGTCTTGTCGCTCTTGGAATGTGGGTAATTTTAAAAATAGTAAATATTAAAGTTTAGTTTTTTGTATCCGATAGGTAATCAGATAACTATCTGGAAGAAGGTGGAGAATGAAAGCAATGAAAGGATTCATATTTTTAGTAGCTATTCTGTTAGGCTCATTTGCGTATGCGGGAGTTAATTTAAAGAATGGAAACTTCTACATTTCATATACCGATATTGTTGTTCCAGGTGGGGGTAAGAAATTAGAAATTACCAGAACCTTCAATTCTAAAGCAACTGAAATTGGTTGGTTTGGTTTTGGTTGGGGAAGTGAGTTTGAAACTAGACTTGAGCTTTCAGCAGATGGATCAGCTATTATCTATGAGCATGGTACTGGTTCAAAAACTCGTTTTACACCTAAAACTCCTGTCGATGCACTTGCAGCATCTAAGAAAATTGTAGAAGAAATGAAAAAGAAGACAGCTTTGAATGAGAAGACTTCTTCTGATTTAGTTCAAAAGTTAGCGACGAATGCAGAGCTAAGACATACTTACGCTCAAAACTTTGGGGTTCAAGCAACAGTTGCTCCAGGTTCAATTCTATATACGAATGATCGTGGGCCACAAGAACTCCACGTCTCAAAAGAAGGGTATCGTCGAGTCCATAATGATGGAAGACAAGATTTTTTTAATCCAGAAGGTCAGTTAACTAAGATTTCAGATAAGTCAGGCTACACAATTGGGTTTACATACAAGGATGGCAAGCTTGATTCAATTAAAGACTCTCAAGCAAAACAACTTTACTTCTCATGGTATCCTGATGGACAGGTAAAAGAAATTTGGTCTGCTGGAGATAAAAAAGTTTCGTATAAATATCTTGATCAAAATCTTATTTATTCAAAAGATATTGAAGATAATACTTATGAGTACGGCTACGATAAAACACATAATTTAACCTCGATCACTTATAGCGACAAGACTAAACAACTTATCACTTATGATAAGGCATTATTTGTGGCCTCTGTTACTGATAGAACAGGGGAATTAACAAAGTATGAATATGGTGCTGACCCGAAAAATCCAGATGATCATTATTGGACGATTGTAACAAAGCCAGGGTTTGATGGAAAACCAATTGCAAATCGTTACGAGTATGAAATTAAGGCGAAGCCTGATGGTGCTCGATTTACTTATCGTGTGGTAACAGAAATTAATGGTATTAAGACAGAAACGATTTATGCAGATAATTCCTTACCTCTAAAGATTGCAAGAGGAAATCTGGTTACAAACTTCGAGTATAATTCAAATGGGCTATTAACAAAGAAGAGCTCTACTAAAGGTGATTTTGTAAATATCGAATATGATGACAAGATTAACAAAATCAAGAAGGTTGTTAATAACGAAGGAACAACTGAATTCGAGTATGATGCTCGTGGAAATTTAGTTAAAGCGGCCAATAATCACGGCAAGACAGTTTTCTTAATTTACGACAGTAAGGGAAAAATTTCGAAAATGGTAGATCAAGAATCTCCAACAAATCGTAGAGTTCTTGCTTTTAAATACAATGCTCTTGGTAAGCCAGTTGAAATTGAAATGGAAAAAATTGGTAAGATTAATGTTGCTTACGATAACTATGGTGAAATTAAGAAAGTAGACTCAAGTGCTGGCCACCAAATGGCGCTTCAAGTAACACAAGCATTTCAGAATCTACTTACGATTGTAAAACCGGCCGGTGTTAATTTAAACATGTAATTTAGAGGAGAGTATAATGAAAACATTTTTTGCAATTGCACTATTAACAATAAATTCTCTTGTAATGGCCGGTGAGCTACCAGATGCTATGAACTGCTCATGCCCAACAAAAAGCTGTCCAAATTATGATGCTGCAAAATGTGGCCATGATAATAACCGTTATACTGGTAAAGCTAGCGGTACTGATAAGAAAGCTAAGAAGGCGAAGGCTTCAGCTAGTAAAGGTTAAAATAATCTATAAGATTTCTAATCAGGCCCCTTTTAAAGGGGCCTTTTTTTTGGAATCTCTAACAAATAAGTTGGTTCAATTTATCCAGTTCGAGGAGAGAAGCTTATAAGTCCCGAAGCTTCGAGCACGTTCTTTTCAATATACTGCACTAAAATTCTGTACTGCTTTCCCCAATCAGAAACTCTTGAGAAGGCGAGATATTCCCAGAGCTTTCCAGCTCCCATCAGACGAGCAATAAGTCCTGTAATTGATCTTAGAAAGTGCTGAAAGTGCATACGTCTTTTGACAACAATCAGAAGATGCAGATGATTTGAATTAACCGAGACTCGATAGATTTTGATATTAAATCTTTCGGCATACTTTTTAAGCAGGTTTTGAATTTTTCGCTCTTTGGTTTTAAGTGTGGATCTCTTCGCTCTCAGAACAACATGAAGTGGTTTATTCATCTTGAGAGGACGCTCGAACTTTCTTTTACCACGGGCAAGTTCTCCACCGTGAGTGAGTCGAGTTGAGGATATAAATGAGAAGGTTTGCTGCTTTGACATAAGCGATCTTTAGCAATTTGACAGTGAAATTTGAATCAAAAGGGCATTGCCCCGAAAAGAAAGTTCAATAATGAAATCTTGCGATTTAAAATCCTTTAGGATTGGGGCAATGTCGAAACTTCAATAAGAATACTGATGTATACGCAATTTCAAGAGGTTCAACAAATGTGTTAGAGACCCTTTTTTTGTCTAAAGATTGATCATTCAATTTAAAACTGTCTAACTTTTAAACAAGGCCGGATCAATATCCGGGCACTTATCCTTCAGTTAATTTGGCACTCTACTTGCTTCTATTAATAACAAATGGATTGTACTACGAGGGGGTAAGTATGAAACGTTCAATTTTAACATTAGTTGTATTAGCTTTCTTTTCAAATCTTGCAATGGCCGTAGGAGAGACAAAAACACAGTGTCCTTTCATGAGAGAAGATAATAGTAGATCAAATCCTAAGGCGGCCCTTGCCCAAAAAATCATTTCTCCAAATAAGCCTGTAAAGCAATCTTCAGCATCAGCTCAATAAGTATTAAACAGGGGGACTTCCCCCCCTGTTTAATATTTCATCAATGTCTAAGAGTTCTACAATATCATCATAAAAATCATCATAAAAAATTAATAAGTTATCCTTCCTTGTATTGGCATGATTCTTGGAATTATGAGTGCTAAGAAATAAGGGGGATTTATGAAACTTATGATTACTCTATTTGCATTACAATTATGTCTGCCAGCATGGGCAGGAGAAGTTCCAACAAAGTGTCCTTACATGAAAGAGGAAAACCAAAGGTCTAATCCTAAAATTAATTTATTATCAAAAAGACAAATAAAAAAGAAATCGTTAGCTAGTAAGGGTTAGTAGACTCCTTGCTTGGAGTCTACTAATGAGATTTGATTAATTCATCAAGTTGTTCTTTATCATCTTCAGGTATTGCCTCGAGGGGCTCTTCCATTTTTCTCTTAGGAGCTGCTAACTTGGATTTAATATCGTCCTTAACTCGTGGTACAGAATTGACAAAGAGCTTTCTGGAATAGTGGCGGGTTTTTCCACCTATGTAAGCAAACCCATTTTCAATACCATCTTGAGCAAATTGAGTTCCTGGAGATATAACACCATAAATGTGGTTGAAGATAGGCCTGTTATTAACAGTGATACACATAAATATAAGAAATAAAAAAAACAAACCTGCTATTTGTAAAGCGCGTCTCATTCTCAAATCCTAGTTAATAACTTCTAAACTATACTCAGTTAAAACTTCAAAGCTTGTATCTTCTAATTCTAAATCGTACTTGTGGGTTAAAATTCTTGATTTTGTATCAATCACAGTAGGATTCATATTAAGTTTTGGAGAAGACAAATTTATTTTAAAATGAGAAATTTCGTCATCAAGGCTAATCTGTCTTCCGATTAAAATATTCATAGCCTCGGCAAATAATGGGAAGATATAATTTCGATCTGATTGCGACAACTCATGTCCATCTAAGCAAAGATAACAAGTGATTCCACCTCTGATCTCTCCTGAAATAGTGAACTGAACTCTTAAATTGTCTTTAGAGAAGATTGGATTGAGGTCTGAGTTATGAATAAGCCTAACATTCTTTAAGATTCTAATTTCATCTATTCGAGTTATTTCTATTGGTCTTGAAACTTCCATGTTTCCTCCGACTTATTTTGAATTTATTTGTATTAACGCCTTATCGATTGAATCAATGAGTTGTTGTGGCTGGATAGGCTTAGCAATGAAATCACTGGCACCGGCCCCAATAGCTTCGAGTATAATATGTTCTTGAGTTAGAGAAGAGATAACGATGATGTAGACATCTTCGTGGTCCTTTGAGATTTTATCAGCAAGCTCAATCCCGCTAATCTTTGGCATAACAATATCAGTTATCAGAATATGTGGTTTCTTTTCTTTGATAACTGCTAAGGCTGCTTCAGCACTTGGGGCCTCCCCTGCAACTTCATATCCAGCATCAATTAGCATTTTCTTGATACTTGTCCGTGCAAAGTCAGAATCATCTACAATTACAATTCGTAAATTTGAAGCATTAATTTGTTCACTCATAAGGATTAGGATATCAAATTTAAATAAGAAGAAAAGAAAAAGGCCCCTTTTGAAGGGGCCTTTTATCTAAGCGGCCATTTGTGAATTTTTCGGTCTTGGGCGAGTTACTTTTTCATCTTTACGCTTGTGCTGATCAAGATCAAGTTGACCTTTCCAGTCCACTAAGGCGATTGAAAGAACTTCTTGAATATTTTTAACTGGGATAAAGTTCAATTTTTTACGGTACTCTGCTGGTATTTCCATTAGATCCTTTTGATTTTTCCAAGGAATAATAATGGTTTCAATTCCGGCCCTCATCGCTGCGAGTGCTTTCTCTTTGATACCGCCTACTGGAAGAACTTTACCGGTTAAGGTAATTTCTCCAGTCATCGCAATATCCTTACTTACGTATGAATTGGTAAGCAAAGAAGCAATAACAGTAGCTAGAGTGATACCTGCTGATGGCCCATCTTTTGGAATCGCCCCAGCTGGTAAGTGAATATGAATTTCATTTTCTTCAAAAAATTTATCTTCAATGCCTAGCTCAGCAGCATGTGATCGTATAAAGCCAAGAGCAGCATGTGCAGATTCCTTCATCACATCACCAAGCTGACCCGTTAGAGTAATTCCTCGTCCTTTCATTTTTGTTGCTTCAATATGAAGGATTTCTCCGCCGGCCGCTGTCCAGGCAAGACCTGTAGCAACACCAACTTCATCGTATTCATGTCTATCTTCATGAGAGTAGATAGGTGGCCCAAGTAATTCCTCAACGGTTTGTGAGAAGATATGGGTCTTTCCACAATGGCCTGAGGCAATTTTCTTAGCAACTTTTCTACAAAGTGCTCCAACTTGTCTTTCTAAGTTACGAAGGCCTGCTTCACGTGTATAGCCCGTGATAACGGCCTCAACTCCTTCATCATGGAATTGAATATGTTCATCTTTAATTCCATGCTCATCCATTTGCTTAGGAATGAGATATTTTTTCGAAATCTGAACTTTTTCTTCCTGCGTATAACCTGCCAGATTAATAATCTCCATACGGTCGCGTAGTGGACCAGGAATTTGATCAAGCACGTTCGCAGTTGCAATGAACATAATCTTTGAAAGATCATAATTTAGATTGAGATAATTATCTCGGAATGTACAATTTTGCTCAGGATCGAGTACTTCCAGCATTGCTGAAGCAGGATCGCCTTTAAAATCAGATCCAAGTTTATCGATCTCATCTAGTAGTATGATTGGATTGATGGTCTTGCATTGTTTCATGGCCTGAATGAATCGACCTGGCATTGCACCTACATAAGTACGACGATGCCCGCGGATTTCTGACTCATCTTTTACACCACCAAGTGAGATTCTAACAAATTCTCTTCCTGTCGCCTTAGCAATTGATTTACCAAGTGAAGTTTTTCCAACCCCTGGAGGACCTGAAAAGCAAAGTATTGGCCCCTTGGCAGCTCCGCCTTTGAGAGATCGAACAGCTAGGTATTCAAGAATTCTTTCTTTAACTTTTTCAAGATCAAAATGATCTTCATCTAGCACTGCTTTAGCATAATGTAGATCTGTGACCTCTTTTGATTCTTCAGACCATGGAAGATCTACAATCCACTCAAGGTAGCTTCTTAGTATGCTTGACTCTGAAGAGTCAGGATGCATTCTTTCAAGTCGACCTAATTGCTTGAGAGCTTCTTTTTCAGCATCGCTTGGAAGTTTCTTCGCAAGAATTTTTTCTTTTATTTCTGCAAATTCATCATTTTTATCTGCACTATCATCTTGCAGTTCTTGTTTCATTGCTTTGATTTGTTCGCGTAGGAAAAATTCTTTTTGATTCTTGGCCAAGTCTTCTTTTGAGTTGCCTTTAATTTTTGCTTGTTCAGCAAGAACAGCAAGCTCATTAACCATGACTTGATTCACGTAACCTAATCTTTCAACCGGATCTAGAATTTCAAGAATCTTTTGAGCTTCAGTAACTTTTAAATTTAAGTTTGAGGCAACTAAGTCAGCAAGTCTTCCGGGATCTTGAATATCTTCTAGCACCATCAGAATATCTGGTGATAAAACTTTTCCTAAAGATATAATTTTTTCTAGATTTTCTTTTACTGTTCTTGCAAGAGCTTCAACTGAAGAAGCAGAAGCAGTTACTGCAACTGATTCAATTTTTTCAACTTTCACTTGATAGTATGGTTCTGTATCAACGAATTCTTTAATTCGTGCTTTCGCTAAACCTTGAATAAGAATTTTAATTCTTCCATCAGGAAGTTTTCTCATTCTCATAATCATAGCGACAGTTCCAATATCATAAATTTCAGATGGAGCTGGGCTTTCAGCTGTAATATCTTTTTGTGACGCCAAAAGGATAAGTCTGTCTGTTTTATTAAGAGATTCTTCAACTGCTTTAATTGAAGTTTCTCGGCCAACGAATAATGGTAATATCATAAAGGGATATACAACAAGATCGCGGACTGGCAGCAAAGGGAGTGTTTCCTTGAATTCAATCGCTTCTCCCTCATAGTTCGTCACCATAATTTTCTCCTCTGGCGTTTTTCTCTTCCGTGAAGTTCCATATTTCAAAAACTAAATCGGGCAATTCTTAAGTTGGCTTAATATAAATTTGTGATTTTTTTAAATTTTTTTTATTTTTATCTGAGTTGGTCGGTTTTTGATAAAGGAATTAAACTAAGGTAGAATGCCTATAAACAAAGTTATCAATTACTTATAAAATTAGATTAAAAGGTTCAGATATATGAATGACTCAATTGGTATAGTAATATTGGCCGCCGGTAAGGGAACCAGAATGAAGGTGGATGCTCCTAAGGCCCTGGCAAATTGTCTAGGTCGTCCACTCTTGGATTATGTTGTTGATGCTTCTCTTGGGTTTGCGTCCCTTTCAGGTTTAAAAGCAGAAATTGGTGTTGTTGTTGGGCATAAAAAAGAATTGCTGGAAAAATGGCACTCTAATCACTCTAAAAATTCACAACTAAAGCTTGCTTGGCAAAGAGAGCAAAAAGGCACGGCCGATGCTCTTAAGGCTTGCTTTCAGGATTTACCTCATTTTTGGGATCATAAGTTTACCTTAGTTGCTTGTGCCGATACTCCAATGATGACGAGCGCTGAGTTTCAAAAACTTTTCAATGAACTTAATGCCAACCAAAATTTGGTTGGAGTTGCAGCTACTTTTGAAACTCAAAATCCTACAGGTTATGGAAGAATTGTTTCTGGTAGCAAAGGGTTTCATATTGTTGAAGAAAAGGATGCTTCAAGTGAGGAGCGCTTAATTAAAGTTGTTAACTCCGGATTTTATATTTTAAAAACCTCTCATATTAAAGAAGTTCTCAGTACAATTTCAAATCAAAATAAATCTGGTGAGTTTTATTTAACCGATTTATTTCAGGACCATTATCAAGTTAAATCAGTGCAATTTCCTTCTGAAACTCCCTTCTTAGGAATAAATACGCTGGAGCAATTATCAAATATCAGCGAACTCCTGAGAAATAAAAAATTGAAAGAATTGATGATTAATGGCGTGCAAATTTTAAATCCCTCGACAACTTATATTGAGAATGATGTTCATATCGGTGTAGGGACTGTAGTGTATCCAAACGTTACAATTCTTGGCCCTACTCATATAGGCGAAAATGTAAAAATTGAATCAGGTTCATTTATTAAATTTTCAACTCTTGAGTCAGGAGTAGAAATTTTGGCCAATAGTTATTTGGAAGATGCAATAGTCCGAAGTGGTGCTCACATTGGGCCAATGGCAAGACTTCGTCCAGGAACAGACATTGGGGAGTCTGGCAAAATTGGAAATTTTGTAGAAGTGAAAAAATCTAAACTTGCAAAAGGTGTTAAGGTTTCTCATTTGAGTTATGTCGGTGATGCAGAGATTGGTGAAAATACCAATATTGGTTGTGGATTTGTGACTTGTAATTACGATGGGGTCAATAAGCACAAAACCAAAATTGGTAAGAATACATTTGTGGGTTCAGATTGTCAGGTAATCGCACCTATTGAAATTGGCGATGAGGCCTTTGTAGCTGCAGGCTCAACTATTACCAAAAACATCCCTTCCGGTGGCTTTGGAGTGGCCCGTTCACAGCAAATTACAAAAGAGGGAGCGGCCAAGCGCTTTTTGAATCCGAAAAAAATATAGAAACTACGCGTAAAACTAGTAAGTTGAACTTCAAAATGTTAGATTAGAAACCTCATTTCACTCTGATTTGGAGTTCAAACTATGTGCGGAATCGTAGGTTATTCGGGTCCAGGTAATTCTGTCGGGCCAATTATTGAAGGTCTTTCTCGCTTGGAGTATCGCGGTTATGATTCCGCTGGTATTTGTCTCAAGATTAATAATGAACTTCAGATTATCAAAAAAGAAGGCAAGTTAGATAATTTGAAGGAGCTGATTAATCATCAAAAGCCATTTTCACACACAGGTATTGGCCATACTCGTTGGGCCACTCATGGAGCTGTTACCACAGATAATGCTCACCCACATGGAAATGAAATATTTGCTGTAGTCCATAACGGAATTATAGAAAATGCTGGCCCTTTAAAAAAAGAATTACAAGCGGAAGGATTTCAGTTTAAATCTCAAACTGATTCTGAAGTTTTTTTAGTTTTATTGACCAAGAATTTTCAAGAATTAAAAAATACCTTAAAGGCCATTACTAAAACATTTAATACGATTACTGGAAATTCTGCTTTTGTTATTATTGAAAAGGCCAGCGATAAGCTTTACTGCATTAAAAGATCTGCTCCCTTGGTCGTTGGAGAGAACAAAGAAACTCGCGAGGCATTTGTTTCTTCTGATCCATTTGCCCTAGTTGGATTTGCTCCAAGAATTTACTTTCCACAAGATGGAGTGATTTGCGAAAGTGTTGTTACCTCCAGTGATGTATCGATCAATTTTTATGAATTGGATTTAACACCTTCTAGTCGTTATAAATTTCAATCAAATGCTATGTCAGTGGATGCGACTTCGAAGGGGCCATATGAGCATTTTATGCTTAAAGAAATTCATGAGCAGTCAGCGCTTGTGGATAAACTGGCTGCGTATTATATCAAAAATGAAGGACGTAAAATTTTAGATGGATTGAAAAAATTCAATCCATCTGGTTGGCATTTAACTGCTTGCGGAACTGCATGGCATGCAGCTTTGGTTATTAAAAATTATTTTGAACAGAATAATCGTCAACGAGCTTCGGTTGATATTGCTTCTGAATTCCGTTACAAAAACCCAATATTGCATAAAGATGAAATAGGTCTATTTATCTCTCAGTCTGGTGAAACGGCCGATACCCTGGCCTGCCAAGAGCTTTGCAAAGAGCAAAACATTTCTTCATATTCAATTGTGAACGTTGAAGGTTCCACATTATTCCGAAACTCTGATAAGAATTTTTTAATTCATGCTGGTGTTGAAATCGGAGTGGCCTCAACAAAAGCATTTACCCTTCAAGTCCTTACTGGTTACTTGATGAGTAGAGCGATGGAAGGAGAGTTAGATAATCCTAAATTATTTGCAGAAATTCAGTTGCTCTCTAATCGAATTGGGGAGCTTTGCGCTCATCCAGAAGCTTTAAAAGAAATAGCTGAAAAAATTTATACCAAGAAGGGATTCATTTTTACTGGCCGTGGTAAGTACTTTCCAATAGCACTGGAAGGGGCCTTAAAACTTAAAGAAATTGCCTATGTTCATGCTGAAGGTTATGCCGCTGGAGAACTTAAGCACGGTCCAATAGCATTAATCGACGAGAATATCGTGAATATTGCAGTGGTCGGCCCAGAGTTGTTTGAAAAAGCAGTTTCAAATGTTGAGGAAGTAAAAGCGCGTAGAGGAATTATAGTCGTCGTAGGTCCAGAAAAATCAACTGAACTAGAGCATATTGCTGACCATTATATTGGTCTTAATTTTGATGGGCTTCCAAATTTAAGCCCACTTTACGTCAATGTTGTTCTTCAGTTTATTGCTTATTATATCGCAAAACTTAAAGGCACAGATATTGATAAACCAAGAAATTTGGCAAAATCAGTAACGGTTGAATAATGAATTTAGATTTTCTAAATCAATCTCAAAGAGATGCTGTTCTTATCACTGATGGTCCAGTGATGATTTTAGCAGGTGCAGGTTCTGGTAAAACTCGAACCCTGGTGGCGCGTATACAATATCTTTTAGAAGAGAAGAATATAAGTCCATTCCAGATCCTTGCTGTTACTTTCTCAAATAAAGCAGCTCGTGAAATGCGTGAGCGACTTTCTCACAATACACAAATAAATGTAGGAGCTTTGCAGGTCACTACCTTCCATGCTTTTTGTGCCAAAGTTCTTCGTATGGAAGCAACCTATTTAGGACTATCGAGAAATTTTACTATCTATGATGATGGTGAGACTCAGTCGATTATCAAGGCCATTCTAAATAAGCGTGGAATTAATCAAAAAGAGTTATCTCCCTATACTATTTCTGCTTATATTGATGGTTTAAAAAATTTAGGCTTTTACGTTGGCCTCCCTAAGACACCAGAAGTTGAGAAATTTGCAGAAGATCGTCGACTCTTTGATATCTTTTTAGAATATGAAGCTGAACTCCACCGCAGTAATGCTGTTGACTTTGGTGGACTGATTACTGGTGTATTGAACTTATTTCGTACTTATCCAGAGGTCTTGAAGAAATATCAGCAGAAATTTAAGTATGTCTTAGTCGATGAGTATCAAGATACAAACCGCGCCCAATTCCAGTTAATCCAACAAATCTCAGAATTACATAGAAATATTTGTGTTGTGGGAGACGAGGACCAATCTATCTATTCTTGGCGTGGGGCGGATATTAGAAACATTTTAGATTATGAGAATGTTTTTCCTGAAGCTCGAATTATCAAGCTTGAACAAAATTATCGTTCTTCAAAGAAGATTATTGAAGCAGCATCAACAGTTATTTCTAACAACCTGGCCCGTAAGGGTAAGAGTATGTGGACTAATAATGATGAAGGCGACGAAATTAAAATCGTCGAATGCCGTGATGATAAAGCTGAAGCTGAATATGTTGCCAGTCAAATAAAGCGCCTATCCCAAGAGGGAGTTTCTTTAAAAGATATCGCAGTTTTTTATCGAAATAATGCGCATTCAAGAACTATTGAGGACGCTCTTCGAAAGGAGAAGTTCCCTTACAGAGTGGTTGCAGGAATAAAATTTTACGACCGAAAAGAAATTAAGGATATGCTCTCTTATATGAGAGTAGTGGTGAATAAGAAAGATTCACTTGCTTTAACTAGAATCATAAACACTCCTGCTAGAGGGGTTGGGGCAACTTCTCTAAGAAAGTTAGAAGATGAGGCCGTAAGACTTCAACTTTCTTTATTTGAGTTATTAGAAAAAATTTCAGAAAATCCTAGCGAGTTTAAGCATCTTTCCCTATCAGGAAAAGTTCAAAGTGCTGTTAACCAATTAGTGCATCTTATCCAAGAAGTTCAAGTTTTAGAGACACAAAATCATCCACCTACTTTTAGTTATGAGAAACTTTTAAACGAATCTGGTTATTATGAGTTTCTTCGGGCGGATAAAAGCTATGAAGGTGCTGCTCGTCTAGAAAATTTAGAAGAATTAATGAGTGCTATTAAGCAATTTGAAGAATCTGAGACTACACCAACTTTGGTAAAATTCCTGGAGAATATAACTCTTGATTCAACGACTGAAGAAAATGGGCCAGTAGATCAAGTTTCTCTCATGACTGTTCATGGATCAAAAGGTCTTGAGTACCCCTATGTATTTTTGATTGGAATTGAAGATAATATTTTCCCTTCGTATAAAAGTTTAGAAGTTGGGCCAACTGCTCTTGAAGAGGAGCGGAGATTATTTTATGTGGCCATGACTCGTGCGATGAAACAATTAACGATTACATTTGCTCAAGGAAGAATGTTGTGGGGAAGTTTAAAGTTCAATGGGCCAAGTCAGTTTCTACACGAAATCCCGTCCCAGTATTATGCTTGGAATTATTTTCAGACTGGTTCTAAAAAATCCGCCTTCAATAATTATGATTCGTATGATGAGTTTGATCAGACAAATTCTTATTCTGATGACAATGTGTTTTATAAAGAGAAAGTTTATCAACAAAAAAAAGCAATCACAGCACTTTCTAATTATCCATCAGGTAGTAAGATTGTTCATGCCCTTTACGGCGAAGGTACAGTTTTAGACTCTGAAGGCCTTGGCCAGGATGAAAAGGTCACAATCCTTTTTAGGGATGGCATTAAAAAGAAATTTATGGTGAAGTTTGCTCCTTTACAAAAAGTTTAAGAGTATAAAATGAGAATTTCTTTAAAAGTAATTGCTTGGGCCTGGGTTGTATTATTTATAATTTTAGGTGGGCTATTTTATAATGGCTACCGTCGATTAAATCCTGAAGCAGTCATTGCCACATTAAAGCAGCAAGTTGAAAAAAATTATCCTAGATCTGAATTAAGTGTAGGATCTGTGAAATATGGATACTTCATTGATTTTAATATTCAGCTTGAAAACTTAATTCTTAAAAGAGATGGAAAAAAATTAGGAATAGTAAAAGAAGTGGAGCTTAAGGTTCCGTGGTGGTTACTTTTATTTAAAAAGGGTAATGCTCAAATAAATCTGTCTGAACTTACAATTTTTTTAGATCAATCAGCCCAAGGTAGTCTAAGTAAAATTTCAAATGATTCTCTATCGAAAAGTAGAGTAACCGTTGAGTTACCGAATTTTTTAACTGATGCAAAGTATACGTTAAGAGCAAAGGAAATTTCGATTAAGGATGTAAATGAATCACGTACCTACTTACATCTATCTAAACTTTTAGTTCGTGAATTTCAGTATGGTAAAAATTCAGCTTTTGAACTTAATATCCCAATAGATATTAATCATAAGAATACTAAATATAAGTCAGAGCTTTGGTTGTTTGGAGATTTAACTCCAAATTTAATGAATTGGAAGTTGAATTATAGAGGAGAGTTTAAAGCTGCCGATGTGGCCGAAAAATTTCAAATAGAAGATATTGTTATTAATGGAACGGCCAGCTTTCGACCAAGTAAGTTTGAGGTCTCATCTCACTTAAATTTAGCAATCGATAAAGAGTCTGTGGGTAATGGATCTATTTTGGCTGGGAATGATGAGTTATCTGTGATTTTTAATTTTACTAATTTACCACTTCATTTTTTAAGTCTTCTTGATGAAGAAATTAAAAATCCATATATAGATAAGTATCAAGGTGAAGTTGAAGGGTATTTGAAAATTTCTAAAGATCATGAGAATACGCTCTCTTTGAATGGTAAATTAAAGTTCGATAGCGCATTCAGTTTTGATGAACAAAATAAAATTGACGGGAAATGGCAGTATAGTTTCTTAGATTCTAAATGGGAAACCTCCTTTATTAGCCCAAAAGGCGAAGTCATCTTTTTCCGCAGAGCTTTTTTTGATTATCTTCAGAAAAGAACTATCCAATACAATGAAGAGTTAGGTTTTAATGGCATTAATTCTACGTTGGCATTTGAAAATTTAAAAAATCTTGAAGAGATTATAAATTTAGAAAATGCTCATTATTTTTCATCTAAAATGACTTTCAAGGATTGTACAGTTGGTGATTCAAAAATAGATGGCCAAATTAAATATGGGAATTCTCCAGATTCAAAGTATTATCTGGCTGAATTAAAAACGAACGATGGAAATTTCAATTTTAATTATCAACTAAAGGATAAGAATCAATTTATTGAGGCCACTTTTAATAAATTTTTATTTGGATCTTATCTTAAGATTTTTTTGCCTTATTATCTGGTTGATGGTTCCAAAATAGATGGCAAGATTCAAGGACATTGGTCCGACTTATGGTACCAAGGGAAGTGGCTAGTTCAGTTAAATCAAAGTGAGCTTAATAATCCATCAGGATTATTAAATGATTTAAATAAGAAAATTTGGAATGTTTTTGAAATTGGCGTCGACTCTATCAATAATCAAACTTGGAATTTTGAAATAAAAAAAAATGGTATGAGCAACCTTAATTTCGCTCTTAACAACACTGAGGCCCCAAAGATTACTGGGAACTTATTGTCAGATAAAAAAGTGAAATCTTATCTTGTATTAAATTATCCTAAAAACAAAAAATGGAAACCTGTAAAAAAAGAAGTGAAAACACTTTTCTGGGAAAAGGAAGGCAATGAGTAATTCATATAGTCCAATAATTTGGAAAGAAAATTCATTATTTTTACTTGATCAGAGATTACTTCCTCATGAAGAGATTTTTGTGAAAGTTGATGATCTGCCAGGTTGTGCTTTAGCGATCAAAGATATGATTGTCCGTGGTGCTCCTTGTATAGGTTTTACGGCCATTTTTGGAATGGCCCTATGGGTGAAGCATCAGACAGAAATTTCGGTTCAGAGTGCAAGAGCTGCATGTGATGAAATGATAAGTGCTCGTCCTACAGCTGTTAACTTATCGTTTGAAGTAAATCGTTGTTTTGATTTAATGAAAGCTTCAATTGAGGCAAAAAAATCGAAGGATGAGATCTTTCGACAACTAGTGGATTTCGGAAACCAACAAATTCATTTAAGTGATGAAAAGAATACCAAAATGGCCGAAATAGGATTCAATGAGTTAACAAATAGACTGGGTAAAAGACCTTGGAGATTGATGACCCATTGTAATACAGGATTTTTGGCCTGTGGAAGTCTTGGGACTGCCCTTGGAGTGATTTCATATGCCCATAGATTAAATATGGTTGAGCATGTTTATGCAGATGAAACGAGGCCATATTTACAGGGATCACGATTAACAGCATTTGAACTCTCAAAAGAAAAGATACCGTATAGCATCGTTGTTGAAGGGGCTGCTTCTTATTTAATGTCCCATAACAAAGTGGATGCTATTTTTGTTGGTGCTGATCGAATAGCGGCCAATGGAGACACGGCAAATAAAGTTGGAACATCAACTCTTGCGATTGTGGCCAAAAATTATGGGATTCCTTTCTATGTGGTTGCACCTGTGAGTTCTTTTGATATTTCTATTTCTGATGGGAAGCAGATTGAAATTGAGATGCGCCCTATTGAAGAGATTACCGAGATAAAAGGCGTTAGAATTGCTCCACATCATGCTCAAGCTGTAAATCCTAGTTTTGATGTAACTGATCATCGCTTCATTACAGGAATTATTTGTGAAAAAGGATTTATTAATCCGGCCAATGCAGGTGATGTCGTACGCGTGGTAAATTTATGAAAAAAGATATTAGGGCCTCAATAGATATAGGTTCAAATAGTGTTTTGCTTTTAATTGCAGATGTATCAAATTCAAACTTTATTGAACTTTCTAAGAAAAGTTTTATTACTCAGCTTGGACGAGAATTAGATAAACACAAAGCTTTTCATCCTGATTCAATGCAATCAACTTACGATGCACTAAAAGCTTATGCTGAAGAATGTGATCAATTTGGAATAAAGAGAGAAGATATTTTAGTCACGGCCACTGAGGCTGCTCGAGTTGCAGCTAATGCAGCTGAATTTTTTAGTAGAGTACAACAAGAATTAAGCCTAAAAATTAATATCATCTCTTCTGATGCTGAAGCTTATTTTTCAACAAAAGGCATTCTGTTTAAAAGTAATTTCGCAGATGAACTCATCACCATCATGGATATTGGGGGAGCTTCAACGGAATTGATACGAGTGAATACAAAGACCTTTGAAATCTTAGATGTTATTAGTATGCCTATTGGGGCCGTGAGGGCCTCTGGTTGGTTGAATGAAGGTCTTTTTGTACAAAACTTGCAGAAAATTTTTTCAGACTTTCGAGTGCAGATTGATAAATTTCAGGGACGCGAATTGTATTGTGTTGCTGGGACAATGACATCTTTGGGCAACATGCATCTTCAAAGGAAAGAATTTGTTGAAGATGATGTCCATGGTCTTGTTTTAAAGGTTGAAGATATTGATGCTTTATTTAAGCAATATTCTGATTTACCTATTGAAGATTTTAATGAATTATTTCCATTTTTAGGAAAGAGATCTCAAAGTATTCGTGGTGGTTTGCACTTGGTTTATCATTTGATTCATAGGCTATTGGTAAAGCAATTAACCATTTCTACTTACGGCCTAAGATACGGCACCCTACTTGAGGGTCGAATTGATGAAAAATACCTTAATGGAAAGATTGGCCAGTAATAAAAAGAAGAGGATTTCTCCTCTTCTTTGTCTATTTAGTAAAACTGAATAATACGATTTCTGTTTAAAGTTAAAGCAAGTTCCAAAACTTTTTGTTGAGCTCTAATGCACTCATTCCTATTGCCGCTTAAATCTCTTTGCATAATTTCAAAAGCTTTCATCGCCATATCTCTTGATATTAGTGATAAGGCCCTTCTTTGGTTCTTAGTATGGACTAAACTTAATGCTAAACCTAAAATGGCCGGTTTTATTTGAGAGAGTAGGGTTCTTAGCGATTCGTCATTAAGATCCCAAATACTTTCAAAAGAGATACAGGATTCAGTGAGCTCTTTTGCTAAAGCTGGGTTTCTATTCCTGAGATTTTTGAGCAGCTTAACTTTATCAGCGGTATCCATTTTTTGAAGCAACTCGATAACTTGTTGCTTACCATTGATGTAAATTCCATTTTCAGTATTTTTTTGGCTCATCTATTCTCCTTCCTGGATTTCGCTGCAAAAATTTAAGCATCTTCTAGTTTGGCCTTCTGGGACTCAAACTCTTGTTGTTCCTTATCAAGGTACTCTCTATGTTTTGTAACCGTTCTTTGTATTTGGTCTTCATGACTTGAGCGAAGCTCGTGAAGTTGGGAATTTTGAGATTCTTTTAAATCTGCTAAAAGTTTTTCAAATCTCTGCGTTTCTTCATTGATTCTTTTATTGTATGAATTACGGACTTTTGTGAGTTTTATTTCCGATTCTACTTTTTCCTTTTCCATCTCAACTTCATAATCTTTTTTTACTTTTTTTATCTCTTTTTCATTTTTTTCTTTAACTGTTTTGATTTCATTATCAAACTCATCTCCAAGCTTTCTTAGCTCGAGTGCTTGTCTTTTATTCATTGTCTCTTTCATCTGATTTTGTCTTGTCGTTGATGATACTTCTGACATAGCTAAGTTTTCCTTGTGATGAAACATAATGCCATTCATGGCATTATTGATTATGATACTTAAGTAGGGGGACCAGTAACAAGGCAGGCAAAAAGTGTTGTGCTTCTGTAAGAGAACTGGTCGGGTATTTTTAACTATATGAAATTAGAGAAAGCTCAATTTGATCTTTTTAAGAAGTGGTTAGATCTCGATATCAATTCAATTGGTTGGGAGGGTCGATACGCAGATTCTTTTAGCTATTTCTGGGAATCATTTTTTAAAGATCAAATTTCTCCTTTGGAGCTTTCTGAGCGCTTTGATTATGCCAAAAAAATAGCAAAATCAGGACCCCTCATTTCTTGGCTAAATTGGCTTTTTGAAAAGTTCATTTGTTTTTGTTTTATTCAGTTAGGGCTTTCCATTAGAGAAATTGCATTAATGTATGATCTTCCTGAAAAGTATGTCTCCATAACTTTACGTGATCACTTAATAAAGATTTATCCCTCATACGAGGATCTTATTAACGATCATTTTCAAGTGAGTAATGTGAGTTCTAAGAACCTATTTTTAACTTATAAGGATATTGAGCCCATTTTAGGTGATGAGGCAAAGAAGAAAGGGACTTACGAAGATGATATTTTGGCCAATATGGAGGTCACTTTATATCCTGATTGGCCAAATCTAGTGAAAGAACTTCGTAAAGATATTCTCGCCCTTAAGTTAGATTTTGATAACTTTCGTAAGAAAACAAAATTCAAAAAACAAATTCGCTTAATACAAGAAGTTATCCTCCTTCTTGTTATTTTAAGCTTTGTTGTTTTTGCATTAAAAAATACCAATAAATGGTATGAAGATTATCTTATAAATAAAATCACGCTTTTTGAGCCAAACTTTTTTTGGTTAGATAAATCTCTAACCTATCAAGAGCAAGATCTTTTGGCCCAGCAACAAATAGACCTTTCAAATAAAGAGCTTGAGGAATTAGAAAAAATTGAGGCCCAACAAGTATTTTCAGACGAAAAACTTGAGTCTCGTTTTGATCCAGAATCAGATGTGGTGGTTTTAGATTCAGTTGAAGATGTCCCAAAAAGTTTTGGTGAAGCTGAGACAGAGCAATCTCAATATGAAGAGAATAAGAAGGGCGGTTATCGAGATAGTTCATATTCTACTTCAAACAAGAAGGCCTATCGTATTTTAATGGCCTCAGTAGAGCCTGATAAAATTAAAAATGAAGTACTCCCGATGCTCAAAAGGTTCGGTATCTCTCAGGCAGATAACGTTAAGCCAGGTACTCTTATTCCAGGTGGGCTTTATTTCAATTTAATGGTTCCTTCAAAAAATCTGAAAGATTTTATGACTCGAGTAACGGGACTAGGCGAAGCGACTATCTTTGAAAGCCGATCTGAAGGAGCTGATGTGGCGGGAAAGAACAAAGTATTTATCTGGGTGAAGTCTATTTAATTTTTCTTGTCGCCTGAAGCTCCAAGAACAGTATCAAGAAATTTCATATCTTTAATGGCACCATCGTTATTACCATTACCAGAATCTTGGCCAATTGATTTATCCAGGCCTGAAAAGAATTGTTGTTGAATCTGATCTGGCCCAGAATTTAAGTCTGTGATTTCTTTTTTCAATGAATTAATATTTCTTCTTTCTTGATCGCCTTGTTTCAAGGTTAATTTACTCGAAATAATATTGTTAAACAGCACGACTTGGGCCAAACGGGCCTTTTCCTCTTGGGCATCTTTAATATTTTGTGAAATAGCATTCTTCTTACCTTCTCCTTGAGCCTCTTTTTCAGAGATTTGTCTTCTTCCTATAGAATCGGTAAGAGCTTTTTGAGTGGCCTGGATTTTTGCCTCATAAATTTTTTTCATTTCCTCTTCTATGTTAGGACAACCATTCTTCTCACACTCTTCTGCCAGATCAAGATATCCATTGTCTTTTAAATATTGAGGTAGATTGGCCTTGTCCATTTTTTTTATTTTGGCCAATTCGAGTTCACGCTTGAATTTCAATTCCATCTCATTATCATGAAGAACTTTCTCTTTTGAATCATCAACCACAACGTATCCCTCACAGTCAGGATTTTCTGGATGGGCCAGACAGTCTTTATCTTTTTGGGAGTTACCTGAATTTCCAGCCAGCATGTCTTTACTGCTGATATTGGTGAGATCATCGATACTGGAATTCTTATCATATCCAGGATTAAAAAATTTAGGATTTTGAGCTTTATCTAAAGCGATCGCGACATCTTCACCAGACATTTGTTTAAATTGATTTTGAATTAAAATAGCATTTGCATGGGCCTTCCTCATTTCTTGAAGCCGATCTTTAGTAATACAGGCCTTACCAGTTAATTTTGAAACATCGATTGATGGCTTGCTAGGCGATTTATCAACATAGGCCTTGCAGAGATCATTAATTGAGTTAAAACAAGTAGAGAAGACATCATACATTTTATCAGTATCTACTGGCCCCAAGCTACTGCTTATGTCTTTATAAATTGTTTGTTGGTTTGAAACATCAATACTGGAAGCAAACTTTGGATTTCCAGAATCATTCATTTTCATATTGGGAAGATGAATGAGTGACACTTGGTCAGTGTAGTTAGAGATAGTCGTTCCAGCATCAATTCTAAAATCTTCAAAGCAAAAACGAGAAATTTCGTAAAGAGCAGCCTTCGCAACCATTGATTGATATATTTCGACAAAGATTTTTTGATCGATCATTTTCTTGTTTTTAAATTTCATCGATTCAATTAATTTTTTTTTGTCTTGCTCTTCTCTTTTTACTCCGGTCATTGATTCGTACATTTTATTGGTGAGATAATTTGATATTTCTTGGACATTTTTACTTTGGATTAGACCGTACTCATGCAGTTTAAGATCATTGCCCAATTTCTCTAGCGCTTTAGGATCTTGTCCCTCGATTTTCTTTTTAAAACAATCAACAGCAGCTTGTGCATCTTTTGAATTATCCCCAAATTTATTAAGATTTCGACATTCTTGAAATTGAGAGGTTTTCTCGATAGAACTTCCCACCTGATGGTCTTTAATCACACTGATAAATTTATTTTTTAACTCTCTTTCGGAGAGTTCTTTAACTTCTTCGGCCACTGCCAAATGGGTAAAAATAATCAATAGATAAGGCCATTTCATATGGCCATTTTATCGGAAGAATTGGCCGCTAAACTTACTCAAAATTATATTAATGTAAATTTAATGACTTATCTCTACATCGCGTCTCGAGACATGCCAAAAAGAGCTTTCATTTCTCCAAGTAAATGGTGACTTTTACCAAGATAGTACCATTGGCGAACAAAACCTATGATCATGGCCACACCAAAACCGTAGGCCACTCCAGAATGAACGATTTTTCTGACAAGACCAGTGTCATGGGCCCCACCTAAAAGAAAAGCAATTGTTCCAAGGACGAGCATAAGCATGGTCCAAGGTATAGTTTGTCTTTTTGAAAGTTGAGACTCATGAACATAACGAGCAACTTTCTTCTTATAGGGCTCAAGGTCGGAAGGAGGATTATCAAAGAGTTCTGTTAAATTGGCCTCAGAGTTTAATGCATTCCATACATTTTCGACTAATCTGGACACTCCAATAAAATAGAACATCACAAAGGCCTGAATAAAAATCACGTAAATGAAAGTGGGAATGGCCAGTTGGATGTGACCGAAATCAATATTTAGCCATCTTAGTGCAACACCTACAGTTAGAAATATTCCACCAACCATGATGATCAATAAAAATCTAAGGAGATAGGCCATAATGCTTCCAATTTAAAGTTGTATTTGTTAATTTTCTCGTAAATTACCGCCTTTTTCATCATAAGGAAATCAAATGTCCGAACAAAATCAGGGCAGTCCTGCGCCTACTAAAAAAATTTTAGAGAAATCTCCTCTCTCGGGTATTGCTGTTCCTATAGCAATTGTCTTGGTTGGGGCCTTGATTATTTTTGGTGTCACTAAAATGTTGTCCACTGGAAAAAATCATCGAGATTTAGTTGAGGAATTAAATTCAAAAACTTTTGGAAACCGCTGGGTAGCGGCCTATGAACTTTCAAAGTTTTTGGCCTCTTCAAAAATTCCTAAAGAAGATATGCCTTGGGTGATTGAAAATCTTTCTCAAGTTTATTTTGAATCTGTTGATGCTCGTACAAGAAATTTTATTGTGCTGGCCCTTGGTAGTTTAAAAAATCCACTTTCACTCCCTGTGTTAAATAAAGCGTTAGAAGATCAGGATTCTCAAGTAAAATTCAACGCCGTTGTTGCGCTTGGCAATATGGCAAAAGATTCTTTGATTGAGTGGAGCAAGGTTGAAGCTCTTTTAGAGCAACAGGAAGATGTTGGCCTAAAGCAAGTGGCCCTCTATACTATTGCGGCCCACGCTCGTCCAAATACTGAAGAAAAGGCACTTTCTTTCCTAAGCTCCGGCGAAAAAACTTTAAGGTATGCCGCAGCAACAGTTCTTATCAATTACAAAAAATCGGAAGCGATTCCTGTTTTAGAAGAAATTTTCAACCTGCGTTATGATGTTTCTCAAGCGGGAGAATTGAACGGAGCTCAGGTTGAAGGACTGAAAGTTAATGTTCTTGAGAACATTGAAAAATCTAAATGGATTGATTTGGCCGGCCTGGTTGAAAAAGTTGAAGCTCAAGACACCAATGTAAGAGTGACAACAAAAGCAAAACAGGTTCTAAAAATGTTGAAAAATTAAAAGTTTACGCCCATAATGAGTGAAAAACATAGGGCCCAGTTTATAGTACCATTTATGGTCTAGACTGATTTATTTTGGAGAATCTCTCATGAGTGAAGAGACAAAAACCAGTTTGAACCGTCGCGAATTCTTTAGTTTCCTCGCTGTTGGTTGGATTACTTTTGGTGCTGCTGTCGGTGGTATGGCGAGCTTAATCTTTAGATACCTTTATCCAAACGTTGTGTTTGAGCCTGCGATGGATTTCATTGCTGGTTTTCCAGACGAATACGCTGAAGGTGTTGATGAGAGATGGAAGAATGGTTATGGAGTTTGGATCTATAAAAAAGATGGTCGCCTTGTAGCGATGTCGAATATCTGTACTCACTTAGGTTGTATTCCAACTTGGCTTCCAGCTGAGAGTAAATTTAAGTGTCCTTGTCACGGATCTGGTTACTATCCAAACGGAATTAACTTTGAAGGTCCAGCACCTCGTCCGCTCGAGCGTTTCAAAATTTTTAGAAATCCAGAAGGCAAAATCATTGTGGATAAAACCAAGGTATTCCGTTACGAAAAAGGTGAATGGAACAATGATGGCGCTTACATTGAAGTTTAATTAGAGGAACATATATGTCAGAAGGTTTTGCAAAAAAAGTTGCTAACACACAAGTGTGGAAAGCTATTTTCCGTCATGGTCCACCAAACAACGCTCGTAACAGAGCTGCTGTTATTGCTGGGAACGTTTTTCTTCATCTTCACCCGATCAAGTTAAAGAAGTCAGGAGTTCAGCTTGGCTACACTTGGTGTATGGGCGGACTTACGTTTTTCGTATTCCTAGCTCTTACAATCACTGGTGTTCTTCTTATGTTTTATTACCGTCCGACTGCTGAATATGCATTCACAGATATCATCGGTCTTCGTGAACACGTTCCTTTGGGGATTATGCGTGAACTTCATCGTTGGGGCGCTCACTTAATGGTGATCACTGTTTGGATTCACATGTTCCGTGTATTCATGACTGGTTCTTATAAACCACCTCGTGAATTCAACTGGGGTGTTGGTGTTATCCTTCTTGTATTAACAATGCTTCTATCGTTCACAGGCTATCTTCTTCCTTGGGATCAGCTTGCTATTTGGGCGATTACCGTGGGTTCAAATATGGCGAAAGCAACTCCATTTCTTGGACACGGTGGTCCTGGTGCCGCTCTTGCTAGAATTGGTGATTTTGTGATGGTCTCAGATAAAAACGACGTTCGTTTCCAACTTCTTGGTGGTCGATTCGTGGGTGAAGCAGCTTTGCTTCGTTTCTACATTCTCCACTGCGTATTCATTCCTCTTGTGGTTGCAGTTTTAATTGCAGTTCACTTCTGGCGTGTACGTAAAGATGGCGGAATTTCGGCTCCACTATAAGAAGGAAAAAGTATGATTAAGGAAGCGATTAACTATCTTTCTTCCCCGGTTTATTCATTCACGGCTTTTTTAGTATTGTTCTATTTTGCCATGAAGAGAATGGACATTGTTGGGACTAAAAAATTTGGGCTTGGCCTTTTAATCACGATTTTAGTGATTTTTGGTTGGATGCTTACAGATCCTGTGTTTTTCACAGTAATCTCAACTCCAGATAACATTCCTATCATTATCTTGAACGGACTTGTTTTTTGGTCAACATGGTTTGCTCTTTATAAAGGACACCAAAACGATTTAAGAATCGCTGCTGGTGAGCCACCTATGGAAGGAACTCCTGAAAACCGTGAGAAAGTTTGGGCATGGCCTAACCTTGTTTATACTGAATTATTTTGTGGAATCCTTTGTACAGTTTTCCTCATTGTATGGGCGATTTTCTTTAAAGCTCCTCTAGAAGAGCCAGCAAACCCAACTTGGGCACCAAACCCAGCGAAAGCTCCTTGGTACTTCCTTGGTCTTCAAGAAATGCTTGTTTATTTCGATCCCTGGATGGCCGGTGTGGTTCTTCCAGTTCTTATCATTATTGGTCTTATCGCTATTCCATTTATTGATGTGAATCCTAAAGGAAACGGTTACTACACTTTCAAAGAAAGAAAATTTGCTATTGCTGGTTTTCTATTTGGTTGGTTGGTTCTTTGGGTTTTCCTCATTCAGGTTGGTACATTCCTTCGTGGTCCAAACTGGACGTTCTATGGTCCGTTTGAATATTGGGATGCTCACAAAGTTGTGGCAGAAAACAATATTAACTTATCTGAAATTATCTGGATCAAATTATTAAATGTTGGTCTTCCAAAAAATATTTTCCTTCGTGAGATTTTTGGATTGATTGTAACTGGTGCTTATCTTTTCGCTTCAGTTCCATTTATTACTAAAAAATGGGGTCAAGCGATGCTTGAAAGAATGGGCGCTGCTCGTTACTACCTCATGCTTTTTTTGATTCTAGGAATGATGAGTTTACCAATTAAGATGTATCTTCGTTGGTTCTTTAACTTGAAGTACATCCTGGCCATGCCAGAATTTGAATTAAACCTTTAATAGATTTTTATAAGGCAGAACGAAATGAAACGTGAACCTGGAATGGCATATGATACCAAAGTTCTTAATAAGATCTTTGCTGTTATTTCCGTTGTTTTTCTCTTAGTTACAATTTGGATGATTCTCGATGATTACATCCGTCCATGGAAAGCTGTGCAAGTTAAAGCTATGGATATCGAGAAGCAGAAAATAAAAGAAAAAATTAAAGAGATCGACGGCAGTATTGATGGCAATAAGCTTAAAGAAATTAAAGCTAAAATTGCTGACGCCGAGAAAGGTCTTGAAGGTCATAAAGATCAAATTGAGAAGATCAATGACCGCATTCTTGAGATCCAAAGAAAGATCTACGTACAAAACATGGTTAATGGTGTGAATGGCTCTCAGGCCGCTGCCTACCAGTTTAAGTATGAGCACGCTCTTATGGAAAACCATAAGGATGACGCTAAAAAATTGAAAGTAACTTTCGACGATTATAAGAAAAAAGAAGTTGAAGGTAAGGATGCTCTTAAGGGTCTTCAAGCTCAGGAAGCTGAAGCTAATGAAGAACTTAAGAAAATCATGGCAACTAAAACTGAAGCTGAGAAGGAACTTAAAAACCTACTTGGTGATAAAGAAAGAATGTTAGCGGCCATGAGTGGAGTTGAAAAAACTCCAGTTTGGGCACTTAGAAACTCACCATTCATTGATTTTCTTGATCCAACAATTAAGATTCGTCAGTACGTAATTAAAAACGTTACTAACGATATGTACTTCCAACAGATTCCAAAAATCGATCGTTGTACTACTTGTCACGTATTCATTGATAAGCCAGGTTATGAAGATCAAGCGAATCCATACAAGACTCACCCGAAAGTTGATACTCTTGCTGTTGGTGTGAACTCTGCTCACCCAGTGAAAGATTTTGGATGTACATCTTGCCATGGTGGTGTTGGGGATCGCGTGAATGATTTCTCAGCTCCGGCCCACATTCCTCAAAATGATGCTCAAGCAAAAGAATGGAAACATAAATATCACTGGCATGAGCCACATAAGGTTCCTCAGCCTATGCTTCCACTTCAATACACAGAAGGTATGTGTATTAAGTGTCACCAAGGAGTTGAAAAACTCCCAATGGGTGAAAAGTTAAATGAAGGTCGTGGCCTTGTTGAAACCTACGGTTGTTATGCTTGTCACAAAATTGAAGGTTGGCAGCATCTTCGTAAGCCGGGTCCATCTCTTAAGAAGATCACAGCTAAAGTTCCTTCTAAAGAGTGGCTAAAAAATTGGATTTGGGCACCTCATGCTTTCAATCCAAAATCAAAAATGCCTCAGTTCTTTGACCAATCAAATAACTCTCAACCTGAGTTTAAGAAAAAGAACCAGGCCGAAGTTAATGCGATGGCCGAGTACATTGTAAAAACGGCAAAAGATTATAAGCCTCTTCAGCGCTATGCAGGAGGTAATTCAGCTACTGGTAAAGAATTAATTGAAACCATTGGTTGCGTTGGCTGTCACATGGTTCAAGGAATTGAAGATAAATGGAATAAAGTAGGTGCTCGTAAGGGAACTTACTTAACGAATCTTGGATCTAAAGTTGATGCTGACTGGTTAGTGTCTTGGTTAAAACAACCGAACCACTACCAAGAAGATACGATCATGCCTTCTTTCCGTCTTACTGATAAAGAAGCTAATGATATCGCTGCTTACTTGTTAAGCTTTAAGAATGAGCAATTCGCTTCTCTTAAATTTCCTGAATTAGATAAGGCCACTCGTGATGAGATCTTAGTAACTGACTACTTCTCAGCTTTTGAAACTGTTGAAGCTGCTAAGAAGAAACTTTCAAAATTGAGTGATGAAGAAAGAACCATGGAACTTGGTCGTCGATCGATCAATAAGTATGGTTGTTACTCTTGTCACAACATCAATGGTTTTGAAGGCGATCTTCCTCAGATTGGCCCTGAGTTAACAAAAGAAGGCTCTAAGCCAGTTGAACAATTTGGTTTTGGACAACAAAAACAAGTTCCTCACTCGAGACAGGGCTGGTTAACTCAGCACTTAAAGAACCCTCGTATTTGGGATATCGGTGTTCCTAAGCCATTCAAAGACTTGAACAAAATGCCTAATTTCTATCTAAATGATAAAGAAATTGAGTCGATTGTTGGAATGCTTCTTGGACAAGTTTCTGACAAGGTACCTCTAGCTGGTCAGAAAATTTTGGATGCAAATGAGAAATTTGCTGAAGAAGGTAAAAAAGTTGCGAATAAGTACAACTGCTATGGATGTCACAAAATTGATGGCATGGGTGGAAAATTATCTGAAGCTTTCGAAGATCAGAACTTTGGTCCTCCATACTTAACAAAACAAGGACACCGTGTTCAATCTGACTGGTTGTACAACTTCTTGAAGAATGTTCATCCAATTCGCCCATACGTTAAAGTGAGAATGCCTACATTCCCATTAACAAATGATGAATTGAATAAACTTGTGATGTACTTCCAAGCTGATGCTCACCAAAATACTTACGAAGAAGAAGTAAGAGTTCAGTGGGAGCCAGGTGAAAGAGAAGCTGCTCAAAGAATTTGGAATGAGTTAGCTTGTACTACTTGTCACACTCTTGGGTTTACGAAGGATGCTCCTCAAGCTCCAGATCTTCACTATGCTAAAGGCAGATTACGTGGAACTTGGATTGAGGCATGGATTTCGAATCCTCAGTCTTTCTTACCATACACATCAATGCCAGCTTTCTGGGATGATGGAAGTGGAAAACTCATTCCAGCAGTAGATGGTGTTTTAGATAACGATCCTAAACGCCAGATCCGTGCTATTAGAAAATGGGTACAAGAGTTTGGTGTAGATAGACAGCCAACTCCGTTCGCTAGAAATAATTAATTCAATTCCTTATAGTTCCAAAGGCCCACAATGCTAAAACGTTGTGGGCCTTTTTGTTTTAATTCATACAAAGTATTTTTTTCAAAACTCACTAAATTACATTGAGCATTTTTAAAAAGCTGTTACTTAGATAGAAAGTACTGATGCACTTTTAGGTAAGTGCTCTATTCCCGTAGAGCTGGAGACCTGAAAGTTTTGACATTTTTGTCTAGTACTCAATTTTATAGTGCCTGATTTATTCAGGAGGAAAAAATAGAGGTTATCTTTATGGTATCAGTGCGTTCTCTTTTTACCCTTTCCCTTGTTTCATTATTAAGTCTAAACGTCTACTCACGAGAAGGTGGAGTGACTGGTGATGGTGGTTCCATTTACGATGGAAAGATAGCAGACATTTATTGGCAGGATTCGCGGATTTGTCATATCCCAAGTGATGCTGAGGAAATTCAATTTTCTTATGCCAATGAACTTGATCAGGCCTTGCAGGTTGTTAAAACTATTGTTGATCCAAAAGAGGTCGAAAAATTTAATCTAAAAAATTACAAGGTTGTTCTTGTTCCAAAGCTTAGTGGTGAAGATTTTGTAACGGTTAATGGTGAAGTTGCAAAGCAATTGGCATTTAGCTACATCACCTGTGGGGCCAAAAAGATTAAGGTAATCGAAGTTGTTCAAGATTTTTTTACCCAGTCAAAAGAAAATCAAATTGAAATCATGGCACATGAGATTCTTCATCACGCCACTCAATCAGGCCACAATACAGTCTCGCCTATTATGATAGGTTTAGTAACTTACATGGACTTGCAAGCACGTCAAAAAGATCAAACAAAAGATAAATTAGTTTATGTGACGGATGCAGAATTAACTAAACTCTACAGAATGAAAGAAGTTTTGGAAGATCGTTTAGGATCAAGTTTAAGTGTTAGTAATTGGAATGGATGGAAAATAGTAACTATATATCAATTTAATAAGAAGGGTGGTGGACTCGTCAGACACCATTACGAAATTCAAAGTACTAGTCTCGATGAGATTGATTTCTCAGCAGATGGATCATACGTTGATACAAATTCTTCAATGAAGTGTTATGGAAACTGTGGTGAAAATACTGTTTTCATCGATTCACAATTTTTCATCCTGTCAGGCGAAGATTGTTCAGATAATACTTTTACTAAAGTAAAAAATTTAGACTTAAGTTGTCGTTCTTCTGGTTCAGTCTACTCAAATATTAATAATGTTACTAAGAGGAAAAGCATAGCAATTTTCCTTGAAGGAAAAAATCAAATCTTATCTAATCTTTCACTAGACCTTAAAAATTGCACAACCCTTATTAAAGGTGATGACCTTGATCTAAGTTTTGAATCTGAAACTAAAGCTACGACGAAATGGGGCTGTGGAATATCTCATCTTATTAGTGGAGTTAGTATGCTTCCTGTTTTTGCCGTTAATGCATCAGCATGTATGCTTCCACTTGGTGTAGGCATGATCTATTCCGGTGTAACTCAAAAGGATCCAATTTTTGGAAATTGTGCAAAACCATTTGAGTCCTATGCAGAAAAACTTAACTCAGGTGCTATCGCTGGAAATTATATAAAATCCTTAAAGGATTTTAAGCGTATCTTCCGCTTATCTCAAGATTTATCGAGGTAGGTATGCAACGGCCAATTATTTATCACTATTACGATCAAACTCAATTCTTGAGGGCCCTAAAGGGTCCTCTGGATGAAAGTGAATCTTTTTCTTATCAGAGCATTGCAGATTCAATGCCTGATATGACGAGGAGTAAGGTTAAAAAATTTTTTCAAGGTAAACTTTCACTATCCAAAGTAAAACAAAATGAGCTTCTGGAATTAATCGGACTTCAAAAAGAAGAGATAGAATTTTTTGAATTACTCAGGCGTTTTAATGAGGCGAAAAATACTGAGATGGCCTTTGGCCTGTATAAAAAGATTGTGGACTGGAGAAAAGATAAAGTTGCTTTAGATACAGCACAACTCGATGTGATGAAACTAAAAGTTTATGAAAAATGGAGCACACTTCCTCTGCTGTATTATTTTGATATGAAAGGTGCAAGTACAAATCCAGAACAGATCTTTCGGGATTTTAAAGGCACCATTGGTATTGAGGAAATTCAAGAGGGTCTATCGTTACTGATAGAGCTAGGATTAATTGAAATCAAAGATCAATTTGTGAAAAAGACGGTGAAGAGCACAGCTATTCTTGATGGAGTTCCAAGACCATTAATTAAAAAGTTTCATCATGAAATGCTAAGTAAAGCGATTCATAGTGTGTACCATCTCCCACAAGAGAAACGTTTTCATCTAGGTTTAACTATTTCAGTGAATAATGAAACTCTTCCTCTTTTAAAAGAAAGAATGACCCAATTCATTCAGCAGTTAAATGATGAATTCTCTTCACAGAGTGGGGATAGTCTTTATCAAGTTGGGTTACATTTTCATAATCTTGCCGAGACATCGGTAGTGGAACAATGAAAATGGGTGCTTTACGAGAGAAAATCACTATCTAAAATTTTTCTTAAAATAATTTGATTTCTTAGTTGACAAATTCGGGCGAGATCCACTAAATTGGCTTCTCGCGATTTGCAGATAGTTGGGGGTGTAGCTCAGCTGGGAGAGCAGTAGCTTTGCAAGCTACGGGTCGCAGGTTCGATCCCTGTCATCTCCACCAACTTTTTCTAAAGATTTTCTAAAAAAAGTCTTGCGAAAGTGAAAACGAACTGATAAAACGCTAAGCTCTTTGACAACTTAATAACGAAATAAAATTTTTGAAACCTTCGGGTTTCAAGATGAGATGAGAAAGTATCCCGTTCAATTGCCGAGTTTGCCGTAAGATTAAGAGTCTTCGGATTTTGGCAAACGAGCATCGCAAGATGTTTTAATCGAA
>JBFWTE010000010.1:0-114179 GCA_050247975.1 Bacteriovoracaceae bacterium
AAAAGTATATGACATACTATAACTATGAACGTCCTCAATGGAGTTTAAAAAGAAAAACCCCCGCCGAAGCAGGGGTAGAATTTGGTCTTGTTTTTTAAACTGTCCTGAATTTAGGGCTCAGATCATATAAGGGATTTATTATTTCTAATTTCTTTTAAAAAACTGAACCCATCCATTAATGGCATTTTTATATCAGAAATCACCAGATGAATTTTTTGGCTTTTTAAAATCTTTAATCCATCCAGGCCATTAGAGGCAGAGAATACATTGGCAAAGTTCTCTTCGAGTGAGTTCACTATGATGTCTCGAATGGCCTCCTCATCCTCTACAACCAATATATTTCTATCAAACCTTTTACTTAGACTCGATTCCTTTTTTATGTCTTGATCACTTTGAGTATTTAAAAAGTGAGCTAATGGTAAGTAGACGATGAATTTAGTCCCAACATTCAACTCAGTCTCAAGTTCAATTCGACCATTATGTTCTTTCACGATGGTATTAACAATAGACAGACCCAAACCTGTTCCTTTATTTACTTCCTTCGTCGTGAAAAATGGGTCGAATATTCTATCTTTAATTTCTTGGCCTATACCATGTCCATTGTCGCATACATTAATAACGACGTGACCATCTTTAGTTTCAAGTTTAATTGAGATTTCACGCTTCTTTTTACCAATGGTCGCGTCCTTCGCATTACTTATGAGATTAACAAACAATTGCTGTATTCTTCCTTGATTACCGACAATATTAGAATCTGGACATTGAGTTTCATAAGTTAGTAAGACCTCTTCTTTTGCATATATCTCTTTTAAAAGATCAATTGATTCATTTAGCAACTTAGAAATATTAAAATTCGAAATCTGATCTTGATCAGACCTAGTAAAAGTTCTGAGTCCCTTCACAATATTCGAAATTCTTGTTACAGAATTTTCAATTTTCTTTAGCCTTTCATTCACTTTATCTGCAGAGAAGTTTGAAGAAGAGATAAGTTCAGAGATGACTGAAACTTGCCCTGAGATAATTGCTAAGGGATTATTAATTTCATGACCTACACCGGCCGCAAGCTGACCAATTGATGCCAACTTAGCATTATGAAGGGCCTTGCTTCTTTCAGATTCAAGAACCATCTCCATTTCAACTTCTTTTGTTCTATCTCGGCATGTTCCACTGATCGCAATTGGCCTTCCATCTTTATCCTTATGAACCTTACCTATCCCTTGGACATACTTAATTCTTTTTCCCCCATCTAAATAAACTCGATGATTAAAAACGAAGTCTTCTCCCTCAAGGGCTTTTGCTACAACTCTATCCAGAGTTGATCGATCATCAGGATGAATTCGCTCCCGATACATCTGAAATAAGGTCTCTTGAGATTGAGGATATTCAATCTCAAATATTTTATAATGCTCAAGTGACCAAGTTTGCTCCTTAGTGATGAGATCCATATGCCAGCTACCAATTTTTGAAATCGCTTGAGCTTCAATTAATTGCTGTTCTAGTTTCTTTTGTAGAGTGATATCTCTAACTGTTGCTTGTAGATACATTGATTCATCTTGATTAATTCGGCTTAGCAAAACGACACAATTCATCAACTTTCCATTTATTGTAGAATGTGTCCATTCAAAAAGATGACTCCCTTTTTCAATTGCAATCTGGATCATTCTTTTAGCTTTATCAGCAGAAAACTCACCATCGGGTTGAAAAGCTGGAGATATATTCCATGGGCCAAGTGTACAGAATTCACTCTCAGATTCAACTTCAAACAAATAAAGAGTCGCGGGATTAGCAGAGGTGAATTTCCAAAAAGGCGGAGCAAGAGTCATGATAGAATCAGCTGATTGACTAAAGTTCTGTCGATACTTTAATTCACTTAATTTCAATTTTTCTTCAGTCAGTTTTCTTTCAGTGATGTCATACCTGAATGCTAAATAGCCTTCAATCTCCCCCTCTAGACTAATTTGAGGAACAATTGTTGTGTCGATCCAATATTCTTCGCCATTTTTTCTTCTATTTTTAATTTCTCCTCTCCAAACTTGTCCACTTGAAATAGTTCTCCATAAGTTCTCAAAAAAACTTCGAGGATGGTATCCTGAATTTAAAATTCTAGGATTTTTTCCAATCAGTTCTTCACGAGAATAACCAGATATTTTGCAAAAGTTATCGTTTACAAAGGTAATTCTTCCGTGTGCATCTGTTTTAAGAACTTTTGCATATTTATTCAAGCCTTTAAGATAGGCTTCCATCTCAAGAGAATTTTTTACTATTTGTAATTTGGTTTTTTTCTGCTCAGTGATGTCTTGAACTGTACCGAAAATCTTATTCTCCTGATTTTCGGTAGCAGGCCGGCCAACAACTTTAATCCATTTTTCAATATTATTTTTATCTATGATTTGAAACTCTTGCTCAAAACCGATATTAAAATGTAATAACCTATCAAGGATTTCATTTGCTTTAGCATGATCTTCTTTCTTAAAAATATTGATACATTCTTGTCTTGAAAAGGGCGTATCTACTTTGGGCATTGAAAATATATCAAAAATGATGTCAGACCATTTAATATAACCAGTTTTAATGTCTAATTCCCATCCTCCAGTAAGAGCGATTGCCTGCACGGCCTTATACTGTGAATTTACTGCTAAAAGATCCTCTGTATGAGATTTTAATTCCAAAATATCAACTACGTGTTTGGCCAGAGATTTTAAAATCTCTATTTTTGTTTGATCTAATTTTTTGGTGGTTGAATCAATAACACAAAGAGTTCCAATCCTATTTCCTGAAGGAGTTTTTAAGGGAACTCCCGCATAAAATCGAACATGAGGTTCACCAAGAAAAAGTGGATTATCACAAAACCGAGAATCAACCTCAGAATCCTCAACAATAAAAATATCATCACCCATAATGGCATGACCGCAATAAGAAATATCTCTTGGTGTTTCTTTGGCCTCTAATCCAAACCTAGATTTAAACCATTGCCGGTCCTCATCAATTAAACTTACTAAAGCTATTTTAGTTCCACAGATATTTGCGGCCAATCTTGTTATTTCATCAAAAGCTGGATCAGGAAATGTATCTAAGATGCGATAATTCTTAAGGTCTTTTATTCTCTGAACCTCATTAACCGGGATGGGGGCCTTCTTCATTTACAAACTCCAAATATAAATGCTTTTTCGGCATTTTTTGGAGTTAAAATAAGAGGAATTATTAAGTTTTCTTAAGTTTTGAATAGGAATTATTAATAGTTTGCGAGCCATAACCTAAGAAAAATTGACTACGGTCAGGTTTTAGAACAGGGGGCGAGAATTCGCCCCTGAAAATTATTTAATTAACCCTTCTTCTCTAAGCGCTGCTTGAACTGATGGTCTTTCTGAAACTCTCGCCAAGTAGTTCTTTAAATAAATTGGTAACTCAACCTTCACATAATTGGCCCAACTTAAAACAGTAAACAAGTATGCATCAGCAAGAGTAAAACTCTCCCCCATTAAGTAAGTTGAATTAGAAAGATTTTTTTCTAATAGAGGAAATTTTGAATTTAATTTTTCAATCGCAGATTTTCTTGCATCATCTGATAGATTTGGTGCCCATAAAGGAGAAAATCCTTTATGAATTTCAGTGCTGATAAAATTTAGAAGTTCTAATTGCCGATATTTCGCAATTCCATTTCCTTGAGGAAATAGGCCCTTCTCTGGAGCTAGATCTGATAAATACTGAACAATCGCAACACCCTCAGTAAGAACCTCTCCTGGACTTACTTCAAATGCAGGTACCTGTCCTTTTGAATTAATTTTTAAGAAATCTTCTCCACTTGCTGTCACCTTATTTTTAAGATCGACCTTTTCAACTGCAATAGGAAGACCGATTTCTTTAATAATAATATGTGGTGAAAGAGAGCAAGCACCTGGGCTATAATAAAGTTTCATTTTACCTCCTGAAGATAAAAATAGTTTTGAATAATATCTTTTACTACGGTATAGTGAATATTGAAAGTAGGTACATTATTGTACCATACTTACCAAAAGTATACTATTGGACATTTATGAAGAAAAAAAATTCAGAAAACGAAATTTCTGTTTGCCCTATAATGAGTGCGGTTGGCGTTATTGGAGGAAAGTGGAAAATTCCTATCGTTTATAATTTACGATCCCAGACTTTACGTTTTGGTGAACTCAGAAAAAAACTTCCTGAAATAACACAAAAGATGCTAACCCAACAGCTTCGAGAACTGGAAGCTGATGGATTAGTAGAACGAATTGTCTATGCTGAAGTTCCCCCAAAAGTTGAGTACCGCCTCACCAAGCTTGCCCGAGAACTTTCTTCAGTTTTCTTAGAACTTCAAAATTGGGGAAAAAAATTAAATCGCATGGATAAATAATATGCTTAAAGCAAAACACATTCTCGTTCGTCATGAATATGAGGCAAAAGACATTCTTCGTAAATTACATGAAGGCACTTCGTTTGAAGATCTCGCTAAAGATTTTTCTCTTTGCCCCTCTTCAAAAAATGGAGGAGACTTAGGTGAGTTTCCTAAAGGAAAAATGGTGCCTGCATTTGAAAAAGCATTACTGAGTCTGAAAGAAAATGAAGTGTCAGGAATTATAAAAACACAATTTGGCCATCATATTATTAAACGGCAATAAATGAAAAACAAACCAGTTGCGACCATTAGTATTCTTATTTTAACTGTCTTAATAACGTGGATTGCTCCCATCTTTGATTCTTCACTCTACGGCGTAAATGGCCATCCTACAGAATGGCTTAGTTTTTATCCGGCCCATCCACTGAATCATTTTGGTGCAGGATTATTTGCCTCTCCCTTCCTTCATTTGAATGGGCAACATTTATTCACCAACCTTATTTTATTTTTTCCTCTTGCCATGGTTATTGAGAGAAAAGAATCTGCACTATTTCTTCTAAAGTTTTTTATTCTCTTCCATTTTCAAATACTCTTGATGCTTATTTGTCTTAATGAAGTCATACCTTTAGAAGGAAAATATTTTTTAGGCAGTAGCCATATTATCTTAGCATTCTATAGCTTTTGGGGATTATCCCAAAAAAAATGGTTTCTATTAGGATTTTCTTTATTGGCACTTATGATTGGATATTGGCAGGGCCAAAGTCATTTAACGACTTGGGCCCACGCCATCGGAATTTTTGTAGGTATTGAAACTCTATTTCTGAGCAGTTTTTGGAATAAAATTCGCCCGAAGCGCTCTCACTGATCCATTATCATCAGAGACAATCCAATAATCTCCAGAGACAGTAATGTCTGCGTATGTTTTTTTCCACTCACCTTGCTCTTTACTTGGTTTCCAATGATAAAGAACTTTTCCATCATTCGGATCTAATACATAAAGTCCATTGGTAAAAGACGGATAAACGATCACATTTCCGCGAGGATCATAACTTGCTCCCGCAAGAGAGAAATCTTTCATTTTAGCATCAAAGCACCATTGATTCTTTTTTGTGATTAAATCAAAACGGCATACAAGACCATGGATAGATGTGTACAAAAGAGATTGATCCAAAACTTTAGGTGTTCCGGCCAGAGGGTCTGTCGTATTCATGGCGATAGAATGATTTCCACTACTGCGATCAAAGCATGAGATATGCCCTCGCTCACTTGGGAAGTAAATTTCTCCAGCGATATAACAAACATTTTCATTAACAACCACTGGCCTCATCCAACTTGATGCTGCTAGCTCATGTTTCCATAAAACTTTTCCTGTTTTAAAATCCAGAGCTGCTGCAAAACACTTATTCTTTTTATCGTCATCTTTCTCACGGCCAGTTCCGATATAGACAACACCATCCGATACAGTAATCCCTGCATCCATGTGCCCAAGATTAAGCTTCCACTTCACTTGCATCGAAACTGGATCAACGGCATGAAGGCCATCACTTCCGGCAACAACAAATAAAGTATTCTCACCTTGCCAAGAACCAATAACTGCTTGGGCCTCTGTATGGCCAAGAGCTTGGTAACTTCCTTGATATTGTCCCGTTTTTAAATCAAATCGATAGACTCGCGCATGGTGAGTATCATGCATTCCTTCGCCAATATAGATGGCATTATTCCAAATTGTTAATTCAGAGGAAGCCGCAGTACCAATATAAAAATTACGGATCTCTTTACCAGTATTAAGTTCTAGCTCACGAACAATTCCTGCATCGTTACCAAAAAAAACTCTCTCATTTGCCACGACAGCAGCACGAAAAGATCCTTTTTCAGTTTGAACATGCCATACCTGTTCAATACTTTGAATCGCATCTGAACTAGACTTACTAGAAGTAAAATTAGTATTAACAGTTGGAACATCTTGATAAGTAAGCGAAGAACTCTTTGCTCTTTCTTGGGATTGACTCTCGATCGTGCTGATTAAGCGAGGATAATTTTTCCACCACTTCCATCCATGAACAGCGCCAAGAATAGCACCATTCATCAAAAGACCGGTTATTAAAACTTTCGGTTTAAGTAATACTTCTAAAAGTTTTTTAGGGCCTTCCATTTTAAGTTCAATACCAAATAAGGCCGCAATAAAACTAGCGACGACAGAAATACCCACGCTCACCAAAGTTAATGGAATCATCACCGTCGGTAATATCATGGGAACAAATTCATGCGACGGTGTCATTTTTCACTCCTCCATTATGGCCATCAAGCCAAATTTTATCGCCGTTTTTTAAAACCTGAGTTGCTCGAGGTAAGTTAATACCTGGCAGACCCAATTCTCTTGCTAAAATTGCACAGTGACTTAAAACGCCACCACGCTCTACAATAACCCCACGAGATCGAGTAAATAGGGCCGTCCAACCTGGATCAGTGGCCGGAGCAACTAAGATGGCATCATCAGGCCAATCTGAAAAATCAACTTCAGATGGATCATTCACCACACGTACAGTCCCCTTCACAATTCCATGACTGAGAGGAATTCCTCTTAGAGTTGAAGCCTTTAAATCAGAATTATTAAAACATTCTTTGACTTCTAATTTTTTGAGAACATCTGGTAGATAAATACCTTTGTAAGAATCTAATTCTTCCTTGCGATTTTTAACTACTGATTTAATCTCTGAAAAATCTAATTTTTTATTCATCAGATCAGTCACTTCTTCAACCGTTAAATTGAAGATGTCATTGACTAAACCTGTTCTCTTTCCAATTTCTAAACTGATATAACGAATATGAGCATAAGGACGGAGAATCTCCATTTTCCACTGCTCTCTTAACTCAAGCATTTCTTTTAAAAGACGCCATTCTTCAATGAGGACTGCATCTTTAAAGGTTTTTAGCTGATGAATTTCTGCTTCAACATCGATGTCGGCATGAACAACTGCTTCTTTTGTTTTACCTCCACCAAAGGCAGACTCCCCTAACTCTTCCCAGCGAGGATGAGAGAGATCCAACTCTCCAGGTCCACGATGTCCAAAGCGTGAAAAGAAAAATTCTCTTTTAAGAGGCTCTTCTAAAGCACGTGTGAAATAACGATTCATTTCAAAAGTAGCGGTTTTAAGTCCGGCACCCATCCAACGGCCTAAGTAGGCCTCTACTTGATCTTGCCCAACGACACTCGATAAAACTGCACGAAGACTTTGATGAGTGGCCTCTATTAAAACCACTAAAACTAATGGCCATTTCAAACTAATGCGAGAGAAGTTCGCTACTTCTTTTTGCCATAAATTCAATAATTCATCATTTTTCCATTCTGCATACATTGAGCCGGATTGAGGTCGTTGCATCTTATGTTTAAAATCGACCAATTCTTTTCGAGACTTTTCAATCCATTGGCGACGATTGGTGGACATATTCCAACCAACCTTAATCATTCTCCATAAACTCTTAGGAGTATTTAAAATTCCAACCGGTCCAATTTTATGCCATTCAAATTTTAAATGAGGTCGTGGATAGGGCTCAATTCGATAAGGAATTGGGCCAAAATATAATGGCACCATTTTACTCATGTCGATGTAGGCATGGCCAAAGAGTCTATCCATAATGGATTCGTGAGGAGAATAAGATTTGTTAGTAAAACCCAAATACCCCATCTCTTGAAGAGCGAGATCAAAGGCCCCACCTGGAGCAAAGGCCCGTTTCCAAACTTCATAAGTTAATCGACTTGGCTGGCCCGTCCATTCTGCAAAAGTTTGCCCATCCCACCAGGTTTCATCCGGATAATCTTTTTGAATTCTATCCAACTCAGCTTGAAGGATGATTTTTTGTCTTACTTCTGAGCGAGCAGAAGTAATGGGTCTAGCTTGAAGTAAGTGAACATTGAGACTCGCATCCACGGCCCATTCCATGTCAATTTTCTGAGAGAGTTGCTTTTCAACTTCTTCACCAAGAGTAAAAACTTTATCTAAAACAGCACGATCAAGAGGACCTGAAGTCTCAGTGTTTTGTTTAAAAATGCGAAATGGATTTACTTGTCCAGAGACGAGAGACTCACCTAGTCCTTCAACGTACTCTAAAACTGCACCTGACTCTGCACGAGTAGGATTAACAGAAAAATAAACTCCAGCATATTTCGCATCAACCATCACCTGAAGTACCACATTCATAGGAACTTCTTTTTTCTCCCCCATAAAAAACTGACGGTAACTTTGAGAAGCTTCTCTATCAATCGATTTAAAACATTTGGTGACTGATGATTTAAGTTCATCAATTGTTTTTACATTTAAAAAAGTTTGGTTTTGTCCCGCAAAACTCATCTCATCAGAGTCTTCGCCAAAGGCCGAAGAACGAACCGCCAGAGGAGCATAATTTTGCTTTTTCCACCAAGATTCGATTTGAGGCCAATCCTCTTCTAAAGGTAAGTGAGAAAGAATCATTCCAGCTGGAACAGGAAGGTTTTGTTGGGCCATCATCGCTAGGACATAGGCCTTAGCACCCACTTGGTTGAAACCCTTATCTAGTTGAAGAAAGTCATAAATCATAAATACTCCAATCAATTTGGATTTAATCTAACAAAGAAGACAATATGAATACCTGATTTGAATCAGCTTTAGGTCAAAATATCATATTTAGAGAAAAGAAGACTTAAAAGAATACACAAACCTAAAGTTTTAAACAATGAGAGTTTAAATTTTATCTGAAGTAGAGAGGCAAAAAGGCAAAGACCCAACGCGAAGGTATCGATAGATTCGAATACAGGAAAATCAAAACTAAAGGGGCCATAAACGATATGAGAGGTTGAACTGAATAAAACCTTAAATATAAACCAAATCGATAAATTTAAAATAACTCCAACCACAGAGGCCGCAATGGCCTCAAGGACCGTTCTTAAAAATTTAAGTTTGCGAATAAATTCTACATAAGGAGCAAATGTAAATATCCAAAGAAAACTTGGGACAAAGGTCATCCAAGTCACAAGAATAGAACCTATCAAGGCCGAAAGATAAGGGAGGGATAAATCGGAAAAACGATAGGCCCCCATAAAGCCAACAAACTGAACAGTTTGAATAAGAGGTCCCGGTGTTGTTTCCGCCATTGCTAAACCATCCACCATTTCTGTTGCTTGCAACCAGCCAAAAACATGAACAGCTTTTTGTGCCACATAATTTAAGGCAGCATACGCTCCACCAAAACTAATCAGAGACATCTTACTAAAAAATAAGTTCATTTGATGAAAAGTAGAATGTGGGCCAAAGATCATTAAAATAAAAAAAATGGGAAGCGTCCAAAGGGTCACCCAAATGAAAAAAGTTTTCAAAGTCTTTTTAAATGATGGAAAAGCCTCATGGATCTGAATGTCATCATACTGAGATTGAAAATAAGTGCCATAGAATAAACCTAAAACTCCGGCAAATATCACAATCAGAGGATAGGAGACATTGAAAAAGAATAGGCAAATAAAAGCTATAATCGACAAGACCCAGTGAAACGAACTTTTAAGAGACTTTTTTGAAATTCTAAAAAGAGCTGAAAGTACAATGGCAATAATCGCTGGTTTCATTCCATAAAAAATGCCTTTAACCATCAAGGAATTTTGAAAAAAAACGTAAAGATAAGATAAAGTCAAAATAGACAAGAAGCCTGGTAGAATAAATAATCCCCCAGCTAAAAGCCCTCCGCGCCAACCATTCATTAACCAACCTATGTAGGTTGCCAATTGTTGGGCCTCTGGTCCTGGCAGAACCATACAGAAATGAAGAGCATGAAGAAAACGCTCTTCATTTAAAATCTTTTTCTCATCTACAATCAATCTATGAATAACTGCAATTTGTCCTGCTGGGCCACCAAAACTATGAGCAGCGACATATGACCATAATTTCCATTGATCTTTATTTGAATTACTTATCATTACTTTTATCAGATCAAACTGAAACCTATTGGTCAATTTTTAATGCCATTGTTCATATACATGAACTATGATTTTATATAATACATACTAATAAACACTCACCTTTTTCGCTATAATAAGAAAAAGGAGAAATTCTTATGCTACAAATTAGAAAATCAAATGAAAGAGGCCATGCAAATCATGGTTGGTTAAAATCTCAACATACTTTTTCTTTTGCGGACTATTATGATCCAAAGCACATGGGTTTTAAAAGTTTAAGAGTCATTAATGAAGACTATATTGCAGTTGATTCTGGATTTGGTTTCCATCCACATCGCGATATGGAAATCATCACATATGTCGTTCATGGTGCTTTAGAACATAAAGATTCAATGGGAAACACAGCTATCGTAAAACCCGGTGAAGTGCAAAGGATGAGTGCAGGTAAAGGTGTCGTGCATTCAGAGTATAATTCAGGAACGAGTGAAGAGACCCATCTCTTTCAGATTTGGATACTTCCAAATGAATTAGGTGGTCAACCAGGTTATGATCAAAAATCTTTTGAATCAGAACTTAGCTCCAATAAATTGGTACATGTTGTTTCAAAAGATGGATCAAATGGAACCATCAGTATTAAACAAGATGCTGATATGTACATTTCAAAACTTAAAACTTCGGAAGACCTTGTATTCAAGATTCGACCAGGCAGAGGAGTTTGGATCCAAGTAATTAATGGCAAACTCGATATCAATGATTCTATAATTCAAAAAGGTGATGCCCTTTCGGCCATCAATGAGGAAACACTTAAGATTCAAGCTCTCGAAAATAGTGAATTTATCTTATTTGACCTTATTTAATTTAAGGACTCCATGAATTTAAATGAGATTGCCATTTTTTTAAAGGTCGTTGAACTTGGAAGTTTCAGTGCAGCTGCTGCTGCACTGGAAATGCCAAAATCTACCGTCAGTGCAAGAATTTCTTCTCTTGAGAAGAGACTTGGTGCAACTCTCATAAAAAGAACAACACGAAAACTTCATGTTTCTGAAATTGGTAAAATTTATTACCAAAATTGTCTCAGTGGAATCACTCAAATAATCCAAGCAGAAGAAAAGGTCTTTGAAAAACAAACGACTCCACATGGTCTCCTTAAAATGACTGCTCCAGTAGAACTTGGTGAATTTCTTTTACCAAGTATCATCCCCATCTTTAATCGGGCCTTTCCTGATGTAAAGCTAGATATTACTTTGACTGATAGTAAACTGGATCTTATTTCTGAAGGGATAGATATTGGAATAAGAGTGGGCACTCTAAAAGATTCGAGTCTAATAGCGAAGAAGCTTGGAAATATTTATTTTGCACCTTTTGCAGCAGCAAAATATTTAAAACAATATTCTTTCAACCAGACTCCCAAGGAATTAGAGAAGCATCAAATCTTAAATTTTTCTTCCATCAATCAAAATGAATGGACGCTGGTAAGTCAGAAAGAAAAGCAAATTGTTAAAATCAATCCTATATTTTCAATCAATGATCTGAACTTGATAAAGTCCTTAACCATTTCCGGCTTAGGTATTTCGTTACTACCTACATTTATCTGTATGCCTGAAGTAAAGTCAGGAAAACTTATAAGAATTTTAGACAAGTGGAAAACTGAACCTCGACCAGTCCATTTTGTTTATCCTTCTCAAAAATTTGTCTCTCCTAAAACTAAGGCCTTTATTGAAACCACAACGTCAATCATTCAAAGTAATTTAGAAAATGCAGAGCTCTAAATTAATATTAACCTGTAGTTAACATACCACTGGCCACTCCAGTAACAGTCTCACGAAGAAGGACGTGATCTTTTCTTTCTAGAGCAATTTTTTGAATAACATTCAGAGGATGAATCATACTCGAGCGAAAATAAATGCTCTCCCCTAGCCAGGGCCTATACCAAGTAAAATCTTTTTCATTAGAAATTTCATGAAAAAACTTAACAGCAAGATCAAATTCCACGGTGATTTTATTTTTCCAAAATTCTTTAGCATCATCATTTAAATCAGACTTATCTAAATGAAAATTCCAGACTCCTAATTCGACCTTGGCCAGAGTGAAGCCAAGGTTCTTGATATAAGACTGCATGAGAGGTGAATTTTTATAATAACTTCTGACATCTTTTTTTTCTGTGTTAGATAAATTCTTCCATCCAACTCCAAGGCCCCACCAAACCGGCAGTAAAAGTCGTGTCTGAGTCCAACAAAGAATCCATGGAATGGCCCGAATACTAAATTTACCTTTACCACTACGCTTAACTGGGCGAGAGCCAATTTTTAAGAGATCTAAATAATCATAAGGAGTTGCTGAAGAGATCAATTCCTGAAATTTTTGATCTCTAACTAAATTCTGATAGGCCATCTTAACTTCTGAAGATAATTTTTTTACTCCTTCAGGATGCGGAATCTGTTGAGGTGAAAAATGAGCGTATTCTTCGACAATCTTCCCAATTTGAGATCGCATAATAAAATGATTATTAAAATTTCTTTGAACCATTTCTCCTTGAATAGTTACTTTATAAATATCAAGGGCCGATTGAGGCCACCAAGATATCTGCTCAAGCACACTTCCACCACCTCTTCCTGTACTGCCACCAGAGCCATGAAAGAAAACGGGTACCAGCTTATTCTTTAATAGAAACTTTTCTAAAATATATAAATTCTCTTCTATCATTAATCGAGCAGGTAACACTCCATTCTCTTTGCTTGAATCAGAATAGCCAACCATGACCTCAAATCGATTCCCCCACTTTTTGTGTTCTTGTTTTAGAGGGTATTTTTTAAAGGCTTCTTCTAAAATGCTAGTGGCATTCAATAAACCCTGCTCAATCTCAAATAAAGGTACAATTGGAATCGCCAGATGACCGAACTCTCTTTGGGTAATTTTTATGGCCGCTAAAATATCTTTGGCCGATACACACATACTAATAACAACCCCCCTGACATACCATTTAGGGTCCATTCCATTTGAAATAGCTTTAAGGTAGCTGAGCATTTTCAAAATCGGCTGACTTCTATTGGTAAGAGCATCGTGAATGAGAGAGCTATCCTCCCTTATCTCCAGAGGCAAAACTAAGGCCGGATAAATCCAAATCAGTTTTTCAATATTCGAAATAAACGGAGCATTTAATCCAAGAGATAGGGCCCTATCTTTCAACTTCTTAAAAGATGCTTTGAATTCAACAATCTTTTTGCCATCATTTCTTTTTATTTTCGCCAAATCCTTTAAGCTCGATTTAAATTGCTTGATTTCAGCACGAAGCGCATCGCCCTCTTTGATAAAATGAATTTCCTTTAGAAAAGCTTTAAATTCCTTTGCAACGAAATTAAGAATCATTTTTCTAGAGAGCTGCAAGCTTTGGTCCATCGTTTTTTTACCAACTTTGGGATGTCCGTCCTTATCTCCACCAACCCAAGTTCTAAAACTTATATTGAGACCCAGATTATTTAAATTAATTTGCTCATGAAGGATTTCGGAACTTAAAACAATTTGAAAAATTTGCTCCATTTCATCTTTAACTTGAGGGCGACGATTATTTGCTAAATTAATTCGAATGGCGATTTTTAATAAGTAAAGCAAACGATCTCGAATACTTTCAAAATCAGTGTTAAGGGCCTCAATTAAAAGTCCCTCAATTTGCTTAATTAATTTTAAAAAATCTTGTCCTCTTGACTCAGTAGGATGGCCAGTGAAGACATAAATAATCGAATAAGGAGCTCTTTCAAACTTGATTCTATAACCTTCAAGACGGTGGGATCGATAGGCCGCTTCACAGGCATTAATCAGTTCCAACATCAAAGCAAAAGCTTTCGCCTTTTGATGAAGCTCAGGTGTCTCTGATGTTTTTAAATCTTGATAAACCTTATCCAAAGCATCTTGAACAATCCCTGCTTCTTTCTTCCTGAGAGCTTTCATTTCCAAACGTAATTCTTCGATCTCTTGGAAAATCTTTTCCCCATGAATTTCAATCAAGCCCTCACCTAGAAGCTTAACTGACTGATACACTAACCTTTTAAGATCTGACTGAATCTTCATGAAACTATTTTATAGGGAAACAAAGGAATAAGGAAATTTGAAATCTCAAATACTCATCTGTTTTAAAATTTGATGCAGCTTGAGCTTCATTTCTGAATTGCTCTTAACTTCATTTTGAATTCTCTCGACTCCATAAATAACGGTACTATGATCTTTTGAGAAAATCTCTGCGATTCTCATGACATTGAATCCCATTTTTTCTTTCATGACATACATGGCAACATGACGAGCAAGAGCAAGTTCTTTTTTTCTTATAGGTGAATGAAGATCTTCTACCCTTAAGAAAAAATTATTCGCGACAATCTCTAAGACATCCTTAATTCCTTTCTGGAACGTCTCACTGACTAAATTTAACTCTGGAATATCAGCTAAAATATTCTCTACCTTAAGAGAATCAGAATAGATCTCAGAGAGACTCTTTACCTTGTAAAGAATACTTTCTATTTCATAAACATTTTCATATTCACGGTGATAAATAAGATTCTCTATGGGTTTAGATAAACTTAAATTTAAATTCAAGATTTTTGCAGCAATAATATCTTTAATTAAAGGCTGATCTAATTTTGAAATTTTAAAAGCTAAAGAGGCCAATAATTTTCCTCTTAACTTTGAGGAAATGTTATTTAGATCTTGAGGTACGGCCGATCCTGTCACAATCATTTTGATTTTCCCTGAATGGGCAAAATCAATCAGCTGAGACAAAAGTCTTTCAAGCTCTATTTTATTCTCAATTTCATCAATATCATCGATCAAAATAAATTCATACTGAGCTAATAAATTGAGGTTCAATTCTGAAGTCTCAAGGAGAAGCGGGCCGGCCAAACAAAAGCTTTTTCCATCTAGTGTTAATTGATTAGCAACCGCATGTAAAAGATGTGTTTTTCCGAGTCCTGGCGTTCCACAGATAAAGAAAAGGCCAAAATCATTTTTTTCTGAATGAATAAATTTTTTTAAAGTTTCTAATACTAAATGGTTGCTTGAGGAGGTGCAAAAATTAGCAAAATTCTTCTTCTCATCCACATATCCAAATGAGGCCACGGCCGGCAACTTTGCTGGAGCACTCCTTACTAATGCAGCACGGGCCGCTCTTCTTTTAGGGACAATATTGACGGCCGGATTTTCAGAAATAAATCCCATAAGGTCTAGTTGATGGGCATTTTCATTAATTTCTGGAAGCAATTGTAGATTGCTTTTGGCCGTTCTTGATTCAATCATATTTTTCCAAGTGAGGATTTTTGAATCCTAAGATTCTATGAACAAATATTTAAAGGTCAATTAAAAAGAAAGAACATAATTCTTCCTCAATTTAATGTTTACTAGTCATTTAGGAGTAGATCTTTTAGAATTTATTCGTTTTGAATATTCATCTTAAAGGAGCTGCCAATGAAAATTTTCTTCATGACTATGCTGATAATCCTTGGGGTATCTTGCACCCATAAGACCCAGAATAAGAAACCGACCTACTCTCCAGTTATTTCATTTGAAGCTGAAGGTAAAAAATTTACTTCAAACGTTAGACTACCTCATCAATTTAAAGACAAGATTCCTCTCGTCGTTATTGTTCATGAATGGTGGGGACGCAATGCTTTCATGCAAGAAATGTCTGATAAAATAATCAAGGAAGGCTACGCCACACTTGTAGTAGATTTATATGGCGATAATAAAACAGTAGAGACACCAACAGATGCTCAGGCCATGGCGACTCCTTTTTATCAAAACCCTCAAATGGGGATTGAGAGACTTAACCAATACATTAACCTCGCTAAACAAGATCCACATATTGATCAAGCGAAAATTTTCGTTATCGGTTTTTGTTTTGGTGGAACACAGGCGCTTAATCTCGCTCGCTCAGGAGCAGATATTAAAGGAGTGGTTAGTTTTCATGGAGGTCTGGCCTCTTCACTTCCTCGCCATCCAATTAAAGCAAAAATTCTTGCTCTTAATGGGTTAGCAGATCCATTCGTTCCAACAAAAGAGCGTAAGGCCTTTGAGCAAGAGATGAAATCAGTTAAAGCAAATTACAAAGTCGTGAACTATAAAAACGCGACCCATGCATTTACAAATCCTCACTCTACTGCTGTTGGAAAAAAATATAACATCCCTATAGCTTACAATAAGACTGCCGCGGAAAAATCATTCAAAGAATTACTAAAATTTCTTAATCAGAAATAATCTTTAGGCCATCGAAAGATGGCCTAACAAATTCCTCAAGCAATTCATCGTTAACCAACCAAGACATGACTTCCAATTTAGGCCCTGTTACTTTTTTTTTAAGAACAAGGAGGTCTTTATGAATCCAGTTGGATGGTTTGAAATTCCTGTCAGTGACATTCGTCGTGCTACTTCTTTTTATGAAAAATCACTTAATATGAAATTGTCTAACCATGACATGGAAGATTTTAAAATGTCTTGGTTTCCTATGGAGCAAGATAAGGTCGGAGCTACGGGCGCACTTGTTCAAGGCCAAAATTATCAACCTTCAAAATCAGGCAGTAGAGTCTATTTATCCTGTGATGACATTGATGCGACTTTAAAGCGAATCCAGCAGAATGGTGGGAAAATACTGTCGGCCAAAAGAAGCATTGGGGAATACGGCTTCATGGCCGAGTTTGAGGATTCTGAAGGTAATCTCGTTTCTCTACATTCTAAGTCATAGATTTTAGAAGACCATCAGTGATGGTCTTCCTCCTTTATAAGACTTGAATTTTTTTCATGCCTCACTCTTCTCTCTCATTTTTCACTTATACTTCCCGCTATGAAAAAAATAATTCCTATTATCACCAGTCTTCATTTATTCCTCTTTTCTCAAAGTGTATTCAGCAAAACTATTCTAGTTTCTGATATTGATGACACCATCAAGAATTCTCATGTGCTGGATCTGGATGAGCTCCTAAGAAATTCGATTAAAACAGCTCATATGAGTTTTATGGGTATGGCGGATGTCTATCAAAAGATGGTGGATGATAAGACAATTGATAGTATCGTTTATCTTTCAAATGCACCTAAAAGTTTAATGCATAAATATCATCAGCTTTTTTTGGATCAAAATCAGTTCCCTGAAGGAACACTCATCCTAAAACGTCATATCTTTACCAAAAATCACAAAGTCAGGGCCCTACGACAGCTGATTGAAGAACAATCTCCAGATGAATTACTTTTGATCGGAGATAATGGTGAGCATGATACAGAAATCTACGAACAAATTGAAAGTGAATACCCAAAGTTAAAAATGACGACTTTCATTCATCAGGTTTATTCAAAATTTGGTGTTGATAATAATTTTGGAAAACCTCTTGAACAAGGCCAGCTTGGTTTTGCAACTTCAGTCGATTTATCCGCCCAACTAAAAAAACAAAATTTTCTTTCTGATGAATCATATGCTTCAATCATCTCAACATTTATTCCCGTAGCTCTAGAGGATAGATTATTTCCTTCCTGGCAAGATTGTAGAGACCTTGAGCTCATCGATTTCCCTTCTACTAGAGCGGAAGATGAAGAGCTTATCTCAAAATTTGAGTCAAAACTTTTAGATCGTTGCATTAATATGTCTTTAGTCAGTTTATAATAATTGTTCTTTTGATCTTCAATTATTAAACTGAGGACATGTACCAACTCCGTCCCTACCAGCAAGAAGCTGTCAATAAAACGATCGATTATTTTAAGCGTCGACGTGATCCGGCCCTTATTGTCCTGCCCACTGGAGCAGGAAAAAGTCTTGTGATTGCTGAGCTGGCAAAAATCGCGAAGGGACGAGTCCTTGTTTTAGCACACGTCAAAGAGTTGGTTGAACAAAATCATGCTAAATACACTAGCTATGGCCTTGAAGGCGGTATTTTTTCGGCCAGTCTAGGGAAAAAAGACTGGAGTGAAAAGGCCATATTTGGAAGTGTTCAGTCCGTAGCGCGAGCACCTGAAGATTTCTTTCACGACTTCTCCCTTCTAATCATCGATGAATGCCACCGAGTCGCTGAAGAGGGAGAAACCCAATACCAAGAAGTGATTAATAATCTCTTAAAGAAAAATCCAAGACTCTGCATTTTGGGTCTTACTGCGACTCCTTACCGATTAGGTCTGGGTTGGATTTATGAGTACTCTCATAATGGAGAACAAAAAACTGAGCAGCCGCGATTTTTCAAACAATGTGTCTATGAACTTCCCCTATCTTACATGATTCGAAATAAATTTTTAACCACACCGGTAAAAGTGGATATTCCCGTCACCTGTTACGACTTCTCAGAGCTGACTGAAAAAAACCGAATGTATACTCTTTCTGAGGTCGAGGAATTACTTAAGAATCAGAAAAGACTCACCCCTCTTATTGTTAAAAATATCATTGATATCACTGAGCGATTTAATCGTCAGGGAGTGATGATCTTTAGTTCCACTGTAAAGCATGCCGAAGAAATTCTCTCTTATCTTCCTCAAAAAGAAGCACGAATTGTTATCGGTGACACTGACCTTCATGTGCGCGATGAAATCGTTGAAGATTTTAAAAATAAAAAATTTAAGTACCTCGTGAACGTTTCAGTCCTTACGACTGGCTTTGATGCCCCTCATGTGGATGTGGTGGCGATTCTTCGTCCCACTGAATCCAATAGTCTCTACCAGCAGATTGTGGGAAGGGGTCTGAGACTCGATCCAGGAAAAACAGACTGCTTTATTTTAGATTACACAGGAATGGGACATGATATTTATACTCCAGAAATAAGTGACAAAAGACCATCCAAAGAATCTGTTCCCGTTCTCGTTCCTTGCCCTCAGTGTGGATTTGAGAATAATTTTTGGGGCCTGGTTGATTTTGATGGAGATATCATTGAGCATTATGGAAGAAAATGTCGTGGGGCCACCCATGATGCTCAAACTTTAAAGGTGACACCCTGTGGTTACCGCTTTCGCTATAAACTCTGCCATGTTTGTGGCAGTGAAAATGACGTCACCGCCAAAGCTTGTGAAAAATGTCAGGCCACCTTGGTAGACGCTGATTCCAAATTAAAGCAGGCCAAGCTCTCTAAAAATGCCCACATCCTCTCCCCTGAGAAAATCACTTTCGATCAGAAATTAGATAGAAACTCTAACCCCTATCTTGAAGTTCGCTATTACGATGCTGATGCCCAATATCTTTCGGAAGCTCATTTTTTCTCACACCCTTCATCGCTTAAAAAGTTTCAAATTAACTTCTTAAGGTCTCACCTTAAGAGGCCAGAGCTGAATATAGAGATAAAATCCCCTGATGATGTGCTTAAGTACCAAAAACTGCTTCGTATGCCTGCCTTCGTTATTGCTCGAAAGCAGGATAAGTTTTGGAAAATTACTGAAAAGGTTTTTTCAGAAGAGATCTAAAAACCCAGGATATCTACGTAGGTCACGCCCTTGGCCAGAGCAGAGTTTGATTTCGCTCGCTGGCCTTTAATTAAGATCTTCTTTTGTGTAAAAAGCTCCTTTAAAGCAGCACGGGAAATGTTCTTTAAGGCCTGATTTTCGTCTTGCTCCCGAAGTGCTGCAAGCAGCACATTATCCATTCTAGACTCAGGATATTCCAAATTTAGGGTCACTCGGAAGGAATTTGTGGGTTTTTCTGGCATTTTTGTGGTCATTCTTGATCCTTAAAGCATTTTTTATTTGCTCTATAACAAAAAAAACCTGATCCTAAAAGCAACTTATTTATTTGTTTAATCCAAGGAGGGTCTTATGGCCAAGAAAGCAACTAAAAAAGCAACTGCAAAAAAAGCACCTGCTAAGAAAGCTACTACAACAAAGAAAGCAACTGCGAAGAAAGCACCTGCTAAAAAAGCTACAGCTAAGAAAGCTCCAGCTAAGAAAGCAAAAACTGCTCGTAAGCCAAATGCTGCTTTCATGCAAGCATTTACACCATCAGCTGAACTAGCTGCTGTAATCGGCGCTGCTGCTGCTGCAAGAACAGAAGTTGTTAAGAAGCTTTGGGCATACATTAAGAAGCACAATCTTCAAAACCCTAAAAACAAAAGAAATATTCTTGCTGATGATAAACTTGCAAAAGTTTTCGGTAAAAAAGAAGTTTCTATGTTCGAACTTGCTAAACTTATCGGCAAACACCTTAAGTAGTTTTTTATACAAGGTCAGCAGATCCGTCCTGCTGGCCTTGTTTTAATTTTGAAGTTGATTAAACAATCCGCGAACTTTATCTCTTTTAAGAGGTTTTTCAATTTTTAAATAAAAGCTTCCCTTGTGTTCAATATTCAAATCTCCCGTTACTAAAATCTTTTTTATATCTGGATTTAAATTTAAGGCAACTTGGTCTCCAGTTGTTCCAGGAAGTCTATAATCGATAAATATAAGATCTGGCACATCTTGTTTTACCGCCTCATACAACTCTTCAGGCCTTTGGAAAGTTTTAACGGAGACCGCCTGCGAATTATAAGCATCAAAAAATGCTTCTAATAAATCGGCCTCATCATCAAGATAATATACTTTAAGCGACATTTTCTACCTTATTGGACTTAGGAAATTTTATTTCAAAGCAAGTGGTGCTAAATGATTTATTAAGAGTGATGGTGGCCCCATGCTGATCAAGTATACCCTTTACGATACTTAATCCAAGTCCAGTCCCCTCTCCTACAACCTTCGTAGTAAAAAATGGCTGGAAGAGTTTATGCTCAACTTCATGAGACATATGGCCAGAATCAATGACCTGGAGGACAACAGAATCTGCTGTATGGAATGTATTTATCTTAATCCATTTTTCATCATGATCTTTAATGGCATCCATAGCATTATTCAAAAGATTAATCAGAACCTGTTCAATTTCTACACCATCACACAAAAGCTCAAGCTTCTCATCTAAGTGTGATTCAATATTAACCGCATGACGTTTTGCCTTGGCATCAACCATCACTACAGCTTCGTTTACAATCACCGATAAGTTTTCTTGAGATTTGGACTGATCAGTAAGGCGCGCATATTTTCGAAGGCCCTTTACAATTTTTTCAATTCTGTTTGAGGCCCTTAAAATTGATTCAATCTTACTATCAAATTTTGCTCTATCATTAATAAAATCAGGTAGTACCTCAGTATTCCCAATAATTATTCCTAGAGGATTATTGATTTCATGGGCAATCCCGGCCGACATCTCTCCCAGTGAGGCAAGTTTAGCATTATGAATTGACATCAGCTCGGCCTTTTTCTTTTCTGTAATATCTGTAAATGTAACAACCACATGCCTTCTCCCTTCATCTTCAAAAGGGACGGCATTAATTTTAAGCCAGCGATGTTCTTTATTGGGAAGCAAGATTCCCATCACTTTTCCTAATTGAGGAATGTTTGTTCTTATGGCAACTAATGAAGGATGCTCATCACTTTTGTAAGCACTTCCATCTCCATGACAATGCTTTAAGCTAATATCACGGCGCATCTTTCCTCGATATTCATCATGAGGAAGGCCAATAATTTTACAAAAGGCCGGATTATGTGAAATGACCTCATCGTTCTCATTCAAAACGAGAAGACCTTCACTCATGGTGGTTAAAATGAGATTTCGCTTATGACTTTCTCTTTCAACCTCTTTAACCATGGCAATTTTGAGTTGGTTCGTGAATTTGATATAAATTGTTAAAAAAGATATCGATAAAAAACAGGCCCCTAAAAAATTAATGTATCTTATATTGTCCGGAATAACTTTTGGTAAGAGGAAAGCTGGCAGAAAATCAGAGCTAAAAAACATCGAATGGGCCCAAAAGGAGATCCCAATAAGCATGGTCGTTGCAATTAGTTTACTTCGGGAATGCTCAAATAATAAAAGCGGAATAATCAAAGCAGGTAAATAGTAATATTCAGCATGCATCTCATGCTTCATCCCTAAACTTGCAACAAATATAAATATACAACACGAGAGTGAGAAAGTTATACGAGCAAGATCTTGGCGATTATTTTCTTCAAGGTACAAAATTGCTGGACAAAGAACAGTCAAGCCAAAGGCAATTATACCTAATGAAAGATATGCCTGGTAATAAGCAAAGAGAAAAAAGTAAAATATTAATATAACTGAAACACAATGAACCATCGATCTAAAAAGTTTAGCTTGAATAACTATCGGGCCCTGTGGAATTTGATTCATGTCACTCTTTCATAAATTATTAGTTTCAAATTTTTCGGTAAAAACTGAAGAAAAGTTGAGTCTTTCAGTAAAAGCCCTTAGGCTAATTCGGAATTTCAATCATTTAGAAAGGTAAGTTTAAGCACTAAATTCGAATATTTTGATTGGCCTCTCTAAGTCTAGCAATCATGGAATGAACGAGAATTTCTAGCCACTTAGGTTGGTTTTTGAAAACTTCCTCCACTGTACGTGGAGGAATCTGAATAAGCTCACAAACAGTAACCGCTTTTACTGTCGCACTTCTTGGTAATTGATCGAGAAAAGAGAGCTCGCCAACAAGCTCACCCTCTTTAATGTAGCCCAGAAGAAGCTCTTTATCCCCATCCTTCTTAGTTATCTGCAATTCCCCTTTCAATACAAGATACATGCTCTGAGATAAATCTCCTTCATGCATAAGAACTTGATTGGGCTCTAAATGAACTGGCCAGGCCATAGCAACTCCAAGACAATTAGTATAAAAGATCTTCTAAGTCTTTCACATATTCATCAATTGATCCATCGATATAAACATTCTTATCATTAAGCACATCTCTACTTATCACTTTAGATTTTTTAAAAATCGGCAAAGGATTAATTTTTTTTGTTACTAATTGATATTCACCCGCAAGACCTGCTCCTATACCAACAAATTTTCCCCATTCACCTGCTGCGAGGACTGCTCCTCTAGTTGAAAGAAAAATTTCTCCAGCGACTAAACCTAGGGCTTCACCTACAATGGCCACACCACGAACAAGAGCAACCAATCCCACTAAATCAAGCGCCGATACTCCAACTCCTCTACCAATAAGATCTCTTCTTTTGCGCTCGAGTTGTTTTAGTCCAAACTCTTTGCCTCCAATGGTTTTCGAACAAGAGTTAAGATTTTCTTTTAAACAGACTTGAAAAAGTAACTTGTCCTTTTTGGAACCTTGAGAAACCTTAACCATATTTATTTCTCCAGAATTGGTAGAATAAATATCGGCCTGTGCCATCAAACAAAACATACTCAACATTGGAATCAAAACTATTTTTTTCATAAAACTCCTTTGTACTTACTATTAAAATTTATAAAAATAGGCCCGTTGTTCATTAACTATAGGAAGGGATAATTCTTTTAATCTCTGGATTAATTTATAAAAGCGAGCATCATAATTTGGCCCGTAAGGTTTCTTCCAAATCGTTTCAATTAATTCTTCTTTGCGAAGAGGAGCTTTTGCTTGCGAAAGACATTTATGAAGTATTTCCATTTTTGAGCCAAGCGGGAAATTTACAGAAGGGGCCTTTTTAACTTTGCCTCTTATACGTAGTACCGCTTGATAAAAGATGCTCTCTTCGTGGTATTTGGAAGTACAAGAAAAATTTTCTTTAAAATGAGCAGGAAAATTCGCTTGAAGCTTGTCCCATAATTCTTGGGCCTTAATCATATCACCAGTTTCAAGTGAATTTAAAAAAATCCACTTCAGTGAGTATTCCTCAGAAGAAGAAACAACTCTAGGCATTTTCCCTAATTTTTTACCTTCTAAAAATTTAATTAAAGACAAATTAAAATGGACTCTCGCCTTAGGCTTAAGAAGCTTCTCGTGTTTAATTTCTTCTAAAATATTTAGAGCGTTATTTGGATCAGTTGCTCTAAAAAAGATATCACTCGCAACGACTTTCAAGGTAAGGATATCAAGCTTGTTTTTCTCAGCATCTTTATGGGAAGAGCATAATTCAAGCGCTTTTAAAATTTCCTGTTTTGCCTCTTTATACTTCCTTATTTGAGAGAGTTCACATGCTCGGGCCCGATGAATGAGTAAGACTTCATCTAAATTGGCAGCAAAATGAGAGGATTTATTTAAATACTCTGATGAAATTTTCTTGAGTCCCATATAGCCAGCGTCGACCGAAATATTATAGCTTGAAAGGAATAGACCTCTCTGATCATCACAGTTTTTATAATAACCATGGGCCCGCATATTATTTAGAAAGGCATCTTCCCAATTCCCAAGATTAGAATGAGCGGTGGCCAGAAGAAGAAATTTTTCGGCCCTAAAAAAATCCGAATCAAAACTATGAAGCTCCTCCAATAATCCTATCGCTCCAGCAAAATCTCCCTGAGAAAATTTCTTTCTACAGAGGAGTAATTGTTTCGCACAATGAGAAAATTGATGAGTTTCAATTAAACGATTAAAGTTAAGATTATCACAGGCAAGATAAAAATTAATGGCCCGAACATATTGAGGATAGTTTTGTCTATTCATCGAAAAACCTCCACATTTATATTAGGCATGATTGGATTTCGTAGTGGCAGCATTGATGGCCCTTTAGATTCATCGCTAGTCAATTTCCCAAAATTATATGTAATCAATTCTTTTCCAGGCAGATTACCCAGCATTAGCCCTGAGCGGATGGCCAGTCGAAAATCGATCGAATTAGAATTCACTTCATTTCGACTAAGACTAAATTCCACTTTATCGTTTTGATCAAAACATATTAACTTTAAAAAATTTCTATTATCGCATTCAAGGTTAGTATAGGTCATTTCTAAATATGGCCGATCTGAGATGAGGCTCTCTTTGGCGTGTTCAACCACAGCGATTAATTTCTTTGAGTCATCGTCAAGTGAAAAATAAATTTTCACCACTGTCTCACTTTGCGCTTCTAATTTCTCTCCATCAAAGGTTCTTTTCATATTTACACTCTTAGAATGTATGAAAAAATGAGATGATCCAATCAGCACGGTATTCCTTGTCTGACCGACAGCTAACTTATGCCATTGATCAAGAAACTGCTCATTCTGATAAAATAATAATCTTTGACCTTCTCCATAAATATTTTTGTTCGTCAAATTGCCAAACATTCTCTCCAAAATTTTTTCACGAATATCCTCAGAAGGATATCCATCAGCATCTCTACTAATAGAATCAATACAAGATTTCTGATGAAGATAATCATCGTAACCATCAATTTGATGCCCACATTTATTGAGAATTATTTGTTTTGGATTAAATGGATCTATGACTCCCTCTAATGGTAATCGTAAAAGAGAAAGCTTCGCGCCAGCTAATTTTTCAGATTCCCCACCATTACCATGAGCGTTCTCACCAACAAATTCACCTTTGTTGTCTTGAAAGGCGAGAGGATTACTTGCTAAAAATAATTCTGGTAGTAAAGGTGTTGGCTCGAATTCTTCGGATACAAATTTCTCGACTTCTGATAGGCCAATGGCATAGGTTTCTTGTTGATATGGGATATGTCGAGTGATAATAGCAAGTGGATTTTTATCTTCATCAATAATGAGTCCCCCACTCATTCCACGAAAAGTAACTAAGTTTGGGATTTGATAAAATTTTTCTAAATTTAATGAAGATGAGTAAATATCTGGGAGTGTCTTCCCCTTACCTTTTGCCCACGGTATGTCCTGTGAAAAGGTAATAGTCTCTGCCGACATGAAAAATCCAATTCCAGCAAGAGGTAAGGCCTTTCGTCCTAGACGTTCAGTCTTTTTAAGATCTATTACTTTAAGCTCATCGCACTGTTTTTGAAGAGATTCTGTTAGATTGAGCTCAGTTAAATCTTTAGTAATGAAGCGCTTTTTTATTTTTGTGAGATTCCAGAAAACGTCATCAGATCGATAAAAAAAATCATAAGCAGATTTTTTATGAGATGAACCAAGACGTAGATCATACTCATGTTCTCCAAAACCCTCTTTTCCACCGGCCGCAATAACAGCGTAATCATCATAACTTTTAAAACAATGAGCATTAGTAATAAGATGGCAGCCGTCCTGAAATTTTAAAAGTGTCGCTGAACAATGAGCATTATAATTTTTCAAATCATTCTTATAAATTTTTTCAGCACTAAAACTTTCGATATAAAAAACTCTCCAACTCAAAGAAGAGCTGTGGGCACTTAAAGAAAGCAGATAAAATCCAAAAGTAATGAGTAATCTCATGGCCTTATTCTAGGCCATCCCTTGAGAAGGGGATGTCAGATTGTAATAATTATCGCCCCTGTTAGAAATATAACATACTGTTTTCACTAGACTATAGATGTCAGAATGTCAGATTTAACGCATTGTCCCTGACGAGGCCTAAAGATAAATAACCTCCCATGAACAAGCGCCAAAGGAGGCCATATGAAATTGAATGTTGTCAAAAAATTAATTGTCTCAACTGCACTACTTGCATCTTTTAGCTCTCAAGCGATGGTAGCAGTATTTTCTTGGGATCCGCCGATGATGGGGGCCGGGATGATTGTAGGAGTTTTTGGAAGTGCTGTTGCTAACGGTGGATTAATCGCCACAGAGTATTTATACGAACAAAAAAATCCTATTGTTAAAAGTGGTGTGATTATCACTGGACTTGTTACTGGAGTTGGGGCGATTGTCGCCTTTCTTGGTGGAGTTGTGCTGGAAGATGGAACAGTCAGTATGGAGTTTTATCCAGTAAAAGAAGCTGATCATCAATTACTAGGCATTACTGCAGAAGAAGCCGCTATTTATAACAGTGAACTAGATCAGGTGAATGTTATTACTCACCAGATGGCACTGGATTTAAACAAAATTGAAAAACCAACTGTAGAAGATTCAACTGAAGTTTTTCTGAAATATAAAAGCTTAGTCAGTGAAGAAACATCTAAAGTGATGGCAAAGATTGCTTTAACCATGTTCAAAAAATAATATTCTTAGGAGGCAGTATGAAAACAACACTCATCTTTCTTTTTGTATTGGCCTCCTTTAATCTTTTTGCCCAAGAGATACCAAAAATTGTCTTACTCACCTCTCTTCAAGAAAATGCTTCTTATAGCAGAACAAAAAATGCAAAATTAGAAGCTTGGTTAGAAAAAAAATTCTTTTTAAGCTTTGAAGGTCAACCTTATGATCTGATAGTAAAGCACCAGACCGATCCAAGCTTTTTATGGAATACCTTAAATGATCAGAGTGTCGTGGTGATTTTTTGGGTTTCTCACGCTAAAAGGTCCAATCAGATTGCCAGCAATCTTTCAGATCCTGGAAAAATCATTGATGCCTACGGGAATGAAGTAAAAAACTTTTTTAAAAACCCTGGCAAGAATCTACATTTTTTAGCAGTCATTGGTTGTGAAGCAGAAGCTCTTTTAAGCGCGTTCGAACAACAAGGAGAATTTAGGGATTTACCTCATTTAAAATGGATAAGTTACTCAAAAAAAATAGAGGCAAAAAAAGGACTTAAACAGGCCATTCCTAAAGCAATTGAAGCTCTATCTCATTTATCTTTCAGCACGATTCAAGAAGAGGAACAAAAGACTTTGCATTTTGTAATAAACTCCCTAAGAGAAGACGATTTTAAAATTGAACTAGGGGGAGAAGTCATAGGCATTTTCCCTTCAAATACTTCAGAAAAAGATATTTTCATCAGTGAATCAAGATGGAGCCAACTTAAAAACAAAAATATCAAAATAACACTTATTAAATCATCTCAACATTTAACAAGCCCAACTCCACCACGCTTTAGTATTTATTTAGAAAATAATCCAAGATGGAAGATTTTTGAAATGAATCAGCGGCCTCTAGGGGGAGAAGAGAATTTGTATCTCTTTCATTAAGCTGAATTTTGCATGATGATTTTTGGTAGTATGATTAGAAAAGAAGTATGACTCTGGTAAAGTTCATACTTTAAAATCCCTTGATGATTTTCGACTATTTTTTTACTAATACTCAGTCCAAGTCCAGTTCCTTTACCAACTGCTTTAGTGGAAAAGAAAGGATTCATGATTTTAGAAACGACATGATCTGGGATTCCTTTGCCTGAATCAATAATTCGAATGTAATTATTGTCCACATCTGATTCAAATTTAACAGTAATCCACCTTTCTTCATATTTCTCAATTTCGTCAGCTGCATTGGAAATTAAATTCATTAAAACCTGTTCAAGCTGGACTCTATTGCAAAAGATTGGAAGAATAGTATCAAGGCCTTCAATATTTAATTGAATATCTTTTTTGGCCAATCGATCATGAGTGAGCATCATGGTTTCACTCATTAAATCATTTACTGCAACCTCGGTATAAGGATCGTACGAAGAATCTCTCGAAAAGTTTTTTAAACCTCTAATGATTTTTGCAATTCTTTCAACGGTAAGATCAATTGTGCCAATACAATTTAAAGTTTTTTCCTTTAAATTTTCCTGCATCTCAGAGTTTTCGACAAAATTCTTGGCCAACTGGGCCTTTCCACTAATGATGGCCAGAGGATTATTAATTTCATGGGCTATTCCAGCAGTCATCTCTCCTAATAAGGATAGCTTTGATTCCGCATACAACAGGGCCTGAGTTTCTCGATCTTTTTGTTGAAGCAGCCTTATATCTGTAATATCAACAAGAATGGCAATAAAACCTTCTACCTTATCATTAATTAGATAGGGTTGTAATTTGATTAATACATTCCTTGATTCTTGATTATTTCCAGTGATCACTCGCTCAAACTCTTGGGCCTCCCCTTTTAAAGCTTTTTGCATAAAAGGGTAATCTAAATCAAATATCTCTGAAGGAATTAATTCGCTAATATGTTTACCAAAAGATTTTTCGCCACTATTTTCCATATATGATTGTGCGTAACTATTGATCAGCCTATTTTTTAAGTCTTTATCCCAATAAGTCACAATGGCAGGCAACCCATTAATAATTGATTGTAGAAAATGTTTCTTCTCTTCCAGTTCTTTGGTAGCTATTTCAACCGCTTTTTGAGATTCTAGGATCAACTGTGAATCAAAGTCCAAGCGTTTTTTTAATAGCAGAGAATAAAAATAGAAAAGAAATGAACTTATAAGACCTAAGAGTAAAACTCCAAGCGATTTTAAAAAGGTCATTTGATCTCGAAGGATATTAGAAGCTGATATGACCATCCAATCTTGTCCAGCGACTGAAACTTTTTCTTTTATGATTTGAAGAGAATATTTAAAATCGGCCTGATGGGACTTTTCCTGATGGATTAATGTTTCTTGTTGCTGATCATTCAATTCAAATAACTTATAACTTAATAAATCTGGGTTCTGATTTTTTACGAACTCTACCACATGCATTGCTTTGATCGCGACAAATGCCCACCCAATTAGTAATTCTTCTCTTTGCTTGACTTCTTTTGGGACACGAGGAGTTTTATAGATAGGAAGAAAGTAATAAAATACTAATAATTCTTTATTATTCTTTTTTAACTTAATTAATTTCGAAATGACGGGAATCCCTAATCTCATGGATTTTAAGGCGGCCTGTTTGGCAGAGTTTTCATTTGAAATAACTTCACCAATCAGATCCTTATTAGTTTCACTTGGCTCCATCATTTCAATAACAAAAGTATCCTCCAATGGACTTTTTCGAAAAATTTTCCTCACAAAGCCAAATCCTAAAGCTCCCTTAAAATTTTTATAAAAGCCTCTACTCTCCGAAGCTTTACGGAATGACTGTGGATCAATATTTAATCCAGAGAAATGTACCATTGAGACAATACCCTGCAAAGGATGGTGGTATTGCTCAAAGGCAAGATGAAAATCTCTAATGCCTTTCGCATGTAAAAGTTGGTTCCTTTCATGCTCTGAATTTTTAAAATAAAAGAAGGCCATTACAGTGAAAGTAATGGTGATTAAAATATTTAGACCAAGAATGAACCTGGCCTTACTTATAAAATGATCTAAGACAAATTTTGAGTAATAATTCACCGAGGTTTTATCGGCAATTTTGAAAAGTGATTAAGTTTTGTTTGAGTTTTGTTCAAGTTCTAGTGTCTAATATTTTGACAGTGATGATTATAAAAATGATCTTCGTAAGAGGTTAAGCACTTCTTTTCCACATCGGTATCTTGGTAGAAGGCATATACTTTCCAGCAATCTTCTTCTGTTAAGTAATAAATTTTCTTAGATTCAGCTTTTTTGATTTCAAGATTATGAATAAAGCTCGAACAATCGAGAATGATTTTTGTTTCTGTTGGATTAACTAACTCAAAAACATAATCTCTTTCATAGGGTTGAATTGAAAGAATAGGATAAGTCTCTGGAGCACTCCAGGCCGATAAAATTAAAAAAGGGGCAATAAGAAGCATGGTCTTCATTTTATTTGTGGCCGCATTTAAGCATAATCACGAAATAATTGATAATTAATTTTTTGAATTGTTGACAAAAACTATCCTGATAGTTTTTATTAGTGGTACAACATTTCTAAGTCACTCAAACTTAAAGCATGAGATATTTCATTCTGTGCGCTTTAAGTTTTATTCCGTTAACTAGCTATTCTATCTCAATGCCTCAAAGTAAAACTGAATTTTGTGATCGCTTTGGAGATCGTCCCGAAGACAAAGAAATCATCCAAGAGTTTTCTAATGATCCTGTGAACCTTCTGGCCATCAAAAATAATGGCGGCCTTTTAAATGGAGGAGTTTGCTGGTGGCATTCCCGTTTTCAAAGGAACGCTTTTTATCTCACCATTTTCCGCCCAGATTTACCCAAACCAAAAACCTATCAAGAGCGAGCGAAGATTATCCGTGATATTAGAGTTGGCCAAAGAGTTGTCCAGATTCCAGGTTACACTCACATGGAGGAATTCTCACTTGAAAATAAGCAGCTCATTCAGCAAGAACTCAATAGTTGGCAAATTTATGATGGAGTGGTTTTAAATCGTTGGGTGGATGGACTAAGAGGCAGAACCCGAGTGAAACCAGAATTCCTAGCAAAGCTGATGCAAATTAATTATGAATATGTGAATGTTCAAAAAAAGATTGCTTACCAAAAGCTTCAAATCAAGGGCATTATGAGCCATGCCTGGTTGATCGTGGGAATGAGAAAAAATGAAAATGGCTTTGATCTAGGAATTATCGACAGTAATTCTCCTCAGATGACTAAAACCTACAGTTATAAAACAGGTGATGATAGTTTTTATGTTAAAGAATACGGAAATTTTGTTCCTTACTTAGAATTTAAAATGGAAGAAGAAAGACTTACCAGTGTTGGAAGAAGTTATTGTCGTTTCTTAAAAAATTGAATATCACGCTCATGTTTTAAGGCCTGCTCTTTTGTATCAAAAGTTCCTAAATTTCTGCGATGTCCGGTTTTAGGATTAACGCTTCTTGAATAAATACGATATTGCCCTGTTTTTAATTTTTTAATCATAAAACATCTCCTTTCGAAACTATCTGCAAAATATTGGCCAGTGAAATATCAAAAAAGAGTCTCTTTTAGCAATGAGTCAAGAGCATAATTTAGAAGCAATTTTCAATTGAATTTGATAAGCAGTTAGAAAAAATTTTATTATTTTCCGCAAGGAGATGTCGCAATGGCGCAAACAAATCCCAATACAACTAACCCAGCTCTAATCTCTTGGGTCAATCAAATGGCCGATCTTTGTGGGCCAGATCAAGTTCTTTGGTGTGATGGTTCAGATGCTGAGTATGATAAACTTTGTGATCAGATGGTGGCCTCAGGCATGCTTACAAAATTAAATCCGGCCAAGCGACCTAATTCCTACCTTGCTCTTTCTGATGCTTCAGATGTGGCGCGTGTAGAAGATAGAACTTTTATTTGTTCAGAAAATAAATCCGATGCCGGCATTAACAATAACTGGATGGATCCAGATCAGATGCGCGAAACTCTTAATCCTCTTTTCAAAGGATGTATGAAAGGTCGCACGATGTATGTGATCCCATTTTCAATGGGCCCACTTGGCTCCCCTATTTCACAAATTGGTGTTGAACTTTCTGACTCTCCCTATGTTGTTGTGAATATGAAAATCATGACTCGAATGGGTGAAGGTGCCCTTAAAGTTCTAGGCAATTCAAAAAATTTCGTTCGCTGTGTGCACACTGTTGGTATGCCACTGGCCCAAGGTCAGGCCGATGTAAAATGGCCTTGCAATAAAGATACTAAATATATTGTTCACTATCCAGAAACGCGTGAGATCTGGTCTTATGGATCTGGTTACGGTGGTAATGCCCTTCTTGGAAAAAAATGTTTCGCTCTTCGAATTGCTTCAACCATGGCGCGTGAAGAAGGCTGGCTTGCTGAACATATGCTTATCCTAGGAGTTGAAAGTCCTAAGGGAGAAAAGAAATACGTAACGGCAGCTTTTCCAAGTGCCTGTGGTAAAACAAATTTTGCCATGTTGATTCCTCCTGCGAGTTTAGGTGGTTGGAAAATTTCAACTATCGGTGATGATATTGCTTGGATTAAACCCGGCCCAGATGGCGAACTACGCGCCATCAATCCTGAAGCAGGATTTTTTGGAGTGGCCCCTGGAACAAGCTTTAAAACAAATCCAAATGCCATGCACTCTCTTTCAAGAAATACTATTTTCACTAACGTTGCTTTAACTGAAGACGGAGATGTTTGGTGGGAAGAGATGACAGAAACAGCTCCAGAAGAACTGACTGATTGGACAGGACAACCATGGACTCCAGAGTGTGGAAGAAAAGCGGCCCATCCAAATGCGCGCTTTACCGCCCCTGCCTCTCAATGTCCGTGTATCGATAAAGAATGGGAAAATCCGGCCGGAGTTCCAATCTCTGCTATGATTTTTGGTGGTCGTCGTCCAGATACTATTCCTCTTGTTTATCAATCAAAAAGCTGGGAACACGGAGTATATATCGCTGCAACCACTGGCTCTGAAACAACAGCAGCTGCAGCAGGTGTGGTTGGAGTTGTTCGTCGTGATCCAATGGCCATGCTTCCTTTCTGTGGCTACAACATGGATGCTTATTTTAATCACTGGGTCGATATGGGTAATAAGGCCGGATCGAAGGCCCCACTTATTTTTGGAGTTAACTGGTTTAGAAAAAATGCTGAAGGTAAGTATGCCTGGCCGGGATTCGGTGAAAACGCTCGCGTACTTGAATGGATTGTTGGCAGAATTAATGGCACAACCCAAGCGACTGAAACACCTGTTGGTTTGATGCCAAAATACACTGACATTAATTGGAAAGGCCTTGAGGATTTTACTGAAGAAAAATTTAATGAACTCACTTCTCTTGATGCTACCAAGTGGGAAAACGAAGTGAAATCAAGTGGTGAATACTTTGCGAAGTTTGAAGGGCCAATGCCACAAGGTTTTGTTGATATTCAAAAGAAAATCTTAGAAGGCTTCAAAAGTAAATCAGCAACGACTGCGAAAAATCCTCTTAAAGAAGCCCAGCTCTAAAGGTCGTTTATGAAATTCATCATTGCTTTAATATTTTCTTTAAGCTGCCTGCATTCTTTTGCAGGCAGAATGCTCTATCCTAAAGGACCTGATCTTAGCGTAACTCCTGGGTCTCTCTGTGAATCTCCAGATGAGTATCGTTATCAAGAGCGCATCCCTTATTGTGAAAGAAAAGTAGATTCTTACTTAAAAGATTTAAGTTTTCAGAACTATAAAAAATTGGGCTACACCATGAGTGGCGAGCGAAGTGAATACAAAGTAGATCATTTCATTCCATTGTGCTTTGGTGGAAGCAATAACTTAAATAACCTTTGGCCACAACATGCAACAGTATCTCAAATTACAGATCCTATTGAGGCCCTTGGTTGCGATACTTTAAAAAATGGCAAGATTACTCAAAAGGAAGTTGTTGAGTTAATCAGAAAGGCGAAGCTTGATTTAACTCAGGCCAAGGATGTTTTTAAGTACCTGCAGACCTTACAATAACTAGGCCTTGTGCAGGTACCACCACAAAATACGGTTAAGTGGTTTAAAAATACCTGTAAAGAAATTTAGTCGCCCTTCAACCCATGAGACAACTAAACAGCCATCATCACTGGTGGCATGTGGTGTATGTTGATCCCCTTTCTTAAAAACAGAAAAATCCCCTGAACTAAAATTGGAAATTCCATCATTATAAGTTCCAGCGACAACGTAACTAAATTCTCTTCCATTATGATCATGGTGAGGAACTGTTTCTCCTGGGCCCATGTAAATAAGGTAGAAGCGTCCATTTTCCTGAGAAATGACTGGGGCTATCGCATTTTGTTTTCCAAACTCTTTCCAAGGGATCACTTGATCTTTAAGAAAACTCATTGAGCGCGGTAAAGGGATGACCTGTCCTGCAACAGTGATTTCAAATGGTGAAAGCTCCTTTGCTGGTTTAATTTCTTCCACACCTTGATCGATCATATTAAAAATATTATTTAAGGCCGAATTCATTTCATCAGAAGGAACCTGAAAAACTTCCGCATCAGGTTTAGTGAGTTTCTCCAAGGTCTTGGTATATTGATCTCGACATTCCTTACAAACTTCAAGATGGGCGGCCACCATCACCGAAAGTGGAGATAAAATGTTACCTTGAGCATACTCAAGCATAACATCTGGTTGAGGATGATGATTCATATTAATTTCCCTGCTAATAATTCTTTCATTGAAACAATCGCTAAACGAATTCTGGATTTGACTGTCCCAAGAGGAATATTCTCTTGCTCAGCAATTTCTTGATGAGTCATACCTTCAAAATAAAACTTATAAATAACACTTCGTTGATCCGCCGGCAGATATTGAATTTTGTCCCGAAGTTCATTGAACTCAAAATTTATTTCAGGATTATTTTCATCAACAAATGAATAGTCAATTTCTCCATAGACCTCTTCAGAGCTGATATTTAAAGAATCATTTTTTTGCTTTCTAAAATAATCAAATCTCACATTCCGAGCGATGACATAAATCCATAGGGCCGCCGCTCCCTTAGTTGCATCAAAGGAAATGGCCTGCCTCCAAACTTTTAGCAGCGATTCTTGTGCCAATTCAGTCGACAATTCTTTCGTGAGGCCAGCTTTTAAATTCTGTTGAACAAGGATGGGATAAAAATGATTAAAAATATTCTTGAATGACTCACGACAGCCTGAATTAGCAACCTTAAAAAGTAATTCATTCCAATCTTGGGCACTATCCAATTTGCCACCTTTAATCAAAGCCGCTTCAAAGCTTAAAACTTTGGGAATACTTTGAAAATGAATTGTATCTGTCAGGGGCAAACTATACATGACAGGTTATACGTAAGTAAGGGCCATTTGGATCACAGGCCTCTTTTTTTAATGAAAACTGATCCTTTTTTAAAGATCTTACGTATATAAGTTTATGAATAACATAACTTTAAATCTGATTATTTCGCTACCCGCCCTGATGCTAGTCTTCACAGGGGCATGGTACTACTGCTTTAAAACTAAAATCTTTGCTTGGCTAGATTTTGTCTGGTGCCAGAGCTTTATTATCGTCATCTTGATAAAGTATCTGATTGAGTTGGCAAACACAGGGACAATCTCGTTTCAAATGATGGATCTGCTGTATTTGGTTTGGGCCACAAGATTAGGCACTCATCTTTTTTTAAGGATCTCAAAGCATGGTGAAGACAAGCGCTATGTTCTACTAAAAAATAAATGGAAGGTTTGGTATGGAATGAAATTTTTCCTTCTCTTTCAGCTTGAAGCTTTTGTCACGATCATCCTCTCCATTCCACTGCTTTTAACCTATCAGGGATCGGTAGGCCCAATTCAATATGTATCGATAGTCATATTCTTTTTGGCGATCCTTGGAGAATTTATTTCGGATAAACAATTAAGAGAATTTATTCAAAAAAATAATGACCGCTCTAAAGTTTGTGATGTTGGTTTTTGGAAATACTCTCGGCATCCTAACTATTTTTTCGAATGGATGGTTTGGATTTCCTTCGCAGTCTATGCCTTGAGTTCAATTGAAAAGTGGCCAGGCATTCTTCCACCCATCGTCATGTATATTTTTTTAACTAAAATCACTGGAATTCCACCAGCAGAAGAATCTTCACTCCTTTCAAAGCGAGAAAATTATATGATTTATCAAAAAACAACCAATGCCTTTTTCCCATGGTTTCCGAAAAAATTGTTATTTATTGCCTTAACTCTACTCTCATTTAGTATTACAAAACACACCTTTGCTTCAGGAGAAGTTATGAATCAACAAGAAAAAATGAAGAAAGTCTTTAATGAACTAAGAGCCGATAATATTCAAATCCTCGATAATTTTTATGCTCAGGATACAGTTTTTATAGATCCACTTGGTAAGCATAATGGAATTCTATCTGTTAAGGCCTACTATCAGAATCTTTATAAGAATGTTAAAAGTATTCATTTTAAATTTAACGATATTGTTTCTTCTGGAAACACTCACGCTCTCGTTTGGACTATGACCCTAGAAGCTGATGGATTAAACGGTGGTAAGCCTATCACTCTTGAAGGGAACTCCCATATCAAGTTCAACGATGCTAACCTTGTAGTTTATCATCGTGATTATTTTGATATGGGTGAATTTATTTATGAGCACGTCCCTGTGCTTGGTTGGACCATCAAAAAAGTTAAGGAAAAGCTCAAGAATTAGCAGTCTTCTCAACGAGGAAATGACCTACATTAATTCTTTCTGCATTAAACGCTCCTTCACAGTAAGAGAGATAAAAGCGCCAAAGATTTACAAATCTATCATCTAAATGAGGTAAAAGATTTGAGTCGATGGCCTTGAGAAAATTGTCTCTCCAGCGCTGGAGCGTTTCTGCGTAACTAAGTCCAAACTCAAAAGGTTTTTCAATACTCTCCATTCCCGCTTTTTTGGCCTCTGAAGATATAATCTGATTCGTTAAAAGCATACCACCAGGAAAGATCATGGTATTGATAAAATCTGGATTTTTAGAATAGTCATCAAATCGATTTTCACGAATAGTAATTGACTGGATCAAGGCCTTGCCTCCTTGATTTAGTGAGCTTGAAATCTTATTGAAATAAACCGGCCAGAATTGCTGTCCAACGGCTTCGATCATTTCAATTGAAACAATTTTATCGAATTTTCCACTTATATCACGATAATCCATAAGTCGAAGATCGACATTTTTATCCAATTGGCGCCGTTGAATAAGTTCTCTATTATGTGCGGCCTGAGCTGGAGAATTCATCACTGCTGTGACTTTACATCCTGTTCGCTCAACCGCACGAGAAAAAAATCCCCCCCATCCACAACCAACTTCTAAAATATGATCCTGAGATGTAATGCCAAGCTGATCAATAATTCGATCATACTTAACCAACTGAGCAAGAGTAAGATCTTCAGTTCTTTCTTTACTAAAAATGGCCGATGAATATGTCATAGAAGAATCAAGCCATGTCTTATAGAAATCATTACCTAAATCATAGTGGGCCATAATATTTTTTTTGGCCCCACTAACTGTATTCATTCTCAATAATCTTTTAATTCGAGGTAAAAGAGTAAAAATAACCTTTCCATGGAAAGAGTCTTTTAGGACATCATCATTTTTGCATGCCCATTCAATGAAGGCCGCTTCATCTGAAATTTTTATGTCCCCACGAATGATGGCCGAAGCAAGCTCTATATCTCCACCTTTTACAATGTCGCTTAAGATTGAAGGTGAGGCCATCCAAACATCAGCAACCTGCTCTCCTTCTCCAAAAATATGATCTGAATAAGGATTACCAAATGTTAGCTTGATAGATCCAAACTTAGTTCTCTCTAATGATTTTAAAATGAACTTATTATTAACTGACTTTGTGATCATAGGTAAATTGCTCCTTTGGTGGCGTTGGCCGAGAATAAAACTCAACGCCTTTGATCCATAATTTAAATGCTTGTAGATGTATGCGAAAAATAATTATCGGAGTCATCCATCCGTACTTTGCTAATAAAGAAAGGGATGAAACTTGCTCAACACACTTTAACTTTAAAGAGAGTTTTGTCTTAAGTTGAATATCTTCCTTATTTAGAAAAATAATTTCGGCCTTCGTCTCTGTTGAAGAGACGTGGAACTTAAAATTGTAGTGTCCTTCAATTGGGAAAAAGGGAGAGACATGAAATCTTTTAGGAAGAACTGAGACCAACTCACCCTTCTCATTTTTCTTTAAGAAATAAAAGTGTCGATCACCGAATGTATTATTAACTTCACACAAGACGGCATCAAGTTCACCTTTTTGATAACAATACCAAAAGCTGACGGGATTAAAGCCATAACCAAACATTCGAGGTATCGTTTGAAGCCAAATATCATCACATTGGTATTGAAGATTTTTTTCTAAGAATGATTCAATTTTTTCTTTTAGTGGTTTTTTTGACCCATCTAAATAATCTTTGGAGAGAATTTTCCAAAAAAAACCTTTTGAGAAATTATTCAAAACCTCCTGATCAATCGGAAGAAGTAAATTAAATATTGGATAGGTAAATGAATTTACCCCTGGGCGCGAATGCATAACCCGGCCTTCTCCGATTAATGGTTTTCTGAGGTTCTCTATACCCATGGAGCTTTCACTCCTAAAATTTCGGCCACATTGACTGCACTTAGAATCCCATCTTCATGAAAGCCGTACCTCGTCCAAGCACCAGCAAAATAAAGATGATGAGTTCCTTGAATACTTGGAAGCTCTTTCTGCAAATTTATGGCCTCAAAATCAAATTGAGGATGATGGTACTCAAATGTCCTATGGGCCTTTAATAATTTTTGATTTTTGTTTAAGGTTACGAAGTAATTCTTTGTTGTCTCTAGAGGTTGAAGTTTATTTATATAATAAGTAAGACAAATATCTTTTTCATCTTTAACTGAATTTCTCGCTTCCACATTCCATGCCGACCAACATATTTTTTTCTTAGGCATGATGCTCTCATCTTCATGAAGTACGACATGATTTGGAGTCGTTTTAAGAGGGAGAATTCTTTGAGCAAGATCAGGGAAAGATTCTTCAATCATTCTTCGACTAATTGGAGCATGAGTCGCCAAGATAACTTTATCAAATTCAAATTCTTTACCTTGGGTAGAGACAATGAGTTTGTCACCCTTCTTTGAAACCTTATCTACAGGGCTTGAGAGATGAATATTGCTCAGTCTTTTACTCACTTCTTTAACATAATTAATTGAGCCGCCCTTAATTGTTCTCCAGATAGGGCGATTATTAACTTGCAAGAGGTGATGGTTAATACAAAAAGTAAGAAAGGTCTCTGCAGGGAACTGAAGGGCATGAGAATATGACATTGACCAAATGGCCCCCGTCATTGGCAAAAGATAAAGTGTTTGAAACTTCTCTCCATAACCCTGATTTTTTACAAGGTCGGCCAAAGTCCACTTATTCTTTCGACTCAATTCAAGATTCGTTTGAGCATTCTTATTAAAGCGCAGGATTTCTAAAAGCATTTTCAGAAAGCTTGGATTAAAAAGATTTATTTTTTGAGCAAAAACAGTTGGAAGATTTGCACCACCCCACTCTAATCCATTGGCGGCCTGAATTGAGAGAGTCATATCTGAGTCTGTGGATTTCACATTGAGATAGTCCAAAAACCGAGTGAAATGCGGGTATGTCAGAGTGTTATAAACGAGGAAACCTGTATCTAAATCAACCGTCTTATCTGGCCCATCATTAATGGTTACTGTATGAGCATGTCCCCCAAGTCGAGAATCAGCTTCAAATAAATGGACTTCATGATGAGGGTTTAGAATGAGTGCTGACGCTAGTCCACTAATGCCTCCCCCAATAACTGCAATTTTCATCTAAGCTCCTCAATTCTTGCTGTTAGCTGTATTACGAGCAGAATTGAAAATTGGATCACTTATTGAAAATTATTTTTTAAAGGGAAACCGAAAAAATCGGTTTATTTAATGAATTTTACCAACGCAACGAACAGATGCAGCGTCTTTAAGATCACCTACATCAGTCTTTTCTTCCATACCGTTCCAAATATAGGCCTGGGACATCACACCTCTGCGCTTCATTTTTCTTGGGATTTTAACCTGTGAAGAAGACCAGAACCAATAATTCATTTGAGGCAGTGAACTTTTCATTCCATGTTCAGCAGCTTGTTTAAACTCTTCAATTGTCGGCAGTCTCCAGTCAATAGAGTTTAGAACTTGAGCTTCAGGGATTAAATCAGTGCAGGCCTTTTGGGAGCTATAATGATTAAAATCACTCACAATTCGACTTCCCCAAAGTAAGTTTGACTTTAGATCTTTATAAATCTCAACTCCACTTTCCGAAGATGTCACTAATGAGAACTCACCATTAGTTTGATTACAATCCTTAATTCTCTCATCAATACTTCCAGTGAGACCGCAAGTTTTAGCGAATATGGAATAAGAAATAAAAAAACAAAAAATAGCTAAGACTCTCATAATCAAATTATCGGATAAATTTATTATTATTTTAGCTCATCCAAACTAAACTGCTCGGATAAGGCCCCATGAAACACCTCCCCTTGAGTAACAACTTGCCTCAAAAAGACAATCAAAAACAATTAACCAAGGAGTCTTTATGAAAATGCTCTTTCCTGTCTCTGTTGGAATCCTGCTGACAACGTCCCTTTACGCAGCACCAATGGGCCCTAAATTGACTGAAGCCGAGATTACAAATGCAATTATGACGGTAAATACCGAAGAAATGAATCTGGCCAATATAGCTAAACAGTATGCTTCTAATCAAAAGGTCAAATCATTTGCCAATCAAATGTTCACCGATCATTCGACTAACAATGATGTCGCTCAAGGCCTTCAACAGAAAGAGAATCTTAAACTAAAAGAAACTGCTGATTCCATGAAGATTAAATTCAGTAGCGAAGATGAAGTTGAAAAGCTTAAAACACTTAGAGGCAAAAGCTTTGATAAGGCCTATATCAAATCAGAAGTTGGAATGCATAAGACTGTTTTAGATAAAATTAATCATGAGTACATTCCAAATACGCAAGATAAGGACTTAAGAGCTTTATTGGATAAAACGAAGGCAAAAGTTGAACAACATCTAAAGATGGCAGAAGAGATTAATAAGACCCTTTAAGTAAGTCTACATTATGTTGAATAATTTTTTGCAATTTTAATCTTTCGTCTTCTAATTCAATTGAGGATGAATCCTCTGGTAGAGTTTGTAATTGCTCAACCAAAGAAGTAATCCTCATTTGCAAAGCTCCGATGACAAAAACAGCTTCAGGGTTGCTAAAAAAATTTTCTTCCTGACGTCGCTCATCACTTAAATATTTAGTAAGGGCCTTAGTTGTATCAAAAATAAGATTTCCAATATTACTATTGTTTGATGAATTAAATAATTCTCTTTCTAAACACTGTTCATAATTTGAATAAGTAGAAAGATATTTTAATAGTTCATCAGGAATATTTTTATGTTGTTTTAGATAATCCTCAAAACTAATACATCTAAAATAAGAGGCCGAAAGATCACAGGTTTTATCAACTTCGTTCGAGCGACATTTCTTTGAATTTGGTACTTCATAAATAGATAACATTTCTGGTAATGACTGCAAAAGATAAGGCCAGGAATCTTCCTCTGACCCATTCTTTGAGTAAGCGACATCATCTGATAGGTAAATGAAACCATGAAATTCTCCAACCTCATGACCATTTATCGTTCTAATCGCCCCAATATCACCGGCCTGTCTTTTTTCACCATTTTTTAAATTTCGACAAAGTGGAGGCTGCATGTAAAATGCCATTTCCTCATTGGATGAAAATCTCAATGCCGGAAGAATCCCCTTCATGACCAATGCTAAATTCCAGCAATTAGGTCCTGTCTTTTCATTTGGATTCACGCCGTGATACTTCACTAGATGATCTGGGACACAATTGGTCACGTCAATTTTGCATTGAGGTTTCCTATCTTCACCAAATCCTTCTTCGAATCTTTGAATCTTATTTTGAGAATTAATTTGGCAGTGTTTATTATTCTTTAAATTTGCGTTCCAATCATTTAAGGCCAGGAGAACTTTTTCGACTTCAGAGCACTTTTCAGATTTAAGCACCAGAGAGTCTTTAATCCTTTCAATTTGAAAGGCCACTACTTGCGCGGGAAGGATTAAAATTAATAGAATTAAGATTCTCATCCTTTGATTTTAATCCATTTCTGATTGGACTTAAGGCCCACACTTTTTTCCCTATGGCCGACAAGACAGATAGGAGATCTATTTCTTAATGATGATTTATAGGATGATACTAGATTGTGATTCAAAATCCTTAACTGAAGGTCTTAATCGTATTGATCGAGTGGCCCAATGAATTGAATCAATTGAATTAACAGAAATAGTACTATGATGAATTCTAGGCCAGTGCCCTGATGTTATTAAAAATGATTTGATGGTCAAATCCTTTTCTTCAATCAGAATGTCTTCTACTTCACCTATCCTCTTACCCTCAAGTTCCACATTATAATGGCCAACAATTCTGCAAGATCTAAGATGTGGGTCGCCTTTGGGAGGCAAGATATCTTTATCAACTAGAGAGACTGTACTTCTTGGATCAATCCCCCAAACTCCCATATCGTCCCAATAATATGGCCAGTTATAAAAATCAAAAAACTTTTTTTCCATTTGTTTGAAAACCGGTTCAGCAGAATCTATTTTAGGAGCAGTGATGATTTTATTTTTTGTTAAATAGATCTTAATCTTTTTATTTTTCCAATCAATCTCATCAACCCCTGTAGGAGAAATGACAACTCGATCATGCTTAAGAAGGCCCTTGGTTTTGATGACAAGATAGCGAATAAACCATTTGTTATCATCAAAGAGAAGATCGTCCAGAGAACCATCCTCCCCATCAAGGGCCTGAATACTTGAATGGAGAATCTGTCTAAAACTCTGCTCCATAACTATTTCTTCTCTTTCATATGCTCAATTTTGTTTCCCATGTTATAAACTTTTTTACCAAGTTTATTAGCTCCACTCTTATTTAGCATTTCACCTAGTCTTTCGATCTTGTCTCCGATGCGATGAAAAAGTGAATTTTTGTTTGATGTAGTTTTCATAATCTTCTCCTTTTCAAAAAGAATAAATCTTAAAAGAAATGCTTGCATCTAAAAGAGAACATAATGATAATTGAGAAACAAAGTAGGTCCTCTATGAACTTAAATGAACTCGAAGCTTACTTAACTGGTTACTGGCCAACGGATTTATCCAACTTTAGTGCTTATATTTTTCATCACCTTCCTGATCTAAATTGGGTTGGGTTTTACTTAAATGATGGCCAAAAACTTCGCTTGGGACCTTTTCATGGGAAACCGGCCTGTATGGAAATTCCATTCCATCGAGGAGTTTGCGGGAAATCTTTCACAGAGAAAGAAATTCTATTAGTCGATGATGTTCATGAATTTCCAGGTCACATTGCTTGTGATTCGGCATCAAGATCTGAAATGGTTTTTCCATTTTACATTGATGGCCAGCTTGCAGGAGTCTTAGATATTGATTCACCAACGTTAGCGAGATTTACAAATCAAGATAAAGAGCAAGTGAAAGCTGCACTTCAAATTCTTTCAACAAAACTAGAAAATTCGAAAGAAAGATCTTTAAAAATGCCCCATGAGCTTTAAATAATCGAGTCCACCTTTGATCGCTTCTACCTGCGCCTTGATGCAAATCTCATTAGTGGCATGGGGACTATCTGGATAAACTTCAGTCGTAGTTGAAAATTCTGCATTAGAAAAGCCTCCGCAAAGGAAGAGCTTTTGCATGTCATAGTAAATCACACCCTCCTGATCGACTGGCACTCCAATAATATTTCCGTTCTTATCGGCCGGTGCAATATGAGTTACTTTTTTTACAGCGTCTATAATGGCTTTTTAAAAATCTCTCTGTGGTTTACTAGTAACCCCCACGAGGTAAAAACCATCAGGAATTTCATCACGCTCAAATGGTTTTCCATCCCGACTAGCAAGGGCCGGCCCAAAAACTGTTTTATCAGTATCTGTAGTCTCATGAAGATCAAAGTGAGCAAGAATATTATTTTTAAAAGGAGCAACTGCATTTAAAAAGTTTCGACATTCTTCGGCCGGACTATCTTCTTTAAATGATCGATTAGGATCAATCGCCAGTGGGTTCCACCTATTGATTGTTTCATAACCCCAAGGAGAAATGCAGGGGAAGCAAATAAAGTTGAAAAGATCAGAAAATTTTTTTGCCTCAGTTTCCATAAAACTTAAGGCACCATGAACACCACTTGTCTCGTAGCCATGGACTCCACCAGTGATAAGAATAGTCTTCTTTTGAGGATTAAAATTAAATGATTTGAGAAAATACAGTGGATAACGAGATTGATTATATGAGAGTTTACCGTAACTAAGTACTTCACATGTCTTTTTTAGCTTTTCGATCTTAGTTAGAACTTCATCATGATAGGAACGTTTTATCTGTTGAGCTTTAAGCCAATTTTCTTTTTCTTTCTCTCCCCATGGGATGAGTTCGCAAGTTGCTTTCAAATTAAATCCTTTATGCAGATTATGCTACTCATAAGAAAAAAATATTTCAAGAAACTTTTTATAGTTCTCTACTGTATAATTATAAGATCCAAGGTTTAATCGTTCTTACTTCAAGATCTTTCAATAAAAATCTCTCAATCAGTTTGATTTCATTTCTAAGTCTTACTTCTAATTTAATTGACTTCAATGATATTTGTGCCAAGGATTTTGGCGATTTTTCGTGGAGTCAGCTTTAAATTTTTTATTTTCGGAAGTTCAAGGAGACAGTCATATTTCCAATCAGCAATCAATTCAAAAACATCTTGAGAAAGATCTTTATATTGTTTTGTAACTTTAAGCTTTTCATTTTTTGAGAATGTTCTTCTCTCCGCTGGACTTAGATTTAGGGCCTCTTCAAGAGAGGTCTGCATCTTTTTAGTCATGCCTCGCTTGCCACTTAAAATTCTTGATAGCGTGGTGTGATTAATTTTAAGTGAACTCGCAAAAGATCGCATTGAATAGCTAGGATTTTTCCTACATCTTTCAAGGAAAACATCTTTTAGAAATTGTCTGAATTCGTTTGTTTTCTTTTCCATGGCCGGACAATATCAAAGGCCAAAAAATACTCAATCTGTTTGTCACCAATATGGTGCCAGATCTGGCAACGTGAAAAAAATACAGCTTTTAACAAATAAAAGGAACCTAAGTATATAAAAACATTCATGTACACTGACCTTGATACACTTGTTTACAACTGTGTCTTCTCTGTATCAAAAACTGTGTTATGACTGTTTCATGGAAACAAGAAATCCCTATTACCTATTAAAAATCAAAGAAGAGTTTTCTCGGAAACAAAGAACGAATGCTCAGTACTCACTTCGGGCCTATGCACGTGACTTAGGAATGCATCCTTCAACTTTAAGTCAAGTGATGAAAGGTAATCGACCTCTTCCACTTAGGAATTCCCCAGGAGTAATAAATAGTTTAAAGCTTGGCCCCAAAGACAAAACGCTTTTTATGGAGAGCTTGTATAGAAGAAAAACTTCTCTTGATAATATTGAAATTGAACCGTTGGATGAGAGATTCATGTTAGATGAATCTTACTATAAAACACTGGCCGAATGGGAACACTTTGCTGTTCTGGAACTCTACGAGATCGCCAATTTTAAAGCTACGACTGAAGATATCGCAAAGAAATTGAAGATTACCCTAAACCGCGCAGAAGTGGTTGTGAATAACCTTCTCAACTCTGGTCTTCTTAAAATTGATGAAGCAGGAAATTTGGAGAGAACTCATTCAGCAGTGAAAACAACAGAAGATGTGAAGAGCCAAGCACTTATTGAATCACATAAAGAAACCCTCACCATGGGAATAAATAAATTAGAAGAAGTAGAAATTGAGCTAAGAGATTTCTCTTCGACAACGGTTGCAATTGATCTAGAGAAGCTCATGGAGGCCAAAACCATTATTAGAGAGTTTCGTCAAAAAATGTCGGCCTTGCTTAAAGATGGTCACAAGACAGATCTTTACCAGCTGGCCATTCAGTTTTTTCCACTCACCGACTCAAAAAGCGAATTACACTAAAGGAATTTTATGAAATCATTATTATTCATTTCAAGCATCTTACTCCTTAGTTCAAATATCTTTGCTGGCCAAGATAAAGGTAATGGAGGTAGTGGTTCTGAAGCTGAGTTAGTTACATATCAAGAACAATTAGAAACTGTATCTTTCAAAATAAGATCTTTCTTTTTAAGAAATGAAGAAAGACTCTCGTTAGTATTTCCAGAATTTAATATTAAATCTTTAATAAAAACTATTAAGACAACAGATCTTAGTGTTGTGAATGAAGCGGCCTTAATCGATAAGTATGGCAAATCGAGAACTTGCTTAAATTTCTCTGAGACATCACAAATTAAATGTAACTACACCGAACTTACTCCTCTTTTAAATCAACCTACAGCGATATTTGTTTTAATGTTGCATGAATATTTAGGGATTCTCGGAGTCGAAGAAACTTCCCCTTTAAATGCCTCTATGATTGACGGTTACTCTATTTCTAAAAGACTTGGCGCTTATGTCTCAAAAGTGAGTAGCTATGACTTGGTTATTAATCCTGTAGAAAAAATTCAGAGAAAAGTTGACTTAAGTAATAAGAATGTCCCTGAGGTAATGATCTGGAGTGATGATTATGTAACTGTTCCCAAATCAACAAAAAAGTTACTAGTAAGAGTCAAAACCAATGGAGCATTACCAAAACTTTCTTCTGCAGGTTATGTAGTATTTGTTCGTGATCCATCTGAAAAAGAATTTAAAGTTTTAAAAAAGGGTAATTTAGATGATACAGATCAACCAATTAATAAGAATTTAACAATGGATTTTGAATATGAAGCTGGAAAAATTTATGTTCTTAGAATTATGGGTGAAGCACATCGCTCAATTTTGACGATGTCAGCTGAAAATCCTAAGCCTTTTAGCGAGAGCTTTAAAATTACTTCTGATTCTGGAGAGGTTCTAGTAGATACAGGTGATATCCCTGTTGTAACTGATAAAAACGATCCTAATGCTTATTCTACAAGAGTTGCCGTTTTGAATTTTCAACTTTATTTTAGATAAGAGGCGGCATAGTTTTATGCCACCTCTTGTTAATGAAAGAACAAATTTAGTTACAACTTTGAATGATTGCTTGGCCAGCAACAGAATTTTTATCCCATAAAACGGCAATAATTTTTTCATTAGTTTTTAAATCTGATTGAGAGTAATTGGATTTAAATGTTCCAATGGCAGTGGCAATTTCTTCTAAGATAGCTTGACGCTTTTCAATGATACATGATTGCTTAGAGCTAAAATCAGAGTTACGAGAAGGATTCCGTGGTGGCATTTCATCAGCAAAAATTGAAAGTGAAAGTAAAATCGATAAAGCAAAAACAATTTTTTTCATAAATACTCCCTATTGTTTTACGGTTGCTTCATCTTTAGCATTCCTAGAAGCTCCATAAAATATAAATACAAGATCGGAGATGCACAAAATGTATCAACATTAGTGTACATGAATTTTTTATTAAGAGAGAAAATAGAATATTTATGAAAAGGAGGAACCTCATCTCTGAGGTTTTTTAAAACCACAAAATTTAAAACCGAAGTCATTTAAATTAATGGCAATGAAATCAGCTTAAAAAGATAGCGAATTCTTTTTTCAAACGTTCCAAACAATAGGAGTGTATTTTTTACAAAAAATAAGCAAAGTTGTTTTTTCAAAGGGAAATATTAACGTGATCTCTTGATAAAAATTCAAATCCAGGCTAATTAACGAACAAATTTCAATCTTAAATAGGGACCTCAAATGAAAAAAATCAGCATCATGATTCTTTTGTTAACCTTTGCCTCTAATCTACTCTCTTCCACAACAGCTGGCCCAAATTTTATGGGGCCGAATTTCTTGCGTCAGGGACCTAATTTCATGGGGCCTAATTTCTTGAGACAAAGAATAGTTGCCCAAGGTCTATCAAGCGGAATCGTCATAGCGGAAACAGGAGCGGCCGCCGCTGCTACAACAACTATGATCTTGGCCGCCACTGGTGTTGTGACATCGTTTAGTACTGGTTATGCTATCGCAGATACGGCTTTGAAAGTTTTCGACAAAAACGGGAAAATTATTGGCACAGTTTCTGACGGTATGTTTTACGTTTCTAAAAAGTATCACCAATTCTTTAACTAGTTTTCTAATAGAGAGATAATCTCTATTCCCAATGACATATCAAAAATTAAAAAGGTGGCATTTAAATATGCCACCCTTTTGGCTTCACTTGTTAATGCAACTTAAAGCGGTCCCTAGCAAAGTTTTTAATTAACCTTATCAATATAAACAACGTCTAAGCAGCTGATACTGCAGTAGAATATGAAGATAAATTTAAATATCTGTATCTATTCCCTAAGTTTACTGTATGCTGGACTTATCTGTTCTTAGCTAAACACACCTGACAAGTCCGCCTAGTTATCATTCAGATTTAATTTGAAATTCAATATAGGTATCACAACTTTGTGATCCTTTTTTAGGAGGCCATTATGAGCCAAAAAATTTATGTAGGAAACCTAGGTTTCTCAGTTACTAACGATGATCTAAAAGCAAAGTTCGAGCAATATGGAAATGTTGATTCTGCTAAAGTTATTACAGATCGCGACTCTGGTCGCAGCAAAGGCTTTGGCTTTGTAGAGATGTCAAATTCTCAAGAAGCTAATCAGGCCATTGAAGCTCTTAATGGCAGTGACTTTCAAGGTCGCGCTATGAATGTAAATGAGGCAAAACCTCAGGCACCAAGAGAAAGATCAAGCTTCTCAAAATTTCGTTAGTCCAATTCTCCCTCATGCTACACTAATTGACTCTAGCATGAGGGGTCTAAATCACTTTCTCTTCTTCTTCGTCTTTTTAAATCCCGGATGCGCTCTTCCACCTTCTTTTATAGGATTTTGCCTCTTCGAATGATCAAGGTAAGCGGTTTTCTCCTGACTTTTACCAGGAGTAGGAGCGGACTTGGACCCTTTGAACTTTAAAATTTCTGGAGTGCCTTTATATTTTTTAGAGGGTATCTCAAAACCAATTAGTTTTTGAATTTTATCCAAAATATTTTTTTCTGCATCATCACAGAATGAAATGGCCAATCCACTTCTTCCAGCACGGGCCGTTCTCCCAATTCGGTGCACATAACTTTCACTCTCCAGAGGAAGATCAAAGTTAATAACATGAGTAATGCCCGAGATATCAATTCCTCGAGCAGCTATATCTGTTGCAACCAACACTTTAATCACTCCATCTTTAAAATGATCCATCGCTTGATTACGCTCAGTCTGAGTCTTATCTCCATGAAGAGCGCGTGAAGCTAATCGGTTTTGAGCAAGATACTCTACAACGTTATCCGCAGTTGTTTTTGTTTTAGTAAAAACGAGGGCCAGCTGAAATTTTTCTTCTTTTAAAATCTTCTTTAAAAGTTGAAACTTATCCTCGCGCTTACAAAAAATCACTTGTTGCTCTATTTTATCAACCGTCGATGAAACAGGAGTTACTTCAATTTTTTTAGGATGCTTAAGAATTTTATTTGAGAGCTTGCCAATTTCCGGAGGCATGGTCGCCGAAAACATTGCCGTTTGTCTCTTAGGTGGAAGTCTTTCAATTAGATTCATAATATCATCAATAAATCCCATATCGAGCATGCGATCAGCTTCATCTAAAACTAAAATTTCGATTTTTGAGAGACGAACTTGTTTTTGCTCCATTAAATCGAGAAGCCGTCCCGTTGTCGCAACAACTATATCCACTCCACTCCTTAAGGCCTTCACCTGTTCCGTTTGATCAACTCCTCCGTAAAGAGCACAATACTTAAGATCAAGATTTTTTCCATAGTTCTCAAGTCGAGTGGTTATCTGAAGACACAACTCTCGAGTAGGAGCAAGAATCAATACTCGAGGCTCACCGGCCACTCTTTTCAAAGGGGAGTTAAGAAGATGCTGAAGAATAGGTAAAGAAAATGCAGCCGTTTTTCCTGTACCGGTCTGAGCAATTCCTAGAAGATCGTGACCTTCTAATAAAACAGGAATTGCTTCTCGCTGAATTGGACTTGCCTCTTCATAGTCAATATTACTTAAGAGTTCAATACTGAGAGACAAATTCTTCATGACTTCATTTTCCGATTAATATTTTGAATGATCCTATCTAGGGAGGAGAGAAATTGAGAGCGATCTTTCTGTGCAAAAGCAGCAGGGCCACCTTTCATCTCACCCATCTCTCTTAAATGTTTCATTAATTCTCTAGTGGCAAGGGCATCACCAATCATATCCTCGGTGAATTCATCCCCTCTTGCCCCAAGAGCACGAGCATTTTTCTTAAGACAACGATCCGCCAGTGGAATATCCGTCGTTATACAGATATCGCTTTCTTGAATATTTTCTGCAATCCAATTATCTGCCTCATCAGGGCCAGAGCTAACCACTTGCATTTTTATCGAGGGATGAAGAGGAACATGAATAGGCTTATTGGCCACAACAAAAACATCTAGTTTGTAGCGAGCAGCAACTTTATAAACTTCGTCTTTAACAGGGCAACCATCGGCATCTATGAAAATTCTGATCACTTGCCACCCTCAAGAATATTCTTAAATCTCAAATCTTTAATTTCAACATAGACTTGATTAGTTCTGGTGGAGTTGGCCCTCCATCTCTCGCGTTCTTCTTGAGAAAGACCATTTTTATTTTTTGCAAAATTCTTATGCTCTTCCTTAAGGGCCTCTAGCTCGTTTTTTAAATCATCTAATCTTTTTTTATCTTCTTTACTGAGATACTTTCCGTCTTCCATATTTTCCTTTAAATAAGCTCTATTGAAAGCAGGATCATACCGTATTCAATCTGAAACTTACCAGATTTAAAATCTTCTTCTATAAATCGAATAATTTCATGTGTTTCAGGGTCATTTAAAGGCCGTCCACTCATTCTTGAATAGCACTGCACTTCCTGTTTTAAATAAAGGGCGAACTCATCAAGTGGTATTGACCGATTGGAAAACGGAATATTTTCAGTACCAATATTCTTAAATTCTAATTTTTGGAGCAGAGATAAGACATTCTGCCCGCCCTTTGAATCAATTGATATTTTAGAGCAAAAATCTTGAACCAGGCGGGTGAGTTTATCGAAATTTTCATTTTGAGGTTCACACCTAAACTGTGACCAATCCAAATCAATAATCCAAAGCCGAGATGGCCGTTTAGATTTTCCTTTTAAAAACTCAAGAATCTTTTGAGAATGGTCAACATGAAGTAAGAAATACCTCATTAAGAATCCATCATAATTTGAAAAATCGAACTTACTTTCTGCGGAAAACATATCGACTTGAAAAGCCTCCAAATTCTCACTAAGTATTTTTTGGCAGCTTTCTATACAGTGTTTACGTTTATCAATTCCAACAAAATGGATATTGGGATGATCCTTCGCTAAGCGAGCGACAAATGTTCCATTGCCTACTCCAATATCTAGAACTCGAGAGCACTGATTTAATTTGTGCCGAACTAAAAAATCATGATGATCTTGATAAGAAATTTTCACTTGAAGATCTAAATGACCTTCAACAAATGAATCAAGTTTACTCATACTCCCCGTCTAGCAGCATCTATTGCGGCCACATCAATCTTTTTCATTTTCATCATGGCGCTAAATGCACGCTTGGCCTCTTCTCCACCTTTGGCCATCGCTTCAGTTAATGTACGAGGAGTAATTTGCCAAGAAATTCCCCAGCGATCCTTGCACCATCCGCAGACACTTTCTTGGCCACCATTGTTCACAATCGCATTCCAATATTTATCGGTTTCCTCTTGATCATCAGTTGCGATTTGAAATGAGAACGCTTCACTATGCTTAAAATAAGGGCCACCATTGACAGCGACGCAAGGAATACCGGCCACAGTAAATTCAACCGTCAAAACATCACCTGCCTTACCAGAGGGATAATCAGTTGGAGCACGATGAATTGCACCGACGGAACTATCTGGAAAAGTTTCAGCATAGAATCGGGCCGCCTGCTCAGCATCCTTATCATACATTAAGCAGATCAAATTTTTTGAATATTTCATGTGAATTCTCCTCGGTAAAAGAATTATAATCCACAATGAAAGTAAAAGGATGAGAAAGTTATGTAAAGAGAGAGAATTGCTAAAACCCAGTGTGACAAATCTTGGATTTTGCCACACCGGGAATCACGAAAGAAGACTCTTAGAAGGCCTTAAGATCTCTACATTCATATCTTGTTTCTTTAAACCAACCCAATCGATAAACCATATAGTGCGAAGGGGCCTTTGAAGAACCATTAAACACCAGTGTATAATGATTTTCTTTACCATTTACTTTTAACTTGGCATTAAAAATTTGATTATATAAATCTTTTTCTTCACTCCCCCATCTATCAACGGTCTGCGGAGAATCAACTGTTGAAACAACCTCGGCACAAGTTGTTTCTTTATGGAAATCGGCTTCCGAATTAGTTTTTCGGCTTTTCAATTCAACCTCTAAATCTTTTGGCTGGGCCTCTTCTGGATTAAGCAAGAATTGAGCATTAATGACTGAACAGTGCTTCCCCTTTGAAGGTAATGACTGAAAATTATTAATTTGGACAAAACAAAGCTGGGCCGTAGGGGCCTCATTCACCCAAAGAGTCCCACCGTACAAAGAAGAACTCAAGTTAACTAAGTCAGCGAATGCAATTGTAGGAACGAGGAGAGAAGCTAGAAACAAAAATTTCATAAGAATCCTTTTTTTATGAGACGAATCCTCAATTTCTTATTGAATATTGTTATGTCTAGAAAGATTAGTTGTGAAGGCAACATTTTGTTGCACCTGAAGCCGACTTACTAGAAAGAATGATAGATAACAGATATAATCCAGAAATGAGATTGAGCAACATACTGAACCCAACTTTTCTAAATAATAGAATCTCAAATCTTTCCCCTAAAGAGCAAAAACTCTTTTGGCTGGTGAGATTAAGAATTATGGCACTTTTTTTTCAGATGCCATTAACCCTCATTGGTAGATATTATGGATATCTGAATCAATCTTCTCATATTGTTTTCACCGTTTGTCTCATCACTCTTCTTGCTTACAATGCAAATCTTTATCGTCGTCTCGCCTACAAAGAGAATAAAGAAATTACTGACTTTCATCTCACCTTACAAATTAGTTTTGATTTGATTGCGTTCACTATTTTGCTCTCTTTGTCAGGAAGTTCAAACAATCCCTTTTATGGATTTTTCTATGTTATGGCGGTTCTTGGAGGAATCTTCTCCAGCGGAAAGAGCTCAAAATTTTTTGGGATTACTTTAATCCTCTGTGTATTATTCATTCAAATTCAACCCACCTTTTACTCAAATGCAGCTTTTGATACCATATTTTCTCTTCAAACTTTTCCCTATCTACTTTCACAAATTTTCATTGCTACAGTAACTTATTTAATTGCAAGATCATTTGGCGAGCTTTTTAATGATCAGCAGAAAAGGTTGCTTGCTCTCACTATTCATACGGAAAGACTAGATAGATTACGTGCCCTTGGATCATTAAGTGCAGGTTTTTCACATGAATTTGCCACTCCACTACAGAACGCCAAACTCCGTTTAAATCGCTATCTTCAATCTTCAAATATGAACAGAGAAGAATTAGAAGAATGCAAACTTAGCCTTAATGACTGTGAAGATGTATTAAGACGAATGAATTTTGCCCAATTAAATTTTTCAGAGCAAGATTTTGAAATCATCCAAATTGAAGAGGTTACTGAAGAGGCGATTAATGCCTGGAAAGAAACATCTCCCACAAGTCATGTACGCTTTTTCCCAAGCTCAGGCCATGTTCAAATAAATAGAATTAATTTTGTTCAAAGTATTTTTAATCTAATGGATAATGCCGCAGAGGCAACCAATCAAAACTCAGAAATTACTGTTAAAATTCTTTCCGAAGAAAATACAATCAAACTCCTAATTTGCGATACAGGTCCTGGTCTAAGTAAAGAAGTCCTTGAAAGACTTGGAGAACCTTTTAATACTACGAAAGAGAAAGGAACTGGCCTAGGAATTTATTCAACTCAACTTTTTATGAATTCCGTTGGAGGATCTCTTCAAATTAAAAACCATCCTCAGACAGGAACTATTGTAGAACTTATCTTTCCAAAAGTTGAACTAGAATGAGCACTAGATCACTATTAATTATTGAAGATGACAATAAACTAAGAAAAACTCTAAAGCTGGAGTTTGAAGAGCGTGGGTATTGTGTAGATGAAGCAGACTCGATTGGAACAATTCCAGAAAAAAAATATCATTATTCAATTATCGATATGAGATTAAATGGCCAAAGCGGACTCAAAGCTATTCAAACTGTTAAAGAGCATTCACCCCAATGTAGAATAATTGCTATTACTGGCTACGGGAGTATTACAACGGCCGTAGAGGCCATAAAGTTAGGCGCCTCGGATTACCTCACTAAACCTATTGATATTGAAAAACTTGAACAGGCACTTCATGGAAATAAAGTCACTTCAGAGGAAACTCTTGGGCCATTAAGCCTATCTCAAAAAGAGCATGAGTATATTGAATATATGCTTATACAAAATGACGGCAATATTGCAAAAACAGCTAAAGCATTGGGACTACACAGACAAAGCTTACAAAGGAAATTGAAGAAAAAACCGTGAGGACACACATTAAGGGCCACCATATTGATGAAATTTAACGGCGCGAGTTTTATTCATAATCCGATGCTCACTGTTCGCATTGAAATTGAACCATTCTGTATTTCTTCATACTCGAATTTTATTTCATCATCTAGCGAAGCTGATCCTAAAATATAATGAAGTGGGTAATAGTGCTCCATTGTTGGAACTGAAAGTCTTCCGGCCTCTGTTTTTAAAACTTCAGTTTGAAGGGCCTTAAAATCTCTCTTAATTATTTTTTCTTTGCACCACTCATCAAATTCCACTGCCCATGCATGGGGAGTGGAATTCTCATCCCATTTAATTTGACGAAGATTATGCACAATATTTCCACTTCCAATAAGAAGTACTCCTCTCTCTCGAAGCTTTGCTAATTCCTGGCCAAGTTTAAAATGGTATTCATGAGGTTGGGTCATATAAAGACTTAACTGCATGACTGGAATATTGGCCGCAGGATACATGTGTCTTAGAACTGACCAAGTCCCATGATCAAGTCCCCAAGCTTCAGTATCAGAGTGAATTTTTGGATCATTCACTAATTTTTGAATCTCCGAAGCGATTTCAGGGCTTCCCGGAGTAGGATACTGAACATCAAAAAGCGCTTTGGGAAAACCATAAAAGTCATGAATAGTTTTTGGCCTTTCCATCTTAGTGATCCAAGTTCCTTCTGTCATCCAATGGGCCGAAACAACTAAAATGGCCTTGGGCTTAGGAATCTTTTTTCCAAGCCCCTGCAGAGTTCTGGTGAAATTATTTTCAACAATGGCATTCATCGGAGATCCGTGTCCGATAAAAAGTGCAGGCATCTTTTGTGCTGCTGTCATTATTATTCTCCCTGCAGTCATAATTCATTAAATAATAAACCAAAGTCTTTCCTAAGAGACGTAACGCTGCAAAAAAATACGATGAATAATTTTTTAGACTCGAGTCAGAGTATTTTTCTCGATATGATCAAAAAGTCGACTCTGCCCTTTAATCTTAATTTGGGTATTTTCTTCATAAGAAAAAGTGTTTTCATCAATCATTTCAAATTTAACGTCATAACGTACAGATTGAAATTCTTCATCTAAAAACTTGTTTGAACAAATACCATAGACACTGGAGCCGAGGGTTGCAGAAAGCTTAAACTCAGTGGCATCTTGATCGGCATCTCCACCGGCGTTTACTGAAACTCCGCGAGGAACAATAAAACTCTTCATCACCTGTCGGTGAGCTTTATCCCAAATGAAATACCCAACTTCTTCATGAAAATGTTTATCATTCGGTCCATGTTTTCCCTCTTCCCAGGCCTTAGTATGATATCGAAGGACAAAGAGAACTTGTTCATGGTTTTTTACATCACCAATTGGCCCAAAAGTCATCATTTGTCGAAATTTAGTATTTTCAGTTTTTCTATCAGTATCGGGAGCTTGATTTTCTCCAGTGAGACCTTTACTTTCCCAAGTTCCAATCAAAAAACGTAGTGGGCCATATTTAATGTCTTCCATAAACCTTATCCTTTGAACGTCTTAATCTTTTCAATAATCATAAAGCGCACACTGTAATCATTCAAGCCAGGCACCATCTATAAGTGTTAGAGATAAAGCAACCCTAAAACGAACTGGAGTATTTATGAAAAAAAATTCAACTAGATATGACTATGGTCGACAACGCCAATCTAATTTCTCGCATTGATGAACGAGTTGAATTAATTGATCTCCACGACCAAAATTCGCACCAGCACTTATGGCATGAAGAGATTTTTCAAGAGATAAAAATTTAAAATGAGAATAGGCAAGAGCATATGCCAGATCTTTATTAGATTTTAAAAGATCACCCTTGTAAGGAATTGAAATAAGTGCTGCATAATTTTCATGATCAAGATAATAAGAAGATCGGGCCATAATAAAATCTTTTTCTTCACTCAAACTAAAAAAATAATCTGCGACAACGTATCTACCAGCAACTTTGTAGAACTCGGCCGCATGCTTTACATAGAGTTTATCTTCAGCACTCATCACATCAAATAAATACGCAATGGAGTGGTAGGCACCCTTTTGGAATAGTTCCTTAATAAGTACAGCAGTTATTTCTGAACTTTTTGGATAACAAGCATGACCCTTTTCTAATATTGCGATATCAGGACTATGCTGATTTTCAAAAATTGACCATAATTTCAGATAAAAATCAGCGGGCCTACAGCTTTTCAAAAATTCATTTTGTTTTTGGAAGGCCATCTCATGTAACTGGTACTTCAAGAAAAGTTTCTGAGCTTCAAGAAAAAAATCCTCATCACTAGAAGAATAATTTAGCGATAATTCAAGAGCATGAGAATGTTCACCACTTTTTTCAAGACATTCGTAGTAAATCTGCCAATCCTGAGATTTTATATTCGAAGGATTCATCTTATTAAAAAACCGACTGCAGGACTTGAAATTTTTTAATTGAAATTCAACATTTCCATAAAGGGCATAAAACTGCTCTGGAACATGAAACTTTTGGGCCTTTTGTAGAACCTTTTTTGCTTTACTAAACTCCTTTAAAAAGAAATGGGATTCGCCTAAATAGTAATATAACTCCCCTAGATCACTTTCCTTTTTAGTCAAGGCAGGGAACTGCTTTATTACCTCATCATACTTTTTGTCTGCCATGAGTGCTTTTATAAAAGGAAGTCCCTCCAATTCATCATACTTACGTTCTTCTTCCAAACTCATAGAAAGAGCATTAAAAGAAAATAAAAGACATAACCCAAATTTAATTAAGTTCAAAATTGACCTTTTGCTTGATTTTACTGACTATCGTTTTTCCGTTTTCAATTCCTGGCTCAAAGCTCCACTTCTTAATGGCTTCAATCGCCACTTGGTCAAATATACCTTGAGGTTCAGCGGAAATAATGTGTGCTTCAGTAACTTCGCCTCTCTCTGAAATCTGCACCTCAATTATCACATGGCCTTCAATTCCACGGGCCTGGGCACTTCGTGGATATGCAGGATCAACAACTCGAACAGCTCTCGCTGGACGACTTTGGCCTTCTGAATTTTGCACCAGTTCCTTAACTTGTGTCCCTTGTGTAATATTCATCCCACCACTTCCACCATTTCCCTCGGATACAAGGCCAGCAGTTAAAGTGTTAAGATCCCCACCAAGGGATGGGGCCGGTGCTGCCAACGATTGGGACAAACTCGAAATCGGGATATTCTTAGGAACTTCTTCCTTAACATTCGCTTTCACTTCAACTTTCTGAATACTTCTAGATTTATTTTTTTTGTGCTCAATCGTGAAAAGTTCATGAGGGGCCTTAACTGTTGCTAGAAGCAAAGCAAGACTAAGCCCTAATGGTGCCATCACACTTAGAATAAATACTTCTTCTCTTAAAAAAAATACTTTCATGCTCTTGCCAATAAAATAAAAAGACCTAGAACACACACCATAATTAGCATCATCACTATACCAGGAATGGCATCGGCAACTGTCTCCTTCCAAGACTTATGAGTTTTAAAACTTGTTTTTTCAAAATTAGGAGAGAATAAAAATTCTTCGTTGCCACTAAATTCAGAAGAAATTTTTAAGAACTCATTATTATAGGGAACAAGTGAAAAAACTCTTCCATTAAGTCTTCCCCAAGCACCAAAAATTCCATCAAAAAGCACTTCCCCTTGAACAAGATGCTCATTTTCATCCAAGAACGCATGTGACTTCCACTGATGTGACGACACGGTACCAATTAAATTTAACCCCTCTTCTAAGATCTCTTGAAAGCGATTAACGGCATCATTTTCAGTAGAGGTTTTTTGGATAAGACCAAGTTTGGACCTCATTAATCCAAAGCTTTCTTGAATTTTGAGAGCATTCTTTTCTAATTGGCCGTTCATCTGAGAACTTTCTTTAGTCATTTTATCTAAAACTTTATACTCTTCCTGAAGTTCTTGATTCTTAAGCATGATATCGGTGAGTTCGCTTTGCTTAATTTCAATGTCTTTTTCTGCCCTCCCCTTTCTCACAGAAAACGAATGATTTAAATCAACTTTCATTTTCATCAAAGCTTCTTTCTGGGCAACAAGAAAGGATTTCTCTCTTATATAGGCCTCATCTAACGAGATATCTGCCCAAGCAGAAGCAGAAAAAATCATTAACAAAATAAATTTCATAGTTTAATTCCTGGAAGAGTAAATAGGCCTGTTTTCTGTTGTTGCTTAAACTGAGCTAGAAGTGTTTCAATCATCTCCTTTGAAGAAGCATCCTCGAAAAATCTTGTTTCCCATTGCGTATTAAAAGAAAGAAGACCATAAGTCCCTTCAGCTGTTCTAAAATATCCTTTATTTCTGCCCAGTCTAACCATTTCCACGTGATGTAACTTTCCATTCATTTCAAGTGGAGAAAGAACAAATTCAGTATCCTGAGATTTATTAAGATCGTTCTCTAGGACAAACCAAGTTTGAAGAAGTGCATGTTCGTAGGAAATTTTCTTAAATTGTAAATCAACTTTTAGCTTACTTATTCTTTCTAATAATTTCTGTCGATAAAGTGGATGTGCCAACTTAAGTGATCGCTCATAACGAATCCAGAACTCCTTAAGCCATTCATCACTTCCTTTTTTTAGTGCCTTCTTTGAATATTCTTCTAACTTATCTGAACTTGATTTAATTTGCATTTTTAATTGGTCTTGGCGAAATTTTTCTTTAAGAAGTTGTGCCGAAATTTCTTGATCACGCTGAATATAGACATCCATTTGTGATTGCTGTGATTTTTTTAAATTTTCTACATCATTTGATAGAAGTTCTACTTCCTGGCGTAATTTCGCAATTTCATTAACTTCATCATTCAATGAAGCGTAGGTAAAAGTTGAATAGAAAAATAATATTAAAAAAAGTTTCATTACTCCTCCCCTCCACTAGTTGTTGAGATTGCAATCTTTTGAATGCCACTAGACTTGATCAAATCTATAATCCTTACAACTTGTCCATATCCTAAGTTTTTATCAGCAGTGATAACTGCTTCGACTCCTGAATTTTTCTTCGCCTCAATCTCCGCACGATTTTTCAGGTCTGTTTCCGAAACCGCTTCTCCAGAAATAAAAAGATATCCTTCATCATTTAATGTTACCTGAAACGGATCTTGAGTTGATGAAGAGTCACCAGAAGAAGCTTGTGGAATATCCACTTTAAGCTTTGATTGTTCAGATGCCGGAGACGCCACCATAAAAATAATGAGAACAACGAGAATAATATCAACTAGTGGAACAATATTAATATCCGAGATTGCCTCTTGATCTTGACTTACACTTGCCATATTTATTTTCCACCTTGTAAGGATCTTTCATAAAGAAATAAAAGTTCTTTACATGAGTCTAGGTTTGTAAAAATGCTTTTCACTTGGCGTGAATAAAAGTTGAAGGCCAAAACTGCTGGAATAGCAACCATTAATCCAGCTGCTGTAGCAATAAGTGCTGATGAAATACCCGCCATAACTGATGCTCCACCGGCCGTACTACCACCCATATCATTAAATGCTTTCATGATCCCTAATACTGTTCCAAAAAGTCCAATATATGGGCCATTCGAGCCAACGGTAGCAAGAAAACCCAAGAATTTTTCATATTTTGGCCTTTCACTCTGTGAAATATACTTAAATATTTCTTCGACTCCTGATTTTTGATATTTTTTATAGTGCTGAAGACTCAAATAGATCGCCTTGTCTTCTACTTCATCAAGCTTAGATACCATTTTTTCTAAACGTTGATAGTCCTGTGTTTCAAGCACTTCTTTTAACTCTTGCTGTCTCATTTTACTGTGCTTAATCCTCTTATTTAAAAAAGTAAAACGCTCTAGGATCATGATCATACTGAGAAAACACAAACTCAATAACAGATACAAGACACCTTGATCTACGTAATGAGCAATGGCAAAAATTCTTTCATTCATCGATAGCTCCAACTTTTAATAATAACTTTTCAATATTTTTGAAACCCAATTTTCTAGACATTTGAAGGGCAGAAATCCCATTTTTATTTTTTAAATTTACATCTAACTCAAACTTTGGCTGCACCAAAAGTCGTAAAGCATTTTCTGACTTAATTTTCACACAAAAAGTAAGTAATGTTTCACCTTCATCATCCTTGGATAAAGTTCCCAGAAAGGCCGATTCAAGATAAAAGTTCACAGGTGGCATTGCTTCAAGCACAGCTTTTATCTCAGACATCCTATTTAACCGAATTACATCGATTAGATTTTTTTTAAGTTCAATAACTAATTCAGGAAAAAGTGATCTCTTGATCTTTATATTTTCTTCACTGTAATCTATAGCACTTTTTCCAAAACGATCTTTTTTTTCAAAACTCACTTTTCTAGAAACCAGAAATTCAATCACTTTATATTTTGACCACGTACAAGCTTCCGTCAAAAGAGTTCTTCCACTACTCAATTCAACTTCCAAATCCCCTCCGAGAGAATGATATTTATTAAGACCCTCAATATTTTCAGTTAATATATCATTGAGTAGAGATTCAGTTGTTACTTGCTGAACATCCCTTGTACCCTGGCCACCAAATCCATCTTGTATGTGTTTTCCACAAGACACCAGGAGAAGGCTAAAAATAAGCGGTAAGATTGAATACATAACTTCTTCCTCTTTTTCTTGAACGAACAACTTCTCCGCCCTGAGTACTCATGGCAACTGGATCTAGTAAATTTCTTGCTCTGATTCCGTAACCCCATTTCCCGAAGTTTTGATTAAAAACGTAGTCTAACTGATGAACAGGCTGTTCATAAACATCAGGACGAGAGTTTGTGCCAACCTCTGTAATTCTTTTTCCGACAATGTTGTAGATAAGGCCCGAAGTCAGTTTTAATTGAGGTCTATCATAAAATAGTTGGACATTAGCAACGTAAGGAGACTGTCCTTGCAACGGTCTTACTTTTGATGTTTGATTTCCTTGAGATCCATCAATTTCTACAACTGAATTAATTACTGATAAATTAGAGGACAAACTCCAACGTCTCAAGCTTCGGGAAATTCCTCGTAAATTATAACGTCCTTCTGCTTCGGCCCCATAATTAACTGCTGAGGTGGCATTCATGAATGTCTTAACTAGTTTATCACCAGGTTGAAATACTGCTTCGATTGGAGACTGAAATTTTTTATAAAATGCACCAATGGAAAAATAATCACTATCTGAAAAATATCTCTCATAACGTAAATCCCAATTTCTAATGACAGTACCTTTCAACTTGCTATTTCCAATTACATCATAACCTGTTTCATCTTCAATATAGGCCACTGTAGATAGTTCTCGAAAATCAGGTCGAGCAAGAGTTTCACCATAAGCTAAGCGAACTCTCTCATCTTTAGTATGCTTCCAAGTTAAGTTATATGAAGGAAGAATATCATTCATAAACAGTTTTCCCTCAGATGTTGGACTATTAGGCTCGTAATATTTAAATGTTTTTACCTCTTGTAATGATTTTTCATTTCTTGCTCCAGCAACAAAAGTCCAATTCTCACTAGGACTTAACTCAATCATGCTATAGTAGGCCTGAATGGACTGATTTCCAGTAAAACTATCTGCTGAGTCCGTTATGCTGGTTAAAATAAAACCATCTTCTTTCCTCTGGCCAAGAATGACTTCAGTATCTTGCGAAAGATCAGGTAGAGTTCCTGAAGCAAAATTATCTTTAAGATGTAAACGATAGACATCAGAGCGCCGATCTTTTTGATTTAATGCGCCTCCAACTTTTATGGCAAGTTTTACATTGCCATTATCAACAGCATTGTAATCAAGATCTAGGCCAACTTCTTCTGTTTTATCTTTCAATTCACTATAAGTCCGATTATTACCAGTAATATCTGTTTCTAATATATAGTTAGTACCATCAAACTTTCTCATAATTTGCCTGGTATCAGGACTTTCACGAGTAGCTGTGCTTTGATTTACTCGCCATTTTGTTTTTAAATCGGCAAATTTATGTTCACCAGCAACCTGATTCAGAAAAAGCTGTCTTTCACTCCACTCGAGAGTTGTAAATTTCCTTTTACTAAAGGAGTCACTACTTTTTTCACTAAAACGTTCTTGAGTAAGATCTGTACTATTCCTTAAAAGAATTGAGGTGAATTTTACTTGATGTCGATCGAGTATATCGACTCCAAAGTCAAAAGCGCCACCTAACTGAACTTCTCTTTCAGAATAGTTAATTCTATTTCCCTCATCTTTTTCCAATTTTCCATTAGATCCAACATTGTATGAATTGGAATTTCTGTCTCCTACATCTGATGTATTGGCATAGATAAATCCAAATTGAGCACCTAATCTTCCTTGCTCAATTTTCATGGAATCGCCAAGAGAGAATTGAAGATTGGGCAATGTCTCTGATGATTTTTTCTCTACATTATATATGTTAGGCATGGCCTTAGTCATGGCCACGATTTCACTCATTTTAAAACCTTCACTTTCGGAAGCGATAATTTTTTTCTTATTTCGAAACGCACTCTTTACAATAGAGGGCATTGCTCTCGTACCATCATCAAAGCCAAGATAATCCTTAGATCCACCTTGGTAACTTAGGCCCGGCTGATAATTTTCAGTATTCGTTCCTAATTGAATTTGCCCTGCAAAACTCTTAGGAATCGATTTCGTTTGAAGTTCAATCAGACCACCACCAAATTCGGCCGGGCGGTCAGGGGAAAAACTTTTTTGAACAGTAATACTTTCCAAAACTGAAATTGGAAAAAGATCCAATGGAACAACACGACGTGAAGGTTCAGGGCTTGGAACTTGTGAACCATTTAAAAGAACACTTGAATATCTTTCTCCAAGACCCCGAACATATACATACTTACCATTTACAAGAGTCAAACCTGTCACTCGACGAAGAGTTGAAGCTGCATCTGAATCACCAGTTCTTGCCATAGCTTCCTGGCCCAGAACATCTGCAACGTTATTTGCCTTCTTTCTAACCTCTAGTAAACTTTCAACAGAATTATTAATTCTGGGAGCGGCGACAGTCATCTCTTGGATTTCTGCCGCCTCTGCCACTAAAAGTACAAATAGAGCTATGATAAAGATAATGATGATTTTCATCAAAATCCTATTCTGTTACAACTGAAGTCCAGTCAGCGATCCAATTATCATTCGCATCAGCAAACGCACCAATATAATCTACTGGTTCAAAAAATAGATCTTCCAATGTTACACCTTGGCCAATGGCCGGGCTCTTTTCCATTGGATAAAATCCACTTAGTTTTGGATCAACAATGAAGTTTCCTTGCTCAGAAATCCAATTGCTTGTTGTCCAAAGATCGCCATCTTCAATCTCTGCAGTTTTTGAACAGTAGACAATACTTGTTTCAAGCTTTATTCCGTTGTTTTTAAATGTTTCAGCATCATCAATATCTATACAGGCCTTTTTAAATCCTGTAAGGATTGAATTGTGAATTGAAGCTGCTGTTCCACGACGGAGAAGTAGTCCATAGGCGCTATTGGCACCACCGATAAAAGTTGCGTTTGATAAAGTTGGATTTGAACGTGGTTCAGCGTTCATTGGAGACTTAAAGTTATCTGCTTCAATTCCATTGTCTGCAGAATCATCGGCCTGTTTAACCAGTAAGTATTGAACTTTACCCTGCCAACCAAAATCCCAGTCTAAAGAATCATCTTCGTTGTTGGTTAATACAACGTGTTTCATTTCAACTGTACCACCAAAAACTTCGATTCCATCATCAGCACTCATATTTACTTGAATGTAATCTACTTCTGTACCAGAACCAACAGCATTAAAAGTAATACCGTTAAGTTCGTTATCTTGTGAAATTGGATAACCTGTAAATTCAAAACGAACATACTTTAATGAGCCAGAATTATCTGCAGGGTTATTTCCACCAAACATAACTTGTTCAACTTTGATACCTTCTGAAACAGCTTCGCAAACAACAGTTCCTGGTTTACAAGCATTAATAGGTGCATTCCCGTTAATAACTAGTCCACCCCATTCACCGCGCTTTCTATTTGTAGTATTAACTGATGTAAAAATAATTGGTTTAGTTTTCGTGCCTTCTGCAAAAATTTTAGAACCACGCATAATTGAAATAAAAGATTTAGGCTCTCCTACAATTTTAGTTCCTGCTTGAATTCTTAAAATAGAATTTGCCTTATTATCACCACCAAAAAAAACACCTTCATCATCCAAGCGGTAAACATGTTCAGCTGTCAAAGTAAGATTGCTATTAAGATATTTCCCCTTTAGAAGACAGTACTTTTGTCCATTTTCTACAAGTAATTCAGTTCCTGTTGGACAGGCCATTGCGACTGAAGATAGCAATAGCGATGATAAACCAAGAGTCTTAAGCATTTTTCCTCCACTAGCGTTTAATTGATAAACTTATACTGCTAGTGACGGAGTGGGTTACTCAAGTTAGGTTGTTATGAGTGATTTGTTAAGATTCTGCAAATTGCCAACTACTCTAATGACACTACAATAAAAATTTATTAAGTTGAATAGTTCATCAGTTTAGGCCGAACCCATATTTAATGAATCTCAACACCTTTAGGTAATTCAAGCAAGAAAGTTGTATGTGGAGCTTTTTCAACATAAGAGAGATCTCCACCATGCTTCTGTGCAATTCCTTTTACCAAAGGGAGTCCAAGTCCAGTTCCTTTATTCAACTTTGTCGTGAAGAATGGTATCAACATACGATTTTTAATATCATTTGGAATTCCATGTCCCGAATCGATCACATAAATATCAACCATATCTGCACTTTTTACGGCGGTAACTTCTATCCATTTCTCTTCTAAAGAATCAACTGCATCGAATGAATTATTTATAAGATTTAAAAGTGCTTGTTCAATCTGGCCTCGATGACCTTTTAGAAAAACATCTTCAACATTGATTGTCCGAAATTCAATGCCATGATTTTTTAATCTCTGCCCACAGAACATGAGAATAGATTCAAGGACCTCTGATAAAGAAATATCTGCTTCTTCCTGCAATTCATCTCGATAAATGTACTGCCGTAGATTTTCAATTATTTTTCCAATCCTCTCTGAAGCGTACTTGATCTGTTGAAGTCCCTGAGCAGTTTCTTTTTCTTTTGATGGATCACGATAAGTTCTTTCCAATTGGATTAATCGCCCTTGAATAATCATAAGAGGATTACTCAGTTCATGGGCAATTCCAGCAGACATTAAACCTAATTCCGAAAATTTTCCACTTCCATTGATATCGGCATTTCTGGATCCTTTTAAATCAACAATTTCTGAGTCTAATTGTGAGAGACGTGCTTTTTGTCTAAAGATATAAACCATTTCCCAGAGGAAGCCTAAAAGTAACAATGAAATAATAATGATTTCAACGGTCAATTCCATGAGCACAGTATAACGCAATGACCTCGGAAGATTTCAAAATTTTGGCCAAATGTCACTTAACCATTTGGCCTAGTCATTAATCTATAACCAACACCTGCTTCAGTTTGAAAGAAACGAGGCCTATCTGGATCGTCTTCAAGCTTTTGTCTAAGATGTCTGATATAAACCCGGGGATATTGAGCTTGATCAATAGAAGATGGGCCCCAAACCTCTTTTAAAATTTGCCGCGAGGTTAAAATCTTATCAGCATTTTTTATAAATAAGCAGAGCAGATCATACTCAATGGAAGTTAATTTCACCTCCGCACCAAGTTTCGTCACAATTCGAGAGTCAAAATTAACTTTAATATTTCCAAATTCAAAGATGGTATTATCATGAACTTTCTTCTGTGACCGACGCAGGCAAACATTTATTCTTGCGAGAAGTTCACCAGAATCAAAAGGTTTGGTCACATAATCATCTGCTCCATTGTTAAGGGCACCTATTATTACTTCAGAATCATCTACCACAGAGAGAATAATAATGGGGACTTGACTCCAAGAACGAATCCTCTTTAAAACTTCTGTACCTGAAATATCTGGAAGTCCAATATCTAAGAGAACTAAGTCTGGTCTGTGCATTGTTACAAATGACTCTCCTTCACGGCCATCATGAGCCTCAATAACCTTGAAACCCTTATTTGAAAGAGTAAGTTGCAAAAGTTTTCTCAGTTGAGGTTCATCTTCAACAATTAAAATTTTTAGAGATAAATCATTCATTTAAGCAACTCCCTATCAAGCTCACGAGGAAGTTGAATGACAAAACTAGCTCCTTTACCTTTTTCATTATGAACAGAAATTGAACCTCGATGAAGCTCTACAATGGCCTTGCAAATTGATAAACCGAGTCCCAGTCCACCAGTTTGTTTCGGATTCTCGCGGTAAAATTTCTTAAAAATATCATCAAAATAATGAGTCCTTATTCCTGGCCCATAATCAGTAATTTTGATTAATAAATTAAAATCATCACAATGGACATCTATGTCTACTGGAGAACCTTCAGGTGTATATAAAAATGCATTCCGAAGAATATTTTCAATAGTTTGTTCCATCAGAAAATAATCAAGAAAGACTAAAGGTAAATCTCGATCCATATTAATTCGGATAGTTCTTTCACCATGAGTTTTCTTAACTTTAGAGACCGCTCCTCTTATAAGATCACTAATATCAGCATAGTCTAAATTGAGTTTTAAATTTCCAGACTCAAGTCGACTCATGTCTAGTAAATTCTGAACAACATAATCAAGTCGTTCTACACCTTCAGAAATTTCACTCACCGCAGTTTTAACTTTATCCGAGTCCTTGGATAAGTCTGCTGATTCTATGACAGCGGAGAATCCCTTTATAGTAGCAAGAGGTGTTCTCATTTCATGAGAAACTGAATTTAAAAGTGTTTTATAAATTCTTTCTGATTCTTCTGACACTAATTTGCCTCTTAATTCAAACTCCAAATGCTCTCTTTGAAGACCTGTTGCAAGCTGACGAACGATCGCATCCAAAATCATTTTTTGATCATAGGAAAGTAGACTTGCATTTGTAACATCTAAGGCGAGAATTCCAATAACTTCTTCAGAACTGATAATTGGAATGTAGTGCCCAATAAATGATGGCAGAGTATCAGTAAAGCGGCCGGCCGGAAGACGATTTTTTACTACCCATTGAAGAGCATATTCTTCTTTTACAGGAATTTTAAAATTTCCTTTTGCCTGATGAGGTAATGGATCGTACTCACGCTCCTTCCAATCTCTTAAAAAAATGGAACATGGGCAACCAAATAATTGTTCAATGAGGGCCTGTACCGTTTTGACGAGTTCTTCTATATCTTCTGCTCGAGAGAGCTCTTTTGTAATGTTATAGAGTTGAGTGGCACGGTTTCCCTCATTCATTAAAATCTTTTCTTTTTCTTGCAATCTTCGTGTGAAAACACCAATAACAACACCAGCAACAATAAATAGTAATAGAAGCATCCAATCTTCTTGAGCTTCGATATGGAGAGTAAATTTTGGAGGAATAAAAAAGATATTCCAACAAAGCCCCCCGAGAAATGATGCCAAATAGATATTATAATTTTTAATAAATAGTGAACCGATGGTAATTCCCATCAGGTAAATGATTCCCACGGCCCGGTAATGAACAACAGGTAAAATAATGGCATTTAAAAATGTCACATTCGCTAGATACCCCGTCGTTGACAGTACTCCTCTCCAGTCAAACTCAAAATCTCTTTTTTTCTTAGAAACTTTAAGATTTCGAATAGAAATCTTCTCCACAGGAGAGATAATATTGACATCAATTCCTCTTGTTCTTGAAATGAGTAAGTGTGGAAGTGCTTGGCCAGAAATGAGATTTTTGAAAATATTTTTTCGAGGAGTGTTACCTACAACAATCTGAGAAGCTCCGTATTGTTCGGCCAACATTAAAAGCCCATCCACAACAGATTCATTCTGAGTGGTATAAACTTCTCCTCCTAATTGTTTCACTAGTTCAATGTTCTTATTTAAAAGTTCATTTTCTTTATCTGAATTAATTTTTGAATTTACATACCCTGCATACCACTTACAATTCAAACCATAGGCCATTTTACGAGTGTAGCGAATGAGGGATTCTGAATAAGGGGAACCAAAAATTGCCACCATAATCTTATGATGAGTTTTAATATTGGTAATCCCACTCACCAGACTAAGGTCTTTTAACTCATGATCCACTCTTTCGGCCATAAGTCTAAGGGCAACTTCTCGAAGAGCTGTTAAATTAGAAACTCGAAAAAAGTTTTGTGTGGCAGAATCAACTTTTTCTGGTGCATAAATTTTTCCTTCCCTAAGACGCATAACAATTTCGTCAGGGATAAGGTCGATAAGTACAATTTCATCTGCACGATCTATAACTGTATCAGGAACTAATTCAGTAACCCGAATTCCTGTGACACTTGAAACTGTTTCTGATCGACTTTCTACATGTTGGACGTTTAGAGTGGTCCAAACATCAATTCCATTATTAAGAATTTCTAAAACATCCTGCCATCGCTTTTGGTGTCGAGAGCCTGGAGCATTTGTGTGGGCCAGCTCATCAATTAAAACTAATTTGGGTTTAATTTCTAGACAAGCATCAATATCAAACTCTTCCAGCACTACATCTTTATAGGGAAGCTTCTTTCGAGGTAGAATAGTCAGTCCTTGAATGAGCCCTTCAGTCTCAACGCGACCATGAGTTTCTATGTAACCAACCAGTGGATCTCCACCATTTTGCTTAAAAGAATGTGCTGCCTTGAGCATGGAAAATGTTTTCCCTACTCCAGCAACCATGCCCATGAAAATCTTAAGCTTCCCTTGTCCAGCCTTTGCTTCTGCTTTTTTTATGGACCGAAGTAACTCATCTGCTTGCCCCACTACATCTCCTGTCTATCTAATAAGAGATTTAATTCTAGAACATTGATTCTCGATTGTCCCATAAAGCCTAAAAAGCGATCTTCAGCTGCCTTTAGTATAAGTTTTTCAAGGACATCGCGACTCATGTTTCTTACCTGTGCGATTCGAGGAATTTGATATTTTGCAGCTTTCAAACTTATATGCGGATCAAGGCCAGAACCTGAGGCCCATAGTAAATCTGCAGGGGCCCCTGGCATTTTGTCGGAACGCTCCTTATAGGCCTCATATAACTTCTTATCCGTTCCAGAGCGCTGAGTTGCACTTGAATTTAATGGAACGTAGTCTGCGTTAGATGGCCGTCCCCAAAAATATTTTTCTTGGGTAAATTTTTGGCCAATAAGTTCTGAACCAATAACTTTTTGATCCTTTAATAACAAACTTCCATGGGATCGAATTGGACTAAGGACTGATCCTAATAAAGTGATGGTCAATGGATAGATTCCACCTAATACTAAAATAAAAAAGATCAAGCTACGCAAAGAAGTCAGAAACACTTTCATAAATACTCCTTAAACCAAACCAATGCCACTAATAAAAAAATCGATTAACTTAATGCCAATAAACGGAATAAGTAATCCACCTAAACCATAAATAAAAAGGTTTCTGCGTAATATTTCCTTCGCACTCATGGGCCTATAAGCAACACCTCTCAGGGCCAGAGGAATAAGAAAAACAATAATCAATGCATTAAAGATAACAGCACTTAAAATCGCACTCTGCGGGGAGTGAAGATGCATAATATCCAGATCAGCAAGAACTGGTTTTCCATTTACAATGTAAATACCTGTGAAAAGCGCAGGAAGAATGGCAAAATATTTAGCTACATCATTTGAAATTGAAAAAGTGGTCAGAGCTCCCCTTGTCATAAGTAACTGCTTTCCAGTCTCAACAACTTCTATCAGCTTTGTAGGATTGGAATCAAGATCGACCATATTCCCTGCTTCACGGGCCGCTTGAGTTCCGGTATTCATGGCAACTCCGACATCTGCTTGAGCAAGTGCTGGAGCATCGTTAGTTCCATCACCGACCATAGCAACCATTCGACCTTGCTTCTGCTCCTCTCTAATTTTTGTCATTTTACTCTCAGGAGTGGCCTCAGCTAAAAAGTCATCAACTCCAGCTTCAGCAGCAATAGCAGCTGCAGTCATAGGATTATCTCCAGTAATCATCACTGTCTTAATTCCCATGGTTCTGAGTTGATTGAATCTTTCTTTTATTCCAGATTTAACAATGTCTTTTAAATGGATGACTCCTACTACTTTTTCGTCTCTAGCGACAAGTAAAGGTGTGCCACCGGATTTGGCAATTTTTTCAACTATATTTCGAACAACGGGAGGAACTTCTCCACCTTTGGTACTCACCCATTTAATAACTGAATCAGGAGCACCTTTTCGATACATTGTTATATTACCGCTTTCAAGGATATCAACTCCACTCATTCTCGTCTCAGCACTAAATGGAATAAAACTCATTTGATGTTCTTGAAAATGTATTTCCTTAAGTTTGTAGTTTGAACTTGCAAGTGTAACAATACTTCGACCTTCCGGTGTTTCATCCTTCATAGATGAAAGAAACGCACAGAGGGCCACGTCTTCTCCATTTGAAAATGGGGCCGGCAAAAATTCTGATGCCATTCTATTTCCCAAAGTAATTGTTCCTGTTTTATCAAGCAAAAGAACATCGACATCACCCGCAGCTTCCACTGCTCGGCCACTTTTGGCGATAACATTCTTTTGCAAAAGACGCTCCATCCCTGAAATTCCAATGGCGGAAAGCAGTCCACCAATGGTTGTTGGAATAAGACAAACAAGAAGTGAAATTAAAACTGGAATAGTCGCGAAGGTTGTTGAGATTTTTGATTCATTCTCAGAATAAGTCATAAAGCCTTTTAGAGACCCTACAGCAAGAACAAAAACGACAGTCAGAGCAATAAGAAGAATTGATAGCGCAATCTCGTTTGGAGTTGGTTGCCTTGAGGCCCCCTCTACCATTCCAATTAATTTATCTATGTAAGATTCACCTTGACCTGCAGTGATCCTGATGATGATTCTGTCTGAAATAACTTTTGTTCCTGCAGTCACTGCCGATCGATCACCGCCCGATTCTCTAATCACCGGGGCTGACTCTCCCGTAATCGCAGACTCATCAATACTCGCAATCCCCTCGATAACTTCTCCGTCTCCGGGGATCACATCACCAGCTTCACAAAGAACTAACTCACCTTTTTTAAGATAGTTCGCAGGAACAGGAGTACTTGTTTTACCTGTCCATAGTTTTGCAATAGTCTCTTTTTTTACATTCTTTAAAGAAGCTGCTTGCGCCTTGCCTTTTCCTTCAGCAATCGCTTCTGCAAAGTTCGCAAACAAGACAGTAAACCAAAGCCAAATTGCTATTTGAAGATCAAAGGAAGAAAACCTTCCCATTACTGAATCTATAGCAACTATACCTGTCGTGATGATGGCACCTAAGTAAACAATAAACATGACAGGATTTCGTAGCTGATCATTAGGATCAAGCTTCTTGAAAGAATCAATAATACCGATCATGACATCTTTCTGTGTAAATAAATTTTTCTTTTTCATAGATTCCCTTAAAAAGTTGCCCCAGAAAGCATCAAAAGATGTTCTGCAATTGGCCCTAAAGTTAAAGCTGGAAAAAATGTTAATGCACCAACAATGAGAATGACTCCGAGGAGTAAAAATGAAAATAAATAACTATCAGTAGGAAATGTTCCTGCTGTCACAGGGACAGTCTTTTTTGATGCCAAAGATCCACAAATCATAATCACTGGATAAATGACCGCAAAACGACCAATGAACATACAAATTCCAAGAAGCAAATTTAAAATCGGAGTATTGGCATTAAAACCAGCGAAGGCCGATCCATTATTGGCAGCAGTTGAAGTAAAAGCATAAAGAATTTCAGAAAGGCCATGTGGCCCATGAGCACTTCTACTGGCAAGTGCCCATTCAGAAACAACACCGACTCCTGCTCCTATTAGCACAAGTGCAGAAGGGGCAAGCACACCAAGCATGGCCAACTTTACTTCTCTAACTTCAATTTTTTTCCCCAGGTATTCTGGTGATCGCCCGACCATTAATCCAGCAATAAAAACTGTTAAAATAACAAAGAGAAACATCCCATAAAAACCAGCTCCTACTCCTCCGAAGATAACCTCACCAGTCATCATATTAAAGAGAGTCACTAGACCTGAAAGAGGAGAAAGAGATGAGTGCATTGAATTCACTGAACCATTTGAAGCAGCAGTTGTAGAAACTGACCAGAGAACACTCTCGGTGTTTGAAAATCTAACTTCCTTTCCTTCAAGCGGAATTGCTTCTGCAAAAGTAGGGAAAATATTGTTCTCACTCCAAAGTGAAAAAGTAAGAAGCGATATAAAGAGTACCACCATTGTTGCAAGGATGGAGAAACCTTGTTTTTCTTCTTTAATCATTTTTCCGAAAGCAAAAACCTGAGCAACAGGAATCAGAAGAATCGAAAGAAGCTGTAAAAAATTTGAAAATGGTGTGGGATTTTCAAATGGATGAGCTGAATTAACTCCAAAGAAACCTCCACCATTAGTACCCAGTTGCTTTATGGCCACCTGGGATGCCACTGGCCCCATAGGAATGATTTGTTCAGTACCTTCAAGAGTAAAGAACTTCGCATAAGAATCAAAATTCTGGATAACTCCCTGGCCAACAAGAATGATTGCGATGACAAATGAGAGGGGCAATAAAATATAAAGAGTCATTCTTGTCATATCAACCCAAAAGTTTCCAATATGATCAGACAATTTAAGTCTAAGTGCTGTCGCTATTACATAAACAAGAGCACCACCTGTCGCTGCTGATAAAAAGTTTTGAACGGTAAGGCCAAACATTTGACTAAAATAACTCATGCTCACTTCACCCGAGTAAGCTTGCCAGTTTGTATTTGTCATAAAACTAATGGCGGTATTAAAGGCCAGAAATGGATCAAGACCTGAATACCCCTGAGGATTTAATGGCAGGTATCCTTGAAAAATTAAAATTGAAAATAAAACTAAAAGTCCTAAAATATTGAACACAAATAAACTGAAAAAATAAGCCGTTGCTGTTTGCTTTTCGTTGGGATTAATTCCACAGAAACGATAAATTACATTTTCAATTGGCCTTAGCCAAATAAACCTTGTCGGCAACTCTCCTTCAAAAACCCTTGTGATAAAAAGACCTAATGGATAGGCCAAAGAGAACAAAACAATAAAAAAGAAAATAATGTAGAAATATTCTTCTATTTGCATGATAACCTCGTCAATACGGAGTTCCGTCCACTGTTATGATATTTATTTTATTAAGTGATATCTGTTGATTTTTAATAACTTTCTGGCCAGTGGTTAAAATAACCTCGGCACTTACAACTTTCTCATTTTTTACAAGGCCAAATATTAGAACATCATCATAATTAGCAAATCGCCCACTACCAGAATAAATGGCCTTCATTCGATCTCTCATGGTTGTGCGAAGCTTTAATTGGGCCCCTCGTGGCAGTCCACCATTTCTAAGTTGGATTTTAAAGCTGACGCCTTCACCTACTGGATCAAATGTATAAAGCGTAAGTGGAAATTTATCTCCATCTCCATGGGTATTTAATAAATCTACTTTTCCATCATTATTAAAGTCACCAGTAAGAGATGAAATCCCGTAAAAATCTTTTTCATCAAAGTTTTCCAGACTTATCTGAAACCATTTATTCTCATAACGAGCGATCAGATTATTTGCATGCCGAATATTATTAAGATAAATGTCCTCAAAACCATCGAGATTAAAATCGGCCACAACTGCTGAGTTAACAGCATAGGATGTTACTAAATTTTCTGGCGTGACATCTTTAAAATGACCATCAGCTGATTGTTCTAACATTCTTAATGGACCGAAGTGATTGCCATAGATAAGATCCATCATCTCATCGTGATTAAGATCAATGAGACTTACTCCACGAGCTTCAAAATCGGGATCTGAAATCCCAAGAGATTCGGCCGACTCCTTGAAGGTGCCATCATTTTGGTTTTTATAATAAAAATTTGATCCATGACTATTACCAAAAAAAATGTTTGTTTTTCCAGATGGCCCAGGAACACCGATAACACTTCTTCCACTCGCAACTTTATTTAATCCAATAGACTGGGCAATATTCAGAACCTTCGAATTACTTATTTCTAAATATAAAGGTTCTCCATTTTCCACAGTCACTACAAATCCATAACGATGATCACCTTTTCGATCAATACAAGCAGAAGCATAGGCATTGGAAAGACTCTTTCGTATTTCTTGATCTAATAAAAGGTCGACCCATTCTCCATTTTTATAGGTGACTACTCGACTACTTTCAGAATCTCGGTTAATGAGAAGAATTTCGTCCCGACCATCACTGGTAATATCACAGGCACTAACTGAGAATGTTTTACCATTTTCTTCTTCTAAATTTGGGATGAAGAGTTTCTCAAACTTTCCATTACTCCATTTAAAGAACACATTTTTTGACTCTAGGGCGCTTACAAAAATTTCACTATCTTGATCATTATCTAAGTTAACAGAGATTGCTCCTGAGTAATTTTTCTTTTCATTTTCTTCGAGCAAGTGTGTCTTTTCATGAATCACATATGAATTAGGGAATCTCTGTCCTTGAGTCAGAATATAGACTCCTCCAAAGATCATAAGTGTGATAAAAATTATCAACAAAAATTTCTTAAACTTCATGTGCTGCCTCGAATTAAGTAGACTCCGGATGACATTAAAAAAGTATAAAAAGATGGTTCTAGGTCCCATTTTTGCAGAATTTTAATCTTCATCCCCTTATCCTTTAAGGGCCAAGGAGTTAAGTATGAGAAAAATTTTTGCCCTGCTAAGCATGATATCGGTATCATCTTTTGCTGATGAGATTCCCCTTAAAATTGGGGGCCTTATCGACACTTATTACGCTTACGATTTTAATGCACCCTCAAATCACGAGAGAGAATTTACGACACAACCAGTGAGGCATAATGAATTTAACATCAATCTTGCCTACCTCGATGCAACCATAAAGAAAGATAAAACACGTGCTCGCTTTGCCTATCAAATTGGCCAGTCTGTGAATAAGAACACCGTTGGAGAACCTAGACTGGGTGCCACTTCTGGGCCTGAAGATGCTAAACACATACAAGAAGCTTTTATTGGGAAGAGAATTGGTGAAAAAACTTGGGTAGATGGGGGAATTTTTCTTGGGAATATTGGTGCCGAGTCTTGGATTTCTAAGGACAATTGGACATATTCGAGAGCGCTTAATCTAGATTACGTTCCTTATTACTCTGCAGGAGTTCGTCTTGAACATCAAATCGATTCGCAACAATCAGTACAATTTCAAATTTTAAATGGTTGGCAAAACATGTCTGAAAACAATCATGCCAAGGCAATCGGCATGCAATATAAAAATCAAGTTTCAGAGAGAACAACTTTTACCTACAACAATTTCTTAGGGGATGAACAAGTGGTACCAAATCCAAAAACATCTCAATTTAATTCTCGCTTTAGGGGCTATCACAACTTCATCGTGCAGTTTTTAAAAAATGATGAGTGGAATTTTCTTGGGGCGATCGATATTGGACATCAAGCTCAGCAAAATAATAATGGGGTTGATGTTTGGGGGGCCAGTACTTTGACGGTAAGAAAAGTCATAAATAAGATCGAAGCCGTTGCCTTCCGAGCTGAGTATTATAATGATCGTCATCAGGCCAATGTTGTGACGAATTCAAGAAATGGTTTTCAAGTTGTCGGGGCCTCCATGAATTATGATCAAAAAATTGATTCAGATGCTCTATGGAGAACAGAGCTTCGAGGCTTTAGCTCAAAAGATAAAATTTATCCAAAAGGATCAAAATATACCAGCAAACTCGATGGTTTCTTAGTGACCTCACTTACTTTTTGGTTTTAAAATGACTTTGAACCATTCCATTATCTAAGGTTTTAGTTCCACAATGCTCGAGTCTTATCTTATGAGGGAGCTCTCCAAACAATGGAACTCCTCCTCCCAAAATAATTGGGACACGAGTAATGATTAGTTCATCAATTAAGTTTTCTTTGAGAAAGCTTTGAATCGTCTGGCCACCATCGATATAAAGATTCTTAAATCCTCGATCATTTAAATTTTGAACAATCTTTTTTATATCTCCACTTACTATTTCAACTTTATCTTTTAGAGATTTATCAATTTCTTTAAGCGAGTTACTTAAGACAAAAACTTTTTTTGAATAAGGCCAATCGATACCAAGGCCCAGAACTGTCTGAAATGTATTTCGGCCCATGATCAAGGCATCAACCGTCTCCATGAAGTTTGTAAATCCCCCATCACTGCCTGAAGGACTTGGATTTTCGTTTAACCAATCCACTGAGCCATCTTTATCTGCAATAAATCCATCCACACTAGTTGCTATAAAAACTTTGTTTGCCATTTTTCATCCTTAACTTTTGAGATCCAAACGACAGGCCAAATATTGACGATTACTGTTACTCCATATAAATATCACGCAACTTATAATACAAAAGGACAATATGAAAATGCTACTCGTGACTCTACTGCTCGCTCAAGTTGCTTTTGCGGCCCCTATTTCAAATATCAATGGCATCACTGGCCGTCTTGAACTCATCTCTTGTCATGGCGGATGGTATGCAAATAAATCTTACGTAGACACGACGTTGCAAACGATGGCCGAGACCTGTAATACTGCTCCCGATGAAGTTGAGTGTTTTGAAAATCTAGTTAAACATCACCTAAGCTATGCACCAGTGAGTTTCCAAGGCAATGCGATTGCTGGTTCTAAGAATTTTGATATGACGATCAAAACATCAAATGGAATTAATTTATTTCATTCAATCCGTAATGGCTTTCACGCTGATGGCCCAGATGGAGCAATTAGCTTGTTCTTTTACCGTCTAGGTATAACGAATGACCCTTACGTTATCGATACAGGCATTCTCACTAACGATGGCAAATCTGTGCCCATGCTTATGGTTCCAGTAAAACGCCGTTTACTACCTGACCAAACTTACTTCTTCTTTGATTGCACACTTCGCTGGTTATACTAATTCACTAAAACAAAGAACTCTTGAACTTGATCTGATATTTGTCAGACCAAGTTCAAGTTTTAGCTTAAAGTTTCGTTGGAAGTTCTTTTTCAAAAGAAAATCTAAATATTGCGTTCAAAAATTTAGCAATTTCAAAAATGTTATCTGTATTATTGATAACATCGGCTAATTCACTTATAGATCGACAGTAACTATTCCCATTACAAGATCTAACTTTACTTTGATTTTCTGCCTCAAACTCAAATTTGTCTATCTGATATAAATATTTAATTCGCCTCTGAGCAATCTGAAACATCATATCATTGGATACTCTTTTAACTGAATCCAGCCATTCTTGAGTTCCCCCTGTCCTCTGAAGTAAGTTGAACACAAGTTGATCATTCTCCGCATTCACAATCTCTCGAAGGATTCTTAGCTTTGTATCGTTGTAGCTTTCAATAACTTTGATGAGATCCTCGCTACATTTTCTCGAATCCATTTCTCCGTATTCAAAAAGGTGCAAAGCCTCATGAATAATAGCAGTTCTTACAGGTTCAAGAATTTGTTCTTTCTTTTCAACGTCACCTTCTTCTTGATATCTAAAATAGGTATCAACAAAAGCACTAAAATAAACTTCTGTTGCTTCTACCTTGCCATCCTTATTAATTTGGAAAAATTTCTTTTCTTCCCTACCATCAGGATTAATGTCGCTTGAGCTAGTGGTGTAGGTGTAAGCAAGATCTGATGTAATTGAATTGAGTTTTCTAAAATCAATTGGTTTTGGACATTCATTTGATGAATAAGTAAGATCTGATCTTGTTTTTAAAAGAATCGCGAGTTCATTTTGCAAAGAAGCTTGTGAAGCATCTAAAAGCTTTTTAGATGTTCTCGAGTATAAGAATCCTCCATTCCCTGCGCGATCATCAGCGTGAGCAAAGCTCATTAAACTTAATGCATAAAGGCCTATTAAAAATTTCATTTTTTGTCTCCGTTTAGTTTTGTTAATGGAAAAAGTTGAACAGCGAGACGATAGACTTCCGTTTTGTTTTGCGACTCTGCATTGAGCGCCAGAATGTCATCTTGACATTTCCGGATGAGAACCTTGGCCTCTTGCATGTTCTCAACGTCAAAAGCAAACGTAGTCCACGTAAAATCTCTTTGAGTAACAGGGTCACGATCTAAACTTTCATGAGCAAGATCCAATGTTTCGTGATGGGATTTGCGTAATGAAATATCTGCGATATCGTCATCAGTTCTAAATTTATTTTTTGAGCGGTAAAATTCACCTTGTTCATCCACGGTTAATAAACCAACTCTTTTTAAGCGCTCGATAGCGCCTTCAACTTTTTTAGGAGTAAGTGCCAAGCGTTCAGCAATCCAATTCACATCGCTTTTAAAGTCTTTGGTTTTGATTAAATTCAAAATAGCGAAGTGATACCATTCACTAGTGACACTGAATTGATCGGCCGTAATTTTTAAAAAATCTTCTGAAACTTTGGTCTGGGCATTTTTCTTTGAAAATTCCCCTAAAATTTCTGAGCGCTCTTGAGGATCAAGCATGAGCTTGTCAGCAATTTGCTGAGCAAGCTTTTGAGAAACCTTCCTCTTTCCAAGCATGACCAAGCTAACAGTCCCAGAAGTTAGGCCAAGCTTTTTTGAAAAGGCCCTTACAGAGTAGCTTGGGTTCTTGGTCTGAATTTCGGCCAAGGCCCGATGTAATGTCTTTTGAATTTTAATTTGCTCATTCATGGGCCTGTTATAACAGCATCATGAATGCGCATCCAGAGTTTTGGATGCAAAGTGCATCCAAAAAATGGTTACGTGTAAGATTTACAATTCTCAGGCCCAGTGAAGAGTGTTTCTATCCTCGGGCCAGTCCAATCCTGGGTCATAGTCGGTAGACTCCATCTCAATGGTCAGTGATCACACCTTGCCCTTGCAAAATATAAACTTGATCTCTTACACAAGAGAACTCTTTAAGTTAAAACTTTTCTTAATTAAAACACCATAAAGAACTGGCAATACAAAAATAATAATTCCCAACAATCACGGTTGCAATTGGTCTTTGAATATCAGAACCAATTCCAGTTGCAAGCGATGCCGGAAGAAGTCCTAAAAATGTAACGACAGCAGTCAATCGCATGAATAGAAGTTCCATACATGACAACAAAGTCATCAAAATTATTTTCATTTGTTTTCTAACATTTTATTGATTGCTTCATACTTTAATTCTTCTAAAACAGTTTTCCTAAAAAGAACTGGTAAGTTAGCTAGTAAAGGCCAAAAGGTGCTTTACCTTTTGGCCAAGTGAACTAATTATTAAAATATTTTATCTCGAGCTTACGAACATTTGTTTTCACCTCGGCCGACGATGCTCCTCCTCCAGCTGTTAATGTAGAAACCTTTGTGGTTAGACTTGTATTAAGCTCATCGTTATCAGTGGAACGAATGCTGCAATTGATTGAGAATTGATCACCATGTTCCTCTTCACTTAACCACGCTACAACCGCAAGAACTGACCCATGATCAAATTCACTTTCACAAATTGTCCTTCCATTTTTTTCTATTTTAATCATACTTTTAGCGCTCGCACTACTTACTCCAACATATCCCATCGCAAATAATGAAACCTCTGCATTAGATACCGAACCAGTAATTTTAATACGATTATGCGTAGACAATGGTGAAAAGAAGTGTCCAATACCATTCTCTCTACTAGTACTCATCAGCATAATTCCTGTTGTAAATGCCTGATATTTTCCTTCCTCTAAATCGACTAGATCTTCTTCACCAATAGCAGATGTATCCCTGTCATTAAAAGGAGCGGATAAAATATGGGTGATCGGAGCTGCTGGAGCTGGAGTAGATGATGACTCAACCTGAGCAGATCGCCAGTGAATTCCCATTCCCTCATCCAATGACCAATAATATTCTTTTTTATTTTTTTCTTTCAAACTCTTAAAGATGCTCGCTAACTTCTCTGTAATGGCCTTCTTATCTACTTTGGCCTTTTGAAGAAGAAGATTCATCTTATCTCTTTGCTTTAAATTAAGTTCACGAATGGCCAAAAGTGTTTCATATCTATCCGTCTCGCTCGTGATAAAATCTCATTGGCATCATGCGCATATTTTTTGAAACTTTTTTCAAGATTTGCATCACTTGCAAGTACACTTGCTATACTTTTGCGTGTTTCATTTATCGCGGTTGACAGTACTTGCATTTCTTCTTTGCTCGTATCAAGCGCAAAAGTAAGATCCGATAAAACAGTAATCAATATAAGTAAGAATAATCTAATCATATAACCTCCAAAGTTTGAGGGGGGAATTCCCCCCCCTCAAGCTACTAACGAACTTCTGAATTAATTTTCATCGAAACATCGCCACTAAATACCTTCATCGAGTTTGTCTCTTTGAGGGCATTATTGGCCAACTGCCCGGCCAGGCGAACTGGTGCATCTGCTGCGGCAATAAATAATGGACTATTACTTCCGTTGAAAGCATCTTTGAATCCAGCTCCTGCGGCCCAAGCAGTTAAGGCCGGAACAAATTCAACTTCAGAGTTCGCATTCACACCAATAGAGCCATTAACTGCCTTAAAGCCCATACCAATAAAATTCTCGCGATGGCTTGAGCCGTAACAAGAGAGGTTATACATCATACGTAATTTCCTTCTCAGTAGAATACGGTCAACACGATCTTGGGGAGTGTTACCAATATAGAAGCGATTCTCCATCTCAGAAGTGTTCCAAGTCATATCATCAAAAGAGAGACGCCCTGGAAGACCATGTAAAGATAGAATGACATCGATTGCACGAATCCCTGGTTCACGTGCAATTTCTTTTAAAGCGCGCTTAAATTCTGCATAAGTAGCATCACGATTGGCGACTACTTCTATACGACTATAGCTATTTCCCAAGATGCCCTGAACAGTGAACTGTGTCAGTTGCTCAAGTGCCTGGTAAAGAGGACGAAGCTCTTGCATTCCGCGACTATCAAGTTCGGAGACGACAACTAAAACACGTTCATTTTTTGTGACCGCTGCCTTCGCAGATTTAAATGGAAAGGCCAAAGTTGCAACAGTGATAAGGGCCAGAGTCGTAGTTGTAATTTTTTTCATTTTGTTCTCCTCAATAAAAGATGCATCAGGCATCTCGATACATTAGTTATCGCAAAGATTGGGAGATCATTACACGACTATGTACTTACATAAAATGTTGTGATATGTTGTGATAATAAATGACGAAAAAACCTATTAATTTTAAAGAGTTATTTACAAAAGGCGACCTTCAGTCGCTATGGAAGCTCTATCAAAAAAAAGAGTTTTCCCAATCAGATGTACCTTGGGTGATCGCTACATTATGCTTTCGTGGATCACTCACAGAGGCCAAAATTCTCACTAAAGGTAAGAGCACATCTTCACAAAATGATTTTTTCTTTTTACTGGCATCTGTTAGGAAAGGTGAATATCTTGAGGCGAAAACTTGGCTTAAACATTTGGCCAAAAGATATCGCAGTAATTGTGACAGCGAGAGTGCCTATTTCTACTTTCAGGCACTCGCATTCTATGCTCACTTTCATGGCCGTTACCGTTTAAGTCTAAGCTTCACAGAACGTAGCAGAGAGCAAGCTCTCATGATGGATGAAGTTTATTGGAAAATACTTGCCCTCGATCTCTTAGGGCATAACTTGGTACAGATGGGAGACATCTTTCAAGGACTTTTTTATCTAGAAGAGGCCAAAAGTCTAGCAAAACTTATTGGCAACAATTCTGTCATTGCTGCTAATGAAGTATCCATCGCCAGCTATAAGGCCCAATTTAGTCAAACACCTGAGGAAGATGAGAAGATGCTGAGAAAGCATCTGAAAACGATCACCGGTGTTGATAATTATTCAGAAGGTCTCTTGCTTTTAAGTCTTGCCCATTTAGAGCTTCTAACTGGGAAAATGTCAGAGGCCCTTAAGACTATGGAGCGCGCTCGCAAAGTTATCTTTGCCTTTAAACTCTCACGTCATATGGCCATGTGGCACTTTGAAATGGCCTATGCTCAGTACCTCACAGGCAAGCTCGATCTTAGTCTTCATTCACTCACCGAGGCGCAACGACATATTAACCCTCAAATTGACAAAAGAATCTTGCTCAAAGTTCTAGGCCTCAAACATGATATTCTCTCCACTCTAGGACATACCTCTGAACATCTCAAAGAAGAAATCATCCAACTCACCCGTATCATTGGTGATCCACGCGCATTCAATAAACTTGCCCGCTATGGTTGGGGAGAAAAACAAATGTCCCAAGATCCACTGACGGCTTTCTTTGATGAATGGAAAAGTCCTAAATGGGAAAAAGCACTCCAAAGTCTGGTCGTCCTTGGCCACTGGGGGCTTTTGCGGGATAAGGTTCAAAGTAAAAAAGAAAATTATATCATCTCTGGCCTATGGAAAAATGGTATTCTCTTCATTACACCTGAAGCAATACATGCGCGACAAACAGGTGTGAGCGAGCTTCTAAGAAAAATGCTTCGTGAAATAAGTTTTGCTTCAAGAATAACAAAAGCTTCACTCGTAAAAAATGTCTGGGGCCATGAATACGACCCCATTCGTCACGATAATCTGATCTACACTCAAATCTCACGGGTAAGACAGGTGCTAGGGCCACTCAAGCACATTCTTATTGGTGAGGACCATTCCTATCGATTATTCAAAAAATTTCAATGGGTTGAACTCAACCCCTTAATTGAAGTAAAAAGTGTGGATAATTTTTATGAACATTTACCAAATCATGAAAAATTTAATATAAGACAACTTCAAGCTCTTCACTTGCTAAAAACTCAACCCTTTTGGCAAGTGCGTTTATATGCAGAACATTTTTCTGTTACGCCTATGACGGCCTTAAGAGACCTTAGTGAGCTATCAGAAATGGGTTTGATTAAGAAAGTTGGCAAAGCGCGGGCCACTGTATACACACTTTAGGAGAACGCTATGAAATTGATTTTTGTTTCTTTTCTTCTCATGACGGCCCTATCGGCACAGTCCGAAGAAGTACAAAAGTTCAAAGCACGCTACATAATTCCAACTCAAAATGAAGATGCAAGTATAGCTACTTTTGATCTTATCAACTACACCGTCACTAAAAAAGATCCTAACGCCACCATTAAAGCTGAAATTCTCTATGAGATCCCATTTGATATGACTGGAGTTGAAGGCCAAACTGTTCAAATGAATCTCATCATTGAGAAACTCCCTCTACGCGTCTTTGAAGGTGAAAAAGCAATTGCACTTTGTGAAGGCGTTTGGACACAAATGAAATGCACTATGCGCTTTAAAAAAATCGATATCAAACTGCCGGCCCTTGAAGAGTCCCTTTTACAACGTGGCATCGGGCAGAGCGAGATTAATGCACGTATCGAACTCATTAAACGCTTTGGAAGCGAACCGCTTGGAGTCAGTGAAGTTATTGGCCCATTAAATCTCTAGTTGATTGTTAATAAGGCCAGCGCCCTTTGAAAATATTTTTAATTCTTTCAATCAGCCCTATTTTTTTTACTTGAGCAATGGGTGCCGAAGGCGCAATTTCTGAATTTATTTTTGGAGTGACTGGCCTAGAAACAGCTGGACGCTGTCTTCTGTGCTCATGATCATGTCGTGGTCGTCTTGGTTCCTGGCCAGGTTGGGCCGGAGCAGGTTTACCTCGAAGTTTAGCGATGGCAGCGATGGCCTTATCATCTTTTCCTGGAATAGCGAACGTAGAAGCATGACCAGTTTGTCCACGTCTTCCAGTTCGACCGATCCTGTGAATATAATCGGCCGCTTCTTTGGGAACGTCATAGTTCACAACGTGAGCAACATCATCGACATCAATCCCTCGTCCCATGACATCAGTGGCCACAATAATACGATACTTGCCAGACTTGAAATCCGCGATAGCAAGCTCACGATGTTCTTGCTGTAAATCAGAATGAATATAAGTGACATCTTCAATGCCTCTTCTATTTAGAAGACGCGTGAGTTGATAAGTTTTCTCTTTAGAGTTCACAAAGATAAAACAAGTTCCTTTTTCATCTTGAAGAATCTGCACAAGCTTTGAAAGTTTTCTTTCTTCTGGAAGCCAATAAAGCATCTGATCAATTTTAGGTGTCGATTGTTCGGTTTTAGAAATAACCACTTGCTCGGGATTGTTCATCGCTTTACGGGCGAGCTTCTCAACTTTAGGAGCAAATGTAGCTGAGAGCATAAGTGTTTGGCGAGTCTTTGGAATTTGTTCTGTAATTGTATCAATCTGTTTTGCAAATCCCATTTCGAGCATTCGATCAGCTTCATCAAAAACCAGACACTGAATAAAATCTAGCCACAGGTTTCCTCTTTCAAGGTGATCGCAAAGTCTTCCTGGTGTCGCCACAATAATATGGGGACTTAATGCAAGTGCGGCCTTTTCATCATTAAGATTGGCACCACCGATACAAACGGCGACTTTCATTCCAAATGGCCCCCCGATTCTTTTAAAGATCTCTCCGGTTTGCTGTGCAATTTCTCTGGTTGGAGAAAGTGCAAGAATAAAGGTTCCATTTTTATTTTTAAACTTCTCTACAATGGGAATGACAAAACTAGCAGTCTTCCCACTTCCAGTTTGTGAAGAAACCAAAACATCTTTTCCTGCGAGTGCCAACGGAATGGTTTGTGCTTGAACATCCGAAGGATGTTTGTAACCAAGTTCGTCTATTATTTTGAGCATTTCTGGTGAGAGATTAAAATCAGACCATGAGATCTTTGAATCAGCGTTCATCTAACTTCCTAAACATAAAAAAGCCCCTCTCGGGGCGCTATTTAAGGTACTTTATAACTATTTAAGAAAGGAGTCTACACGAAGAAGTTTGAATCAAAGGACTTCTCTATTATGAAAGAGCTGAGGCAGCTGCTTTAATAATGGGGTGGCCTCTCATCGCTGAGATTTCGTACTTCCTTAGCTCCTGCTTCAGAATTAATACTTCTCTTCAAATCAATAATGGCATTCTCAAGCTGCTCAATTTGTAATTGCTGAGCGACTACCACTTCATTCAAATCTTTTAAGAATTGATCCTGGTGAGAAAAACGTATTTCAAGTTCAATTATTCTTTGATCATTACTCATAATTTTGTCCTAATCGGCATGGATATTTTTTAAAAGATTTTAATGTACAGAGGGAAAAAGAAACTTCTTCAAATTCTCAAAACATTTTTCAAATAATTATACATCACAAGATCTCTCTTGTGCCTATTCAATTTTTAGTTAGACATTTTTATAGCTTCATTAAATGACAAACTGATTAAAGAGTGCATAATATCTGTATGTTAAACTTCAAGAGAGAAGAAATATTCAATTACATCATGTTGCACAAATGGCCCTATTGGGCATCAGCATTAATTGTTGGATTAACTGCTGTGTGCTATTCGAAATTAATCTCACTTGCAGAATCATTTGCGAATCACATCTATAAGAATACGCCAGAATATTTATTTTTTATCACTCCTTTACTCTTTTTAATCTCTTGGGCACTAGTCTATTTTCTCGCCCCGGAAGCAAAAGGAAGCGGAATTCCACAAGTTATGGCCGCAGTAGAGATTATTGAGAAAAATCATCAACCAGAAAAAGTAGAAACACTACTTGGAATAAAGATTGCGATTGTGAAGATACTAAGTTCTGTAGTTGTTCTTTTAGGAGGAGGGGCCATCGGTCGTGAAGGTCCCACGCTTCAAATATCTGCCTCCATTTTTTACTTTGCCTCAAAAAAAATAAATTTATTTAAAAAATATATTACTGTTGAAACTTGGATTATTACTGGAGCAGCTGCTGGTCTTGCAGCTGCTTTTAACACCCCTCTTGGTGGTCTTGTCTATGCCATCGAAGAGTTAGCAACTCAGCATTTAAACAAATTTAAATCATCCCTAATCACTGCCGTTATTATTTCTGGCTTTGCCTCTCAAATGATATCTGGCCCCTACCTTTATCTCGGATATCCAAAAATTTTATCAATGAAAAATGAGTTAATACCAACTATCGTACTCATCAGCATACTATGTGGGATATTGGGTGCTCTGTTTGGAAAAATCATTTTCAATCTTGCAAAGTTTAAAAAACTATTTATTACCTCGACCAAATTTCTAGCTCTTTTTTCTATACTATGCGGACTACTTACTGCTGCAATCATTTATTTTGTGGATCATCGTTTTATGGGATCTGGAAAAGAATTATTACTAAGTTTTTTGTTCTCAGAAGAAAAATCAGAATTTCACGTAACTTTACTTCGTTTCTTTGCACCTATCTTGACCTATATCAGTGGAGGTGCAGGAGGAATATTTGCCCCATCACTAGCTGCGGGTGGAAGCATTGGCAATTATATTGCAACGTTGGTATCAAGTTCAAACTCAAATCTTTGTACCCTTTTAGGAATGATTGCTTTTCTTACCGGTGTAACTCGTGCTCCATTTACAGCATTTATCCTTGTGCTTGAAATGACTGATCGTCATTCTTCAATTTTTCCAATGATGCTTGCAGCAATTCTTGCTAACAATTTTGCCAAAGTTATTGGAGAAAAATCATTTTACGATTTACTCAAAGAAACTTATCTGCCAATAAAGGAAGCGAAATGAATATTCAATTTAATCCCTCACCTTCGCTGTCCCTGGGTGTTGAACTAGAGCTACAACTTATTGATCCGAAAACTCTTGATCTCTCTCCTCACTCAATTGAATTATTAAATGAGATTGGTGAACATCCGTATATCGTTCCAGAAGTTATGCAAAGTATGCTTGAAATCAAAACCGACATCTGTCGAAATGTTCAAGAAGCTGAGGAACAACTGCTTGGACATCTTAAAATTATTAAAAGAGCTGCTGATAAAATAGGACTATCCTTTGCCTGTGCGGGAACTCATCCAACCGCCAAACATTGGGAAAGAAAAATATTTCCATTGCCACGCTACCAGGAGCTGATTGATAGAAACCAATTTATCTCCAGAAGACTTATTATATTTGGAATGCATGTCCATATTGGAGTAAAAGATGGCGAAGAATGCATCGGCCTGATGAATGAATTTCTTTATGAACTTCCAATTTTACTTGCACTCTCTGCGAGTTCTCCCTTCTGGGAAGGCATAGATACTGGTCTCGCTTCTTCAAGAGTTACTATTTTTGAAGCAATCCCAACTGGTGGGCATCCTTGTCAGATGAAATCTTGGAAAGATTTTGAAAATCTGATCCAAGTTCTTACTAAGGCCCAGTCAATTAAATCTTACAAAGACATATGGTGGGACTTACGGCCAAGTCCTAACTATGGAACTCTTGAAATTAGAATTTGTGATGGGATGCCTACCCTTAAAGAAAATATGGCAAATGTAGCACTTATACACTGTTTGGCCAAATACTATCGAGATCAGCATGAAAAAGGCATCAAACGGGAAATTTTGCCAGATTGGATCATTCGAGAAAATAAATGGCGGGCCTCTCGACATGGAGTAGAAGCAGATCTTGTCACTTCTCCTAATGGTGATAGCGCATCTTTAAAAGACCTTACGATAGATCTTGTTGAGAAATTGAAACCATATTTTAATCAATTTGGTTACTCTGAATATGAAACAATGATCCTTAATACCCTAAAGGGATTTACCTCCTATCAGCGGCAGAAAGATGCTTTCAAGAACTCAGATGACTTAAACCAAGTAACAAAACTTCTTATCGACGAGATGAGCTCTAGTATTGAAAGATACTAAAATAGGAATACGGTAATCCGGAATTTTCAATAAGTGAGATAATTAAGAAGGATTCTTTAATCTCACCAGGCCAGGCAAACCATTTTATTTCTCTAGAGTCTTTTTCATCTCTTTTACAAATGTTTCTATTTCATCTCTTACACAACGATAGATGGCCAGAATTTCTTCTTCACTGCTCATATCTTTAGTGAGTGCTGGTGGGTCTTGAAATCCTACATGCACAATTTTCGTGCCTGGGAAATAAGGACAGTTCTCATGAGCATGATCACAAACTGTTACCACATAATCAAAAGTCAATTTTGGAAGTTCTTCAACCGTCTTTGAATAGTGCGAAGAAATATCAACTCCGGCCTCTTTCATGACCTTCATCGCCCGCGCATTCATGCCGTGTTTTTTGGTTCCGGCCGAAAAGATATTAAACTCTTGACGCCAGTATTTTTTGGCCCACCCTTCGGCCATTTGAGAGCGACAGGAATTCCCTGTACATAGAAACAAAATATTTTTCATATCAAATCCTCAAAGGTCTTAATAAACTAGATCTTCCTTTCGACTGCTAGATTAGATGAAAAAATGTTCCAAATCAGACAAAAATCCTTTTTGCCCTCTTATTCATTCCCTCAATAATTAGCTCCAGCGTGTTTGTATTAAGATCTTTGTCTAATTCACTGGTCTTATAATCAAATTTATTAAAACTGTTTTTTACTTCTGTATAAATCCTCTCGAAATCCTCTTTGGATATAAGACACTTGCTGGCCGTCTCAAGATAGTGACGCTTCCAAATCTTATCAAAGTTATAGTGATTAGAATTTCCAACTCCCATCGCAAGTCTTAATTTTTGAATTCCCCGCTTTTCTCTTGCATGGAGAAAATATCCGCTCATAACGTCATAGAAAGGCGTCATCTTGAATCCTTTCTGATTCATAAAGATGCTAAAATTCTTGGCGTGGCCGTCTGTCGCAAACAGAAGATCAAAAATCATTATCCCTTTAAAAAATTCAAACCTGTCACTCGCTTCCTGAGAGCCGGCCAAAAAATTAGATATGCTTACAATCCCTGGGCCTCCCTCATTTTGATATTTCTTATAAGGAGACACGCCAAATGCCTGACACATATCTTCTTGAGGGATTCGCAAGATAACATCTTTTCCATCCTCTTTTAACCAGCGTCGATCGAATCTCTCTACGACAAGCACTCTTTGATCTTCAAATCTTTCAATCGTTGCCTTGCACGTCTTGAGACCAAACTTTTCCATAATAAAGAGCGAAGCCCACTCGTTATCCACACTATCATCAAATTTTATATCCATTCCCAAGGCACCTATCGGGGTCTTGATAATATGTGTGGTGGGGGTCTGGCCATGTGGCTCACACCAGTTCCTTCCAACTTTTAGCAATGCCGTTTTCTCCTGAGCACCTGCGATCGATAGTCTGAAATCAACCTCTTCCATTCCAAGAGGACTAATGGAGCCGAGTCCCCTAATTTTATTAGCAATAGCCTTAGTAGTTAACTTCGAATAATTCATCTCAAAGATCGGTGGCTCCCCTCTTTCCTCAGGGAGAAACGTGAGAGCACCAACGCAATCCCTTCCTACAACTTCTAATATGTCGAATGGTCTAGTGCTTTCTGCTCCAAACTTCTGCGCGACTAATTTTTTTATTTCATCATTATCTGGTAGAAGATTATCAAAATACCTTGAGACAATTTCTCCCTTGTACTCCTGTTCTTGAATTGGAAGGGACTGAGAAATTGCAAATCCCTCTCGTATCCATTCCTCCTCATACTGAAATGATATTTGTCCAGACGGATCTTTCTTAAGGAGCCCTACCTTTGCACCATTCAAGAAAACATTTAGTGCCCTTGCAATTTTCTTACGCCCCATCTTTTACACCTCATCCAGGTAGCTCAATACGGCACGAACTTTGCTTTTGCCGTTGAGTTTTGTTTTGACGGTACCCGGACTTGATAATTCAAGATTTAGTTTTAGGGCTTGGACAATTTTAAAAAAAGAATCTAATGTGCCTTTTCCACTTTCGACATCGCTAATCGTTGGTTGTCTCATGTTCATCATTTTTGCCAAGTCGGCCTGGGAAAGATTCTGCTGTTTGCGAAGTCGCTTAAGTGCAAGCCCAGCTTTCTTAGGTGTATTGATGTTACCAATCCGTAGGCCATCTTCTGTCTTCATCTGAACTCCATACGTTTTTTAGTATTAATTTATTTTATACTAATTATCGTATTTTTTACAAATATACTTAAATCCGTATATTTTGAATTGTAATTTCAGAGAGTTAGTTGGGGTGTTATTAAATTCGGAAACTAAATATACTCTAAAAGGGCCGTAGAGTTTAGTGACAAGACAGCATTCTTGCGTGCCACTACTTTCATGGGGAAGGAAAACTTTCTATTTGGGATTACATCCACAAAAGTTTTACTTTTCAATTCTTCGCGAATCAAAAACTCTGGGAGAACAGAAACACCTGCGCCATTAAGAACCAGCTCTTTATGAGTGGTGAGATTGTTACTTGAAATTTTGATCTTGGCACCTGGATAAATCTTTTTGAGTAGATCTAAAGTTGGAAACTCTTTGGTTGTATTATCATCAATTTCTCTTGAGCCAATGAACTGACGTAACACAGACTCATCTCTCTTATAATTTTTATGAACAACTAATCGAAAAGGAATATCGATTTCTTTAATCGTCACTAATTTTTCAGACAGATTTGGAATATGAAAAAAGAATCCAATTTCGATGTCACTGTTTTCAATTTTTTTAAGCATCAGCGAAGAGGGCCCGGAATAAATATTTGGATACAGTTTAGGATGGGCCTTGATCATCTTAGCAATCATCATTGGCAAGAAATTTCCAGCGATGGGCTCGGAAGCCGCAATATAAATGGGGCCTTTGATTTCTCGGCCAATCTTTCCGACAGAGAGTTTTAGATCTTCGACTTCTCCAAAAATCTTTTTACAACTTTCAAAGACCTCTTTCCCCTGGGACGTTAGTCTTACGTTCCTTCCAACTTTCTCAAAAAGCTTAAATCCTAAATAGTCCTCAAGACTCGCCACCATTCGGCTAATGGCCGGCTGTTGAATGCGAAGCTTTTCAGAGGCCCGAAGGAAGCCCCCTTCTTTTGCGACAGTATAGAAATACTCTAAGTGAAGAAGATTCATGTATATCTTTTTAGCATGAATTGCATTGAAATTATATATTTTTATATTTTCCTGTAATTAAGTATAAGTGGCAAAAATTAAGGAGACCCAAATGAAATTACTACTTAGCTTGATTCTTTTCACTCTTACTTTAAGTGCTTTTGCCCAAAGGCCAGATGAGGCCATTCAGGTTGCCAGAGAACATATTAGTACAAAATTTGGAATTTCTTTGGAGGAACTATCCGATGAAAATCGATACTCCGTTAACTGGGAGTATTTGATAAATCGAGGAGATAATCAGCGACTTTGGATTAGTTTAGATGAAATTAGAGGGTATACCGAATGCAAAGTTGAAATCGATTCCGAGACCCTGGAGATCTATTATTCAAATTGCTTAAAGTTTTGGCCTTGGGAGGGAGTTCACTGAACTTGCTGAAAATTATCTCGGTTCTGTTTCTTAGTTCAAAAAAAATTTCGCTTTTCAGCAACGTCAAGAGCGTAAAACCGTTTATTTTAATCAGAAAAAGAAAAAATAGCTTAAATATCCTTGGCCAAATCTTGACTATAAAAAAATCAAACCCATAAACTTTATATATCCATTCAAACGAGGAGTTTCAAATGATTCAAGTAAAGAATCTTTCTAAGTCCTTCAGTTCTCCACAAGGACTTAAGTGTGCAGTGAATGATGTGAGTAAATTTAACCAGCAAGAGTGCCAATCAGTTAGAAAAGTGATTAATGACATAAGAAGTCACTAAAAAATAAATCAATCTTCAAAACTAAGGAGAAATTCTGTGGATAATTTTCTGAATGTTTCTATCGACTCGAAACGCTTAAAAGAGTTCAAAACTGATGTCTTGATGATCCTCACAGCTCCAGTTATATATTCCCTCTTCATTCCGGCCCTGATCATGGACCTTTTCGTCCAGCTCTATCAGGATATCTGTTTCCCGGTTTACGGAATCCCTAAGGTCAAACGGAGTGACTTCATTAAAAATGATAGACATCGCCTCAAATACCTCTCTTCCGTCAAAAAAGTAAACTGTGCCTACTGCGCTTACTTTAATGGGGTCATAGCTTATGTGAGAGAGGTCGCTGCGAGAACAGAACAATACTGGTGTCCAATAAAACATGCAACCAAACCAAAAGCTCGTCATGAAAAATATGAACATTTCATACCTTATGGGGACGGGACAGACCTTGAACGCAGATGGGAAGAAAAACGAAGTGAGATTTCAAAAGACAGCTAACTTTCGCGTTAACGGATCTTTTCAGGAAAAAAAAGCCACTCTTTCGAGTGGCTTTTTTTTTTATGTTGGAGGAGGTGGTGATGTTGATTAATTACAAACTTAGAAAGCATTTGTAGCCAACATGGCCACTTATTCAGATTTCAAAACATCCTGCGAATAATCACAAATCACAAGACCTACTCTGCATCAAAAGAGAGCATGTATTTAAATAATTTTGTGACTATCTATCAAAGTAGTCTATACCGGACGTTAACCAAGATTATTAAAACTGAATTTATCCCTAGTCGAATAAGGGAACTCACCTGATTGATGTTTTCTAACAGCATAGCCAGGATACTTGCCTTGCTTGATTGCTGAAATAAAATCCATTTTTGACATTAGAACTTTTCTACGAACGTCCAAAAACTCAATGTTCGCACCACTCTTTGTTTCTTTGATTCTAATGACAAAAGACTTCGGAATCCTCTTGATGTATTTTTCACCTTTATATTTTCTCTTATCCTTCAAATCAATGATCCACTCTCCCGCTTTTAGCGCCTTGATCAAGAAATCGAATAGCTCCTTACCTGTTTTTGCCTTCTTCCCATAACGGCGTCCAATGGCATTATTCCAAAGATCCATATTCTCGCTGGGGACTTCTTTGGTGCCAAAATTAAAACTCTTAAACTCGTTCAGCCGTCCTAAAATATCAGCTGTCTCTTCACCAAATTCCATGGTGTATCTCCCACTGACATAGGCATGCCTTAAAGCATCAATGTCATTATTGCCCAATCCCTTTGCATATTCATCAATAGTTCCATCTGGCTTTTTAGGCATTGGCCTATAATGTGAATCGATAAGCTGATAGACTTCTAGTCTGGCCTCAAACATAAGATTGAGAATTCTTGGACCTTCCATAGATCAGAGCTTCCCTTCGACTGCTAAATGAAAAAATGTTCCAGCAATACCGATAAAAAATGTCACCGAAGAAAAAACAAAAGCTATCAAAAGCCCGAAGAGATGCTTGATCTTGTAAAGTGGAAGCTTGTTAAAAGAGAATAAAACTATACAAATAATCAACATAACCGGAGTAGCAAAAAATGCCATTTCACCTAAGGTAATTACTAATCCCGCATTCAATAGTCCAAAGACACATCCGAGTCCAATTACATTTTTCCATTGAGGATGAAAAGCTGGACGGACTTTAAAAAGATATCCAATTCCTAGTAAGAGAAGGATTATTCCAACGGACTTTAATAGAACCATACTCAAATTGACTTCATTATAAACGTGTTCCATTTCTTCACATCCTTTGCCGCTAACTTTTATCTCTTAAAAAGTTCCCCTGGCAAACAAACTTATGTCCTCTTAATAAACTGTTTCAGAACAGACAGAAATCAGATTTGTTCTTTGAAATTATGAAATGCCCATTATTTATCCTGAATGCCTATTTTCTGCAAAAATTCATTAATCATTAAGATCACTTCACCAATCTCAACATTAGAAATTTTATTCTTTCTAACAAATCCTGACCATCTTGAAGCGAGCCGATCAGCGTGATCCGGAATCAGACCAACTTTAGTTCCTCTATTCGAAAACGTTGCTTCGATAGCTTCTTTAAATTCTTCCTTTGAAATTGAAGCTTCTTTAATGATCTGCATACAATCATAAAAATCTTTCATCCTTCCATTTGATTCTCCAAGATGGATAATGGCCTCAAACTTTTCTGCAAAGATATACTCTGCCGGATAAGCATTCACCTTAATTGAAGCTTCAAAAATAGGACCTTTGTCCTGCATTAATTCGACTTCAATAAGTTTTGGTCTAACGACGTCACCTACTCCTACATCAACAGTAATTACTTGCTTAATCTGACCGAGTTTTCCTGTAACACCCATACGGTAGCCAGGATATTTTTTATGCTCAATGGAGAGGAGATCAAGTTTTATGTCCATAAATTCAAAGCCATCTTTCATTTCGATAGATGCAACTTCCTCAAAGATTTTCTGAACCTTATCAGCATTTGACTCAATCTTATGCATTAAGAAGTCGAGATCCCGGGTCTCACGCCCCATTTCAAGATATTGATCAAGGATTTGAAATGCGATTCCTTCTTTCTTTGCAATATTTTTCAATTTTTATTTTACTGATTGTTCAATTGCTTTACTCATACCAACAGTGGGGCAAGGTATTTATTAACACCTGCTCTCAATTCCTTTGAATACAAATTTAATTTTTTTATATTTGGCCTTCCACATTTACCTTGAAGATAAAGCTTTAGTGCTTTCATTGCCGTTTCAAAATCGAGAAGTCTAAAAGAGTCGATAATCGTCCTCTCTGGGTCAAAGATCCTGACTTCTATTTCCGCGATTCGTTTTGTTTGCACTCCAAGTGACATGTTTCGCATACGAACGATACGAGTCATAGGAAAATGTACATGTGGATGAGAATGAGGAACAGCAATCCAATGTTCTTTCATCCTCTCATCAGTGAGACCGTAATAGTTTAGCGCAGAGATGAGACATATCACGGCCCCTGGAATTCGTTGGGCCGCAACAGACAACTCTTCCCATTGAAGATTTGCATCTTTAATCATGTAATCGCTAAAGCGGTAAACGCCTCTTGAAAGCCGTTCAATCTGTCCTTTTGAGACATAATAAGAAAGCATACGAGGAGAAAGGCCATGTTTTTTGGCTTCTTCCGTTGTAAACGATGACTTTGCTCTAAGATCTGATTCTAGACTCATGTAAACTCCAGCACCCATAAATTCATAGTGGGTGCGTTTAATTACATTATAGCATCGGTTTTAATTTTGTAAACTTTAGCACCCACAGAACGATTATGGGTGCAAATAGTTACACTTAAAGCGTGTAACTACAAGAAAATACGTATACTAACTTAGAATGGATTAAAACAAACAAGGTCTACAAATGAAACTTCTGCTTTTGTCCTATCAAGTGTAGGTGGTGCCATGCTTTCAGATATATTTCTAAGATTATTTTATAGTTTTTTAAAAGAATCTTTCTCCCATATATATTCAAAAAATTTTAATTGGGGTTTTATATCCATATAATGAATAATTAATTTTTTCTTTCTTATAATAAAGGCTGGGTCGGCCAGCCAAAGATGAAATTTGGACAAATCACCTGAAGGATCATTCCATAAAGATTTTGAAATTAATGATTCTAATCGATATGTTTATCAAGATAAGGTCATTCAATACATTATTTCACAAGTTCAATTCTCTGAATGTGACTTGAGTTTATTTACTGAAGAAGAATTAGCGGAGCCGTACAAAGGAGCACGTAGAATACTTAAAACTTACTCTGAAAGAGAATCTTTAAAAATGATCGATGAGATTATGAAGCATTTAGGTTCAAGTGGAAATCCTTATTATAAAGTTGAAAAAATTTACGATGGATTTGGAAATATCCTCGGCTACAATGGGACAAAAATCTACGATTCAACAAAATGGAATTATCATGGAGAGAAATCAACCACGCTCGGCTATTTATGTTCATGGAGCACGAATGGTACAACTGAAAGTAAATGTATCAAGTGGTGTTCACTCCTTGATACAACAACTTATCCGGGTGATTAGGATCTAGGTTTTTAAATTTTTTACAAAATCCTCAAAGGCCCACTCTGCCTTTTCATTCTTACACCATTTCTTAATGCTTGATAGGTTTACGTCTTGGTTTTTTGCAACCAAGACGGCCTGATCTAGGCCTTCTTTTGCTTTGAAATGAATATAAGAGGCTAAACGATCTTTCACACAGTCGGTTGGTGAAAGTATTTTGATAATTGTACCTTTGACTTCAACTTCATCAGGGACAATTGAATTATCCTCGCCAATACCAAGAGGTGGCCCTCCAGGAAATTCGACGAAAAGATGTTTGCAGTCTGGATGAATATAGTGTCGCCCGTGTTTTTTGAAACCGATTTCATTCATCGCTTCTTCAAGCTTAGTGACAAACATGCTTGCTTTAACAAAATCTAGATCCCCTGAGTGATAAGCACCCTTGGAATAAATAGAAACAACTGCTCCACCAACGAGAATCGTATCGATTCCTCTTTTCTTTAAATGAACAGCTACATATTCCCAAAGTTCTTTTTCACTGCAGGTTTTAAGATTAATCGCCAAGGTTCTGTCCTTTTCGTAGGACTGGTTTTCCCGGTCTGCGAGGTCTTCTTCGAGTTCCAAAAAGTAGCTCTTTATCTTCCAGCGAAAGGCCGTCGTAATAAACTTTAACCAAATCCATGAATGGTTTTACTGCAGGCGATTTTTTATTGAATAAATAGACTCGGGATTTACCTACTAGCTTGGAAACTAAAATTCCAGCTTCCTCGAAACGTTGAAACTGCTTCTGCACACCACTCAAAGAGAGTTGATAGTCTTTGGCAACGGCAGAGGGGTAGATCTCTCCGTAATGAACTAAATGTAACATGATTTTCATGGCAGTATCGCTGCCGAGGATTTTATCTAGCATAGCTAGATTGTATAGAGAACTTATTCCGGGGTCAACCTCTTTTAGAGGTTATATCACCGCTTTTGGCGGTGGTGGAGGTGGCGACGCTGATTAAATTCAAAAACTTATCAGTCAAATGTAGACAAAATAGCCACGGCCAATGGATTTCAAATCATCCTGTGAATTTCCGCGAAGCTTTTTTACTTTCACAAGACCTACTCTGAATTTTTCATCAGAGCACATACCTGCGTTATATGACTATTTCTAAATGTAGTCTCTATTTTTTTACTAGCTTTGACTTATCACTAATACTTCCATTTATTTGATATCTTCACTAGCGACAACATCACAGGCACTTCTATTAAAACACCCACCACTGTTGCCAGTGCTGCACCTGAATTAAGACCAAACAAAGAAATGGCCACAGCGACAGATAGTTCAAAGAAGTTACTTGCCCCAATCATGGACGCTGGAGAGCAGATACAATGTGGGAGCTTCATCTTTCTCCCTATCCACCAGGCCACAAAAAAGATCAGATAAGTTTGAATCGTAAGAGGGACTGCAATTAGTAGAATATTAAATGGTGATGCAATAATCTTCTCCCCCTGAAAGGCAAAGAGAAGGATTAGAGTAGAAAGCAGAGCGACAATGGACACAGGTTTGAGTTTAGGCAAGAACACTGTTGTGAACCATTTTTCACCTTTAGACTTAACGAGGACTCTGTTGGATATAAATCCCGCTGCTAATGGAATCACCACAAAAATAATTACCGAAGACAATAAGGCATCAAATGGAATTTCAATATTTGAAACACCAAGCAGGAATTTCACAATCGGGATAAAAGCCATGAGAAGTACGAGGTCATTGATCGCAACCTGAACCAGAGTATAACCGGGATCTCCGTCTGTAAGGTAAGACCAGACGAAAACCATCGCCGTACAGGGTGCAGCCCCCAGTAGAATCGCGCCAGCAATATACTCTTGCGCCAGCTCAGGGGTTAGATAAGCTGCATACAATTTATCAAAAAATATCCAAGCAAAGAATGCCATAGTGAAGGGTTTGATCAGCCAGTTAATGATGAGAGTTAGTGCAAGCCCTTTGGGGTTAGAACCGACTTTAGTGATAGAGCTAAAATCGATCTGAACCATCATCGGGTAGATCATAAGCCACACTAGAATCGCAACAGGAACATTAACTGTTGAAATATTCAGATCACTCAATACCTTAATTGAGTCACCTGAAATCTTCCCAATCACAATTCCGATAATAATACATAACCCTACCCAAACAGTTAAATAGCGCTCAAAAAATCCCATCTATTTCTCCAGAGTCTTTTTCATTTCTTTTACGAATGCTTCAATCTCATTCCTTACCCGCCGATAAACGGAAAGAATCTCCTCCTCATCTTTCATTTCTTTCGTTAAGGCCGGAGGATCTTGAAAACCAACATGAACAATTTTTCCACCTGGGAAGTAAGGACAATTCTCATGGGCATGGTCGCAAACTGTTACGATATAATCAAATGTCACTTTGGGTAGTTCTTCTACCGTCTTCGAGAAGTGTGACGAAATATCGACACCTGCTTCTTTCATGACTTTCATCGCACGCTCATTCATGCCATGTTTTTTAGTGCCAGCTGAAAAGACATTAAATTCATGTCCCCAGTATTTTCGTGCCCAGCCTTCGGCCATTTGAGAGCGACAGGAGTTTCCAGTACAAAGAAACATGATATTTTTCTTATCCATTTAACAACTCCTAGCAACAGCTTGTTTTGGTAGGTGCCTTTGGTGCACAACAAGCATTCGCAGCTGGGTCGAGACTTGCTTTTCCATTGAAAGTCTCAGCATCGGCCATCGTATGATAGGCTTCCCAAGCAATACCAGAAGGGTCTTTTACCCAAGCTTTACTTGATTCGGCGTAACAGCAGGTTGTCGAACCTTCATCAAAGACACCTAAATCTGCTTTTTTAAGACGCTGTGAAATTTCTTCTAGCTCATGTCCCTCATCAACTTGCATACCAAGATGATCAACACCTTCTTTCCCTGAGCGTGTTGAGATGGCAAAGTTAATTCTTGGATCTTCAAGCATCCATTTCGCATAGTCGTCTTTCACTTTTGATGGCTTCTGTCCAAAAAGAGTTGAATAAAACTGAATAGAATTGTTAAGGTCTTTTACTCCAACATGGATGTGAAATCGTTTCATAATTTTCTCCTATTAACATTTACAATTAAGTCCAACATCGAAACATTCTTGTACTTTGAATTGCCTGATGCTGTCCTGGCTTGCGTCACAAGCGCATGCAAGCTTCTCGAGACTTGCCTTCATACGATTGAGATCAGCGATCTTAGTTTCTATTTCATGAATTTTAGCTTCGGTCTTAGCCTTCACGGTCCCACAGGTTATGCGTGGTTTTGTATTAAGTTCCAAAAGTTCCTTCACTTCGCTTAAAGTAAAGCCAAGGTCTTGGGCCCTCTTAATGAAAATGATTCTTTGAGCATCATCCTCACTGTAGGTACGAACTGTACCGTTCGTTTTGGGTTCACGAAGAAGTTCTTTTCTTTGATAGAAACGTACAGTCTCTACACCCACTCCTGACATTTCTGCTAATTTTCCGATTGTTATTTTTTCCATAGCATAGACTATAACATCCGTACCATAGTACGGACACAAGCGTTTTTTTAAGATTTAAGCAACTGAAAACACAGAGAGTAGCGAGCATGACAACAAAATTAAGTCGAAAGGATACTTTGTTTACTTAGGCAACAAAGAATTATTCGTTCTCTGAATCTAGAGCTTCTTGAAGAAGATCTAAAGAATGAAATACCTGGGCATGATACTTCTTAGGTATTTTATCTAAAATATTTTGAAATCTTTTTTGTGAGTCATCCAAAAGCTGAATAGCAAGTTTTTCACCTTTCTTAGTTAAACTCAAAAGCCGAACTCTAGCATCTTTCACTGATTTGATCTGCGTAACATATCCCTCTTTCTCAAGATTCATACAGAGTCTTGCGATATTACTTTTATCTAAATTGAGAAACTGCTGAAGTTCCTTCTGAGAGAGACTTTCAGACGAAGTTTGTTGAATAAGGACCATTAAAGCATGGGCGCCAGATACGGAGATGGGTCTGCCGCACGGTGTTTGACTCCGGAAGACTCCTAGAGTCCTGACAAACTTCTGAACTTTATTTCTTAATTTGATTTCGGCAGGTTTTCTATTCATCAATTGAAGCCTATATCAAATTAGTTGCACGCGCAACTAATTTAATATAGGCTGATGTTATCAAGGGGTATTCATGACTAAACTAATAGCTACAGTTTTCTTTTTCTCCTTCGCAGCCAATGCCCAACATACTCATAATATGGGCCATAATAACCAGGTCACAAACCCACTTAAGGCAATAGAAGCGGACAAAAGAAAACCATTGCCTCTATTGGAGTTTATGGCCGAACATCAGAAGAAGAACATGAGAGAACATCTTGAAGCGATCCGTGACATCGTTGGTGGATATGCGAACAAGGATTTTAAAAAGATTAAAGATGCTGGGCTTAGACTTGGCTCATCACCGCAAATGAACATGATGTGCGATCATATGGGAAAAGGAGCTCCAGGCTTCACGCCTATGGCACTTCAAATGCATAAAAACGCTGATAAAATTGTAGAAGCAGCAGACAAGAAAGATTTTAATGCTGTTGTTCTTGCCACAGAAAGAACGTTACAGTCATGCACTGCCTGTCATGCAAACTATAAACAACAAATCGTTTCGGAAGAAGAATGGAACAAAATGGTAAGTAAAAAATAATATGTTCCAAGACTTCGCAGGAATTAAGAGCATTGCTCTCAAAGATATTAAGACCTATTATTTAAAGCCACCTGCCGGCCAAAAGCGATGACATTGCCTCTGAATAAAGGCAAATAAGAGTGAAGTTTAGAGATCACTTCACTCGACTCAAAGTATTTCTTTCAATATGATCAAAAATACGGGCCTGCCCTTTAATTCTGATTTGGGTGTTTTCATCATATGAAAAAGTATCTTCATCAATGAGCTCAAATTTCACATCATAGCGAACACTCTGAAACTCTTCATCAAGAAATGGATTTGAGCAAATTCCATATGTATTTGAACCAATCACTGCGGTAAGTTTGAATTCGGTAGCATCTTGATCAGCATCACCACCTGCATTTACAGAAATCCCTCTTGGTACAATAAAGCTTTTCATCACTTGTCGGCGTGCCTTATCCCAAATGAAATAACCAACTTCTTCATGAAAGTGAGCATCATTTGGACCATGCTTTCCCTCTTCCCAGGCCTTTGTATGATAACGAAGAGCATAGAGAACTTGTTCATGATTATTCACGTCACCGATAGGTTCAAAAATCATGGTCTGACGAAATTTAGTATTTTCTGTTTTACGATCTACATCAGGTGCTTGGTTCTCACCCGTCAATCCCTGACTTTCCCAAGATCCAATTAAAAATCTGAGAGGCCCATAATTAATATCTTCCATAATACTGCCTTATTTGTTTTCCATAATTCTAATATAAGAATGACATCAAGCATAGGGATGAGTGAGTCGTGCTTCCTACGAAATGAATTGATAGATATAGTCGCCAGAAGGAGCTTGTATGTTTAAATCAACCAGACAAACGAACAAAGATTGGTGGCCAGATATGCTCAACATTGGCGTGCTTCATCAGCATTCTCCAAAGTCCAATCCACTAGGTGAAAAATTTAATTACGCTGAAGAGTTTAAGAAGCTGGATCTAGATACTGTCAAAAACGATATCAAGATTTTGATGAAGACATCCCAGGACTGGTGGCCCGCCGATTATGGCCACTACGGCCCACTCTTCATTCGTATGGCCTGGCATAGTGCCGGCACCTACCGCACTGGTGACGGTCGTGGTGGCGCAGGCTCCGGCAGTCAGCGCTTCCCTCCTTTAAACTCATGGCCCGACAATGCCAATCTCGACAAGGCCCGACAATTGCTTTGGCCGATTAAACAAAAATATGGTCGCAAGCTTTCCTGGGCCGATCTTATGGTCCTTGCTGGAAACTGTGCCCTCGAGTCTATGGGATTAGGTACCATAGGATTCGGTGGTGGCCGTGAAGACGTCTTTGGGCCCGAGGAAGATATTTATTGGGGTACTGAAAAAGAATGGCTTGGTGATAAACGCTATGAAGGCGATCGCCAACTTGAAAATCCCTTGGCCGCTGTACAGATGGGTCTTATCTACGTTAATCCCGAAGGTCCAAATGGCAACCCTGATCCAATCGCCTCCGCTCGCGACATCCGCGAGACTTTCGCTCGCATGGCCATGAACGACGAAGAGACCGTGGCACTGGTTGCCGGTGGACACACATTTGGTAAGGCCCATGGTGCTGGTGACGCCAAACATGTGGGCCGCGAACCGGCAGGCGGCAATATTATAGACCAAGGCCTCGGATGGAAGAGTACTTTCAACACAGGTATGGGAGTGGACGCCATCACCTCAGGAATCGAAGGTGCATGGAAACCAAATCCAACGAAGTGGGACTCTGGCTATCTCGATATGCTTCTCAACTACGAATGGGAACTCACCAAATCTCCGGCCGGTGCTCACCAATGGAGACCGAAAGATCGCAAGACCGATACATTTGTAGAAGACGCCTTCGATCCAAAGAAACGACACGCACCAATGATGACCACCGCAGACATGGCACTGAAGCTGGATCCTGCCTACGAAAAAATCGCTCGCAAGTACCATGCCGATCCTAAGCTCTTTGCCGAATCTTTTAGAAGAGCGTGGTTTAAACTCACTCACCGGGATATGGGTCCTAAAATTCTTTACCTTGGCAAAGAGGTGCCCCAGGAAGACTTTATTTGGCAGGATCCAATCCCTAAATGTGATCATCAACTAATTAATGAAGATGATATCAGAAAACTAAAAGAACAAATTCTTGCCACAGGATTATCAATATCTAGACTTGTTTCTTTAGCATGGGCCTCGGCCTCAACTTTCCGTGGCTCTGATAAACGAGGGGGGGGCAATGGTGCGAGAATCCGTTTTGCTCCTCAGAATAAATGGAAAGTGAATCGTCCTGATCTCCTAAAAGAAGAATTAGAAACGCTAGAAAAGATTCGCGCAAACTTTGGCAAAAAAGTTTCCCTGGCCGACATAATCGTGCTGGCCGGTTGCGCAGCTGTTGAAAAAGCGGCCAAAGATGGTGGTCATATTTTAACCGTTCCATTCAGACCTGGTCGCATGGACGCGCTTGAGGAACAAACAGATGCACATTCTTTCGAAGTATTTGAACCAGTAGCAGATGGATTTCGAAACTACCTAAAGAAAGTGTACGGCCTGACTGCCGAGGAACTGCTCTTGGACAAGGCCCAGCTTCTCACCCTCTCAGCTCCTGAGATGACAGTACTCATTGGAGGTATGCGTGTTCTTGGGGCAAACAGCGATGGTTCCAACAATGGTGTCTTCACTGATAGAGTCGGAGTTCTAACAAATGATTGGTTTAAAAATCTCCTGAACATGGATTACCAATGGACGGCCAAGGACAAGTCAGAGCAGATTTTCGAAGGAAAAGAGCGCAAGACCGGTAAGATGAAATGGACTGCGACTCGGGTCGATCTCATTTTCGGCTCACACGCTCAACTTCGTGCTATTTCTGAAATCTATGCTTCTGCGGATTCTGAGGAAAAATTCATCCAAGACTTCGTATCAGCATGGGTGAAAGTTATGGAGCTCGATCGATTTGATTTGCATCATTAAGTATAAAGAGAACCGCTATAAAGGCGGTTCCCTTTCAATCAGAAATGTTAATAGCTTAATGTTTTGTCGGCATTAAGAATAGCGCTAATAATCTCATCTTCTGACTTTGGTATTTTGGCACCTTTCCGTAGATTCTTTTCATCAAGTCCAGCAGCTTCTGCGCACATTGGACAAATCATTATGGAGCCACCCTTTCCTACAAAACCATCGTATAGTTGTTGTACTGAAGGCCCGTTAGTATGCCCCCAAACTAGATTCTGGACTTGGCGTTTATCGGCAAATCTTACGGCCTCCAAATTTAAAAAGAGCGTCACCTTAGCTCCTTTTGCTTGAAGTCCATTAGAAAGTTTTAGTGCCATAATGGCTGCATGAAGATCATTCGTCCCCTGCCCCAATTGAACAAATACCTGCTGAGCAACTTTTCCCTTTTCGACTTCTGCTCGCGCCTCATTGATAGGAAGAAATTTATTACCAAAGATAGAGAAGCTAAGAATCATAACTAAAACTAAATGGAAGTAGATTCTTTTCATAATCAATTTCCTTTTTTTATTATTACTCTGTAGTTTTGCCATCAAAATGCTCATCCCTCACTTCTAATTTAGTCGCATCAATCGTTTTGTCTTTATGTTCCGGTAGAGCTCTTCATTTGCAGGAAATTTTCTCCTTCTCAGAGTACGACTTTTCTATCTTTGATTACAAGACTGTGCGTGTGTAGCAAGAGTAATTCATTTTCTATATTGCTTTAGCATTCTGTGTTGCTGAAGATTTATTTAGATTGAGTCAGACAAAAAATCTTGCAAGTTTGAAAATCCACGGGAATTTCTCTAAGGAAATCTGGTTTCAAGGCGTGTGAATAGAGACCACTGTAAGTAAGAGTTCGATTCCATCTACCATCTAACCTAGACAATCGATAGGCAAACACCTTTTCAAAATTAAATTCTTAAAACTTGAATTTTCATTAGTTAACGACAGTAACGATTCGGAACAAGGTTTGAAAATCAGAAAAGCTCTTTGATTCAGATGACTTCAAGAAACTACCCACTAACAACCTAGTAGATCCTTAAGGTTTTTAGGGCTTTGCGACCAGCTAGACGGTGGTTCGCTTGCGATAAGTGGTGGAGACACAAAAGAAGTAAATATCTAATTCCAATGCCAAAATTTGTTCAAATACTACAAAGTACTACCTGCATTTACTTTACTAATGTCTTAAGCTCATCCCAAAAGACAGAATTAGGGTCTCTGCTTCTTGGTGGCGATACAAAGTATAAGTTCTGCTGGGCTCTTGTTATTGCAACATACATAAGTCTTCTCTCTTCAGAAAATGGGTATGTGTCAGGATTAGTCTTAAGCATATTAAAAACGAAATGATCTTCTACCTCGGATGGAAACTTTCTATTAACTCCATCTGGAAATAGAATAAAAACATGTCTTGCTTCAAGGCCCTTAGAACCATGTATCGTCATGAGTGATATATCTTTTGAGCAATTAGGCTTCTTAACAGGCTTCCTATTTTTATCGATACTAAAGTATTCTCTAAAAATACCATGACCTGCAGGACAGTCATCATTGTACCGATATAAAACAAATATAGACTCATCAGCTGGGATGCCCTTAATTGTTTCCTCCATCTCTTCATAAGTAAGAAAATCAATAATAGAGTCTTTATAAGATGAGTTCTTGGAAACCACATCCTTTTGAATTTGGAGCGGGTTCTTTGAAATGAATTGCTTACCTAAATTAACAATCTTTGAGTGTGAACGAAAATTGCTATTCAATCGCTGTACAGAAACCCCTGGGTACTTGCCTTCATAACTAGAAAGAATAGTCACATCGCTACCATTAAACCCATATATCGATTGCCAGTCGTCGCCAACACTTAAAAATACGGTGTTTGGATTAGCTTGATATATCTTATCCAACAACTTCATCGCCAAATTGGATGTATCCTGAAACTCATCAACAATTATGTAATCGTAACCCTCTCCAAAACCTTTTTCATACTCTCTGGCAGCATTTATGATCAGGTCATTGAAGTCCATTTTGTTTTCTTGCTCAGCCAATATCTCAAAATGATGTAAAAAGCGTTCAAACACACCAAGGAATAGTGAGTTGCCTGATTCGCTGTATCTTTGCTTCAAATCCTTAAGTTCCAGGCCTGAAAGCTTGTAGCAATTATAGAATTTAATAAATAGCTTGCTGAATTCTCTAGAAATCTTTCGATAAACCTCTTCCTCTTCCAGAGTCATTTTAACTTTGACACCTTTTGAAGACAAAATCTTACCAAGATATTCTGACGTATTACCTTCGTTCAAAAGATAACTAAAGCTTTCAATCATTAAAGTACCATGTTCTTGATGGAGTTTTCTTTTCCACTCTATTCCTTCCAAGTACTTCTTCGGATTGTCGAACCAATCCGGGGGCTTCATCTCTGATGTTAGCGCAAAATGCTCGAGGTAAATTCCTTGATCAACAAGATAGAAATCTGGATAGTAATCCCCATTGGAATGGGGATATCGTCGCTCATACTCATAGTTTATATCTTGGAGGTAAAGATAGTCTGCAATATATCGTTCATCTACGCTACGAACGTATTCGCCCTTCAATGTCTTAATTGCTCTTCTGGCCTTGATTTCACCAAAGGTGTCCTGCACCCCAATGAGCTTTGAATTACACTTCCTTAAATCTTCCCGAAGCTCATTCAAACTCTTATAGAATATGAAAGGCTTAAGGTCAGAGAAATGTGTTTGATAAAATCTCTCAAAGATATTCAGCGTTTTGCTTTCTTTTAAGGTTTGGACAAGAGCCTTAATCACAAATGATTCGAGTTCTTTCTTGCTATCGTCAAAAATCTTCTTCTCACATCGGCCAACAAGTTGATAACTAAAAGAATGGATTGTCTTGGCCTCTACACCAGGAACGCTTTCAGAGATCTTGGCAACAAGATCGCTTGCTGATTTCTTAGAAAAAGTAAGGAGTATTATTTTTCTAGGATCGACCTTTTTATGATTTACCAAATATCGCACTTTGTAATCAATAACTCTCGTTTTCCCTGAGCCAGCTCCCGCAAGAATTAAGTTACGATCATCATTCAAAAGAACCGAGCATATCTGTTCATCCGTTAATAACTGGTTTCCATTTTTATCACAAAAAATGTCACTCGCTCTTTCTTTTTCTTTCTCAAAAAATTTACGATTAATACTTCCCCTAAAATCTGGCATTCTATGTATTATGCTATCCACAGTATTCAAAATATTCTTAATCTTATTTTTTAGAAATACATTGGATACAGCTTTTACTTCCTGCTTAATCTTGAAGAACTCACCCTCGATGGATTTGAATTTTCTAGTATTAAAATAATTCGAATCATCACTTAATCTTTTCTTAAGATGTTCAATATCTTCCTCAAGCTCTTGTAGTCTCCTATTCAAAAGGGGCACAGCCTCATACTGCTTTTTCAAGAAAAGATAACAAATAGAGAAAGTAATTATAAAAAGAAGGCTACCTAGATCAAACAATCAATCAACCTTTTAGCATCAACACGAGAATTACTAAAATATGAATTAACAACCACCTATGGTGATACTTCAATTTTAATGCTATCTCCTTCGTGGTTTTTTGGATGGATCTCTGAAAACGACCTCAGCTTGTTCAACACTAGAAAATATTTGATCAAGCCTTTCATCTTTTTCCGACATAGCGCTTTTAATTTTCTTTACTCTTGCAAACAAAGCATCTAAGTCAGTAAAAAATTCTTTCATCCACTCTACAGAAATGTAATACTCTGTCTTTGATTCATATCCAGACGAAGAAATCGATCTCCCCTCCAGTAGGCCTAGAAATGATATTAGATTTTTGTCGTCTCTAAAGTATTCTTTCATCCATTTCAAACAACTTTCGAGATCGACCTGTTTCCAAGTCCATAGAATCCTTGGCAAGTGGATTGAGTCGAAAAACTCTTTTTGATTCTTTGAAGACTCTACCCTTTTAAGGAATAAATTTCTTAACTCTTGTTCATCTTCTTTTGTGAAGATAAACATATCTGAATACTCGTCTTCTTTGCGTCTTTGAATTTCATCCCAAATAAATTCAAGAGGCAAAAATACTCCATGTGAGGTAGACAATGCTTCCTTATAGATTTTGGCTTTTTCAAAATCAAAATCTTGCTTTTTAAGATACCAATGAATAATGCTCATAACTTATTTCTCATTCGATAAATAACCTTTTCACCTCTTCTACATAAATATCCCGCTTCCCTTCACGCATCTGAGATTGGTTATGCAGCTTCCAGCGAACTGACGGGTACTCTTGTACTTTTTTATCCCTTACAAGATCCCAGTTAGGTGCATTCGAAACAAAACTTATAAGAAATTCTTTGTCCTTTGCAGTAAATGAAGATCTCAAGCTCTTAATCAATTTTTCCCTATTAATTAAAAGTTCATCAAGAGTGACTTCATTTTTTGCCATGTCGACAAATTCCTCACGATACTCACGAGTAATATCTTTGAAATTCGGATTCAAAAGCTCATTTATTGGTCGATTATGAGAAATAAGATAGAAGATGAAGGAATCTTTTACATCCGTGGTGATACCTTCGTTCTCTAGAAGATATTTAACATCGTACAAATCCCTTGGATGCTGACGATCCAGTGCCGCACAAATTTTTCCACCGTAAGTATCGGCTAAGTTTAAACAACGAACATTAACAGTCTTTTCAAACTCTTTAACAGCGTTTGCAGCCAAATCTATGTCTACCGTTGGAAACAAACTACTTCTCAGAACAAAGTTGGGCTCAATTTTGATTTCAACATCGCTTCTTGTTGCGAAAAGCTTCACTTCTTTTTTACCATCCAATGGATTATTTGAACTGACTTTAAGGCCCAAGTTTTTCTCAAGAGAATCTTTTAACTCTCTCAAAACTCCATGAAGATTCTTAAATGTCGTATCTCTATTCTCTAAAGGCAGGTAGCACAAATCAATATCCACAGAGAATCGAGGAAAGTTTCGATGAAAAAGATTAATGGCCGTACCACCTTTTAAGGCGACTCGCTCATCCTTAAGAGAATATGGAAGGACCTCTATTAGGAGTTCCACTGTTTTTTTATATCTTTCTTTGTTCAAAATGGGTTCTCCCCATATTCTCGATCAACGGTGATTTGATACTTTTTATTCAGCTCGCCACCTTTCACTATTACTCTCTTCCCTACTCCAAGAGTTATTTTCTCTTTTTTTATTTTTTTAAACCACGGCAGATTTAACTTTTCCGCAAGGTACAGAAATACCCTCTTTGCCTTGATTGAATGACAATCTTCTAAAACTTTTTGGAGAACTTCTGGCCGAAGAGTTAGTAAGGGCTGAGTATAGTTCTCTGCTGTTTCAAGAGAGCCGGATAGATCAAGGGTCTCGATCAATTCAAGAGCCGCTAATTCTCTCGTCGATATTCTCAGTTCAAATCCGTTCTCATGGTGAGTTGTTAAAAAACTCTCGTGCTCCAGCAAGCTAGATTTTTTGAATACGAACTCAAAATTCTTTTCCAGCTTTTTTATCCAAGTTGGAAAAGACTTTCCTTCATAGCTTGTGAGGTAGATTCTTGCCTTTGAGCCTAGAGCAACATAGTGAGAATGCCCTTGAAGCTCAAGTGCAGTTCTCCCCGATACGTGCACCTTAAGTTCTAGCTCCTGCTGAAGAAATCGAACGACCCCGTACGGATTTACCTCATCCACTTTCCGAGCAAATACACCTGGGCCAATTTTCTCTAGATAGCCATCCTCATAGTATGAGTAAGCTAGTCTTTGATCGATTCCTCTAGCCCGTAGCCATTCGGCGCCATGGATATCCCCTGGCTTCCAATCTAGCAGAACATGGTTTAACTTAGACATAATTCCAGAACCCTTATTACTGGTTTTCATCTTATCTTAAACCATTTTCGGTTTATTTTAAGATAAATTTCAGTATTATTATTACTGAAATTCCTCCTGTGGTAAACCTCCATTAAACGATAATAATTGACTTTATGGGAAGTGTTAGTAGAATGGCGAACATAGTTCGTCGCCTTCCGGGGGCGAGGACCATTCTACTAACACTTCCACTGAACTCAATAAAATCAAACACTTATAAAACAATTTCCATCTTCAGATAAGCAGTCTAAGTCCGTTTGTGGCTCCAGCTCCTCTACTCCCGCTAATCTTAAATAGACCTGTACCGTTTTTATGTCCCTCCATCCCCTGGTGGAGGTGGTTCCACGTTTTAATTTCTGAATAGTTAGAAGTTACAAAAGCCATATAAAGCCAAATTGCCTATGCTGTAGCTCTGTTCTGCTTCGGATGAGAAATTGCTTTCATAATTTTAAAGATATTTTCTGAAGAAGTTTTGTTCTTCTTGTCTTTAAAATTATAAATCGTCCTTTCAGGAATTTTAGTCATGCGTGAGATTTCTCGTTTACCCACATGATCAATATAAAGCTCTAGAAGTTCCATGAATGCATCGTGATCGCCATCCATAAACATCTGAGTGAGAAGCTTGATAACTTTTTTTGAATTATCAAGGTCAAGAGAAGACTTATAATCATCAAACTCTTTCAAATTGATGGATTCAACTTTCAGAGGCTTAATTTCAGATGCCTTGATTGTTTTGTGTCCGCTCATTTTGTCCTCCTCTTTGTTGCAACTTTTTTAGTCGTTGCTTTTTTGGCTGTAGCTTTTTTCTTTGAAGCAATTTTGGTTACCGCTTTAAGTACTATATTCTTTGCTTCGGTAATATCGCCCTGCTGAGAATTTTTATTTCCACCAAGTAAGAGCAACATAAGTTGGCCGTTACTATCTTCTATAAATGAATAATAAACTCTTAGCCCACTATCCCATTTAAATTCATATAAACCGTAGCTTGGATCAAGGGATTTAGATTTTATGAGATTGCCATGTTCAATATAGGCATCAACTCTCGTATCAACTATTCCCTTTTCTTTGTCAGTTAAGGACTTATACCAAGCCTTATACTTCTTGCTTCTTTGCACTCTGGGCTTGGCCATGAATACCTTCCTCAATTATGCCATATTTAGCAGACCAAGGGTACACCCTTATCTGCCAAATATGGCATAAACTTTAGTTTTCTTTTAAAATCTTATAGTTATGATAGCAACAATAACCATTATTGTCCTTTAAAATCAGACAGTTGAACAACCTCACCATAGACCTCTGAGGCCTTCGGCAAGATCTTGAGCCCTTCAGTGGCCCCCTTCTCGTCCACCCCTGCAACTCGCACATAATACTCCATGGTTTTCAAATCTCTCCAACCACAGATTTTCATCACGATTGCAGGTGCAGTACCTCTTGCTAAAAGCTGGGTTGCAAAACAGGCCCGTAAAGCATGGAACCGAATTTCTGGAAAATTATTTCCCTTCAAAAATGCTTTAAGGATTTTACTTTGCATCCCTGTCTCCCAGTCTTGGAATCTTGGAAAAACAAACTTTGAAATTCCATCTTTCAGTTTCAACTCAATCAAGAGGTTTTTTAGTTCCGAAGAAATCGGAATATTTCTCCAATAACCCGCCTTTGTTGATTTAAACTCTTTTGAAACTTTGTCATACGATTTTGAAACTCGAATTATCTCATTTTCAAAATCAACATCATCCCAAAGCAAAGAATACAATTCGCCATTTCTCATCCCAGTAAGGAGTGCTCCTGCCCAAACAGGATACCAATCATGGCCTTGCACTTTAGCAACCTCCAAAAACCTCTTAATCTCATCAAGCGTAAGGATATCGGGTACTCGTTCTTTTTTCTTATTGAGCTTGATTCCAAAAACAGGTGAAGCTGTTACACCTTTAATAAGTCCTTCCTCAATGCCCCACATATAAACCACATTAATGGTATTTTTGATTTTAATAATACGGGCAACACTTAGATTGTTCTCATTTAAAAGTTTCATCAACTCTCTGCCATCAGCCCTAGCTATTTCGCCAGCTGGTCTTTTCATCCACTGAGATGTCCAATAATTTAAAATACTATTGTACTCGCTCAGGGATGCCGGAGAATACTCAACAGTATGTCCCTTTCTTACGGCTTCATTCCAGGCAGCGATAATATCGCACCAGAAAATAATCGTTCCCTCATCCTCCATGACCTTGCGAGATAGTTCTTGCAGAATCTTGGTTTCTTCTCGTCTTGCTGCTGCTTCGGAAGATAAACCTTTTACAGTACGCTGAACTCTTACACGGGGATTTAATTTACTCCTCAAGTTCACATATACCTGCCAAAGTTTCTTCCCATTTTCTTCATAGCTCTTGATACCCATAATCGTTCTCCTAGTAGTTAGAAGTTTCAATCAAGTTATCAAGCTCTGATCTTTTGAAGTACAATCTACGCTTGAACTTTCTTGCGTGAATATGTCCACGGCATACAGAGGTTCTTAAAGCGTTGACTGACTTACGAAGATAATGAGCAGCTTCACTCGTCGTCATCCATTTTAAATTGTCAAAGAACTCTTCTCCTTCATTCGGAGAATTAGGACTATTGTATAGCGTAGTCCGTGAAATGTAATTGTGTTGAGTATAATTTTCTCTTCTCAAATAAACCTCACTCCAAAGTTTTGATATTGAAATCGGACTAAGCAGCGTAGTCCCTCACAAATTTACGAACCCAATTGCATCGGCCTGAATCTCTTTATACTTTTTCAATTCACCCAAATTGTTTTTATACTCCTTATCCATCACGCGGCCCCGCACAAAAACAGCAGATCCTTTTTTTAAGACAGTCGACCAATGTTCAGCATCTCTCTCCCACATGACTATGTTATGCCAGCGAGGACTTTCCTCATTCTCTAATTGTTCAGCTAAGGTAAATGTACAGAAGGGACGCTTATTTTTAGTAGTACGAAGAATAGGATTTTTACCTAAGCGACCATAAATTGTGATTTCTTTTTGATCCATATTTTTCTCCTTCGTTATTAATTAATTCCGAGCTTCTTAATTAAAAATTCACCAAGGCTTAGATTTTGTCCTGTCTTCTTGTTATGCTCATCAAGGAGACGTTGAACCTTTTCCATTTCGCCTAAGCTGATTTCTTGAATCTTCTCAATGTCTTTGTCATTAAGCTTAGCCACGGCAAAAAGACAGATGTCTTTAAAAAGAATAACTCTGCCATAATCCTTTTCATTGCATTTCCTCAGAAGACCAAAAATCAAATCAAGTGATTCTTTTTCATTACTCAGATCTATGAAAAACTTCGTTTGATCTTGATTTAGACTTACTTCCTTCTTTTGATTTTTGGGCTTCCTTCCCCTTTTCTTACTCTCTACCTCTCTTATTTCTTCCATACATACCTCCTGTTTAATTACTGCCTGCTATTCGACCTCAATTCCTAACCGCGCGTAGAATGTGACTCCACACACTCATACTTCGTTGGGGGTGGGGAGTCACATTCGTCACGCGCGAAACCTGGTTAGTTTCAAAGTGTTAGCAGGCAGTAAATTTTTGTGATCCACATTGTTCAATTCACTTTCTACTTTCATTCTATTTTTGAAATACGTCGGATAAATTGATCTGCTTACCATTGAAAAGGCCTCGGATTGTTTCAGGTTGATGAAGACTTGAAGATATTTCGGGGTGAAAAAAGAACATAAATTTGCTCATACGATTTACCCCTAACTCCTCTTTCGCCTGTGAAACGTATTTGTCCATTAAACTTTGCGATGGAAAGACATAGATCACGTAATGATAAAAAGAGCTATCCTCATACTGCTTCAATTTTTCAATAAGGCGCTGATTACTCTTCCTCGTTAATTCTAGTTCAAAAGCGACTTGGAATTTATGTCCCTTCTTTTCAAGGTAAAGAATGGCATCAGGAATGATCTTATAAGTGAGCTTAAAGTTTCTTTTGTCATGCACTTGATGTTCCAGTTCAACCTCATCAACCCACCCATCTATTAGTAAGGATCTTGTTATCTCAGAGACTTTAAGGTCATGTATTAGGGTTTCACTGGAGAGCGCTGTCGGATTCTCTTTGAGCGAAAGCTCGCTCTCTGATGAATAAAGGTGTAACTCGACAGATCAATTAAAGATAACTCGACGGCCAAAAAAATGCTTCTTTTTAAAATTCTTACATCAATTCTCTTCTTGGTCTACTTTCTTTTTACCCTGGCTTTTTCT
>JBFWTE010000011.1:0-112143 GCA_050247975.1 Bacteriovoracaceae bacterium
ATGAGATTCGAAAATACAAACTTTGTGAAGTGTTTAAGAAGATAGAATCAAAGACACTTGAAAAGCTCGTTAATGAGTGGAGAAAGTTCTACAAAATGATGAAGAACTACAAAAGAAATCCAACTCCCGATGGTAAGATTAAAGTAGAGAAAGAATTTGATCGAATAGTGGCGATTAGAACTTTGGTAAAACCATTGGACAAGCAACTTGATTTAACTAAGAAGCTAAGACCAAATCTCTTGTTATTTTTAAAGTATTCATTCATTCCGCTTGATAATAATCAGATTGAGAGAGATCTGAGAGAAAAAGTAATAAAGAGAAAGATCTCACTTCAGAACCGTTCTAGAAAGGGAGTAAAGGCTTGGGACTTAATGCTTTCTCTGGCCTCAACCTGCAGAAAGCTCAATTTGAGCTTTTGGGATTATCTTGAAGATCGAATCTCAAAATGGGAAGCCATTCCTTATCTAGGGAAATTAGTTACTTCCCTCTAAAAAACGAGTTATTGAGCAGTTACTAAATCACTGTCAATTTTTTTGACACCACTGTGGCGTTAGTTCACAAACCCTATGAAGCAATACAAAGCTATTAAATAATAGGGACATTAATATAAACCGTCTCGTTAGTTATATTATATATCGAGATAAATGAACAATTACAAAGGAACAGGTTCTTTATGAAAAAGATTATTACATTAGCAGGAATTTTGTCTCTTTCATCGATGGCATTTTCTGCGACAGAAACTTTAGTTAATATCGATTCATATACGGCTGTGCTTAAAGGTGAAACTGCATCAGCTATCAAAGCTAATTGTGTAAATCAACTAACAAAAGATAATTACAACTGGCATACATTTAGTAATTTATCCGTAAAATTTGGTAATGGCGAAGAAATCCAAAAAGCAAGACTAGCTAAGATCGATCTTGATATAACTGAAACATGTAATTTCGTTACTTACTTAGCTGTAGCAAGTGCCGCAAGTGTCAGCAATCCAATTGAAAACCCACTTTCAGGTAAAGAGAGATTTTTGCTTGCTGTAAGAACTGATTATTCTGCGGATGTATTCACTGGAGCTACAGAAGCGGAAGCGCTTGAAAATTGTCGTAATTCAAAACTTGCGAAAATGATTCCAAAAGACTGGTCGTATGGAAATCTTAGCGTGATTATGAACTCTCTAGATGAGAAACAACACTATAATTTCGATGGTGGAAATAGCATGGCTAAAATTTGTGCCGATGCTGGTAAAGTTGGTTTTAAAGATTTCAAGAGTGTTAAGTAATTTATTAAATCGCCTGAAAATTAAAATTCGGGCGATTGCTTTTTCGATATGAATGAGTGTGAGTTTGATCGGTCTAAAAAGATGGCTGGGAAGGAGAGACTCGAACTCTCGACCAACAGATTAACAGTCTGCTGCGCTAACCAACTGCGCCACTTCCCAACTAATAAACCAAAGATCTGTATTTTATAAACCCTCTGGACCTTTCTTGTCTAGATCCTTTTTTAATGAAAGTTTAAAGAATTCGATAAATTAAAAAGCTAAAGTTTTTTGGTCAATTGACCGAAATAGTCAAGGAAGAGGTTTAAATTGAAGAAAGCGTCCTTTGTCCTTAAGGCCTTAAAAATTCTAGGGCTTGAAGACATTCAAAGTTTGGCCCAAGTAGCTGGCCAAAAGCAGACCGCCCTTAAAAAAGCGGCCGGAGAAGAGCTCATAGTATGGGATGATGTCCCATCACCCAAAAAATCGTCCTCTAAATCCTCAGACCCTAAAGATAACGTCCTGGCCTTTAAACAAAAAAATGCTCAATTTGCTCCGCCTGAAGAGTCAGATAAAAAAACTGAGGATGATGAAAACGGGCCAAAAATTATGTCTTCAGAGATGCTCTTATGGCAAAGGGAAATGCATCGAGAATCAATTGAGATTTCACATAAAACTGAAGCAATGAAAGGCTATCAGCGGGCCTCAGAAATGTACTTAGTAAAAACCCAGTCACTCGATGGCCAAGAAAAAATAAAGTTCCTTAGCACTCAAGGAGTCCTGGTAAATAAAAAACAGGCCTAACTAAAAGGGATCGCTATAACTTTTTGAGGTAATGAAAGTCTTAGCTCTTTCACAATGTGTGGATCCATTGAGATCTGACCATCACCATGCACTTGAATTAATGCTCTTACAGAAAAGAAATCGTACTCAGGATGTTCTAAAGCAATAAGGGCATCTTTAGCTTCTGCAGGATCAAAATTACGATTAGTAATTAATAGGCCAGTCATTTTTTCTTTGATAGGTTTAACTTCTTTAAGGGGACAACGATAGTGAGGGCCACCATCAAAGGGGTCAACTTCATAGGTATATTTAAAACCAATGCTCTCGAGCATTTTTTTAACAGGCTCTGTTTCTTTTCCAACTTTACCAATGGATTCACGGGCCTCCATTGGAAGAAGGGTTTGATAAATATTTTCTGAAGGAAATAAACTTAAAATAAATTCTTTGTTACTACGGCTCAAAATATCTGCTTCATGATAATTCATGTTCAGGAATCTTCTTCCAACTGCTTCCCATAGAGGTGAATTCCCATTTTTATCGAGTGGAGGCATGAGTTCAGAATGAATCATTGTTTTAAAGCGTTCAGGTTTTTGGGCCATATATAAAAACCTAACAAAGGAAAGCTGCTTGCCTAATTTATCTTTGTGACCACGGTATTCTGGATTAAGAATTAATCCCCCAATCTCAGTTGGCCCATTTGTATCTAGACCAAGCTTAAGGGTTCCGTGAACAAATCCCGTATTAATTGTTTTAGAGAATTTTGCCTCTTGGCTAACAGTGAGATAAAAATGCGGCTCATCTTCTGTCCCATGTTGGGCATGGATCATTGAGACACCTAGAATTTCACTCGTTTCATAGTTTTCTAAAACAAAAATATAATAATTTTTTGAAAGATCAGTATCTGGATTATTAAAGCTCTTCATTGAGCTTTGAATTTTTGCTGCAATGATATCTTCATCCGGAGGAAGATTAATAAATGTCATGATTCGGCTTAGGCTATAAAGATCTTTTAAATCTTGTGGCAGTACTGACCGTAATATGTACATTTAAAACTCCTCACTAATAACTTTCTCTAATTTCTTTAATGCGCTTAACGGAAACGTCCAGGGTAGATTAAGAATATACTGATCGCCTAATAGCGTACCCTTGAATCCAAATCTTTCCAACTTTATTGCTTCTGATTTTAGATAATAAATCCCTGGGCCACTCTCTTTTGAGAGTAGGTCCCTACTCTTAAAACTCATAAGAAGTTGTTGATGAAACCTTGTCCATTTGCCTGCTGGCCCCCAGAGTTCATGACTCAAGGCATATTTTAACCAAATAGGAACGAGATGTTGGTGAATTCCAGAATCATGTGTCAATTCTAAAGGAGTCTTACTGAGAACAGCACATCCTAGCTCACAAAAATCTAAAATAGTTAACTCTTTTGATAGGGCCTGGAAAACTTCAAAAGGATGGCCCTTTACCACTTTTACCCCAGGTAGGGCATTCTTGGCGGAAGATACATTTTTATAACAAGCAAAATACCAACCCTCGATTGAAATTGGACTCACTTCTTGCTCTGGGTTATTCGCATATTCTATTTTTTTCTTAATAATTTGAGGATGAACAATGTCAAATATTGGAGCCTCTAAGCTTAGATCAAATTGTTCAGATTTGATTTGAGCTGATTTTAATAATTCTTCTGTATAAAGCTGATTTATATTCACGAATTAATTCCTGTGTAATGACCTTGATTTATATGGCATGGCCAGGGATAATTAAGTCTCATTTGGAGGATACTACTATCGAAGATGTGTTGAAAACCTTTGAAGGCCATTATGTAAAAAAGCAATATGAAGAGGCTCTTCAATTCTTGTTAAAGCATAAGGGCCAGATTTCGAGTGAATTGTTAGATTACAATTTAGGGACGGTTTACGCTCAATTAGGAAATTATCCTCTCTCAAGATATTATTTACTAATGGCCGAGCAGAAAGGTTTTAAAACAAAACAAACCTATCAAAATCTAAAATACATTGAAGAAAAACTAGAAGTCTCCCGTTTAGAAAAGCCACTTACAATTCAAGACTATTTAATTAAGACGGGCCTAGCTGTCTCAGATGGTTTTTTATTAACTTTGAGTTTAGTCGTTTTAATTATTGGATTAGTTATTTTGAAGAAAAAGAGAAGTCTTCTCTCCATTTCAATTTTTGGATTAGCGGTTATTTTGCCAATTCTTTTAAATTTGTGGATTAATTCTTGGAATCAATCAATTATTACTAAAACGACATCATTATATTCAGGTCCTTCCGCAATTTTTGAAACCTCTGGAGAAATACCTGCAGGAGTAAGAGTTCTTATAAAAGGTGATACTGAATGGAAGGAAATTCTTTATCCTTCACGATTCCATGGATGGATAAAAAATAGTGATTTTAAAAGATTGGAGTGAGATATGAGTTATGAAAAAGAAATGATGGAAAGAATGGGACGAGGTGAACAAGCAATTGACCGTCTGGAAATTCCATTACTCAAATACTTGTGGGATGCAAGTCCACTCTCATTTAGGGCGAAAGATAATTATCATGATTTTTTTAAGAAGATCACGGTTCTAAGTTCTTTTACAGATAATGAAGTCCGTTTATTTACTAAGTTTTTACATCGTAGAGAATTCATGTCGAATGAAGTCATTTTTAGACAGGGTGATTCTGGTTACGGCTTTTATTTTATTTTTAGTGGTGCTGTTAATGTCTATTCAAACTCTGTTGGAGTAGAAGACTTAGGTGATTTAGTTATTCGATTAGAAAAAAGACAGTACTTTGGAGAAATGGGCCTTCTAGAGGAATTTAATCGTCGAAGTGCAACTATAGTTGCTGCAGAAAATACAGTTCTCTTAGGAATATTTAAACCAGATTTAGATAGAATGCTTGAGTTATACCCAGTTGTAGGTGCCAAGTTTTTAAGAGAGACAGCACTCATTATGGCGAATAGGATGGGGCAGTTGACTAGAGAAATCATAGCTTTAAAAAAACGTGTCAAAGAACTTGAACAAAAAGTTTAGTAGATGAAAAAATATCAAAAAATAAAACTCTATCTTTTTTTATTTCTACTTTTTGCCACTATAGTTTTTGCGATTCTATTTCCACGATTAACAATGCCTTTTGGTGTGGCCTACATTATTTATTTAATGACCAAGCCGTTAACTCTAAAACTTACAACAGGGAGTAAAAGGCAAAGACTATTTTATTTGGCGCTTTTGCTTTTAGGGCTATCCTTCTCTTTGTTCCCGATATTTGCAGCTATCTATAATGCTGATACGAGTGTTTCAGAATTTTCTCAACAGTTACCTATTATTCAGCAAGTGCTTCAAGAGAAGTTTTTTATTTTAAAAGTAAAAATCTTTGAGAAGTGGGGATTAAGATTAAATCTAGATCCGGTTAATTACATTGTATCGAAATTAGAATCATCTGGAGCGAATCTTCTTCAACATATTCCAGATTATATTTCGACTCTTTTTGAATGGGTTTTATTAGTTCCGATGTTTCTTTACTTCTTTTTTATAGAAAGCAGGAATTTTACTGAGAAAATTATGGAGTCTATTCCAAATCCGATATTTGAGAAGACTTATGTTTTATTTTCTCAATTTAATACCAAATTTGGTGAGTATATTATTGCCAAGTTTATTGAAGCTGCGATTTTAGGCACCCTAGTAACATTAGGGCTACTCTTGATTAATTTTCCTTATCCTTTCATTTTAGGATTTGTGGCAGGTGTTACAAATATTTTACCTTATATTGGCCCAATACTTGGTTACATCCCTGCAATTCTGATTGCTCTACTTTCAAAGGATCCTCAGGTATCAATGCTCTCTATGACCGTGATTTTTGCCATTGCCAATCTTATTGATATGATTTTAGTTTTTCCTCTACTAGTATCTAAAATTGTTAACCTTCATCCGATTGTGGTAGTAGTAAGTGTCATTATTGGATCACAGTTAGCAGGAATAGTTGGGATGATTGTGATCATTCCTTTTATAGCTTTTTTTAAACTTCTTTTTATTGAGATTTATAAAGATCTCTCGGTGAATATATGAAATATATGATTCTGCTTCTTTTAGTAATTGCATGTTCTTCTGACAAACCGAAAGGGAAATCTGAAGCTGAGATGCTTTATAAAGAAGCTGAAGAATTAATTGAGGCCGAGCGATTTATTTTAGCTACTGAAAAACTTAATTTAATTAAAACTCAGCACCCTTATTCGTTTTGGGCCACTCCGGCCGAGTTATTACAGGCCGACGTTTTATTTAAACAAGAAAATTATATTGAAGCAGCTGCGGCCTATCTCTTATTCAGAGACTTTCATCCTAAGCATGAAAAAATCGCTTATGTTGTTTATAAAATTGGGGAATCTTACTTTAAGCAAATCCCAGATACGATAGATAGAGATTTGGAGCCTGCCGTTGAATCCATCAAATACTTTGATGAAGTTATTCAAAAATACCCTGATACCAGTTACAAGCAAGATGCTGAAAAGAAAATTGCTGAGGCCAAGGGAATGCTTCGTGAGAAGGATCAGTACATTGCTGATTTTTATTTTAAAACCAAGGAATATGGGGCGGCTCGTTACTGGTACTTGGATATGATCCAAAATCATGAGGACGAAAAAACTCGTAAACATGCGATGGCACGTACAATAATGGCGACTTATCATTTAAAAGAGTGGCAACCTTGTTTAGATTATATAGAAAAGTATTACCAAGAGGTTGATAAAAAGCTTCATAAAGAAATAAAATCTATGAAGAATGAGTGCGAGAAAAAACTTTAGGAGTTAATTGTGGAAAACATGAAGTTGAATGATCTTTTGAAGAAGGCCAAAGATGCATTTCAGAAAAATGATCTTAAAACAGCTTCACTATTTCTTAACGAGATTATCGAGCAAAATCCTAATGCAACAGAAGCTTATTTTTATTTAGCGAATGTTTTTCATCTTCGAGGAGAGCTTGGAAAAGCAATTAAGGCCTTTCAAAGAGTTCTAGAGCTAGACCCTCACCATACCGATGCGGCTATTTCTCTTTCAGTAATTTTTAATGATATTGGCCGATATGAAGAGGCCAAAGCCATTTTTGAGAAGGCCAATAATCAGGTCAAGAATACACAAAACCAAGGCTTAACAGATCCTCATCTTAATAGGAAATTTTCTTTAAAACATTACGAATTGGCCGAAATGTATGCCTCTTATGGAAGAGCTGATGAGGCCCTTTTTGAATATAATAAGGCCACGACTTTAGATCCAGACAACCTAGAAATTCGTATCAAGATCGCGAAGACCTATACTAAAAAAGGTTTTACTTCGAAGGCATTTGAAGAACTTAAGCGTTTAAAGAACGAGCATCCCGGTTATATGCCTGCCCGAATTGCCCTTGGTCTGCTTTACTATGGCAACGGAAATATCATTGAGGCCCAGGCCGAGTGGCAGAATGTTCTGTCCCGCGAGCCAAATCATGCCGAGGCAACCATGTATATTAACCTTTCACGAAGCGCCACTGAGACCACAGTTAATCTGAATTAACTACCTCTTTACCAAAAACTCACTCGTCGAAGCGTTTAAAGCTGATTAGAATTCGCTCAAATCTTGTCATTGGAAACATGTATGCATTCGAAATGGATCCCCGTAGATAAAATTCAGCAGTTGATAAATTATGAAGTATTTGCCGTTACTTGTGTTCTCATAATTATTGCTTATCTCTTTTACTATTTTTTCTTGAATCAGCTTTCTGATAGGCGCCATAAGCAATTACGAGAGCGTTTTTTTAAAACAAGTTTATTTGTCGTGTTTAGTGGATTGACGGCCGGATTACATTGGATACTTTTCGGGCAAAGTTATACCGAACTTTTACTTTTGAAGATTACCAATTATGCTAGTCTATTGGCCTTGTTTCTAGGAGCTGTCGCCATTATAAAAGTGGCACAAATTTATGTTTATCTCTATTTGTTTTTTTCAAATATCACTACGGGGGTTCCTCGGTTAATTGGTAATCTTTTTACTTTTGTTTTTTCTATTTTTGTTTTTTCTTCTATAGGAGCCGTGATTTTTGATTTTAATATCGCAACTCTTGCAACCACTTCTGCGGTTTTTTCATTGGTTCTGGGTCTTGCTCTTCAGGATACTTTGGGAAATTTCTTTTCAGGTTTATCTATTCAAATAGATCGACCATTTCATATTGGAAACTGGGTCGAAATTCTAAATGGTGATCAAAAATGGGTCGGCCAAATTTATGAGATTAATTGGCGAGCGACTTTCTTATTAAGTTTTTCAGATGAACTCATTATGGTCCCCAATAAAACCATAGCTCAAAGCCAAATCATTATTTTAACCCATAATTTAAGGCCTTGTCGTATCTCTCAGGCCTTTAGATTTAGCTATGATACTGATATTGAGAAGGCGAAAAAGGCATTATTGGAAGGTGTTCATGGTCATCCAGATCTAATGAATAATCCTGCTCCTACTGTTCTTGTGACTGAGGTGAATGAGTCTTGGATTATGATTAAAGTTTTTTATTCACTTCATGATTATGGTACCCGCTACCGGGCCGGAGATATTATTCTTAATAATATAATGAAAAATATTAAGCAGAATAATCTGAAACTTGCTCACCAAGTATTGCATCTTCAACAAGAAAGCTAATCTGTAAATGGTTTAGCTATAATCCTATGCATAGCATAGTCTAGGATATAGATAATATCTCCATTAAGGTAAACACTTCTTGAGTTAAAGATGGAATTAACATCAGTTCTAAGTTCTGAATCAGTAAAGCTTGATTGGCCTAAAACACTGCTGGCCGCTTGATTTGAATCTGTTGGGATAGAATTCCAAATCATTTGCCTTCCATTTATGGCGTCCGCTATAAAAAGCTTTCCAGTTGAACTCACATAAACAGACATTGGTGTATTGAGACCTTGTGAATGAGGAGTGGTAGATCCAGCGTTGCTGGAGCTTGAGGTAAAGTCTGGTTGTCCTAATACAACATTGGCATTTTCTCCATTGGTAGCAACTGGGCCATTCCAAATAAGCACGCGATGATTAAGCCCATCTGTTACGATAATCTTATCTCCATACTTATAAACACCTCGAGGAGAATTCAACTTGCTTTGAGTAGTCCCTGAAGAATAAGTCACAAAGTCTGGTTGTCCGAGGACATAGTTTGCTGCCTGATTGTTGGTTGTTGGGAAACTTGTCCAATAGAGAACACGGTTATTACCCTCATCAACTAGAACAATCTCATCATCATCACACCAGATTGAGTATGGTGAACTCATTGTGCTACTCGAAATTCCACCGTTATTTGCCGTGTCTGTCGTAAAGCCTGGTTGACCTAAAACGAGATCAGCATCTTGTCCATGAGTGGTCGGCGTTGAAGTCCAAATTAAAACTCGATTGTTGGAAGTGTCTGCCACTGCAACTTTACCTGATGGAGTAATGCAACTTGAGAGTGGCTTATCAAGGGTGTTCTTATCCGGAGAAAGAGGCGTTGTTAGGCCATTACTCCGATTTGAATCTTTACCGTAAAAATCACTTTGACCTAAAATAACATCACCTTGAGCAGTATTTAATATCGGTAGAGTGTTGTAAATGATGACTCTGCTATTATAAAAATCAGAGACAATCATTTTTGTGCCGTTTGATTTCAAGTCGTTTGGAGTAGAGAATTTGTATGGATCCCCAGAGCTTCTAAGATGTGAACTTTGAAGATCAGACTGTCCAATAACGAGAGATGCCGAAGCTCCATCAGTTGTAGGAATTGGATCAAAAATAAGAACTCTTCTTCGAGCGTAATCTGCAATGTAGAGTTTATCGTCATTGATGTAAACAGAACCGCTTCCAGAACCAAGATTATCATCATCAGTAGCAAGATCATTTGCAACCGTAAAACTTGACTGACCAATCACCAGGTTTGCTGAAGAGAAATTAGCTGCTGGAATTGAATTAAACTTTAAGACTCTTCTATTGAGAGTGTCATATATCCAGAGAGATCCATCATCTGGATTAATAGCTACCCATGATGGTCGATACAAACTATTTGCTGATATCCCTCCGCTATTAGCGGTCGCTAAATTCATGGCACTTTGACCTATAACATAGTTTGCAGCTTGCCCATTAGCAGTTGGCATTGACGTCCAAATTAAAACTCGATTGTTATAATAGTCCCCGACAATGAGTTGATTATTATAATAGGCCACGGATAAGGGTTGGCTTAAAGTAGAAGCTGAGCGAGAGGGAGAATTTGCTGTTGCTGTTGTAAAACTAGATTGTCCCAAAACATAAGCAGGCGTGGATGTTTTAGAAGTTGGTACTGAGTTGAAAATTAAGACTCTGTTGTTTCCTGCATCTGCTACGAATAACTTTGTTCCGTCTGTAGCAAGACCCCTAGGGCTTTTCACTGTAAGGTCTGAAACGCTTCCTCCACCATTATAGCTTGTAGATGTTCCATCAGGCTGACCCCAAATAACATCTGGTTCAGTTGTGCTAGAGGTTGGAATGGAATTCCAAATGAGAAGTCGATTATTTCCATAATCAGAAATGACAAGCTTTGTGCCAACTTGAATCATATCCCAGGGCTTATAGGCGCCTAGAGAAGTAATAATGTCTGTTCTATAACCATAGGTTGTTGTAGGAGCTCCCAACGCGAGGTCTGCTCCTGGAAAATGTGATGTTGGAATTGAATTGTATACATTAACTCTTTTTTGGTTGAGGTCCGAAATATACAATTTGTTATTTATGACTCTCACTGAAGTAGGAGAGTGTAGACCTTTTTTATATTGATCAATACTTGAAAAATCCGGCTGACCTAGAAGCATATAGTGGTAAACATAAATGCCTGTGGATGTAGTGGATTTTCCATCATTAATTTTTATTTCTTTTCGAGAGATAGTACTTGAAGCAGAAGTTTGGCAAGTAATCTGCTTTACTGATTGAGAAGTGATAGTACAGCTATCACTTCCAATTGTGATTGATCTAATAGAATCAAAGTTATCGCCGGTTAACACTAGGCTCTCTCCACCTGTGGTTGAGATATAGCTTGTAGAAACTGATCTAACAGTTGCTGAGCCAATTTCCATGACTACTTGATTACAACCATAGATTCCTGCAAATATTACGATAGTAAGGATCGGGAGAATGTTAGATCTCATACTTAACCTTATCGGTCGGGTTCTGGGGAAAGATTAATGAAAAGAAGGGATTAGAAGTTAAATCAGGGGTTTAGTACTTGATTCTTTAAGCAAAAAAAGACCCTCTTCCGAGGGTCCATTTTAGTATTAATTTTGATCTAAAAATTAAGCTTCAAGAGTTCTAGCTTTATTAGCTGTGTTTGGTAATTTTAAGTCACCTGTTTCAAGAGCAATACTTGGTTCATAGGTCGCTCTTTTTGAATCATCAGAGGAGAAGTTTACAATGAAAGTTTTAAGTTCTTTGTACATCTCATGTTTAACTGAAAGTTTTGAGTCTTGAAGAACGATTTGTTTTCCGACTTTTTTAGCAGCATTGATAACAATTGGGGCCTTCAAGTTTGCAGACATTTCTGTAACGTTTGCAGGGATTGTTAAAACACTATAAAGCTTGGCACTTGTAAGACTTTCTAATTCAAGACCGTTAAGATCAGCAGGAAGAAGTTTAGCAATATAATCTGGCTTGAAAATCTTAGGTTCGATAATTGGGAAAGCGACCTTTTCATCTTCTGTTGATTGAAGCCAAAGTATGAGAGTGCTATCTCCTGGGTCAACCACAAAATATTTTTTTTGATTTTCAAAACCAAAGAGTCCTTCTGAAAAGGTAATAATGTCATTAGGGTTAACTTCCAGTTCCCCAAACCTAGTGGTTTTGACTTTCACAGTGATCCTCCAAAATGAAATGGTAAGGTATTCTTACCATAGCACTTTGATGGTACCAGTCAACTGATTAAATGATCAAGGAGGAAAATTATTTCTTCTTGAGTTCTTCGCCGAGCCGCGCAATGTCAGCCATGTCTGCTTGAACCGCTTCTGTATTTTGCTCTTGTATAGCCTGATATACTTCTTCGCGATGTATTTTAGTTTCTTTTGGGGCCTTAATACCTAGGCGCACCTGCTTGCCTTTAATTTGAACTACAACAATTTTAATGTTGTCGTCTATGGCAATGCTTTCTCCTAGCTTCCGTGTCAGAACTAGCATGATTGATCCTTGTCTTACGTGTCAAGAATATGACTAACTCAATAAGTTTTCGTTGCGTGTGATTTATTACAATTTTGATGGGAATAGCAAGAAATTTTCGCAGTAAAAAATAAGATTTTGTAAGATTTTCTTATTTCAGAAAGTCCATCAGGCTTGTGTTCATGAGATTTGAACTAGCTCTGTAAGTAGCCTTAAGAACATTTTGCTCTTTTTGCAGGTTGCCAAAAATTTCCGTGACGTCGGCATCTTCAATTTTACTTTTATGTGCTTCGTTAAGAAGTTTGGTTTTCTCAATATTATTTTCAGCATTGGAAATTGTATTGGTGAGTGCGCCAATTTCAGTTCTAAATGCAACGGTGCGCTCAATACTAGCATCCAACTTTTCAAGAAGGCCTTGAACTAATTGTGGGTTGTCCGTCAGGAGGGCATTCTCGAGGGCCTTTAATTCATCAAAAATCGAAGTTTCAACCGGAGCAGCTTCTTCACTGGCCGGATTACGATTAATTTCTGCTGGCTCTTCTAAACTTTGTACAGGAGAGCTTATTTTTAGTTCATTTTTTTCTAAAGGCTTTTTGGCCGAAGAGAAGAAAAGCTCTTTGCCATGAATATTAATGGGCACATAAACATCTTTATTGATTTCGATGTTCATCTTATTAGTGTCACCCTTATAAGTTCCATCAGCTTCAAATGGTCGAGTGAGAACTTTTTGTCCAGCAAATATGTAGCGATTGCCCATTCGCTTATTAGCAAGACTAACCGCTTGTTGTCTTAGTTGGTGAATTTCTTTTGCAACACCAGCGCGAACTTCTGGCCCGTAGATAGAAGAGGCCTGGCCAACAGCTAATTCTTTTGCTTTAACTAGAATGTTGGTGAGCTCTTCAATAACATTTTCACTGAAGGCCAATTGAGTTTGGGCGAAATTGAGATTTCTCACGTACTGATCGGCATCGATGTTTTGAGAGCGAATAGTCAGCAGGTCCACATTTCCAATAGGATCATCAGAAGGTTTCGCAACCCTCTTCATCGTTGAACCTTTAAGCTGTAAGTCCTCAACCTTGCCCTTACTTTTACCTACGGCATAGTTGATAGAATGGACCGAGCTATTTTCAGATACTCTACTCATAAACTAATTCCTAACTCATGATATTGAGCACAGATTTGAACATTTCATCTGCGGCTCGAATCACTTTTGCAGAAGCTTCATAGGCGTTTTGGTATCTCACCATATTTGCAGCTTCTTCATCTAATGAAACACCAGCAAGGCGTTCTTTAAAAGATTTCGCTTGTGCCAGAATTCCACTTGATTGTTCTTCATCAATTTTAGATTTCCCAACTTGAAGTCCAATATGCCCAATCGACTTTAAATACTGTTCTTCAAAAGTTGTCGTCCCACCTGCTAAAACTTTTTCATGCTGAAGTTTTGAAATGGCGAGTGCAACTCTGTTATCACCAGGCTTGTTTGCTTCAAGTCCTGTAGCGATGTTATTTACATCCTGCTCGATTTCTTCAGAGAGTGAGATGTATTCAGCTGCTCGGCGCAGGTCGAGAGGTTCTTTGAAAAAATTGATACCAGTAACTTTCTTTGATGCTGCATTTGGAATTGGATTTCCTTGAGCATCTACAGGCACCGGATGATTGGCAAAACCACGACGATGGATAGTGTTTGTCGCAAGAACTAATCCATGTGCTAATTCATCAAGTTGTTTTTCTAAACTTTGTACTTCATCATTACGAGTTTTAAGCTGGGCCCCAAGAGTTCCGCTCTTAATTCGATCAGAAATTTTAATCGTAGGTCTATTAGCAAAATAAACTTCAACATTACCTTTATCAGCAGAAGATCCTTCCGCAGCACTACCTGATTTAAGTTCTTGGGCCAATCCACCTGCAACGATAGATCCTACACCTTCTATGCTAACGACGAATTGACCGTCGCTATCTGAATAAGTTTGTAATGGAAAAAATTCAGTTAAAGTTCTAAGGGCCCGATCTCGTTGATCAAGAAGATCATTTGCCATTCCCCCGCCAACTTCTTGGATAGAAATTTCTTTATTTAATTTGGCGATAGTGCGAGATAAGGCATTTATTTCTTCAACTGAGTTAGCAACTTTACGGTTAAGGCTAGATCTAACATCATCTAAGCTACTTTGAATTCTGTGGAAATCACCCACCACGATTTTTGCATTTTCTTTAAGTACATTTCTGACTGTTTCATTTTCTGGTTGGTTAGATAATTCTCTAAATGAATTAAAAAATCGATTGAGTACTTTGTTCATCCCTTCAGAATTGATCTCATTGAAAATTTCTTCAACATGGCCAAGCTGGAGAGTTCTTTCTTCGTTAAATTTATGATTAGTAATTGAAGTATTAAGTTTTTTCTCTACTAATTCGTCATGGGACCGTCTGATACTTTGAATTTCAACCCCTGTACCTATTACATAATCTGCTTCACCAAGGCTTATCCCTGTTTCGCTCCGCACTTCTTGACGAGAGAATCCATCTGTATTGGCATTAGCAATATTGTGAGAAGTCGTCGACATCGACTGTTTAGCTGTGAATAATCCCGATTTACCTATATTTAATAAATCTGACAAATTCTTCCCTTATCTAGGTAGCGAACGAGTTAATCCGTCTGCACCATAAGTGGTATAAGTTTTCTTCCCATTAAAGCCTTGCTTAACTTCTCGAAGTGATTGCATGGCCTTATTCAGGAACATTTGGTTTTTCTTATTTTGCTCCTGAATTTTTTGAATGATATCTATCAAAAGAGAATTCAGGTTTTTTAATGCTGGTAGAGATGTTTCTTTATCCAAAAAAGAATAGACCGCAATGAGATCACCGGCCTTGGCAATTTTCTTCTCTGGAAACAAATCTTCTAAATTAATCTTTTCGATCAGCTCAGTTCGTTCTTTTTCAAGCTCGCCAATCTTTTCAATGATTTCATCTTTTAATGGGAGCATATTTTCAAGTTTATCAATATCACTAGCGAGAAGAGTAAGATACTCTTCACAAGTTAAGTCATAGAGGTCTTTGTGAAGTTTGCAAAAATTTTCCCAAACCGTAATGACCTGAGAGTAGTAAAGTCTTTTTTTATCCAGATTGTCCTTCATAGACATACCTTCTTAAAATTCAGAGCTTAAAATTTTATCCGCTAGTTGATCATAATCAACTTCATAAGTTCCGGCCTGAATTTGAGCTTTCAGACGAGCTATCTTTTCTGAATTGTCTGGTTCAGGTGCACTCATGGCCGCTTTTTTTATTTTAGAGAAATCTTTAACTCCCTCAGGAATGTTAACTTTAGCGTCACCTGAAGTTTTGTCCACGATTTCAGTAGTGCGTTCAGCGCTATTACGTTTAACTCCATCAACTGGAGCATTACCTTTTGCAGAATCCGCTGCAGAGGTACGTCCACGAGGGAAAAAGGCCGAACGGGTATCAATGCTACTCATGTGTCTTCTCCTTGGTTGGAACACTCAATCCTTGAGATGTCACCGGATGGGAATTTTTTAAATAATGTTTCATATGCTGAGGCACAATCTGATCTAGGATAACTTTTTTTACGCCAAGACCACTATCTGATTTTGCCATAAGCTCTGCTCTTTCAGAATCCAGTAAGGAATTATAATATTCCATTGCTGACGAATCTGGAGTTTCCTTCGGAACTGTTTTTCTCATTTCCTGAAGCATGTAAGAAGTGAAGTTCGCTTCCATACCTTCAGCAACATCTTCATAAGGTTTAACAGGATTGGTTCTTTGATTTGTGGAAAGGGCCCTTGCATCGGGTGAGATTTTCACGATTACCATCCTGGTTTTTCTCTCTCATCATCCTGATGAGATTCTATTTAAAGTGTAGCATTTTTTGAGAGGGGGGTGTTAGTGAAAAACACCCCTCGGCAATTTTGACCTAGGTGGACTAGATTAGTTCGATTTCAGCAAGAAGTGAGCCATTTTGCTTAAGGGCCTGGAAAATGGAAATCAAGTCTTCTGGGCTTGTTCCTAGTGCATTCAAGGCCTTAACTAAATCATTGATGGTGGTACTTTGTTCTATCAAATGAACACCACCTTTACCTGAGCCATCTCCTCCGCTTTTTACTTCAAGCATAAGATCGCCATGGCTGAGGGCCGATTTTTTTAAGACGATATCGCCACCGGCAACCAGAGTTCCGGTTCTTTCGTTAATAACGATTTTGGCAGGGGAGTCTGCAACCACCTTAAAATTCTCTAGATTGGCAATCAGTTCTACCACTCGTCTTTCATAATTTGCTGGAATAATCACATCAATCGTTGTGGCATCCCCTGCAGTTGCATACTTTCCACCAAGCTCTTGATTAATTGTCCGCTCAATCCTTGCGGCCGTTGTAAAGTCTGGATTATTGAGTGCCATACGAATGGCCTTCTTATCATTAAAAGAAACTTCTAGTTCTTTTTCGATAATACCACCATCAGGAATTCGAGCAGTGGTAGCAAGTTTTTTACCTTTTTCTAAACCACCAATTGAGAGTGGGCCATTGGCCACAGCGTAGATTTGGCCATCTCCACCTTTCAGAGGAGTCACAAGCAAAGTTCCACCTGCAAGTGATGAGGCATCACCAATCGAAGATATAGTTACATCAAGTTTTTGGCCAACTCGACCAAAAGCAGGAAGTTTTGCAGTTACAATGACGGCAGCGACATTTTTCGAAGTGACTTCAGATTGTGGGTTTAAACCAAGTGTCTGAAACATTTTTTTTAAAGATGTATTCGTGATTTCTCCACCACCATCACCAGTTCCATTGAGACCAATGACGAGTCCATAGCCAACAAGAGGATTTTCTCTGACACCTTTAATCGTCACTAGATCTTTGAGTCGACTTGAATTCGCCCAACTAGTTAGAGAAAAGGCAACAAGAAAAAAAGGTAAGATTTTATTCATATGATGGCCTCAAGACATAGACTTTTGACTCAAGAAGTTTATCTGAGTTCACATAGTCATTCTCTAATATGTCCTTTCTTGATACAAGTGCTTGGACTTCAATGGATCTTTTTTCCTTTTTGAAGATGACATCTTTACGACCTTTCAAGACGATGTAATCTTTACTGACTTCTTCAACTACGGTTCCTGAAATTTTATCGTAAACTTTCATATCCATGTCGTGCTCTTCCTTGTTAGGAGTGGCCGGGGGAGCCGCTTGAGGATTAGCGCCTGCTTTCTTATCATCAGTTTTTGCGGCCGCTTTTTTAGGCTTATCTGGGAAACTTCTCTTTAACTCTGATGAAATTTGATTTCTTAAATCTTCTAGCACATTGATAATGACCATATCTCCAGTATGCTTATCGTTTTGATAAGTGAACAACGAAGAGCTTGAGCCTTGATTAGTCCATAGACTTCCTGAGCTATCTTCATCTACAAAATCTGAAGCTTGATATCTTTGCGGTCGATAGTCGCGTTTCACTGGTGGTCGAACAGCTTGGCCGCCAGGTGTTCCCGAGGTATAAGTTAAAGGGTTTTGAACTGGCCTTTTATCTTGTTCAGGACGAAGTCTTCTCCCATATTGATGGAATTCGTCTCTAAACCGATTAGGGTCTTTCCGTCGTGTTGCCATCTTCTCTTCTTTATCAAGAGAGCGATGAACTTGATCAACGTAGCCAGCACAGGACACTAGAAAAAATAAAAGAAATAAAATTGTTGTTTTCATAATTCCACTAATACTTTGTTAATATCTATGACTTTACCTTGGTATTTTTTATTTTTTTGAGGATGAAAGACTTCAACTAGATCACCGATTCCACCAGAGCTGCGACTAATGCCTGAAGTTTTGATTCTGACCTGTTGATTTTCAAAAATAACTTCTGTCTTAAGCCCGGCCTTAACAATACTTACAGCGTTGAGATCGGATCTTCTTAGAAGAGATCCAGCAGCAATTGGCTTATTGGTTTTGAAAAATTTTAATTGTTCTAGATCTGTAACGAGATCTGTATAGGGAATTGATTCAACAAATTCTTCTTTTAAGTTTAGTTCATATTCAATATTTGAAAATGATTGCAGAGGAGAAAGGACTCTATAGGCCCGAACCATCTTTTTAAAATCCACTTGAGCGTATGTTGTTTTTAAGCTGCCATCAAAACCGAGGATTCTAACTTCAAGGGGTTGTTTATCACCAAAAAGACATTGAGGGCAATAAAGTTCAATTCTATCACCTGGCGCCAATGATATGGATGGGCCGTAGATGTTTTTGATTTGAACTCCTGAAGGAAGTTCAAGATTTTGCCTTAAAATATTTTTAAGATGTTCTATCTCAAAAGAATGATTTTTTATTTTGATGTTTGAGAGCTCGCGCTGTCCGAGAATTTCAGAGAGTTGAGAAGAATTCATTCGACCGTTAAGATTAATAATTGTTTTAGTCAATTCGATCTCTTGCTCTTTAGCGCAAGTTTTAAAATCAATTTTTTCTTGGACAGTAGTCTCATTTAAAATGACGAGGTGATGAGGTAAAGTGACCTCACAGGCCATCGAATGAAATGAAAATAAGATTAAAGATAATAAAAGTAATTTCATATTTATCTTATGTTATTCACAGTTTGTAACATTTGATCCGCTACACCCATAACTTTGGAATTCATTTCATAAGCTCTTTGCGCCTTAATTAGATCCGTCATTTCATTCATAACGTTAACATTAGAAGCTTCAATCGCTCCTTGCATAAGGTTCCCTGAACCGTTTTGTCCGGCAGTATTTTGAATTGCTTGTCCACTTCCGGCAGTAGCCGCTAAAAGGTTTCCACCATCAGCTCGAAGACCAGTAGGGTTCACAAAAGTAAAAACTGGAATTTGTCCAAGATTCATAGGCTCTACAGAGTTTGCAGTGAAAGCTTCAACTAATCCATTTTCTGCAATATTGATTTTCATAACGTTGCTTGGAACAACAATTCCGGGAAAAACTTTATGGCCAGCTCTGGTAACCAAGTTACCTTGAGAGTCGACATTGAAACTTCCATCTCGGGTATATTTTAATTCACCATTTGTTCCAATAATTCCTACAAAACCTTCTCCATTAATCATAATGTCATAAGGGTTGTTTGTTATTTGTGGAGCACCTTGAGAATGAACTTTTCTTGTAGCAGAAACTTTTGCTCCTGAGCCTACTTGGTGACCAACATTATATTCTGTTGTTCCAGATGACTTTGCACCGGCCTCTTGAATTGTTTCATAAAGAAGATCATCAAATTCAGTTCTAGACTTTTTAAAACCAGTCGTGTTCACGTTCGCAATGTTGTTAGAAATGGTGTTCACATTAGATTCTTGTGCTGCCATTCCTGTTGCTGAAGTGTGAAGTGCACGCATCATAGTGATCTCCTAATTAAAATTTACCAATTTCATTTGCAGCTTTTCCTGAAATTTGATCATAAGCATTGATTGCTTTTTGAATGGATTCGAAATGACGGTGGGCCTTGATAAGCTCTGACATCTCTTCAATCGCATTTACATTTGATCCTTCAAGAAAACCTTGGTTTACTGTTGTTTTTATATCTGTTCTAATAATGTTTAAGTCATCTGGTGTGATAAAAAGGGCATTGCCTTCTTTCCTGAGAGCATGCTTATCTTGAAATTCTACAACTGATATTTTTCCTATAATTCCATCAGTAGTTAAAATTTCTCCATCCTTACTAATGGTAAGTTTGGAATCAGTTGGTACTTTTAAAATACGATCTTCTGGTTTAGGAAAGTTTCCGGCAGATGCTGGTTCACGCAGCGCCTGAGGAGAGACATTAAGAGCACTTAAAATTTTATAACCTTGATCTGTGACGATTTCACCATTCTTACTTAGACTAAAATTTCCTTTGCGAGTAAATCTCACTCCGGTTGGAGTTAAGACTTCGATAAATCCTTCACCTTGAAGGCCAATGTCTAAAGGATTATTTGTTGGGGTGAGTTGACCCTGCTCAAATATAGTAAAGCTTCCATCCACAGCGACCATGGCGTTTTCTGCACCTTGAGTATGATAAAAATCTGCAGGTGAAAATTCTTTTCTTGGAATATGAATATCTTCAACTCCCTGAGTAAGTGCCGTTAGATGCTCTTTGAAAACTAATTGATCTTTTTTAAACCCAACGGTATTCGCATTTGCTACGTTATTAGCAATAGTTTCTACTTTACGTTGTTGGGCCACTTGGCCAGATAGCGGAACCCAAATATTTTTCAACCGATCTCCTCATCCTGATGGAGTGAAGGCACTCTTGCCCCCATAGGCAAATTTTAGCAATGCAAGTGACAGAAACCTAGCATAGGCAATTTCCTCCGCTTTAAGTCAAGCCTTTGAAACCTTGTCGAAAAGGCATGTACATGCCAATATCTAATAAAAAAAAGTGTCAAATCAATAACAGGAAGCTTTATGGCCGAGGCCAAAACAACGATGAATTTTGAATCAGCTTTAAAACAATTAGAGCAGATTGTCCGAGAGCTTGAGTCAGGTGATGTGAATCTAGATGATAGTTTGAAGAAGTTTGAGCAAGGAATAGAACTCTATAAAAACTGTCGAACCACTTTAGAAGCCGCCGAAAAAAAAGTAAAAATCCTGAGTGATAGCCTCAAAGAAATAGATTATAAAGAGTAGCTTCCTTTAAATTTAAATTACTTTAAAATAGATAAGAATCATTCTCATCGAGGAATTCTTGAAACGTTTAATAAAAACACTCGCTGTTCTAGGTATTCTCTTTTTCTTATGGGTCTTTTCCATATTTGGAATGTTCTTTTACATTTCAATAGACCTACCTCAGATAAATTCACTGAAAGATTATAATCCTCCTATGAATTCCAAGATCCTGTCTAAGGATGGTGAAGTTCTGCTAGATATAGGAAGTGAGACCAGGGAAGTTGTTCCTTTTGATAAAATTCCCAAGAAAGTAGTGGGAGCATTTTTAGCAGCAGAAGATGATAACTTTTATAACCATGAAGGTATTGATTACTACGGTATCATTAGAGCTTTTATGGTGAATTTAAAAGAAGGCCGATTAGTGCAGGGTGGTTCGACCATTACTCAGCAAGTGGCCAAGTCTTTTCTTTTAACCAAAGAAAGAACTATTTCAAGAAAGGTAAAAGACTTGCTTTTAGCTCGTAAGATTGAACAGAAGTTCTCTAAAGACGAGATTCTTTTTCTATACCTAAACCAGGTTTATCTTGGTGGTGGATACTATGGAGTAAAAGCAGCTTTTAAAGGATATTTTGATAAAGACTTAAAAGATGCAACCGCCGCTGAATGTGCTCTGGTGGCCGGTCTCCTCGTTGCTCCTGGTCGATATTCTCCTTATGTTAATCCTCATTATGCAAAAGTTCGTCAGCTTTATGTGCTTAAGCGAATGCATGAAACCAAAAAAATTACCGATGCTGAATATGAGACGGCGATAAAAGAAAATATAAAAATGAAAATCCGAAAGCCTAACGAGGTCAAGGGTGGACATTTTACTGATTGGGTTCGCCAGGAAGTTATGAAGTCCGTTGGGACTGATGAGTTTCTAACTAATGGTTTCAGAGTTGTCACAACTCTTGATTGGTCACTTCAGGCCAAAGCGGAAAAAGCTGTTAAGGATAGAATTAAAGAATTAGATAAGAGACAAGGTTTTAGTGGACCAACTAAACAATTAGGATCAAATGATGAAATTAGGGCCTATATTGTAGATCAGAGAAAGAAAATTCTTAGAGAGCAATCATCATATTTTACCTTCAATACAGATGGAAAAAATATTTATGAGTTTAATGAGGATGAAGATAGTTTAGAAAAAAATCTGTCTTATTATCAGAACGAAGCGGAAAAAATAAATGTTCGTTTCAAAGAATTAGTCGATATTGGGAATGCTCCATCTGATCCATTTTTAAATTTTCTCCAGGTTGGGAAATCCTATCCGGGAGTTGTGGTTAAGGTTGATGATCTTAAGAGAAATATCTTAATAGAAATCGGAGGAACAAGAGTGATTGTTCCGGAGTCTGGTTTTGAATGGGCCCATGAGAGAAAATTTGGTGAACACCCTTCTTACCCGCCGGCCCCTAAAACACCGTCAAAGATTTTAAAACGCGGGGACGTGGTTCTGGTTTCTATAAATCAGAAAAATATTTCTTCGGATCAGTTAATTAATAATGAGTTTTATAAGAAATATAAAGATCCAGCTTTAAGGTCATTACTTGCGAAGCAAAAATTTCTTCAAGGGTCATTGGATCAAGAGCCAGAAGCAGAGGGTGCTTTAATCGCAATCAATGCTCATTCTGGAGAAATCGTGACTTTAGTTGGAGGAGTTGATTTTCAAAAATCACAATTTAATCGTGTGATTCAATCATCAAGACAACCAGGATCTTCATTCAAACCCTTTATCTATGCCGCTGCCTTAGAAAATGGGTACAATCCATCCTCTATTCTTATGGATACACCTCAGGCCCTTGGTGGAGTTGATGATTCTTTAAGTTGGAAGCCTAGAAACTACGATAATGAGTTTAAAGGTCCAATGACTTTAAGAAATGCTCTCGAGGTTTCCAGAAACATTCCAACCGTGAGACTTGTTCAGGATATGGGAGTGGCCAAAATTCACGAATTTGTGAAGCGCTTTCATATCAATGCTGAAATTCCTCTCGATATGAGTTTATCGCTTGGATCTTTTGGAATTAGTTTGGCCGAACTCACTAAAGGCTATGCTCCATTTCCAAATGGAGGGAAAGCGATAAGGCTTCACCATATTTCTTCCATCAAAGATAGGAATGGAAAATCTTATATCATTCCCTCGGCAGATCCAAACTGGATAAAGAAAGATGAGCAGGTTTCAAATGTAACAAATCCTTTTCAAGCTAATCTGACAGACGTTCAAGTTTACGATCCACGTTTGGCCTATATCATGAGCAATTTACTTAAAGGAGTTACTCTGTATGGAACAGCAGCAGCAGCAGGGAAACTCTCAACTAATATTGGCGGTAAAACGGGTACAACTAATAATTATGTTGATGCTCTTTTTGTTGGTTTCACTTCTCAACTAGTAGTTGGAACATGGGCCGGTTTTGATGATAACCGTCCCCTTGGTTATGGAGAAACTGGTGGTAAAGCAGCTTTGCCAATTTGGATGGACTATATGAGTGCAGCCATACCCAAGTATGGTGCTCCAGAATTTTCTCAACCTGAAGGCATTAGTCACCTATTAGTGAACAAAGAAACTGGAAAACCGCTTCCACCAGGTAGTAGTGAAGGCTTTTTAGAGTCTTTTGTGACTGGTTTTGATCCAAATTCAAATAACTCACAGGTTTTTGATCAATCAAAACAAAATCCTGATGGATCTCCAAACCTTGATGATGATGATTATTTTATGAATCAATAGAAAAAAATTTGTCACCCTAAAGGAATATGTAATCAATTTTTCGACACAATCTTAAGTCTCGCTTGGTAGTTCGTGCCTAGTTATTAGGCATCTTCTTCTCCTATATAATTAATAATATTTAGTAGTTATGACGATAAAGCTAATTATGATTCGTCTGTGGAAAAATTTATTTGAGCTTAAGAATCTTTTTAAGATTTCAAGGTATGCTCATACTTTTTTTTATCTCAGCGCTTTAGTTTTTCTTACCGCTTGTAATCCACAAAAAGAAGTTCTTCAAAATCCAAATCTAGATAAGGCAGGACCCTCAGTCAGTGTAGAACAGGCCATCACTGAAGTGATTGGAAATTGTACTTTTACTGCCGCAACTGATCCAACCAAAGTAATGCCTCTTAATTACAAAGTATCATTTTCGGAAATTATAAATCCAAGTACTTTCACTACTGACGATATTATGGATTCTGGAAGCAGTGGCGCTTCAATGAACTGGGCACTGACGAGCTGTGGTGATTTTAAAACTTTTAAGTTAACTGTCAGTGCAGTAACGATGAATGGAGTGATTGCACCTATCGTTAAATTAGGTAGTGTTTCTGATCCAAAAGGGAATTTGAATGAAGCCTCTAGTTCAGTAGATAATCAAATTAAATACGATACTGTAAGACCGACATTGACTATTAATCAAGCAATTGCCGAAACGGTTGGTTCATGTGCATTTACTGCAGCAACAGATCCAAGTAATACAACCGGTTTTAGTTATCGAGTTCAATTTTCTGAAGCAATAAATACCTCAACATTTACGACAAGTGACATAACCAATAATGGAACGGGTGGATCAACGACACTCACTTGGAGTCTAACTGACTGTGGAGATCATACAAATTTTAAATTAACTGCTGCTGCAGTGGTTGGTGATGGGACAATAATCCCAAAAATTTTAGCCTCTAAGGTTACTGATCTAGCAGGGAATAATAATTTTGCTTCAACTGCTACCGATAACTCAATTACTTTTGATTCAAATACTCCTGGTCTGACAATAAATCAGGCGATTTCAGAAACAGTTGGTACTTGTACATTTAGTGCTCAGTCTGACCCAACTAGTTCATCCGCAATTAGCTACAGAGTAACCTTCACAAAGGTGATGAACCCTGCGACTTTTACGACTTCTGATATTATCAATAATGGAACTGGTGGTTCTGGAGCTTTGACTTGGTCTATTACTAATTGTGGTGATGATAAGAATTTTAAACTTAGCACTACTGCAATCACAGGAAATGGAACAATTATCCCGTCTGTTGCAGCAAACTCTGTTCAAGATAGTAGCTCCAATAATAATACGGTTTCAACTTCAACAGACAATACCGTAACTTTTGATTCAGCTGCACCAACTGTAGTGATAAACCAATCTTCATTAGAAACAGTTGGATCATGTAATTTCTTAGGTTCAAACGATCCAACTAATTCAACTTCTCTTAGCTATAAAGTGACCTTTTCTGAGGCAATTGATACCGCCACCTTCACTACTGCCGATATTACAAATTCAGGTACAGGTGGAGGAGTGACTCTTAGTTGGCTGTTAACGGATTGCGGTGATCATACCAATTTTAAACTTTCAACTACCGCCCTTGTTGGAGACGGAACAATTGTTCCAACCATTTCTGCAAGTGCACTAACTGATCTTGCAGGTAACCTTAATACGGCCTCAACCTCAACTGATAATTCTATTACTTTTGATTCAACTTCTCCTAGTGTAACAATCAATCAGGCCACAACCGAGACTGTTGGAACATGTTCATTTACAGCAGTAACTGATCCATCGAATACCGCGGGCTTTGCTTACAAAGTTGTATTCTCTGAAGCAATTAGTGCAGCTTCTTTTACAACCGCAGACATTACAAATAATGGAACAGGTGGAGCAACGGCACTGACTTGGTCATTGAGTGATTGCGGTGATCACACTAACTTTAAATTAGTGGCCTCGGCCATAACAGGTGATGGGACTATCGTTCCATCGATTGCAGCAAGTGCCATTCAAGATCCAGCCGGTAATAATAACTCTGTCTCCACATCCACGGATAACTCTGTCACATATGATAATGCAGGACCATCACTTGCAATTAATCAGGCAACAACCGAAACAGTGGGAAGCTGTTCATTTGTAGCTCCTAGTGATCCAACAAATGCTGCTTCAATTCAATATAAAGTAGTATTTTCTGAAGCTATCAATGCAGCAACGTTTACCACTGCAGATATCACTAATAATGGAACAGGTGGAGGGACGGCCCTTACTTGGGCAATTACAGATTGTGGCGACCATATTAATTTTAAATTAGCAGCTTCTTCAATCACTGGAGATGGCACAATTATTCCAAGTGTTGCGGCCAATACCGTTAAAGATAATTCAGGCAATGATAATAGCGCTTCAACTGCAACAGATAATTCAGTAACGTATGATACGACTTCACCTTCGGTTACAGTTAACCAGGCCACTACTGAGACCGTTGGATCATGCTCATTCACAGCAGTAACCGATCCAACGAATACAGCAGGATTTGCTTATAAAGTAGTTTTCTCAGAAGCGATTAATGCAGCTACTTTTACGACAGCTGATATTACGAATAATGGCACTGGTGGTGGGACGACCCTCACTTGGGCCTTAACAGATTGTGGCGATCATACAAATTTTAAATTAGTAGCATCTGCGATAACAGGGGATGGGACAATAGTCCCAAGTTTAGCTGCAAGTACAGTTCAAGACTCTGCTGGTAATAATAATTCCATTTCAACAACTACGGATAATTCTGTAACTTATGAAACTTCGGGCCCATCTTTAACAATCAATCAAGCAACGACTGAGACAGTTGGTTCTTGTTCATTTACCGCAGTAACTGATCCAACCAATACCGCGGGCTTTGCTTATAAAGTAACTTTCTCTAAGGCAATTAACGCTGCTACATTTACAAATGCAGATATCACTAATAATGGTGCTGGCGGAGCAACGGCCTTAACTTGGGCCTTAACAGATTGTGGCGATCATACTAATTTTAAATTAGTTGCTTCAGCAATAACTGGAAATGGAACTATTATTCCTTCAGTGGCCGCAAATGCTGTCCAAGACTCTGCAGGAAACAACAATTCTGCTTCTACTTCTACAGATAACTCTGTAACTTACGATACAACGGGACCTTCAGTCACTATTAACCAAGCAACCACTGAAACTGTTGGTAGTTGTTTATTTGTGGCCCCTAATGATCCAAGTAATTCAGCTGGATTTACTTACAAAGTTACATTCTCAGAAGCGATTGATGTCGCAACTTTCACTGTGGCCGATGTCAATAATAGTGGTACTGGTGGTGGAACAACATTAACATGGGCCCTGTCAGACTGTGGTGATCATACCAACTTTCAGTTAACTGCTTCTGTTGTGACAGGTGATGGAACAATTATACCAAACTTAAGTGTAAGTGCAGTTAAGGACGTCGCCGGAAATAACAGCTCTGTTTCGACTGCAACAGACAATTCTGTAACTTATGATACTTCCGCTCCTTCTGTAACGATTAACCAAGCAACAACTGAGACTGTAGGGTCTTGTTCTTTTACTGCTCCAAATGATCCAACCAATACAGTGGGATTTGCTTATAAAGTTGTTTTTTCAGAAGCGATTAATGCTGCCACTTTTACGACAGCTGATATATCAAATTCGGGAACAGGTGGGGCGACTGCTTTGACTTGGACCTTGAGTGATTGTGGTGATCATACTAACTTTAAGCTAGTTGCCTCAGCTATTACTGGTAACGGAACTATTATTCCAACACTCGCTTTGAATAAAGTGCAAGACTCTGCAGGAAATAATAATACGGCTTCTACTGCCACCGACAACTCAGTAACTTATGATACTGCTGGTCCATCAGTTACAATAAATCAAGCGACAACTGAAACCGTTGGAACTTGTTCATTTACAGCTCCTAATGATCCGACAAATGCAACAGGCTTTGCCTTTAAAGTAGTCTTCTCTGAAGCAGTTGATGCAGCAACATTTACGACAGCAGATATTACTAACAACGGAACAGGTGGAGCAAGTGTTCTTACATGGTCTCTGAGTGATTGTGGTGATCACACGAATTTTAAATTAGTGGCTTCTGCGATAACAGGTGATGGAACGATTATTCCTTCTATTTCTGCAAGTACTGTTAAGGATACATCAGGAAACGATAACTCGGCTTCAACCGCAACAGATAACTCTGTGACTTATGATACAGCTGGGCCAAGCGTGACGGTGAATCAGGCCACAACTCAGACGGTTGGAAGTTGTTCATTTACAGCACCAAGCGATCCAACGAATGCAGCTTCAATTCAGTACAAAGTTGTTTATTCAGAAGCTATTGATGCAGCAACATTCACATCAGCAGATATCACTAATAATGGAACAGGAGGAGCAACTGCTCTTACTTGGACTATTACTGATTGTGGTGATCACACTAACTTCAAATTAGTCGCTTCTTCAATTACAGGTGATGGAACAATTATTCCATCAATAGCTGCAAGTGCTGTTCAAGATGTTGCTGGTAATAATAGTTCAGCTTCGACAGCAACAGATAACTCTGTGACTTATGATACAGCAGGGCCAAGCGTGACTGTGAATCAGGCGACAACCGAGACGGTTGGAAGTTGTTCATTTACAGCACCAAGTGATCCAACGAATGCAGCTTCTATTCAATATAAAGTTATTTATTCGGAAGCGATAAGTGCAGCGACCTTTACTACAGCTGATATCACTAATAATGGAACAGGTGGAGCAACTGCTCTGACTTGGACTATCACTGATTGCGGTGATCACACTAACTTCAAATTAGTAGCTTCTTCAATTACAGGTGATGGAACAATTGTTCCATCAATCGCTGCAAGTGCAGTTCAAGATCCTTCAGGAAATAATAACTCTGCTTCAACTGCAACAGATAACTCTGTCACATACGATGCAACAGGGCCAAGTGTTACGATTAATGAAGAGACATCAGAAACTGTAGGCTCTTGTAGTTTCTCGAATACAACTGACCCAACAAATTCAGCAGGGTTTAGTTACAAAGTAGCATTCTCTGAAGCTATTGATACAGCTACTTTTACAACAGCAGATATCACTAATAATGGAACAGGTGGATCAACTGCTCTTACTTGGAGCTTAACAAATTGTGGTGATGATAAGAATTTCAAACTCACGGCCACTGCCATTACTGGCTATGGAACTATCGTCCCAAGTATCGGCGCCAGTTCTGTTCAAGATCCAGTTGGAAATAATAACTCTGCCTCAACTGCTACGGATAACTCAATTACTTATGCAATACTAGGACTTTCAGTCACCATAAATCAGGCAACCACAGAAACTGTTGGAACCTGTAGTTTTACTGCTGCATCTGATCCATCTAGTTCAGTTGGTTTTAGCTATAGAGTGACATTTACCAATGCTATTAGCACAGGAACATTTACAACAGCAGATATTACTAATAATGGAACTGGGGGAGCAACAACTCTCACTTGGAGTTTATCTAATTGTGGTGATGATAAGAATTTTAAACTCACGGCCACTGCCATTACTGGAGATGGTACAATTGTGCCATCGATTGCAGCAGCAGCGGTTCAAGATACTTTAGCGAATGATAATACGGCCTCAACCTCAACCGATAATTCAGTGACATATGATTCAACTGCTCCATCGGTCACAGTAAATCAGGCCACAACTGAAACAGTGGGAACTTGCTCTTTTACTGCGCCGACCGATCCAACCAAAGCAGCAACTATTCATTATAAAGTTGTTTTCTCTGAGGCCATCAGTGCTGCTACATTCACTAATGCTGACATCACGAATAATGGAACAGGTGGTGCAACTGCACTTACTTGGGCATTGAGTGATTGTGGTGATCATATTAACTTCAAGTTAGTAGCTTCATCAATTACTGGTGATGGAACACTTATTCCATCAATTGCTGCTAGTGCTGTTCAAGATCCTGCTGGTAATAATAATTCTCTTTCAACAGCTACAGACAACTCGGTCACCTACGATACGACTGGGCCAACAGTTACGATCAATCAATCAATAACTGAAACCGTAGGAACTTGCAGTTTTGTTGTAACGACTGATCCCGCTGGATATGTACCAATTTCGTATAGAGTAACATTTGATGAAGCGATCAATACATCAAGTTTTGCCACATCCGATATTACTAACAGTGGAACTGGTGGGGCCACGACCCTCGTTTGGTCACTTACAAATTGTGGCGATGATAAAAACTTTAATCTAACAGCAACGAGTATTACAGGCTACGGAACCATTATTCCAAGTATTGCGGCCAATGCTGTTCAAGATCCACTTGGCAATGATGGTAGTGCTTCCACTGCGACTGATAACTCTGTGACTTATTCAAATATTGGTTGGGCCCAAGAAGCTTATATTAAAGCTGGTAATAATAATGCTTCTGATTTCTTCGGATGGTCTCTCTCATTAAATGGCGATACTTTAGCTGTTGGGGCCTATGCTGAAGATAGTAACCAAGTCACGATAACGAATGGGACTGGAAGTTCAACAGATAATACGGCCACAAATGCTGGAGCTGTTTATGTGTACAAACGAGCTGGAACAAATTGGGCCCAGGAAGCTTATATTAAAGCTGGAAATGCAAATGCGAATGATTATTTTGGGTATTCAGTTTCCTTGAGTGGAGATTCGCTAGCTGTGGGGGCCTATGCTGAGGATAGTAATCTTACAGTTATTACTAATGGCACAGGAACTTCAACAGATAATACTGGAACTGATAGTGGTGCGGTGTATGTCTTTAAACGTACGGGAAGTAATTGGGCCCAAGAAGCCTATGTGAAGGCTGCTAACAATGCAGCATCGGACAATTTGGGAAGAAATGTATCGTTGAGTGGAGATATTCTTGCGGTTGGTGCTGATGGAGAGGATAGTAATCAGACCACTATTACAAATGGAACAACGGCCAGTTCAGATAATTCAGTTCTTACATCAGGTGCAATTTACATTTATAAACGGACTGGTGTGAACTGGGCCCAAGAAGCCTATGTGAAGGCGAGTAATGTGGGTGCTTCAGATGCGATGGGATACTATATCAGTTTGAGTGGTGATACTCTTGCCGTGGGTGTTCCTCTTGAAGATAGTAATCAAACGTCAATTACAAATGGAAATACAGCAAGTTCAGATAATTCTGCATCAGATAGTGGTGCCGTTTATGTTTACCGAAGAAACGGAACTAGCTGGATTCAAGAAGCCTACATCAAGTCTTCCAATTCTGAGGCCAATGATCAGTTTGGTATTAATGTTTCTATAAGTGGAGATACCATTGCTGTAGGAGCTTACCTTGAAGACAGTAATCAAACTTCAATTACTAATGGTGCGACTTCAAGTTCGAATAATTCTGCATCAGCCTCAGGAGCCGTTTATGTTTATAGAAGGAATGGTTATACCTGGACTCAAGAGGCTTATATCAAATCATCCAACGCAGAGGCCAATGATCAGTTTGGCCAATTTGTTTCCTTGGATGGTAATACCCTAGTAGCTCTCTCGCAAAGAGAAGATAGTAATCTTACGACTGTAACGAATGGAACAACATCTTCTGCAGATAATTCATCTGGAGATAGTGGAGCGGCCTATGTTTACAAGAGAAATGGTACAACTTGGTCACAAGAAGCTTACATCAAAGCAAGTAATAATGGATCGGATTATTACGGATCTGCAGTTTCAATAAGTGGAGATACGATTGCTGTTGGCGTGTACCAAGAAGATAGTAATCAAACTACCATTACCAATGGAGCTACTTCAACCACAGATAATTCAAACTCTAATAGTGGTGCCGTATATGTTTATAGAAGTAATGGTCGCCTTTATGATCCAGCAGATTTAGCAGTTACTGCTTCTTCAACCACGAGCTTAACTCTTTCGTGGCAAAGTGGTGGATCAGGAGTGACGGGATATAAATTGGCCTATACCACGGGTGTGAACCCTCCTAGTAGTTGTAGTTCAGGAACAGTGGTAGATGTTGGAAATGTTTTGACTTATAACTTAACTGGTTTAAGTGGGAATACTAATTATGCGTTCAGAGTTTGCTCTTATAATGCCTCAGCTCTTAGTGACGGAATAACAGCTACGTTTCAAACAAGCTCCGCAGTACCTGATCCTGCAACATTAACAGCAACAGTAAATTCATCTGCGGCCATCACATTGAACTGGACGAGTGGTGGGGGCGGAACAACCGGATTTAAAATTGCATATGCAGCAGGCTCTCCACCTGCTGACTGCGCAACTGGAACAGTCATAGATGCTGGTAACGTATTAACCTATCAAGTGACAAGTTTACATGCTGCTATTACCTATGGTTTTAGAGTTTGTGCGTATGATGGGTCTTCAAATATTTCCTATGGTCGATATGTCAGCGCTTTAACAAACAATACTCCAGAGCCAACGAATTTAGTGGTAACTTCTAATTCATCTGGTACGACAGCGACAATCTCTTGGACAAGTGGTGGTGCTAATACCAATGGTTTTAAAGTTGCCTATGCTACGGCCACATCGACAGCTCCTGCAACTTGCAGTGCTGGAACAAATGTAGATGCAGGAAATGTATCATCATATACTGTCACAGGTTTAACTGCTGGAACTCAAATTGCTTTTAGAATTTGCTCTTATGATCAAGCAGGTATTGATATTTCTTCTGGTGCTACCACTAATGGGACATCAACTTCTTCTGGATGGAATCAGGAAGCTTACATTAAAGCAAGTAATGCTGAAGCAGGGGACTATTTTGGAATGGCCGTTGGAATTCATGGTGATACATTAGTTGTAGGAGCTTATCTAGAAGATAGTAACCAAACGACAATTACCAATGGCTCAAGTTCTTCATCGAATAATTCGGCGACGAGCTCTGGGGCGGCCTACGTTTATAAGCGAACAGGTACAACTTGGGTACAAGAAGCCTATTTGAAAGCAGCTAATGCCGAAGCATACGATAGCTTTGGGATCGCAGTGAGTATAAATGGAGATACTATTGCTGTATCGGCCAGCGCAGAAGATAGTAGCCAAGTTACGATTACAAATGGATCAACAGCTAGTTCGGATAATGCCCTTATTAATTCTGGAGCCGTTTATATTTATAAGAGGACTGGCTCCAATTGGGCGCAAGAAGCATACATTAAAGCAGCAAATGCAGGATCTTCTGATTCTTTTGGTGCTACGATGGCATTAAGTGGAGATACTCTTGCAGTTGGTGCGAACTTAGAAGATAGTAGTCAGAATTATATTACAAATGGAACAACAGCAGCTGCAGATAATGGACTTACTGATTCAGGTGCTGTTTATATTTACAAACGTACAGGCACAACCTGGGCGCAAGAAGCATATATCAAAGCTGTAAATCCAGATTCGACAGATGCTTTTGGACAGAGTGGATTATCGATAAGTGGAGATACTTTAGCCGTTTCAGCTTATCAAGAAGATAGCAATCAGACGACTATTACCAATGGTGCTTCTGGATCTTCTAACAATTCAGCTGCAAGTGCTGGTGCTGTCTATGTTTACCAACGTACTGGAAGTTTTTGGATTCAACAGGCCTATATTAAGGCCGCTAATGCAGAGACAAATGATAGCTTTGGTATGTCTCAAGCACTTAGTGGAGATACTCTGGCCGTAGGTGCGCATGGTGAAGATAGTAATTTAACAACAATTACTAATGGGACAGGAACATCAGCAGATAATACTGTAGCTTCTTCTGGGGCCGTTTATATCTATAAACGAACTGGCCCGACCTGGGCGCAAGAAGCATATATCAAAGCTTCAAATGCAGGAAACTCAGATCAGCTTGGGCGTGGAATGTCCATGAGTGGTAATACGGTTGTCGTAGGGGCCATTGGAGAGGATAGTAATCAAACAACTATTACGAACGGTTCGACTGCAAGTGCAGATAATTCAACTAGTAATGCTGGTGCAGTTTATGTTTACAAGCGCACAGGTACAACCTGGGCCCAAGAAGCTTATATTAAACCACCTTATTCAAATTCAGGGTTAACTTTTGGTTATTCTACAGCGATTAGTGGGGATACAATTACTGTTGGCACCTATATGGAAGATAGTGCCTCAACAACAATAATTAATGGTAATAATGCTAGTACGGATACAAGTGCTGCCGATTCCGGAGCTGTTTGGGTTTTCCGAAATAATGCACGCCTATTCGATGCAACTGATGTTTATCCATCGGCCAGTACTACAAGTAGTATTACATTATCTTGGGGAACGGGCGGTACTTTAGCTACAGGTTATAAAATTGCCTATCAAGCAGGTAGTACTCCACCTGCGGATTGCAATTCTGGAACAATGGTTGATGCCGGAAATGTGTCGTCATATTCAATTACTGGATTAACTTCTGCTTCTTATTATTCATTTAGAATTTGTACCTATGATTCATCTAATAATTTATCAGAGGGTTTTACTGCAACTTATACAACAGCTACTGCTGTTCCAGAACCGGCATCATTAACACTGGGGTCAGCAACTTCTTCTACGATCCTTGTGAGTTGGACAAGTGGAGGAGGCTCTACCACCGGATTTAAAATTGCTTACCAATCGGGATATACCCCCCCTGCAGATTGTAATTCGGGCACTGTTATAGATGCAGGTAATACAACTTCTTACACTCTCACATCGCTGAATGCACAAGTTATGTATGGAATTAGGCTTTGTGCTTACGATGGCTCAGGTAATCTTTCTTTTGGCCGTTCTGGATTTAAAACAACGACATCAACTCCTGACGTTACCAGTGTCGTCATTTCTTCAAATGCTGCAGGAACTGAAGCTACCGTAAGTTGGGTCAGTGGCGGAGCGAATACGAATGGATTTAGAGTTGCCTATGCAACTGGTACTACGACAGCTCCAGCAACTTGCAATTCTGGAACAAATCTTGATGCAGGTAATGTGACTTCATGCGCAATTACTGGTCTTGCTGCGGGAACGATGGTAGCCGCAAGAGTGTGCTCTTACAATCAGAGTGGAATAGATGTATCCACTGGTACAACAAATTTTGGTCCTACTAATTCTGCTGGTTGGAATCAAGAAGCTTATATAAAGTCTTCGAACATAGATGCTGGTGACTACTTTGGTTATTCTGTCTCTTTAAGTAGTGATACACTTGCGGTTGGTGCTTTCCAAGAAGATAGTAATCAAACAACAATTACCAATGGAACTGGGTCATCTTCAGATAATACGATAATAAATTCGGGCGCAGTTTATGTTTACAAGCGTACAGGAACAACTTGGGCCCAAGAAGCTTATATTAAGGCCATTAATGCTGAAATGAGTGATAGTTTTGGGTGGAATGTCGCAATAAGTGGAAACACTCTCGCAGTTGGAGCGATTGGGGAAGATAGTAGTCAAACGACAATTACCAATGGAACAACTGCTTCTTCGGATAATAGCTATAGCGCATCTGGATCGGTTTACATTTATACTCGATCTGGATCAACATGGTCTCAGCAGGCCTATGCAAAATCTGCAAATGCAAACGGCTCAGATAATTTTGGGTATAGCCTTTCACTGAATGGTGAGTCTCTCGCAGTGGGTGCTTACGTGGAAGATAGTGCACAAACAACTATTACAAATGGAAGTACTGCAGCTGCTGATAATACAAAATCTGATAGTGGTGCAGTCTATGTTTACAAACGATCAGGAACAACTTGGTCTCCAGAAGCCTATGTAAAAGCGACTAATCCAGATGCGTCTGATTATTACGGATTTGTTGTTTCTCTTCACGGGGATACTTTAAGCGTTGGTGCTTATCAAGAAGATAGTAACCAAACCACCATTACTAATGGTAATACCGCAAGTTCTGATAACTCAGCTTCTTCTTCAGGTGCTGTCTATGTCTATAGAAGATCATCTAATTTCTGGATTCAGGAAGCTTATATTAAAGCGGGTAATGCTGAATTAAATGATAACTTTGGTATTGGGGTGAGCTTGAATGGCGATACTATAGCGGTTGGAGCATCTGGAGAAGATAGTAATTTAACCACAATTACAAATGGTACCGGGACTTCGGCCGACAATACATCATCAGCATCTGGTGCAGTATATGTGTATAAGCGAACTAGTAGCTCTTGGGCACAAGAAGCTTATTTAAAAGCATCTAATAACGGAGGTTCAGATCAGTTTGGTAGAACAGTATCATTAAGTGGTAATACGCTGGCCGTTGGGGCCATTGGTGATGATAGTAATCAAGTGACTATTACTAATGGAACTACATCTTCCACAGATAACAGTACTTCAAATTCGGGATCAGTTTTTATCTATAAACGAACTGGTAGCTCTTGGGCACAAGAGGCCTATATAAAGGCGATAAATGCCGGAGCAGATAATTATAGTTTCTCTCTCTCTTTAAATGGTGACACACTAGCTGTTGGTTCTTACCAGGAAGATAGTTCTCAATCAACCATAACAAATGGAACAAGTGCTTCTTATAATGAATCTTACACAGATAGTGGTGCAGTTTATGTCTACAGAAATAACAATCGTCTGTTTGATCCAACTGAATTCTATGTTTCATCTTCAACTAATAATACCATTACCCTCACTTGGTCGAATGCAGGATCAATGGCAGCTGGGTATAAGATTGCTTACAACTTAGGCTCAACACCTCCGGCAGATTGTAATTCAGGAACGGTAGTTGATGTTGGAAATGTTCTAACATATTCAGTTATAGGTTTAAGCTCAAATAGTAATTATAGTTTCAGAATATGTTCTTATGATTCATTAAGTAACTTGTCGGAAGGATACACAACGACCTATCAAACAGCTACTGCTGTTCCTGAACCAACAAACCTTTCTGCAACAGTTAATTCTTCTTCTGCAATTACATTAAATTGGAGTAGTGGTGGAGGTTCAACAACAGGATTTAAACTTGCTTATCAAGCATCTGATGTTCCACCTGCGAATTGTGCCTCTGGCACTGTTGTGGACCTTGGAAACGTTGTTACGTATCAGGTGACATCATTGCATGCTGGTATAAGTTATGCCTTCCGAGTGTGTTCATATGATGGATCTGCTAATACTTCATACGGAAACTATGCCGTTGCAACTACTCAAACTACTCCTGAGCCAAGTAATTTAGTCCTCTCATCAAATTCAGCAGGAACTACTGTCACAGTTTCTTGGACTAGTGGTGGCGGTAATACGAATGGATTTAAGGTGGCCTATGCAACTGGAACGAGCACTGCCCCGGCAACATGTAATGCCGGTACAAATGTAGATGCAGGAAACGTTAGTTCTTACAATATTACTGGTCTCTCAGCTGGAACACTTATTGCTGTCAGAGTCTGCTCTTATGATCAGACAGGAATAGACATTTCCGCTGGCATCACAGCAGCTTCATCCTCGAATGCTTCAGGATGGAACCAGGAAGCTTATATTAAAGCTAGTAACTCTGATTCGTTGGATAATTTTGGTAATGCTGTTGCCATTAGTGGGGAAACAATTGCGGTAGGAGCTTACTATGAGGATAGTGGGCAAACCACTATAACCAATGGAACAACATCTGCTTCAGATAATACAAAAACAAATAGTGGTGCAGTCTTTGTTTATAAGCGCTCAGGAGTGACATGGTCTCAGGAAGCTTACTTAAAAACACCAAATCCAGATTTAAACGACATCTTTGGATACTCTGTTAGCATCAGTGGAGATACTATAGTAGCTGGGTCTTATGCTGAAGATAGTACCCTAACAACGATTACCAACGGAACAACTGCAAGTGCAGATAATACAAAGTCTGATGCTGGGGCCGTGTATGTTTTTAAACGAACTGGATCTTCTTGGGCACAGGAAGCTTTTATAAAAGCATCTAACTCCGACTCAGGTGATCAGTTTGGATACTCTTGTGCGATTAGTGGAGATACAATTGTCGTTGGAGCAAATGGTGAAGATAGTAACCAAACGACAATTACCAATGGAACAACTGCTTCATCAAATAATTCAAATTTAGCATCTGGTGCTGCCTATGTTTATAAACGGACTGGATCAAACTGGGCACAGGAAGCTTATTTAAAATCACCTAATCCTGATGCCTATGATTACTATGGTGCCACTGTTGCAATCCATGGAGATACCATTGTTGTGGGTGCATATGCAGAAGATAGTAACCTCACTACCATTACGAATGGTACGACTTCAAGTACTGATAATACACTGGCAGACAGCGGAGCAGTGTATGTTTATAAACGAACTGGATCATCTTGGGCACAAGAAGCCTTTATTAAAGCTGCGAATGCTGGAGCTTCAGATAATTTTGGTATTGTTGTAAGTGCGAATGGGGATAGAATTGTAGTCAGAGCAAGCGCAGAAGACAGTGGTCAAACGACAATTACCAATGGAACGACGGCCAGCTCAGATAATTCGAAAGCGGACTCTGGTGCAGTCTTTGTTTATAAAAGGAGTGGAACTAGTTGGGCCCAAGAAGCCTACATTAAGCCACCTAACCCTGATACAACTGATTTATTTGGGTCTGGTTTGGCAATCTCCGGAGATACGATTGCAGTAGGAACTAGAAGAGAAGATAGTAATCAGACAACGATTACTAATGGAACTACTGCTAGTGCTGATAATTCAAAAACGGACAGTGGTTCTGTTCATGTGTACAAACGAACGGGAACGAGCTGGGCACAAGAAGCCTATATTAAAGCAAATAATCCTGATGCGTCCGATTATTTTGGCCATTGGGTAGGTTTAAGCGGTGATACAATTGTTGTAGGGGCTCCGGGAGAAGATAGCGTTCAAACGACAATTACAAATGGTGTTGTCGCCAGTGCAGACAATACAGGTTCAGATAATGGTGCTGTATATGTTTATCGAAATAATGCCCGATTATTTGATGTTGATGATGTATGGACAACATCTACGAGTTCGAGTGTTACATTAACATGGAATCAATCAGGTGGTACCGCTGCTACTTACTTAGTTGCTTACCAGTCTGGAACAACAGCTCCGGCGAATTGTGCTTCAGGTACAGTGGAAGATGCAGGTCTTGTCAGCACCCATACAGTCACCGGTTTAAGTACTGCAACCACTTACTCATTTAGAGTTTGTGCTGCCGTAAATGGTTCGACATACTCAACAGGAACTACGGTAACAGTGACCACTCCTTGATTTTTTTAGAGTTAAAATTATAATTTTAAAAAACAACCAGGAGTCCGTTATTAAAGTTGATGTAAAAACTCTACTAATTTTAGTTTTAGTTGGTGTGATAGGAGTCATGGCGGGAATTATGCTTGGTAGAAATTCAGCGAATCAAGCGTTGATGCAAGCACCAGCGGATGAAAAAGCCGCCAAAGGGTTTAAAGATAAAATTATCTCAAAAGTCATTCGAGACAACGCCAAAGATATTCAGAAATGTTATTTTGAATTTTTAAATAAAAAGCCCCAGGTTTCTGAAGGTGAGATTGATATCTTGATTGAACTTAAAGAAAATGGAAAAGTTGGATCAGTTGAAGTGACGAGAAACCAATTCAATGATGAGAGCTTTGGAAGTTGTGTTGCGGAAAAAATTGATTCTTACTTCTTTGCTCCTCCTCCAATCGGTATTAATCGCTTTATCTCTCATACCCTAGCATTTAAGTCAGAAGAAACGGCCTTAAGAGAGGCGAAAGAGCGAGCTGAAAAAAATAAGCCGCCAATGATGTTACCAGTTAAGCCAGAATAGTTAACAAAATCCTTAAAAATGTCGATAGGACTTCTATGGAGGTCCTATGGACACTTTGCAGGGACAGCGAAGAATTTTTTATCTCCTTCTATTAGCAATCTTTATCCTTCATGCATCGATGATGGTGGTAAAGTTTCGTGATCAACTTGAAAAAGTTGCATTTACTCCTTCTCAGTCAATCAAGGTAAAACTTATTCAGGAAGCTTTGAAGGAAATGGCGAATAATCAAAAACGTCAAATTGTGCAATCAGAAGATTCTGCTAGAGAAGAAAAAACAAAAGATGCTTTTTTAAGTGATAAAGATCGCGCCTTTGATCGACAAACTGTTGCAAGATCGGTGGATACTTTTCAAAAAGCTGCTAAAGGTAATGCGGCCAGCACTCAAGTGGCCTCTCAATCAAAAACTGCAGAAAAAAAGAAAGCAAATTTTAAAGATATAAAATTATCTGATATTGGAATGATGTCCGGCGATCCAATGCCAAAGAAGGCCGATCGATCTCCCGCTTCAGCTTCTGTCAAAGGTATGGAGAATGGCGATCCGCTCAGTAAGGGTCTCTCCGCCACAAATGATTATGTAGAAGAAGTTGCACTTGGTGATTTCACTCACCTCAATACTGTTGAATATAAGTTCTATGGATTTTTTCATCGAATTAGGCAGAAGTTAGAGCAATTTTGGGGCAAGAGCATTCAAGAAAAAGCTGCGAATATTTTTAGACAAGGTCGTCGTCTTCCGGCGAGTGAGAATCTTATTACCTCACTTCAAGTCACTTTGAATGCTAAAGGCGAAATTATTGCTGTGAAAATTATGGGTGCCTCTGGAGTCAAAGAACTTGATGATGCTGCGATTGAATCGTTCAATCAGGCCGGCCCGTTTCCAAATCCTCCAAAGGATTTATTAGTGAACGGAAAGGCGACAATTGAATGGGGATTTGTAGTTAAGTCGTGAGTATAAGTATAGTAAGCAGTTTTAAGCTTGTGAATTCTCATCCTGAAAATTTGTTTTACCTGAATTCTTTTTTCTGTTAGCCTTTTATTGGAAATGAAAAGGTGGGAGGAGCTGTGAACTCCTCCCTAAAGCTCACCAAATCATTTTCAGTATTGCAGTCACCTGCAATAAGAAAATAATAAAGGCGAGCACCCTCATCAATTCCTCCATGAAAATCCTTTTGTAAAAGGGCTCCCTTCACTGGGATCACTGGGAGCTCAAAATGGATTCCACAGAAGAACGCTGCACTTTAATCCCAGAAAAAATTGAATGTCTTTGATTTAGGAAATTGAACGAGAATTAGTTCAGAATTGAATTTAGCTTAATCTAGATTGTTGTAGAAAAAATGTGCCCATCATTGGGCACTCTAGAATTTCTTCTATGAAATTCTAAATTTATTCCATCAAAAGATGCGATACTTTTATTTGTGATTATAGAATTGGATTTTATTAGTGAGTTTGACGAAGAAGGGCCTTTAAGCGATCAATCCCCTCCATAACAACATAATCAGACCAAATAGAGTCTAATTCACGGATGGCCTCAACTACTTGTAGAGCAGCTTGATCACGTGAAATTTTTTGAGTTTCTGCGTACTGAGTAATGCACTTGTTAAGAACTTCAACCGCTGGTGAATTGCAAACTTGATTAAGGCGCTCTTCAAACGATTGGTTTAATTTTTTTTCTTTGCTTTTGATAATGGCAGTATTTAAAAGCTGAATAGATTCCATTAAAAAATATCCTTACACATTTTTTGCATTTTCGAAGATGAAGTATCTATAAAGCGCACAAGTTCGTAAAGACTGTTTTAAGTAGTAATCTAAAATTTTAGGTTGAAAATTTTCTGGGATGTCTAAATTTGAGCTAGGGTAAATAAAATTTTTGAAATAGCTTTAGGTGTCACACTTTTAAAAGTATGACACCACTAGCTAGCTAGTGAGAAGAATTACAGAAATCCTGATACGCCTCAGGGCTTAAAAGAGAATTTAAGTCAGCAGGGTTTTTCACCTTGACTTTAATTAACCATGCTCCGTAAGCATCAGAATTAATTTTTTCAGGAGAACCTTCTACATCAGAGTTTGTTGCTACTACTTCTCCTGTCACAGGAGCATAGAGATCACTGACTGATTTAATAGATTCAACGACACCAAAAGTTGCTCCAGCTTTTAATTCAGATCCAACTTGAGGAACTTCAAGAAACACGATGTCTCCAAGTGCAGATTGAGCAAAATCTGTGATTCCAACAGTCACAGTATCACCTTCAACCAGGGCCCATTCATGTTCTTTAGTGTATTTTAGATTTGCAGGGATTTGAGTTGCCATTATTTGTGTCCTCCATTTACGAAAGGTTTTTTGGTTAATTGAGCTGGATAATATTTTTGTCTAATATCAACGTTATAAATTTCATCAGATGGTGTTTTCGTACTTTCAATGCGTGCGAGAGCTATGCCTTTGCCAGTAACTACTGACATCGATCCACTTGTCACAACACCAATCACTTCATTTTTACTATTCGCCACAGGGTAGCCTTCACGAGGAATACCTTTGTCGAGAATAAGCTTAACGAGCTTATAATGGGCCGTTTTAGGTAGTAAAGCATCTTTACCAATAAAATGTGGTTTCGTTAGCTTCACCGTCCAACCTAGACCAGCATCAAAGGGATTAACTTCATCATTTAATTCATGCCCATAAAGAGGGTAGCAAACTTCAAGACGAAGAACATCTCTGGCAGCAAGCCCACAAGGAGTGACTTTTAGCTCCATGAATTTTTGCCAAAGTTGAATGATGGCCTGATGAGATCCGAAAATTTCAAATCCATCCTCTCCGGTGTAACCAGTTCTTGCGATAATAACTGGATTAGCTCCAAAAGAAGTTTCAAATACTGAGTAGTACTCAAGATCTGGAAGTTCTTTTAAAAGCGGTTTTAAAATTTCAAAAGACTTTGGTCCTTGAAGTGCAAGCAAAGAATATTCAGCAGATTTATTTGTAAGAGTGCAATTAAAACCAGAATGTTTTGATTTGATCCAATTAAAGTCTTTATCAATATTAGAAGCATTCACACAAATGAGAATTCTTTGCGGGGCCAATTTATAAACAATCAGATCATCAATGACTGTACCGTTTTCGCGACAAAGAGGAGAGTAAATCGCCTTACCCATAGGAGCATTGGCAATATCGTTAGTCACAAGCTGGTCAACAAATTTTTCAGCATCTTGGCCTTCAACAAAAAATTCGCCCATGTGGCTGACGTCAAAAACACCGACGTTGTTTCTAACGGCGAGGACTTCATCTTTCACTGAGGTGTATTGCACTGGCATATCCCAACCAGCAAATGGAACAATTTTAGCTCCAAGTTTTACATGTTCATCATAGAGATGAGTTTTAAGTAAAGTCATATTAATCCTTTAATTGATTTTCTGTGGCGGTAATTAAATTTTCAATCAGGCTGATAACAGTCATTGGCCCTACTCCACCAGGAACTGGAGTTATAGCACTCACAGTGTTGATAACTTCAGGATTTACATCCCCGGTCAGTTTACCATCCAAGGTATTCATCCCAACATCGATGACTACAGTTTTTTTCTCTGAGCTAAAGTAGCTTGAATCAAAAAAATGGGCCTTACCAATCGCTGAAATGACAATATCTGCTGTTTGAGTAAATTTCTTTAAATGAACTGTTTTTGAATTGGCCATGGTGACAGTGGCATCGAAATTTGAAAGGAGGAGAGACATGGGTTTTCCCACAATTAAACTTCTTCCAACGACGACAATATTTTTTCCACTAATTTCAATTCCGTAAAATTTTAATAAACGGATAATTCCCTTCGGAGTGCAAGGAAACAATTGGCCCAAATCTTTTGAGCCACTATATAGCTTTTGAGTATTAAGGCCATGAAAGCCATCAATATCTTTTTTGGGACTTACCAAATTAGGCAAATTTAAATGAGTAAGTTGTGAGGCCACAGGAAGTTGAATAATAATGCCGTTAATATTCTTATCAGCATTTAATTCTTCAACTTTTTTCAGAAAGCTCTCTGCACCGATATCTGCCGGAAGATGGGCCAAAATAAAATTGGCCCCAATTTCTTCACACATTTTTTTCTTATTTCGGACGTAACTTAAACTTGCAGGATTATCACCAACGAGAATAACACTCATGGTAGGTGTGATACCGCGTCTTTTAAGTTCACCTGTCCGGCGAAGCAGATCTGATTTAATTTGTTCAACAACAGGTTTTGCTGCAAGTAGTTTAGCTGTCATAAATGTCTCAACACTATAGTCCCTCAAATACAAAAAGTCCTTCCTTATTTAGATCGAGTGCAGTAATCCTAATGATATGAAATCTTTGTTTTATGTTGGTCTGGGAATGCAACTCTTTGGCCTTGCCGCTGTAGGGTTGTGCTTTTTTTCAGGTGTAAGAAATGGTGATTACGGACAACTGGAGCTTGCTCAGCTTGTAATTGGCTCATTTGTTTTTTACGTGGGAAATTATCTGAAAGGTAGATCCCAAAGCTAGACGTCAAATCTTCTCTGTGAGTACAATCTTTATTATCAAAGGAAAATAATCTTGATCGTACTCGCCATTGACCCAGGATCAGTTACTGCTGGTTACGCACTTCTGCAAAAAGAGGGTCGTAAAATTCATTACATTACTTCTGGAATTTTAAAATTTAAAAGTGATGATGAGTTTTTGCATAGAGTAAAAGACATTACTGAACAAACTCAAAAATTAATTGATCAGTATCAACCAGATCAAATTGCTTTTGAGTCATTAATTTTTGTAAAGAGCCCAACTGCACTTATCAAGCTCGCTCAATCTCGTGGGGCAATGCTAGCGATACTCTCTCAAAGATTTCATCAAAAAATTTATGAATATTCTCCTAACTTAGTGAAGTCCACTGTTACAGGACACGGACACGCTGACAAAGAGGGAGTCCAGAAAGTTCTGGGCCAGTATTTAGGCATAGAAAAATTTAAAACTCATGATGAAAGTGATGCCGTGGCGATTGCTCTCTGCCATCTTCTTCACGAGGGAAGAATAAAAATTCCTGCTGGAACTAAAAAATCAGGATCAAAAGGCAAGGGCATGGCCGGAGCTTTAGCGCACAAAATTAAGGAACAAACTTTATGATTGGATATATTTCTGGAACTGTCGTTTATTCTGATTCACAAAAATCAATCGTGCTTACTGCTCAAGGTGTAGGATACGAAATCCACACAGCGACACCCATGGTTCCTAATCGAGACACTGCTCTTTTTATTTCTCACATAATTCGTGAGAACGCTCAAGACTTGTACGGTTTTGAATCGGCCGACGATAAAAAGTTTTTTGAGATGCTTTTAGATGTGAATGGGATCGGGCCAAAGTCGGCCTTCTCTCTCGTTTCTCATCTCGGTGTTCAACAAATCATCAGCGCTATTACATTTGAAAATGCTGATATATTAAAATCTGCTCCAGGTGTGGGTAAGAAAAGTGCTGAACAAATCGTTCTCTCTCTTAAAGATAAAGTCTCTAAACTTGAAATGGGTTTTACGACGAAAGAAAAACCAGTAAAGTCAGGTGCAAAAGTGAAAAGCGAGTCGCAAATTGATGCTCATCTGGTAAAAGAAACTCTGGCCGCTTGTCAGGGACTTGGTTTTAAAGACCAAGATATTCTGCCTATGATTCAAAAGCATCTTCAGGCAGGTGTCGCCACTCGACCAGAAGATTTAGTAAAAATTATTTTGAAGGAACTTAGATAATGTCTGAAAGATTAGTAACCGGTGAAATGACCAATGGTGATCGTGAGCAAGAGCTAAGACTCAGGCCTCAGAACTTTTCTGAGTACATTGGACAAAAGAAAGTCGTAGAGAACATCGACTTAATGGTGAATTCAGCTTTAGTTCGTAAAGCGGCGATGGACCATGTTCTTTTATCGGGGCCTCCTGGTTTAGGGAAGACCTCTCTCGCTATGTTGATTGCCAAATCTCTTGGATCGGAACTGCACTTAGTTTCGGGCCCCGCCATTGAGAAGAAAGGGGATCTGGCCGCAGTTCTGACTAATCTTAAGCCTCGAGATGTTTTATTTATAGATGAAATTCATCGTATTCATATTTCAGTTGAAGAGATTCTTTACTCTGCCATGGAAGATTTTCGCTTGGACATTTTAATTGGCCAGGGAGCTTCTGCTCGCACCATGCAAATTGATCTTGCCCCTTTTACTTTAATCGGTGCTACCACACGCTCAGGGCTTTTATCTAATCCACTTCGTGATCGATTTATGGCCCATTTAAATTTTGACTATTATGAGCCTGAGATGCTGGCGATTATTATTATTAATAATGCTAAGAAAATGGGTATTGAGCTTTCTGCTGAGGCCAAAATGCAAATTGCTAGGCGCTCAAGAGGGACTCCCCGAATTGCCAATCGAATTCTGAGACGGGTTCGTGACTTTGCTTTAGTGAAGGGGACCGGAAATGTTGATACTTCCGAGGTTGAATCGGCCCTAGGGCTTTTGGATATCGATGAATTAGGTTTAGATTCTATGGACCGCAAAATCCTCTCGGTGATGAAGGACTATTACCAAGGTGGCCCGGTGGGAATCGATGCCCTTTCTGCGACTTTAGGCGAGGATAAACAGACTATCGAGGAAGTTTATGAGCCTTATCTATTGAAAGAAGGTCTTATTTTAAGAACTCCCCGGGGACGCTCATTGTCTGAAAAAGCAGTTAAACATTTGAATTAATTTCTAGATTGCTTGACTAGATAACTTACCTTTTATACATAGAGCACAATTTTCTTCCATACAAAATTATAAAATTCGTTTATACTTGACTGAAGTCTAGTATTTAAAAGGTTTTGAGTGATTTACCAACGGACAATTGCCAAAGAAGTGAAAGTAACAGGGATCGGTCTCCATTCCGGCCGTAAAGTTACAATGAAGCTTATTCCGGCGGACGTTGATTTTGGAATCCAATTTGTTCGTACAGATATTGCTGGCTCAATTCCTATGAAGGCCAATGCCTTAACTGTTGGAACTACTGAAAATGCTACGACTCTTGGTTCAGGTGCTGGTGCAGTTCATACAGTTGAACACCTCCTTGGAACTTTCTATGGTTTAGGGATCAATAACTGCTTAATTGAGATTGATGGACCAGAAGTTCCGATCATGGATGGTTCTGGCGCGTCTTTTGTTTTCTTATTGAAAGAAACCGGCATTAAGAATCTTAATAAATCAAAAAAATTCCTCGTGATACTTGATACGGTTAGAGTGGAAAAAGATGGAAAGTGGGCGCAATTCGAGCCACATCATAACCTTATGATTGATTCAACAATCGTTTTTGCTCACCCAATTATCAAGACTCAACGATTTGATTTTGAATTTTCATGCGAAACTTTTATTCAAGACATTGCTCGTGCCCGTACTTTTGGTTTTGCCAAAGATGTGGATATGCTCAAGAGAAAGGGTCTGATTAAAGGCGGGTCACTAGATAATGCAATCGTACTCGATGATTATAAAGTGATGAACCCTGAGGGCCTTCGCTTTAATAACGAATTCGTTCGCCACAAAATTCTTGATACTATTGGAGACGTTAGTCTTCTTGGTTATGAGATTGCTGGTAAAATTACGACCTACAAGTCAGGCCACAATATTCATAACCTTCTTTGTAGAAAGCTTCTTGAAACGCCATCTGCTTATGAGATCGTTTCAGCAACTGCATTAAAGCAGGAAGTTCGCGAAGCTCACAAGCTGCCGCAGTTTATTACTGTGACTCACTAGTACAAATCTTTACGGATAATTAGTCTTAATGACATGATAAATAGACCAAGGAGATGGTCTATGAAATTGTTTATTTTGGCATTTGGTCTTTCTTTTGCCGCTCTCGCCTCAAACTGGTCTGAATTAGAAATTGGTGAAACCTACAAGCTAACTCAAAATTTCCAATTACCTATTTTAGAAAGATCTCATTCAATTATGGATTTCAGTAAAGGTGATGAACTTTATTTAAAAGATAAGGTTGTTTTGCCCATTCCCGGCCATACCATGATTAAATTTATTTTTGCTTATCCGTCTTGTCCTGGTCCTCAAATTCAATCAGACACAGTGGTGGTAAAAGTTGATGGAACAGCTGCTCCAGTTGTTCGAACTGTTATTGGCCTAGAGGAAAATTGTGAACTGGCTTTTTATCTTGAAGGCATTTATTTTAATAGAGAGAGTATTTTTGAATAACTAAAATATTAACGCATGCTATTGTTTTGACATCGAGCGAGCATCGTGAAAATAATAGCAACCAAATAAGTAGAAAATTTTGATAATGAGGATCTATGCGACTGTCTCAAGGCTACTGGCAAACTTATAAAGAAATTCCTTCTGATGCTGATGTTGTTTCTCAGCAATTAATGATGAGAGCAGGTCTTATTTATAAAACCGCTGGTGGTCTATATACCTATTTGCCAATGGCCTTTCGCACACTTAAAAAAGTTGAAAAAATCGTTCGCGAAGAACTCGATAAAATTGGCTGTTTTGAAATACAAATGCCAGTGATGACTCCTGCTGAACTTTGGCAAGAATCTGGCCGTTGGGAAACCATGGGCCCACAAATGCTGAAGGCCACTGACCGCGCTGAAAGACAACTTTGTGTCTCTCCTACGAATGAAGAAACTGTAACAGATGTTTTCCGTCGCACTGTGAATTCTTATAAACAACTCCCTGTTTGTTTGTACCAAATCAATACCAAGTTTCGCGATGAAATTCGTCCGCGCTTTGGTCTACTTCGTGCTCGTGAATTTTGCATGAAAGATGGATACTCATTCCACATTGATAAAGCTTCTCTTGATAAATTCTACGATGAAATTTATGTCGCCTATGAGAATATTTTTAAACGCCTAGGTCTTGAGTTCATCGCGGTTGAAGCGGATGCTGGTGCTATGGCCGGAGCTGGGGCCAAGACGCATGAGTTCCAAGTGGTAGCAGATAACGGTGAAGACTATGTAGTGACAGTTCCACGCACTAAATTTGCCGCCAATATTGAAAAGGCCATTACCTCTCGTAAAGTTGAGTCTGCTCCTGCCGGAGAGTTAACAAAGTTTGCAACTCCCAATCAAAAAACTTGTGAGGAAGTTTGTTCGGCTCACGGAATGCCTATTACTCAAAGTCTAAAATCTATTGTGATGAATGCGATCATTAATGGTAAAGATCAGTACTTCATGGTGATGCTTCTTGGGGATGATAATCTCAATGAAGTGAAGTTCAAAAATAAAGTCAACGCTGAACATATTCGTCCTGCTCAACAACATGAGATTGATAAGCTAGGCCTTATTAAAGGCTTCATGGGCCCAACAGCGGATGTGGCCCTGAAAGTAATCTATGACGAGACTATCAATATGGATGCCTCTTACGCCGTGGGAGCAAATGAAGCTGATCACCATTTAAAAGGCTTTGTTCCAAGTCGTGATACGAAACCTAAATTTTTCCGTGCAGACATGCGTATGGCGAAAGATGGGGACTTCATTGGTGATGATCAAATCGTTCTTAAAAAAGGAATCGAAGTTGGACACATTTTCCAGCTTGGAGATAAATATACTAAGAGTATGAAAGTGACTGTGCTTAATGAAAAAGGCCAGGCCGTAACACCAATTATGGGATGTTATGGAATAGGTGTGACTCGTGTTGTGGCCGCCGCTATTGAGCAAAATAATGATAAAGATGGAATCGTATGGCCGGCCTCAATCGCTCCGTATGATGTTTACCTTTGTTTCATTGGGAAAACTCCAGAAATTAAAGAAGTCGCCGAAGGCATTTGGAAAGATTTCCAAAAAGCTGGGCTTGAAGTGCTATTTGATGATCGTCAATTAGGCCCAGGTCAAATGTTTAAGGATGCTGATCTTATTGGCCTTCCACTTCGTGTCGTTATCGGTGAGCGTGATTTCAATGCTACTGGTGAGATCGAAGTGAAGCTTCGTAAATCTGGCGAAACACTTAAAGTTAAAAAAGATGAACTAGTTTCAGTTGTTAAAAAGAAATTAGAAGAGATGGGCAAATGGGCGTAGATTTCGATCTGATTTTTGGTCTTCATAGTATTGCAGCAGCTTTAACAAATCCTGCTCGTACTCATATAAAATTAGTAGCTACTGATGAAGGTCTTTCTGAGCTTTCAAAAAAGCATCGAATTAACCCTAAGGCTCTCAATGTAAAAGTGGAGTTACTTGCATCACATGCTCTTCAAGAAAGTGCAAAAAAAATGTGTGCCCATATGGATGTAGAATTCACTCGTGTGCCCTCACAAGTTTTTTTGCAGACCTCTCCCATTCAGACGTATACCATTCAGGATTATTTAAATCGTCCTGATGCACGCTTGCTTGCCCTTGATCAAATTACAGATGTTCATAATGGTGCTGCTATTCTTCGCTCAGCTTGTTTTTACGGTGTGAATGGAGTGCTTATTCCTTCTGAAAAATCTTTTGGATTAACGCCTTCTTTTTATCGAATTGCCTCTGGGGCGGTAGAGTATGTGAACCTTATTCGGGTCAACTCTCTTAGCCGTGCGGTTGGACAATTAAACGATGCTGGCTTTTTAACCGTTGGCCTTTCTGAGCATTCATCAGAAAATTTGGCCCAAACTGACCTGAGGACTCAAAAGAAAATTTGTTTGCTGCTTGGTGCCGAAGAAACTGGTCTTTCTAATGCTGTAGCTCGTTTGGTGCAGAAAAATATGAGTCTTCCCTCTCAAGGACCGATAAAATCCTTAAATGTGGCCTCGGCCGCGGCCATCGCCATGGAAAAATGTTTTGGAATCTGATCAAAAAAACTTGATTTCGTAAGCGTGAACAATTATAAATTTCAAACTCATCGATGTTTTGTTGATGTCCGGGCTGCTCTAGCTCAGTTGGTAGAGCAACGGTTTTGTAAACCGTAGGTCGCAGGTTCGATTCCTGTGAGCAGCTCCATTCTTAAAACAACCCTCTGGGTTTTTTGATGTGTGTTTCGGCGTGGTTCCCGAGTGGCCAAAGGGAGCAGACTGTAAATCTGCCAGCGTCAGCTTTCGGTGGTTCGAATCCACCCCGCGCCACCATTTTTTTATTTTGCGGGTGTAGCTCAGTTGGTAGAGCACCAGCCTTCCAAGCTGGGGGTCGCGAGTTCGAATCTCGTCGCCCGCTCCATTCAATACCGAATGGAGCGAATCGTCTAAGCTACAATCCTGGATAAAATTTTGCTCGCGTGGCTCAGTGGTAGAGTACTTCCTTGGTAAGGAAGAGGTCACGAGTTCAATCCTCGTCGCGAGCTCCATTTTCTCTAGGAAGTGTTAAATTTTTTATATTGTAAATTAAGGCGAGGTAGAGCATACTCTACCAGTCAAAAACATAGGTATCGAGTCTCATAACTTTTTGTAAGGAGAAGCCCCATGGCTAAGGAAAAATTTGACCGTAGTAAGCCGCACGTAAATATCGGAACTATTGGTCACGTGGATCACGGTAAAACAACACTAACTGCTGCTATTACTATGACTATGGCAAAAATCTATGGTGGTGCTGCTAAGTCATATGCTGATATCGATTCAGCTCCAGAAGAAAAAGCACGTGGTATTACAATTAATACTGCACACGTAGAATATACAACAGCTAACCGTCACTACGCTCACGTAGACTGTCCGGGACACGCCGACTATGTAAAAAACATGATTACTGGTGCTGCTCAGATGGACGGAGCGATTCTAGTGGTTGCAGCAACTGACGGCCCTATGCCTCAGACTCGTGAGCACATCCTTCTTGCTCGTCAGGTAGGTGTTCCTGCTCTAGTAGTATTCATGAACAAAATTGATATCGCAGATGCAGAGCTTGCTGATCTAGTAGAAATGGAGATCAGAGAGCTTCTTTCTAAGTATCAATACCCAGGAGATGATATTCCTGTAGTTAAAGGTTCTGCTCTTGCTGCAGTTGAAGGCAAGAACCCAGATATCGGTGAGAAAGCAATCGTTGAACTAATGAACCAAGTAGATGCTTATATCCCAACTCCAACACGTGACGTTGATAAGCCATTCCTTATGCCAGTTGAGGACGTGTTCTCAATCTCTGGACGTGGAACAGTGGTAACAGGACGTATTGAGCGTGGTATCGTGAAAGTGGGCGAAGAGATCGAAATCATCGGTATCAAAGAAGCTCAGAAGACAACAATCACAGGTGTAGAGATGTTCCGTAAGCTTCTTGACGAAGGTCAAGCAGGTGATAACGTAGGTCTACTACTTCGTGGTACGAAGAGAGAAGATGTAGAGCGTGGTCAGTGTATGATCAAGCCAGGCACGGTGAAGCCGCATAAGAAGTTCCGTTGTGAAGTGTATATTCTAACTAAAGAAGAGGGTGGACGTCATACTCCAATCTTCAAAGGTTACCGTCCTCAGTTCTACTTCAGAACAACAGACGTAACAGGTTCAATTACACTTAATGAAGGTACTGAAATGATTATGCCAGGGGATAACACATCTTTTGGTGTAGAATTGATTGCTCCAGTAGCAATGGAAAAAGGTCTTCGTTTCGCTATCCGTGAAGGTGGCCGTACGATTGGTGCCGGTACTGTTTCTGACATTATTGAGTAATACGTTTTAATCAAGGGCCAACCGGGAAACTGGTTGGCCTTTTTTTTCGCTTTTGGGTGTATAGCTCCAACGGTAGAGCGAATGATTCCAAATCATTAGGTTGGGGGTTCGAATCCCTCTGCACCCGCCAATATTTGCGCTCCGCGTTTCGCGATCTCTTTCTAGTTCCAGTTGGCTTAGAGTAGGCAAGTCAAGTTAAATCTCTTAATATGCTCTTATTATACATTTTTTAGTAGACAGAACTCTCATGATTTTGGATAAATGGGGTTTCGTTTCAGTTTAAATTGAGGTTTTAAATGGCTGTGGCTTCTAACGACGAAGGCAAGAAGTGGATTCAGGCAACTGTTGCAGTTGTTTGTATTGTTCTTGGCTATGTACTTATTAGTTTTTTTGAAAAGTTAGGTGAATGGTTCACTTTAGAAACAATCATCCCTTCTTATTTTGTTATCACGCAAGTTATTTCGGTTGCTTTTGCAGGAGCAACATACTTTGTAGTGATGAGAAATCCAAAATCATCTGATTTTCTTGCAAGCATCTATGAAGAAATATTGAAAGTTGTGTGGCCTGATTCAAATCAAACTTGGAGACACACTTTTGTAATCTTGATTGCTGTAACAATTTTTGGATTCATTTTTGGATTCTTTGATTTTGGTGCAAATTTTCTTTTAAGTTTAGTTAATAAATAAGGATTGTCTTATATGACAGAGAATACTGAGAAGAAGCTAGCGGCTGGTGATTCGCCAGATTTTAAATGGTATATCGTTCACGTATTAAGTGGATTCGAAAACCGCGTTCTTAAAACATTAAAAGAAAGAATTATTAATCACAATATGACTGAGTACTTTGCTGACATCCTTGTTCCTGAGGAAAGTGTTGTCGCAAACGTAAATGGTAAGAAAAGAACCATGAAGAAAAAATTCTTCCCTGGTTATGTTCTTGTCAAAATGATCATGAATGAAAAGACATGGCACTTAGTAAAAGATACAGACAAGATTACTGGCTTTATTGGTGGAACAAAAGATAAGCCAATGCCAATTTCTGATGAAGAGGCTGCTTCAATGACAGCTTCTCTTGCTGAAGGTTTCAAGCGTACTCGCTCTGTTGCTAACTTCTCTGAAGGCGATTCAGTAAAAGTTATCGAAGGGCCATTTGCTTCTTTCGTTGGTGTTGTTGAAAACATCTCTGATAAAGGCAAAGTAAAAGTACAAGTTTCGATCTTCGGTCGTCCAACACCAGTTGAATTAGAATTTTCTCAAGTAGAGAAAGTTTAAACCATAAGCGGGAGACCAAAAGTCGACTGAACCGCGAGGAGTAATTATGGCTAAAAAAGTCACAGGCTTCATTAAGTTACAAATCCCAGGTGGGAAAGCAAACCCATCTCCACCAATTGGTCCAGCTCTTGGTCAACGTGGTGTGAACATCATGGAATTCTGTAAGGCATTCAATGCTCGTACACAGAAAGACATGGGTGTAATGTTTCCGACAATCATTACTGTGTATTCGGACAGAACTTTCACATTCATTACGAAGACACCTCCAGCTACTTATCTCCTGAAAGATAAGCTTAAGCTTCAGTCAGGCTCTAAAAAGCCAGGTCATGAAGTTGCCGGATCAGTTCCTGAAAAAGTTGTTACAGAAGTAGCAAAAGCTAAGGAAGTAGATCTTACAGCTGCAAGCCTAGAAGCTGCTAAGCGCACTATTGAAGGTTCAGTCCGTTCAATGGGTCTTAAACTGGATTATAAGTAATAAATTACGGGAGACTTTAGGGTCGTTTGAACCGGGAGGAAAAAAATGAAAAAAGTATCGCCAAAATATACAGCTGCAGCGAAACAAGTAGAGAAGAATAAGTCTTATACGGTTGCTGAAGCTATTGGATTAGTTAAAAAAGTTGCTTACGCAAAGTTCGACGAAACTGTTGATCTTGCTTTCAGACTTGGTATTGACCCTCGTCACGCTGACCAAATGGTTCGTGGTGCGATCGTTATGCCTGCTGGTACAGGTAAAAAAACAACAGTAGTAGTAATTACTGCTGGTGAGAAATTAACTGAAGCTGAAAAAGCTGGAGCAGATTTCTTTGGTGGTGAAGATATCATCAATAAAATTGCTGGCGGCTGGATGGATTTCGACCGTGTTATCGCTACTCCAGATATGATGGGGAAAATCGGTAAAATCGCTCGTATTCTTGGGCCACGTGGTCTTATGCCAAACCCAAAACTTGGTACTGTAACAACTGATATTGCTAAAGCTGTTTCTGAGCAAAAAGCAGGTAAAGTTGAATACCGTGCTGATAAAAATGGTATCGTTCACGTTCCAATCGGCAAAAAATCTTTCACAGAAGCTCAATTAGCTGAAAACTTCAAAGCTGTTTGCGGAGCAATCCTTCGTGCAAAACCAGCTTCTGCTAAAGGGACATATGTTAAGTCTCTAGTTATCAGCGCTACAATGAGCCCAGGTGTAAAGATCGATACTGTTGATGCGTCTAACGTATCAGTTTAATTAAGACGTTGTAGGGGTTGAAGACAGCAGGTTTCTTCACAGTGAAGTGTAAAGCCCGCCGAAACTCCCCTCCATATAATATTAACGGAGGAAAGAATCTATGATGACTCGTGCAGAAAAAGATGCAGTAGTCTCGTCGATCAGAGAGAAAATTGAGAAGTCACAAGCTGTCTTCTTAACAAACCTCGTAGGAATTCCATCGGTTGATTCGGTAAGAATCAGAAAGAATGTTCGCGATGCTAAAGGCCATATGGTTATTACTCGTAACACTCTTTTCGCTCGCGCGGCCAAAGGAACATACGCTGAGGCTCTTCTCGCTGACTTGAAGGGAACTAGTGCGCTAGCATTCGCTTATGAAGACGCAGCAGCAGTTGCGAAAATCATTAACGATGCTTCAGGTGAATTTGAGAATATCGTTACTGTAAAGGGCGGTATGCTTGGAACACAAAAACTATCAAAGGCCGAAGTGGTTGCGTTGGCGAAATTGCCTTCACGCGATCAAATGCTTGGAACATTGCTTGCTACATTCAATGCCCCAGTATCTGCTTTTGCTAGAGTACTTTTCGCGATTCAAGAGCAAAAACAAGCTCAAGAAAACGCTTAATCAAAATTTTAAAGATTTAAGGAGATTTTATGTCTATTACAAATGAACAATTAATTGAATACGTATCAAAAATGTCAGTTCTTGACCTAGCTAACCTAGTTAAAGAACTTGAAACTAAATTTGGTGTTTCTGCTGCTCCTGTTGCTGTAGCTGGTGCTGCTGCTGCTGGTCCTGCTGCTGAAGAAAAAACAGAATTTACTGTAGTTTTAGCTGATAAAGGTGCTTCTCCAATTAACGTTATTAAAGAAGTACGTGCTATCACTGGTCTTGGTCTTAAAGAAGCTAAAGATCTTGTTGAAGGTGCTCCTAAAACTGTTAAAGAAGGCGTTTCAAAAGATGAAGCTGCTGAGCTTAAAAAGAAACTTGAAGCAGCTGGCGCTAAAGTCGAAATTAAGTAATTTTGATTCTATAGATCCTTGGGGATTTGATGGAAGCATGCCTTGGCGTGCTTCCATTTTTGCGTTTTAAAAGAATTTTAGTAGAAGTGCTTACATACTGAGGAGTCATTAAATGACAAAAGTATTTGCCCCCAACGAGTGGACACGTAGAAGTTTCAGCAAAAACGACTATGTGATGTCACCACCGAGTTTGATGAAATTGCAGATCAGCTCGTACGAGGAATTTTTACAAAAAGACATTCCTCCTGCAAAACGTGAAGACAAAGGTTTACAGGCCGTCTTCAAGTCGATTTTCCCAATTTTTGATTTTAACAAAACTGTTTCACTAGAGTTCGTCAGTTACACACTTGAAGAACCTAAGTATTCATGTAGTGAATGCCGTTCTCGCGGTCTTTCATATGAGTCGCCATTGAAGGTGACTGTACGTTTAATTTTTTATGATATGACAACTGAGAGAGAAGATGGTCAACGTACTATTTCTTCAATCAAGGAACAGGAAGTCTATCTTGGAAATATTCCTCTAATGGCCCCAACGGGTTCATTTATTTTCAACGGAACTGAGCGAGTTATCGTTTCTCAGTTACACCGTTCTCCAGGGATCATTTTTGAACACGATTCAGGTAAGAAGCACTCTTCTGGTAAGCTTCTTTACTCTGCCCGTATTATCCCGCACCGTGGATCTTGGTTAGATTTCGAATTCGACCATAAAAATATTCTTTACGCTCGAATCGATAGAAAACGTAAGTTCCATGCAACAGTTATTCTTAAGGCCATGGGCTATTCAGTTTCTGACCTTTTAAAAGCTTTCTATCCGCTTGAGAAGATCAATCTTACTGAGAAAGGTTATTCTCGCGAATTAGATTTCGAATTACTAACTGGTGCACGTATTGATGAAGATATCCTTCACCCTAAAACTGGTGAAGCAATCATCAAAAAAGGCAAAAAGATCACTAAGCCTGCAGTTAAAAAACTTCAGGAATCTGGTCTTAAAGCTCTTCCACTTAAGCTTGAAGAAGTTATTGGGAAAGTTATTGCTGATGATATCTACGACAAATCAACAGGTGAAGTTGTTGCTTCTGCAAATGAAGCCCTTACTGAGTCTAAGATTTTCGAATTAATCAAAGCTGGTATTAAAACAGTAGAATGTATTTACATTGATAACGTGAACTACTCTGATCAAATCAGAAATACACTTTATCTTGATAAAACTCACTCTACTGAAGAAGCTCTTATCAAAATTTTTGAAAGACTTCGTCCAGGTGAGCCTCCAACAATTGAAGCTGCGGAAACTCTTTTTGCGGGCCTATTCTTTAATGCTACTAAGTATGATCTATCTAAAGTAGGTCGTATGAAGATCAATTATAAGTTTGGTCTAGATATCCCAGTTGAGAACACTGTTCTTACAAAAGAAGATATCCTTACCACTGTGAAATACCTTGTTGATCTTAACAACGGTAAAGGTCAAGTAGATGATATCGATCACCTTGGTAACCGTCGTGTACGTGCTGTGGGTGAGCTTCTAGAGAACCAATTCCGTGTTGGTCTTGTAAGAATGGAAAGAGCGGTAAAAGAAAGAATGTCGATTCAAGAGCTCGACACGATGATGCCGCACGATCTTGTAAACCAAAAACCAGTTGCTGCTGCAGTTAAGGAATTCTTCGGATCTTCTCAATTGTCTCAGTTTATGGATCAAACAAACCCACTTTCTGAAGTAACACACAAGCGTCGTCTTTCAGCTCTAGGCCCAGGCGGTCTAACTCGTGAGCGCGCAGGGTTTGAAGTACGTGACGTTCACGCAACTCACTACGGACGTATGTGTCCAATTGAGACTCCTGAAGGACCAAACATTGGTCTAATCACGTCTCTTGCTACATATGCAAAAGTTTCTGAGTACGGATTCATTGAAACTCCATATAGAGTTGTTAATGAAGATCGCTCACTTGAAAAGAAAATTAAGTACTTCTCTTCTTTCGAAGAAGAAGGAAAAATTATTGCACAAGCTGATAATCACTTCATTAAAGATGGCAAAGTTTCAGGCAACATGATCGCTGCTCGTAAGCAGGGTGAACTTGCTTTAGTTGATGCCTCTGAAGTTGATTTGATGGACGTTTCTCCATCTCAGATGATTTCGATTGCTACATCTTTGATTCCTTTCCTTGAGCACGATGATGCTAACCGAGCGCTAATGGGTTCAAACATGATGAGACAGGCAGTTCCTGTTGTGAAAACAGATGCTCCACTAGTTGGAACAGGTGTTGAAGCAACTGTAGCTCGTGACTCAGGAGCAATTCTTTTTGCTGAACATGATGGAAAGGTAATCTTCGTTGATTCTAACCGTATCGTTATCCAACGTGATAACTTTAAAGAAGAAGAATCAGGTGTAGATGTTTATAAACTAGTTAAGTATCAGCGTTCTAACCAAAACACTTCTATTAACCAGAAAGCTCTTGTTAAAGAAGGTGATACAGTTCGCGCTGGTGACGTTATTGCTGACGGTCCTGCAACTCATCTTGGTGACTTAGCTCTTGGCCAAAACGTTCTTGTAGCGTTCATGCCATGGGGTGGTTACAACTATGAAGACTCGATCCTGATCAATGAAAAAATTCTTGCTCAAGATGTATTTACTACTATTCACATCGAAAACTACGAAGTGGAAGCTCGTGATACAAAACTAGGTAAAGAAGAAATCACTCGTGATATTCCAAACGTTTCTGAAGAAGCTCTAAAAGATCTTGATGAAGCTGGTATTATCCGTGTTGGTGCGATCGTAAAACCAGGAGACATCCTAGTTGGTAAGATCACTCCAAAAGGTGAAACTCAACTTTCTCCAGAAGAAAAACTTCTTAAAGCGATCTTCGGTGATAAAGCTGGTGACGTGAAAGATACTTCTCTTCGCGTTCCTTCTTCTGTTCGCGGTACAGTTATTGATGCTCACGTTTTCACTCGTGAAGGCGTTGAACTAGATGCTCGTTCTAAAGCGATCATTGAAAAAGAAACAGCTCTCATCCGTCGTGATGAGAATATTGAGATTAAAGCTATCCAACGTTCAGCGATTAAGAAAATTGCTGAAATGCTTGGTGGAGCTGTAACTGAAGATAAACTCGTTTCTGAAGATGGTTCATCTGAACTATTGAAGAAAGGTGTGAAAATTACAGAAGAAGTACTTTACTCAATTCCTTTCGAGTTGATTGGTTACCTTCCTCTTAAAGCAGATCTTGAAGAAAAACTTTCTGAGTACTTTGCTGATATCCGTAACCGAGTTAATCGTGTTCGCGCTAAAGCAAATGAAGAGATTGCTAAACTTCATAAAGGTGACGAGCTTCCTCCAGGCGTTATCAAGAAAGTTGTGGTTTACATCGCTATTAAGCGTAAGCTTCAGCCAGGTGATAAAATGGCCGGACGTCACGGTAACAAAGGTGTTATCTCGCGCGTTCTTCCAGTTGAAGATATGCCATATATGGCCGATGGTACTCCGGTTGAAATCGTATTGAACCCACTAGGGGTTCCTTCACGTATGAACATCGGACAGCTTTTCGAACTTCACCTTGGTTGGGCAGGTCGCGGTCTTGGTGACAAGATTCGTTACATGATGGAAGAACAGATGGAGCTTAATAGAATTAAAGATCTTATCTCTAAGATCTATAAGTCTCCAGAGACTGATGCTTGGTTGAAGAAAGCTTCTGATGCTCAAGTTAAAGAGCTTGCAGAGAAACTTCAGTCTGGTGTTCGTTTTGCTTCTCCAACTTTTGATGGTGCTACAGAAAAAGATATCGAAGAAATGTTTGACCTTGCTGAGCTTGATCGTTCAGGTAAGACAACTCTATTTGACGGTATCACTGGTGAAGCTTTCTCAGAAGAAGTGACTGTTGGTTCAATGTATATGTTGAAACTTCACCACCTTGTTGATGAAAAGATTCACGCACGTTCTACTGGTCCTTACTCTCTTGTTACTCAGCAGCCGCTTGGTGGTAAAGCTCAGTTCGGAGGTCAGCGTCTAGGGGAAATGGAAGTGTGGGCCCTTGAAGCATACGGTGCTGCTTATACATTACAAGAGTTCCTAACAGTTAAGTCTGATGACGTTGTTGGACGTACTCGTATGTATGAATCTATCGTTAAAGGTGAGCAGGTTCTTGAACCAGGCCTACCAGAATCGTTCAACGTTCTTATCCGCGAACTTCAAGCTTTAGCGCTTGATGTGAAGCTAGAAGAACCAAGCGTAGAGCCATTACTTTAATTTTTAGAACAGGAGCTTAGCTCAATGAAAGATTTATTAAATTTTTTCGATAAACCTAAAGATCCTATCTCAGTTCAGGCCATCTCAATCAAGATGGCCTCTCCTGATACGATCCGTGAATGGTCTTTTGGCGAAGTAAAAAAGCCAGAGACTATTAACTACCGTACATTCAAGCCAGAAAGAGATGGTCTTTTCTGTGCAAAAATCTTTGGGCCAATCAAAGATTACGAATGTATTTGCGGTAAGTATAAGCGTATGAAGCACAGAGGTGTTGTGTGTGAGAAGTGTGGCGTTGAAGTTACACTTTCAAAAGTACGTCGTGAGCGTTGTGGCCACATTGAGCTTGCTTCTCCAGTAGCTCACATCTGGTTCCTTCGTTCTCTTCCATCTCGTATTGGTGCTCTTCTTGATCTTTCTCTAAAAGATCTTGAAAGAATTCTTTATAACGAAGCTTATATCGTGACTTCTTCTGCAACTGCAGAAACAGATGGCGGTTTAGCTGTTGGTTCAATCCTTACTGAGCAAAAATTCCATGAATTGAAAGCAGCGAATGTTGAATTCAAAGCTGGAATGGGTGGCGAAGTTGTTAAAGATCTTCTTTCAAAAGTAGATATCGATATTCTTAACAAAGAACTTCGTCGTGGACTTCGTGACGCTACTACTGATCTTGCTAAAGCAAAAATCATTAAGCGTTTAAAAGTGGTTGAGTCTCTACTTAAATCACCAAACAAGCCAGACTGGTTTATGATGGATGTTATTCCGGTTCTTCCACCGGATCTTCGTCCATTAGTTCCTCTTGAAGCTGGACGATTTGCGACTTCAGATCTTAACGACCTTTACCGTCGTGTGATCAACCGTAACAACCGTCTTAAGCGTTTAAAAGAACTGAATGCTCCAGAAATCATTATCCGTAACGAAAAGCGTATGCTTCAAGAAGCGGTAGATGCTCTATTTGATAACGGTCGCCGTGGAAAAGTTTTCACTGGTGCTAACAAGCGCCCTCTTCGCTCTCTTTCAGATATGTTGAAAGGTAAGCAAGGTCGTTTCCGTCAAAACCTACTTGGTAAGCGTGTAGACTACTCTGGTCGTTCTGTGATCGTGGTTGGTCCTTACTTAAAGCTTCACCAGTGTGGTCTTCCAAAAATGATGGCCCTTGAGCTTTTCAAGCCATTTATTTACAACAAACTTATCGAGAAAGGTCACTGTACAACTATTAAAGTTGCAAAACGTATGGTTGATCAGCAGAAGCAAGAAGTTTGGGATATCCTTGAGGACGTAGTTCAAGAGCATCCGGTTCTTTTAAACCGTGCTCCAACTCTTCACCGTCTTGGTATTCAAGCATTCGAGCCAATCCTTATCGAAGGTAAAGCTATTCAACTTCACCCGCTTGTTTGTACAGCGTTCAACGCTGACTTTGACGGTGACCAAATGGCCGTTCACGTTCCGCTTTCAATTGAAGCTCAAATTGAAGCTCGTGTACTTGCTATGTCGACAAATAACATCTTGTCTCCGAAAGACGGAACTCCAATCATTGTGCCTTCTCAAGATATCGTTCTTGGTATGTACTACATGTCACGTATTCGTCCTTTCGCTCGTGGATATGGCAAAGTGTTTTCTTCTAAAGAAGAAGCACAATTCGCTTACCATACAGGAAATCTTCACCTTCAAGCTCCAATTAAGATCCGTCTTGATGGCAAGCTAATTGAGACAACTGTAGGCCGTACATTCGTTTACGATGTAACTCCTAAAGCTCTTGGTTTTGATGCTATTAACAAGATCCTTAATAAGAAAGAACTCGCTAAGCTTATCGACCTTGCTTACCGTAAGTCGTCTGAGAAAGAGTGCGTGATGTTCGCTGACTCTATTATGAAAATGGGTTACGAATATGCAACAAAAGCGGGTATCTCAATCAACATCAAAGATATGGTTATTCCAAAAGAAAAATCAAACATCATTGATACTGCTCAAGCAGAAGTTGATAAGATTACTAACGAGTATAACGAAGGTTCAATCACAAACGGTGAGCGATATAACAAGATTGTAGACGTTTGGGCACAAACTAACGAAAAACTTTCTAAAGTGTTGATCGGTAACCTTTCTTCTTCAGAATTCGTTTCTGAAAGTGGAAAAGAAAAGACAACAGCACCTTCATTCAACGCAATCTTTATGATGGCGGACTCTGGAGCACGGGGTTCTAACGTTCAGATTCGTCAGTTAGCTGGTATGAGAGGTCTAATGGCCAAGCCGTCAGGCGAGATCATTGAGACTCCAATTACTTCTAACTTCCGTGAAGGTCTAACAGTTCTTCAATACTTCGCTTCATCTCACGGTGCTCGTAAAGGTCTTGCCGATACAGCTCTTAAGACAGCGAACTCTGGTTATTTAACAAGACGTCTCGTTGATGTTGCTCAAGATGGTATTATTCGCCAGGTTGATTGTGACTCGATGGATGGAATTGTTCTTACTTCAAGAATTGAGTCTGGTGAAATCGCTGAGCACGTTGCTTCTCGAGTTCTAGGACGTGTTTCTCTTGAAGACGTTAAAGGGAAAAACCAAAGTGTTCTATTCCCACGTAACCACCTTTTCACAGAAAAAGATGTTCCAACAATTATGTCAGAAGAGATCGACCAAATTAAGGTTCGTTCTGTTCTAACTTGTAAAGAAAAACATGGTTTCTGCGGTCTTTGTTTCGGTCGCGACCTTGCTCGCGGTAAACTTGTTTCTATCGGTGAAGCAGTTGGTATTATCGCTGCTCAATCAATCGGTGAACCAGGTACACAGTTAACCATGAGAACATTCCACATCGGTGGTACTGCAACTGCAGGTGCTCAAGTTAACAAAACTGAAGCTAAGACAGCTGGTAAACTTGTGTTTGAAAACGTTAAAACTGTTACTCGTGCTGATGGAACTATGGTCATCATGAACAAGACAGGGGAAATCGTAATTAAGACAGAAGCAGGCGCAGAAAAAGAGCGTTACCCAGCAATTTACGGTGCGACTTTATTCTTCAAAGATGGTCAATCTGTAACTGTAGGTGATCGAATTCTTGAATGGGATCCATTCGCAATGCCGATCATGTCTGAAGTTGCCGGTACTGTTAAGTACGAAGACCTAGTTCAAGGTGCTACATATACTGAAGTACTAGATGCTGTTACAGGTCTATCTCACCGAGTAGTAACTGAAGCTAAAGCAAAAGAAGATCTCTCTAAGCAACCACGTATCTTTATCTGTGACGATTCAGGTAACCCAATTATCGTTCCAGGTACTAAACGTGTTGCTTCTTATACACTACCTGTTGGTGCGAACATTGTAGTGAATCCGGGAGACAAAATTGACGGTGGTTTCGTCATCGCAAAAGTACAGCGTGAGTCTACAAAAACAAAAGACATCACAGGGGGTCTACCTCGAGTTGCCGAACTTTTCGAAGCGAGAAAGCCGACAAATTCTTCGCAGATCGCGGACATCGCCGGTACTATCGAGTACGGCCCTGAAGTTCGTGGATCACGTAAGATCATCATTAAGCCTGAGGACGGTTCAGAGCCAGTTGTTTACACAATTCCAAAAGGTCGCTATGTGATCGTTAACGAGGGTGACTATGTTCGTCCAGGTGACCAAATCATGGATGGACCTACTAACCCACACGATATTCTTCGTGTTCTAGGTGAGAAAGCGGTTGCTCGTTATATCACTGATGAAATTCAAGAAGTTTACCGTCTTCAAGGTGTTAAAATCGATGATAAACACATTGAAGTTATCGTTAGCCAAATGTTGAAGAAAGTTGAGATCACAAGCCCAGGCGACTCTATCTTCGTTGAAGGAGATTCAGTAACTAAGGCCGAGTTCAAAGACGAAAATGAAAGATTGATTGCTCAAAACCTACAACCAGCGTCTGCGAAGCCGCTTCTACTAGGTATTACAAAAGCATCTTTAACTACAGAGTCGTTCTTGTCAGCCGCTTCGTTCCAAGAAACAACGAAGGTTCTTACGCAAGCTGCGCTTGAAGGTAAGAAGGATGAACTCCGTGGTCTAAAAGAAAACGTGCTTATGGGTCGTCTGATTCCGGCCGGTACTGGTATTCCTCGTTATAAGGAATTTCAAGCAGATATCGTTAAGGAAGAGAATCCTTTCAGCATGAGTTTGTAGAAATTAATTAAAACTTGTATTAGCCAGTGCGTTTTGTTATAAGCACTGGCTAATCTCTAAACATTGTAAGGAATTTAAGTATGCCTACTATTAACCAATTAGTGAGAAAAGGTCGCGATTTGCAAAAAACGAAGACCAAATCTCCTGCGCTTGACGGATGTCCTCAGCGTCGTGGTGTTTGTACACGTGTTTATACAACAACTCCGAAGAAACCAAACTCTGCTCTTCGTAAAGTTTGTAAAGTGAAACTAACTTCTGGTTACGAAGTAATCTCGTACATCGGTGGTGAAGGTCACAATCTTCAAGAACACTCAATCGTTCTAGTACGCGGTGGACGTGTAAAAGATCTTCCAGGTGTTCGTTATCACACAGTTCGTGGAGCCCTAGATGCCTCTGGTGTTGAAAAACGCCGTAAGCGTCGTTCACTCTACGGTGCTAAAAAACCTAAGAAATAATTTGAGGTAAATATGTCTCGTAAACACCAAGCCCCACAGAGGGAAGTACTACCTGATCCTAAGTATAATGATATTCTCATTACAAAGGTGATCAACACTCTTATGTACGATGGAAAAAAATCAACTTCAGAGTCGATTTTCTATCAAGCACTGGATTTAGTTGAAAAGAAAGTTGGCGAAGAAGGTATCAAAGTTTTCAAAAAAGCTATGAACAATATTAAGCCAGCTGTAGAGGTTAAATCTCGTCGTATCGGTGGAGCTACTTATCAAGTTCCAGTTGAAGTACGTCCTAACAGAAAACAATCTCTAGCTCTTCGTTGGTTACGTGATTACTCACGTTCTCGCGCTGGGAAGAATATGGTTGAGAAGCTAGCAGACGAAATTATCGATGCTGCTAACAATCGTGGTGGAGCTGTTAAGAAGAGAGAAGACGTTTACAAAATGGCAGAAGCTAACAAAGCATTTGCACACCTTAAGTGGTAATCTCGCCTTAAATGAAATCTTCGGAAATCCATAAGGTTCGTAATATCGGCATCATGGCACACATTGATGCCGGTAAAACGACCACAACAGAAAGAATTCTTTTTTACACTGGCAAAAACTATAAAATCGGAGAAGTTCACGAAGGAACTGCAACGATGGATTGGATGGTCCAGGAGCAAGAGCGTGGAATCACGATCACTGCTGCTGCTACCACATGCCAGTGGAAAGATTCTATTATCAATATTATTGATACTCCAGGACACGTGGACTTCACTATTGAAGTAGAACGTTCTCTTCGCGTCCTTGATGGCGCTATCGGTGTATTCGATGCCGTAAGTGGAGTTGAACCTCAGTCAGAAACCGTATGGGGCCAGGCTGATAAATATAGTGTTCCACGAATCGCATTCGTTAATAAAATGGACCGTGTAGGTGCAGATTTTTTAAACTGTATTGCTGAGATCCGTGAAAAGCTTGGAAAAAAAGCCGCTGCTATTCAAATGCCTGTGGGTGTTGAAGAAAACTTCACGGGAATTATTGATTTATTAACTTTGAAAAAATTGACTTGGGCAAATGCTGACCAAGGTGAAAAATATACAACGAGTGATCTTGAAGGAACAGAGCTTGATGAGGCCAAACTTTATCGAGATGAACTTCTTGAGCACCTCGCAGATTACGATGATAAATTAGCTGAAGATTATCTTGGTGGAGCTGAAATTTCTGTCGAGACAATTGAGAAGGCCATTCGTACAGCGACTATTAAAAATGGTTTTATTCCTGTTCTTTGTGGAAGTGCATTTAAAAATAAAGGTGTTCAACCACTTTTAGATGCTGTCACTAAATATCTTCCTTCTCCTCTAGATAAAGGCGAAGTGAAAGGTCACGATGCTAAAGATCACGAAAAAATAATGACAAGACAGCCAGATGAAAAAGAACTTTTCTCAGCTCTTGCTTTCAAGATTTCTTCTGATCCATTTGTGGGACAAATTACTTATATTAGAATTTACTCTGGTGAATTAACTTCAGGGTCTCAAGTCTACAATCCACTTGAGAAAAAGAAAGAAAGAATCACTAAAATACTTCAGATGCATGCTAACAAGCGTACAGAGCTTGAAAGTGCTTCTGCTGGTGATATTGTTGCGGTTTCAGGACTGAAGTTCACAACCACTGGTCAAACTCTGTGTGCTGAACATAAGCCCATTATTTTCGATCTCATGGAATTTCCTGAAACAGTGATCTCCATTGCGATTGAACCGAAAACTTCAGCTGATGAAGAAAAATTGCAGAAAACTCTCGATTATTTAAAAATTGAAGATCCATCTTTTAATTACCGTAATAACAAAGAAACAGGTCAGCTTCTCATTTTCGGAATGGGAGAGTTGCACTTGGATATTATTACTGACCGTCTTGAGCGCGAATTTAAGGTCGGGGTGAATAAAGGTAATCCACAGGTTTCTTATCGTGAGTCGATTAGTGGAACGGCCACTGCCGAGAACACTTTCCGTCGTGAACTTGGCGGAAAAGTTCAGTTTGGCCATGCCACAGTTACAGTTGAGCCAATCCAAGATAGTCTGGAGCTTAAGGTCGACTTCAAAAAGAAGAATAGAGATATTCCTGAAGAAATTTATGAAGCCGTTAAACGAGGTATTTTGGATTCTGCTCCTGGTGGAGCGATGGCCGGATATCCTTTAATTGGCATTAAGGTACTTGTTGAGTCAGTTGAATATAATGACGCTGAATCGACAGATGTAGCATATACTATTGCAGCTTCCATGGCATTTAAAGAGGCCTGTCAAAAAGCAGGGCTTGTTCTAATGGAGCCAGTAATGGCCCTAGAAGTGACCACACCGACTGATTATGCCGGAGATGTGATTGCTGATGTAAATGCAAAACGTGGAAGAATTTTAGGTATTGAGCCTAAGAGCAATAAGGATGTGCTTAAAGCAGAAGTTCCTCTTTCAGAAATGTTCGGTTACAGTACGCAGCTTCGATCTAAGACCCAAGGTCGAGCAAGCTTTACTTTAACTTTTAAAAGATATGAACCACTAACCCATAACCAAGCAAAAGAAATTCTACAGAAGCGTGGAATTTACATTTAGAGGAGACTTCTCATGGCTAAGGAAAAATTTGACCGTAGTAAGCCGCACGTAAACATCGGAACTATTGGTCACGTAGACCACGGTAAAACAACATTAACAGCAGCTATTACTATGACTATGGCAAAAATCTATGGTGGTGCTGCTAAGTCATATGCTGATATCGATTCAGCTCCAGAAGAAAAAGCACGTGGTATTACAATTAATACTGCACACGTAGAATATACAACAGCTAACCGTCACTACGCTCACGTAGACTGTCCGGGACACGCCGACTATGTAAAAAACATGATTACTGGTGCTGCTCAGATGGACGGAGCGATTCTAGTGGTTGCAGCAACTGACGGCCCTATGCCTCAGACTCGTGAGCACATCCTTCTTGCTCGTCAGGTAGGTGTTCCTGCTCTAGTAGTATTCATGAACAAAATTGATATCGCAGATGCAGAGCTTGCTGATCTAGTAGAAATGGAGATCAGAGAGCTTCTTTCTAAGTATCAATACCCAGGAGATGATATTCCTGTAGTTAAAGGTTCTGCTCTTGCTGCAGTTGAAGGCAAGAACCCAGATATCGGTGAGAAAGCAATCGTTGAACTAATGAACCAAGTAGATGCTTATATCCCAACTCCAACACGTGACGTTGATAAGCCATTCCTTATGCCAGTTGAGGACGTGTTCTCAATCTCTGGACGTGGAACAGTGGTAACAGGACGTATTGAGCGTGGTATCGTGAAAGTGGGCGAAGAGATCGAAATCATCGGTATCAAAGAAGCTCAGAAGACAACAATCACAGGTGTAGAGATGTTCCGTAAGCTTCTTGACGAAGGTCAAGCAGGTGATAACGTAGGTCTACTACTTCGTGGTACGAAGAGAGAAGATGTAGAGCGTGGTCAGTGTATGATCAAGCCAGGCACGGTGAAGCCGCATAAGAAGTTCCGTTGTGAAGTGTATATTCTAACTAAAGAAGAGGGTGGACGTCATACTCCAATCTTCAAAGGTTACCGTCCTCAGTTCTACTTCAGAACAACAGACGTAACAGGTTCAATTACACTTAATGAAGGTACTGAAATGATTATGCCAGGGGATAACACATCTTTTGGTGTAGAATTGATTGCTCCAGTAGCAATGGAAAAAGGTCTTCGTTTCGCTATCCGTGAAGGTGGCCGTACGATTGGTGCCGGTACTGTTTCTGATATCTTAGAATAATACGTCAAAAAAATAACAGAATGGGCTTTACAAAGGCCCATTCTAGTTTTAATTTGTCAAAAAATTTTTTGGAGAACTCGATGAAGACCAATAAACTTCGAATTAAGCTTCGTGCTTATGATTACAATATTCTTGATGCTTCGGTACAAGAAATTGTCCAAACTGCTAAAAATACAGGTGCCCGCGTAGCTGGACCGGTTCCTCTTCCTACAGAGATCAATCGTTACACAGTACTTCGTTCACCACATATCGATAAAAAATCTCGTGAGCAGTTTGAAATGAGAACTCACAAGAGACTTATCGATATCGTTGAGCCAACTCAACAGACTGTAGACAGCTTAATGAAGCTGGATCTTTCTGCGGGTGTTGACGTAGAAATCAAGTACTAGTATAAAGCTTCAACGCTTTTTATTTGTATATAGTTTGTAGTTTTTTATTATTAACCATGAATGCATCCCTGAGAGAGGGTGATGCTGTGGAGGGCGAATGTCAGACGCTAAAGTTAGTCTGCCTGCTTTTTACGGAATTAAAGCTGGCATGACCAGAATCTTTGATCAAAACGGCAATCATGTTCCTGTGACTGTTGTTAAACTAATTCCGAATGTTATTTCTCAAGTTAAAACTGCTGAAAAAGATGGCTACACTTCTTACCAAGTGGCCTACAATGAGAAGCGTGAAGCTCTCATTACAGCTCCTGAAAAAGGGCATCTTAAGAAAGCAAACATCGCACAAGCTTTCTCTGAACTATCAGAAATTAAAGTTAGCGAAGTAAACCCAGAAGCTCTTGGAAAAGAGATCTCTTTGGAACAATTTTCACCAGCTACTTTTGTAGATGTTACTGGTGAGTCTAAAGGTAAAGGTTTCGCGGGTGTTATGAAGCGTTGGAACTTCCAAGGTGGTCCAGCTGCTCACGGTTCACACTTTCACCGTCGTCCAGGTTCTATCGGATGTCGTGCAACTCCTGCACGTGTATTCGCTAATAAGAAGCTTCCTGGTCACATGGGTGTTGAAACTTCAACTGTACAAAATATCCAAGTGGTAGAAGTTAATTTAGAAGCTGGTTATATGCTTCTTAAAGGCTCAATCCCTGGTTCTAAAAATGGTTTCGTACGTGTTGCGAAAGCCGTAAAGAAGTAAGGGGGAGGTAATTTATGACTGAAATAGCAGTATTAAATACAAAATTTGAAAAAGCTGGCTCCCTTAAGGCCAACGTTGATTTCTCAGTTGATGCAATCAACGGAACAGTTGTTCACCAAGTAGTAAAAGCGACTCTAGCAGGTCGTCGTCAAGGTACAGCAGCTACTAAAACTAAAGCTTTAGTTTCAGGTGGCGGTAAAAAACCATTTAAGCAAAAAGGAACTGGTAATGCTCGTCAGGGTTCTACTCGTTCTCCTCTTATGCCAGGTGGTGGTACTGTATTTGGACCAACTCCACGTTCATACGAGCAAAAAGTAAATAAGAAGGTGATGCTTCTTGCAATCTCTTCTGTTCTTGCTGATAAATTCCAGGCCGGAAAACTTCACATCGTTGATAAGTTTGAAGCTACTGGAAAAACAAAAGACATGTTCAAGGCACTTTCTTCAAGAAACCTTTTACCTGCTCTTGTTGTTACAGCTGAGTTGAACGAGAAAGTATCTCGTTCTGTTAGCAACCTTGAAAAAGCGAAATATGCTCCAGTTGATGGTTTCAGTGTTTACGAAGCAGTTAAGTTCGAAAACCTAATCATCGAGAAAGCAGCTTTCGAAAAATTATTAAGCAGGCTGGTGTAAGATGTTAAGCTTAGAAAGCGTTTTAATTAAACCACTATTAACTGAAAAATCGTCTAAAGAGACTGAAACTTTTAATCGCTACGCTTTCGTAGTGAATATTAAGTCGAACAAAAACCAAATCAAAAGTGCTGTTGAAAAGTACTTTAATGTGAAGGTTTTAAACGTTCGCACGTCTGTTCTTCCTGGAAAAACTAAACGTGCAGGTCGTGGCTATAAGAAGAGTTCATCTTCTAAAAAAGCTTATGTTCAACTCCAAGACGGCCAGAAGATTGAATTCTTCAAGGGCATCTAAGGTAAAGGGTTAAGACTATGTCAAATTTAAAAAAGTTTAGACCAATTACACCATCACAAAGAGAAATGGTGATTGTAACTGGTGATATTACAAAAGGTGTTGCTCCTGAGAAGTCTCTCTTAGCTCCACTTAAGAAAACTGCTGGCCGTAACTCTCAAGGTAGAATTACGACTCGTCACATTGGTGGCGGAGCTAAGCAAAAGTACCGTATTATTGATTTCAAGCGTACTAAGCTTGATATTCCAGCAACTGTAAAATCAATTGAACATGATCCGAACAGAACATGTAACATTGCTCTTGTGGTTTATGCTGATGGTGAAAAAGCATACATCATCGCACCTGTTGGATTAAAAGTTGGTGACGTTGTTATCTCTTCTGATAACGCTGATATCAAAGCTGGTAATTCAAAATTATTAAAAGATATTCCTGTTGGTACTCTGGTACACAACGTTGAGCTTAACCCTAAGCGTGGCGGACAGCTTGCTCGTTCTGCCGGCTCATACGCTCAGCTAATGGCCAAAGAAGGTGAGTATGCACTTCTTCGTCTACCATCTGGTGAATTAAGAAAAGTGAAGGCAGATTGCCGAGCTACTATCGGTCAAGTTGGTAAAATCGAACACGAACTTGAAAATATCGGTAAAGCTGGTAAGAACCGTCATCGTGGTATCCGTCCTGCTGTTCGTGGTGTGGTAATGAACCCAGTAGATCACCCGCACGGTGGTGGTGAAGGTCGTACATCTGGTGGCCGTCATCCTGTATCTCCATGGGGTCTTCCAACTCGTGGATACAAGACGAGAAAGAACAAGAGAACAAACAAGTTCATCGTTAAGAGAAGAAAGTAATAGGGGTAAATAATGGCACGTTCAATTAAAAAAGGTCCTTTCGTAGATTCATACCTCTACAAGAAAGCTGCAGAGGCCAAGAAGAATACAAAAGGTAATACAGTCATTAAAACTTGGTCACGTCGTTCAACGATTACACCAGATTTTATTGGTTTAACTTTCGCTGTACATAACGGTAAGAAATTTATTCCAGTTTATGTGACTGACAACATGGTTGGGCACAAGTTTGGCGAATTCGCTTTAACTCGTACCTTCAACGGTCACACTGCTTCTGATAAGAAAGCAGCAGCTGAAAAGTAAGAGGTAATATATGATCACCGTTAAAAATAACAATGTTGGAACATCAGCTCGTAAGGTTAGACAAGTTGTAGACTTGATCCGTAACAAAAAAGTTGAAGAAGCTCTTAAGATTCTTCGTTTTTGCGAAAAGAAAGAGACAGCAATTGTAGTTACTAAGCTTATCAATAGCGGTCTTGCAATTGCTGCAGACTCTAAGAAATATGACTTAGATAATTTGATCATCTCTACTGTAAAAGTAGATGAAGGTCCTGCTCTTAAGCGAATTATGCCACGTGCTCAAGGCCGTGCTTATCGCATTAGTAAAAAATCAAGTTATATAACTCTTTCGCTTAAAGAAGCTTAATCAGGGGAAGAACTAAATGGGACAAAAAGTTAATCCGTACGGCTTTAGATTAGGTTACATCAAGGGATGGCATTCTAACTGGTACGTTAAAAACAATTATGCAGATATTTTTCAACAAGACTTAGCGATTCGTAATTATATCGATACTGAGCTTGCTCAAGCGGCTATTGCTAAAACTGAGATTACTCGTACTGCTGACCAAGTAAAAGTTACAGTATATTCAGCTAAGCCAGGCGTAGCTATTGGTAAGAAAGGTACAGGGATCGAGAAAATTCGTAATGATTTAAAGAAAATTACGAACTGTCCTTTATTTTTCAACATAGCTGAGGTAAAGCGTCCTGACTCTGAAGCAAAACTTATCGCTGAAAACATTGCTCAACAACTTGAGAAACGCGTAGCTTTCCGTCGCGCGATGAAGAAAGTGATGACTTCAGCTTTCCGTTCAGGTGTAAAAGGTATCAAGATTAAATGTTCTGGCCGTCTAGGTGGAGCAGAGATCGCTCGTACAGAAGGTTATGCAGAGAAGAAAGTTCCTCTTCATACACTTCGTGCAGATATCGATTACAACACGGCTCAAGCCAAAACTACATACGGTATCATTGGCGTGAAAGTATGGGTTTATAAAGGCGAGATTTACAAATAATTTGAATTACTTAGAGGTAATATATGTTAAGTCCTAAACGAGTAAAACATAGAAAGATGCAAAAAGGTCGTATGACTGGTGCTGCTCACTCAGGCAACACTCTCACTTTTGGTGAGTTTGGTCTTCAAGCAACAACTTGCGGTTTCATTACAAACCGTCAAATTGAGGCTGCCCGTATCGCTATTTCGCGTGAAACAAAGCGCGGTGGTAATATGTGGATTAAAATTTTCCCAGATAAATCTCTTACCAAGAAGCCTGCCGAAGTTCGTATGGGTAAAGGTAAAGGTTCTCCTGAGGAGTGGGTAGCAGTAGTTAAGCCTGGCCGTATTCTCTTTGAAATCGGTGGGGTAGATAAGGCTACAGCTTATGCTGCTTTAAGGTTAGCAATTTATAAACTTCCAGTTAGAACGAAAATCGTATCTAAAGCGGACTTGGAATCAGCTGATGCTGCTCCAAAGACTGCGGAATAAACTGGATTACTAGAGGTAGTTATGTTAAAAACCAGCGACATTGCAAAACTTAGCGCTAAAGAAATCACTGAAAAGGTGGCAAGTCTTAAGAATGAACTTTTTCATAATAAGTTCAATAAGTTTACAACAGGTACTGAAAAGCCACATGTTGTAAAACAAATTAAGAAAGACATTGCTCGTCTTCTTACTTTCTTAAACGCTAAAAAATAATAGGGTGAACTATGAGCACAACATTTAAAAGAACACTTTCAGGTGAAGTTGTTAGCGACAAAACAGCAAAAACAATTGTTGTTAAGGTTGAAAGAAAAACTATGCACCCGAAATATAATAAGTTCGTAACAAAGTCTAAAAAATACCATGTTCACGATGAGAAGGAAGAAGCTTCTGTTGGTGACGTTGTAACTATTATTGAGGCAAAGCCTTTCTCGAAATTAAAGAGATGGCAGCTTGTTTCAGTTCAGAAGTAGTGGAGTAATTTATGATTCAACAACAAACGATCCTAGATGTAGCCGATAACTCTGGCGCAAAAACTGTTCAATGTATCAAAGTACTTGGCGGTTCAAAACATATGAGTGCCAAAGTTGGCGACGTTATCGTCGTAGCAGTTCAGCAAGCAATTGCTGGTGGTAAAGTTAAAAAAGGTGACGTTAAAAAAGCCGTTATCGTTCGTACTGTCTATCCAGTAAGACGCGAAGATGGTTCTTATATTAATTTTGATACAAACAGCGTGGTTCTTATTGCAGCAAATAACGAACCAGTAGGTACACGTATTTTCGGGCCTGTCGCGAGAGAGTTAAGAAACAAGAATTTTTCGAAAATCTGTTCACTCGCTCACGAAGTGCTCTAATCAGCGTGTAAAGAGAGGAGAACATGCAAAAGCTGAAAGTGAACGATACAGTTCAAGTTCTTGCCGGAAAAGACAAGGGTAAACAAGGCAAGATCAAGTCAATCAACTTCAAAACTAATCGTGTTGTAGTTGAGGGTATTAACCTTGTAAAAAAAGCAATCAAGCCGAATCAGATGAATCAGCAAGGCGGGATTGTGGATATGGAAAAAGCCATCCATATCAGTAACGTTGCTCCATTGGATCCAAAATCTGGAAAACCAACAAGAGTAGCTGTTAAGAAAGTAAGTGGCAAAAACGTAAGAATTGCCGCTAAAAGCAAAACCGAACTTAAGTAATCTGAGGGAAACATATGGCACGTTTAAAAGCTCTGTATGAATCAGAGATCAAAAAGAAGATGAACGACAAGTTCAAATACGGAAACGTTCATCAGATTCCTAAACTAGAAAAAATCATCGTTAACTGCGTTACTCGTGATGCTGTAGCGAATGGAAAATTGGTTGATAATATTGTTAATGAACTTGGTGCGATCACTGGTCAAAAGCCGGTAGTTGCTCGAGCCAAGAAATCAATCGCTTCATTTAAATTGCGTGAAGACCAAGCTCTTGGTGCATTTGTTACTCTTCGTGGTGAACAAATGTTCGAGTTCCTTGACCGCTTAATTAACCTTTCTCTTCCTCGAGTTAAAGACTTTCGTGGTCTTTCTCCAAAGGGCTTTGATGGTAAAGGTAACTATACAATGGGTCTGAAAGAGCAAATCATTTTCCCGGAAATTGACTACGACAAAATCGACAAAGTTCGTGGTTTAGGGATTAGCTTTGTTACAACAGCCACTACCAACGAAGAAGGCCGCGAGCTACTAAGAATGTTCGGCATGCCTTTCAGAGAAAGATAAGAGGGGAAATATGGCACGTTTAAGCGCAGTCGTAAAAAATAAAAGAAGAGAAAAACTAGCTAAGAAAGTTGGCCCTAAAGCTGCTGAACTTAGAAAGAAAGCAGTAGACCCAAAGCTTACTGAAGAAGAAAGAGAAGCAGCAAGAGCTAAGCTTCAAAAACTTCCACGTAATGGTAATCCAAATCGTGTTCGTAATCGTTGCGAACTAACTGGAAGACCTCGTGCTTTCTATCGTGATTTTAAACTTTGCAGAAATAAATTCCGTGAACTAGCAAACAATGGTCTCATCCCTGGTGTGACTAAGGCTAGCTGGTAAGGAAGGGGAATAGATTATGATGACAGATCCTATCGCAGATATGCTAACTAGAATTCGTAATGCTAATAAAGCTGGCCTGGATAAATTAGAATTTCCTGCTAGTAAAATTAAAGCAAATATTTGCCGCGTTTTAAAAGAAGAAGGTTATATTAAGTCTTTTAAAATTGCTGCTAAAACTCCTTCGGAAATCGTGATTAAAGTCTCGCTTAAAGAAGGTGCAATTGTTGGATTAAAGAGAATTTCAACTCCAGGATTAAGAGTTTATAAAGGCTACCGCGAAATGCCACGAGTTCTTTCAGGACTAGGTGTTAGCGTTGTTTCCACTTCTGCGGGAATTATTTCTTCTCGTAAAGCAGCCTCTCTAAAGCTTGGTGGCGAAATCATCTGTAACGTTTGGTAATCGGAGCAACTTATGTCACGTATAGGTAAAAAGCCAATTGGCATTCCTGATAAAGTAGAAGTTAAAGTTAATGGATTAACTGTTGATGTTAAAGGCCCTAAAGGTCAGCTTTCTTATACATTTGGTAAGAACGTTAAGATCGAAAAAGCCGAAAAAGAAATCAACGTTGTACCTGCTAGCGAGTCCACAGAAGCGAGAGCTTCTTGGGGTATGACTAGAACTCTTTTGAGTAATATGGTTACTGGTGTTACAACTGGTTTCGTAAAAAGCTTAGAGTTCAATGGAGTAGGTTACAAGGCTGCTGTTTCTGGTAGTACGCTAACTCTTAACCTTGGTTATTCTCACCCAATTGACTACAAACTTCCAAAGGGAGTTACAGCTGTAGTTAATAAGAACGTAATTGAATTCCATGGCTGCGATAAAGAACTCGTTGGATTTGTCGCTGCTCAAGTTCGTTCTTTCCGTGAGCCAGAGCCTTATAAAGGTAAAGGTCTTAAGTACACTGATGAGACAATCATCAGAAAAGCCGGTAAAACAGGCGCTAAAAAATAATAGGTGAATTATGAGAAAGAATATTTCAAAAATTAAGAACGAAACAAAAGCGAAAGAGTATCGCCGTAAGCTTTCTATTAGAAAGAAAATCGTAGGTACATCTGAAGCCCCTCGTTTATGTGTAACTAAAACAAACAAGCATCTTCGCGTTCAAGCAGTGGATGATGTTAAATCTGCAACTTTGTTCTCTGTTCAAACGTATGGAAAAACTAAAGTTGGATCTTCAGCAAATGCTGAAAGCGCAAAGCAAGTTGGAGCAGCAGTGTCTGTTCAACTTAAGAAGAACAACCTTAGTAAAGCCGTTTTCGACAGAAGTGGTAAGCAGTATACAGGTGTGATTAAGACACTTGCTGATTCCATCCGTGAAAATGGTATTCAAATCTAATAGGGGACAATATGAGCGAAGAAAATAACGTAGAATCTACAGAAACTGAAACAGAAGGTAAGAGCGAGAAGAAGGGTGGTAAAAGACCGGCTCGTGCTCCTAGAGCTGAAAAGAAGCCTGCTGCGGATGGAATTAATGCTGATCTTGAAGAAAGAGTTGTAGCCGTTAACCGCGTTGCTAAAGTTGTTAAGGGTGGTCGTCGTTTCTCATTTGCTGCATTGATTGTTGTTGGTGATAAGAACGGTAGAGTTGGATATGGTCTTGGTAAAGCGAAAGAAGTTCCTGATGCTATCCGTAAGGCTGGTATGAAAGCTTCTAAGCGTATGATCAAAGTATCTATCGAAAATGGAACAATTCCTCACGAAGTGCTTGGTCTCTTCGGTGCTGGTCAAGTTCTTCTTAAGCCGGCCGGCGAAGGTACAGGGATTAAGGCAGCTGGTGCTTGTCGTTCAATTCTTGAACTTGCAGGTGTTAAGAACGTTCTTACAAAGTCTGTGCGTGGATCAAACCCTCACAACATTGTAAAAGCTACTTTTAAAGCTCTTAAGAACTTACGTTCTCTTGATGAAGTTGCTAGCGTTCGTGGTGTAAATACTAAAGGTCTTCGTATGAAGGCTAAAGCTTCAAAAGCGTAAGGTGAACTATGAGCAATAAACAAATTACAATTAAACTTACTAGAAGTGTTATTGGTTGTACTGACAAGCAAAAAGCTACAATTAAAGGCTTGGGCCTTAGAAAGCTTCATCAAACTAAAACTTTGGAGAATACTCCAGCAGTTCGTGGAATGATTAAAGCTATGATTCAGTGGCTTGAGATTGTTAAATAATTTAGAGGTTGAATATGTTAACTCTTAAAACGTTAAAAAGTCCTAAAGGCGCCCACAAAAATATTAAGCGTATTGGCCGTGGACAAGGTTCTGGTCAAGGTACTCAAGCTGGTAAAGGGCACAAAGGTCAAAAAGCTCGCACTGGCGGTGGAATTCGTATCGGTTTTGAAGGTGGTCAAATGCCTCTTTACCGTCGTCTACCAAAAGTCGGTTTCTCAAATGCTCCGTTTAAAACTGAGTATGCGGTTCTTAACCTTGAGAAGCTTGCAGCTAAGTTTGATTCTGAGGTAGTTACTCGTGAAACCCTAATCGACAAAGGTTTCTTAAGCGGTATTAATAAGTCTCTTCCAATTAAAATTTTGGCAAAAGGCGAATTTAATAAAGCTTTGACCTTCAAAGGCATTGAAAAGTATTCTGCTAAAGCTTTAGAATTAATCAAAAAAGCTGGCGGAAAAGTTGAGAATGCTTAATTAGAAGGGAAGGATACAAGGATGTCGAATGTTTCAAAGCTTGAAGAGCTAAAAAGACGAGTTTTTTTTACAATACTAATGTTAGGTATCTATAGGGTTGCAACTCAAGTCCCGACTCCGGGAGTTGACGGGGCAGCCCTTTCTTCATTCTTTGATGGAATGAAGGGGTCTATTTTTAGTGTTTTCAATACATTTTCTGGTGGTGCTCTTGAGCGTTTCTCAGTTCTTGCATTGGGGATCATGCCTTACATCACTTCTTCAATTATCTTCAGTCTTTTATCTTATTCAATCCCAGCTCTGGGAGAGCTTCAGAAAGAAGCTGACGGACATAAGAAGATTTCTCAGTATACTCGTTATGCCACAGTTCTTCTTTGTTTCTTCCAAGGTTACGGATTAGCTGTTGGTCTAGAAAATATTAAGAGTCCATCTGGTCTTCCGGTTGTCATTGACCCTGGGATGAGCTTCAGGCTTTTAACTGTTATTAGCTTAACTGCAGGTACAATGTTTGTAATGTGGTTAGGTGAGCAAATTACAGAGCGTGGTATCGGTAACGGTATCTCTCTTATTATCTTTGCTGGTATCGCTGCGGGTATTCCTCGTGGTATTAGAGATACATTCAATTTAATTCAAAATGGTGAGATGAGCCTTATCAATCTAGTTATCGTGCTAGCGATCATGCTTGTTTCTTTTTGGTTTATCATTTTCGTTGAACGTGCTTTTAGAAAAGTTCCTGTTCAATATGCAAAGCGTGTTGTGAACAATCGAGTATTCGGTGGTCAATCATCACACCTTCCAATTAAAATTAATATTTCAGGTGTAATGCCTCCGATCTTTGCGAGTGCATTACTTGGTTTCCCTACAACAATTTCTCAGTTCATTCCTCAAGGTAGTCCTCTAAAGAGCTACTTTGATAATGTGACACAATTGTTTTATCCAGGGAAAATGCTTTATAACGTTGTATTTATCGGCCTTATTATTTTCTTTGCTTATTTTTATTCTACAATTCAGTTTAAAACTGAAGACGTGTCTGAATCGCTAAAGAAAAATGGTGGCTTTATCCCAGGAATTCGTCCTGGTGAACAGACAGCAGATTTCTTAAATCAAGTAATCAGTCGTTTAACCTTAATTGGTGCGATATATGTTGCTGGTATTTGTATTATGCCAGCGATCCTTTTCAATTATGCAAAAGTTCCGTTCTATTTTGGTGGAACATCACTTTTGATTTTAGTTGGTGTGGCCATTGATACCATGGCCCAGGCTGAGAGTTTTATGATTTCTCAGAGACTAGATACTGCCTATAAAGTTAAGGGCAAGTATTCTGGTGTGAAAAGGTTTTAAATGAAGTCACATTTGATCTTTATAGGTGCTCCAGGTTCCGGAAAAGGAACACAAGCAACGAAGCTAGTTGCTGAGAGAGGGTTTAAACACATCTCAACCGGAGATCTATTAAGAGCGGAAATTGCTAAACAATCTCCGCTTGGATTGGAAGTGAAGCAAGTAATGGATTCTGGAGCATTGGTTTCTGATGAGTTAGTCATCAGATTACTCAAGGCCAATATCGATCTTGCTAAGTCACAGTATATTTTTGATGGATATCCAAGAAATATTGCTCAGGCCCAAACTTTGGACCAAGAAGTATTGAATGGAGCGACATCTTTGGCAGTATATTTTGAAATGGATATGGCCAAGTTAGTTGCGAGACTAACAAATCGCAGGACATGTAAGGACTGTGGTGCTATATATAATCTCATCTCAAAAAAGCCCAAGGTAATGGGTGTATGCGACATGTGCGGTGGTACTAATCTCGTACAGAGAGCCGATGACAAGGAAGAAGTGATTTCAAATCGCCTCAAGGTATTTGAAGACACAGTTTCACCGGTTTTAAAGTACTACCAAGACCAAGGTCGTTTGATGAGAATTGATGCTGAAAGGTCCATGGATGAAATCTATAATCAGATTTCGTCAAAAGTGTGACATTTCATAATTAAATTTATTGTCTTATAGTTTTTATTTTTATATAAGGTCACTTACTTTTTTTAGGAAGGGCATGGCTGAGTCTACTGACACAATTGAAGTGGAAGGAGAAGTATTAGAACTTCTTCCGAATACACGTTTTAGAGTTAAACTTCCCAATGGGCATGTTGTGCTAGCACATATATCCGGGAAGATGAGAATGAATTTTATCAAGATTTTACCTGGCGACAAAGTCGTCATTGAAATCAGTAAATACGACCTAGATAAAGGTCGAATTATTTTTAGAAGCAAGGGTTAAATTATGAAAGTGAGATCATCGGTTAAGCCAATCTGTAAAGACTGTAAAGTTGTAAAGCGCCAAGGTGTTTTACGAGTAATCTGTAAAGTAAATCCAAAACATAAGCAAAAACAAGGCTAGTAGGGGAAACATATGGCACGTTTATTAGGTGTAGACTTACCAAGAAACAAAGCAATGAGAATTGCTCTTAGATCTATCTATGGTGTAGGTCCAAAAGTTGCGACAGATGTGTTAGCAGCAGTTGGTATCGATCCAGAGACTAGCTCTAATGACATTACTGAAGAGCAAGTACAGCAAATCCGTACAGCTCTTGAAGCGTACACTGTAGAAGGTGATCTTCGTCGTGCAATCGCTCTTAACATTAAACGTTTAAAAGATTTAGGTTGCTACCGTGGCATTCGTCATCGTAAAGGCCTTCCTGTTCGTGGTCAGCGTACACATACAAACGCTCGTACACGTAAGGGTCCTGCAGTAGCTATCGCAGGTAAAAAATCAATTAAAGCGATGAAATAATTAAGGTAGGAATATATGGCAATTACAAATGCACAAAAAGCTTCAGGAATGTCGAATGCTTCTGCTAGCTCTAGCAAGGGCGGAAAGAAGAAAGCTCGTAAAAATTTAAACCATGGAGTATGTCATATTCATGCTTCATTCAATAATACAATCGTAACAATCAGTGATGCTGATGGTAACGCAGTTGTTTGGGCTTCTGCTGGTGGTTTAGGTTTTCGTGGTTCTAAGAAATCAACTCCGTTCGCTGCTCAAGTAGCTTCTCAAGAAGCTGCAAAAAAAGCTGCTGAACATGGTCTTTCTTCAGTAGACGTAAAAGTAAAAGGTCCTGGTGCTGGTCGTGAGAACGCCATCCGTGCCCTTTTAGCTGCTGGTTTAAGAATTACTTCTGTAGCAGATATGAGCCCAATGCCTCACAACGGCTGTCGCGCTCCAAAAAGAAGAAGAGTATAAGGATATTTCACTGCTAATTAGGAGTCACAATGAATTCTTTTATGAGTAAAAACTGGGCTGGCATGATTCGTCCTGCTGCTCTAGAAGTAGATACAGAAAGCTTAAAATCGAACTATGGTAAGTTCACAGCTAAGCCACTTGAGCGTGGTTATGGTCTTACTCTTGGTAACTCTCTTAGAAGAGTTCTTTTATCATCACTTCAAGGTGCTGGTATTGTAGCTATCAAAATCGATGGCGTTGATCATGAGTTTGGAACTATCAACAATATTAAAGAAGAAGTTTCAGAGATTATTTTGAACCTTAAAGAAGTTCGCTTCAAAATCACAGATAAAGAAGATGTAACTCTTGTTCTTGAAAAAAACTCTGAAGGTGCTGTTAAAGCTTCTGATGTTCAAGAAAGTGCACATGTTAAGGTTTTAAATCCTGAGCATACTATTTGTAACGTTTCTTCAGGCGGATCAATCCGTATGGAGTTAAAAGTTGCTCGTGGTAAAGGATATGTAACGGCCATTGATAACAAGGAAGCTTTTGATCTTCCTGTTGGATGGATCTATATCGATACTCTTTTCTCGCCTGTTCATCGTGTGAACTACACAGTGACAAATAGCCGTGTTGGTAAGAGAACTGACTATGATAAGTTAACACTTGAAGTATGGACAAACGCTGGCATTGATCCAGTAGATGCAGTTGCTATTTCAGCAAAAATTCTACGTGATCAGCTTTCTGTTTTCCTTAACTTTGAAGATAAAGATGCTCCTGCTGAAGTTAAGCCATCTGGCGCTACTTCATCTGCAGGTGTAGCGAACGAAGCTCTTTTAAAGCCAGTTTCTGAGCTTGAGCTATCGGTTCGTTCAGCTAATTGCTTACAGAACGCTAACATTAAATATATTTATGAATTAGTTTCTAAGACAGAAGGCGAAATGCTTCGTACAAAAAACTTTGGTCGTAAGTCTCTGAATGAGATCAAAGAAATCCTTCATACAATGGGTCTTGGCCTTGGTATGAAAGTTGATAATATCATGAAGCAACAGCACGCTGACTAGAAACGCGAAGCGTTTCCAAGTTCTATAGGAGAATTTTATGAGACACGGTAACCACAAATACAAATTAGGCGTAAAACCTCAGCATAGAAAGGCTTTGGTTCAAGGTCTAGCTATTGAGTTAATTACTCATGGTAAAATCAGAACAACTGAAACAAAAGCTAAGGCCATTAAGCCTTTCGTTGAAAAGCTTGTAACACTTGCTAAAAACGATACAGTTGCTAATCGTCGTGTAGCTTTTACTAAGCTAAACAACAAAGAAGCTGTTGCGGCTTTATTCACTAACGTTGCTCCTAAATTTAAGCAGCGTCCAGGCGGATATACTCGCATTATGAAGCTTGCTGAAGGCCGTCTTGGTGATGGTGCTAAAGAAGCTTACATTGCTTTTGTTGAGTAAATTTTAAACAAAACAACTTTAAGACCTTCTCAGTTAACCCTGAGAAGGTCTTTTTATTTTATGTATAGACTGCTCATCATCGTTTTAATCATAGCCTTAACCGTCCTCTACTCCTTTTATCAGAAACGATCTATAGAACAAGATTTAGTCACTAGCGAGACAAAGGTCCAATCAGTTCTTGAAAAGATGCCTGAGGCAGAATTTAGCGATTTAAATGGCGGTAAAGTTTCATTAGCTCAAATTTTCCCGGCCGATCTGGTTGTGGTTCATTTCTGGGGAACTTGGTGCGCTCCTTGTGAGGCAGAGTTGCCAGAGCTTCTCACCTTCATCAAGAGATTTGAAGGGAAATCGAACGTTAAGTTTGTCCTGGTGGCCGTGAATGATGAGATAAAAAAAGTCCAGAAATATTTAAAAACCCTGCCTATACCAGCACATTCTTCAATCACATGGTTAGTGGATTCAGAAGACGTTTACCGCCAAAAATTTGGAACAACGAGGGTTCCTGAAACCTATGTGTTTTCATCGGATATGACCACACTAAGAAAGTATGTGGGGCCACAGGAATGGAATAAAACGATGTTTTTCCAATCTTTTGACGAATTTATCCAAATCTCTACCCGTAAATTGTAAAGAACTTTCACAAATCAACAATTTTCCTGTCAAGAAATCGAACAAACTGCCGATAAGTTAGTCGATTAATAAAAAAGTGTTCATGGAATGAACATTTTCTCACAGGAGAATAACAATGATTGATTGGAAAGCGATTAAAGATTTACATACAACTAAGAGCCTAGAAAAAATTATTGGTAATTGGTACGGACTTGATGTTCTGTATGTAGATACTCAAGGGCGAGTGCAGTTTATTCAATCTCCAGATCATAATTATAAATCACCTTTTTTCAAATTACAGATGGGGCACTCATTTGGTCATGAATGGCTAGAGTCAGACATTGAAAAAGTGATGGAATTTTATAAATCATCTAATGAAGATTCATATGAGTTCAATGCATTTTTCCCAGGAACATTTGGTTATTCACATAAAATTGTTGTGGATGGAGAGTTTTGTGGGGCAGTGGTGGCCTATCCATATTTCAAAGAGACATCAACATCTGAGGAATTAGATGCTGTGGCCAAGAAGATGGTTGAATGCGGGATTTCTGCAGAAGATGCAAAATTCGCTATCAGCAAAGTGAAGAAGTTCTCTGGGAAATTTTATTCTGAAATGAAAGATCTTGTGGCGATTGTTGCAGATGAAGTTGGAACATTTCATTCTGAGATCTCTAAGCGTGAATCAAGAATCATGGATTTAAACTCAGAGCTTGGAAATAAATATCGTTATCACAATCTCATCGGTAAATCGAAAAAGATGCAGCAGGTATATCACTTGTTAGCGAAGGTCTCAAATTCTGAATCATCTATTCTGATTCAAGGTGAAAACGGAACAGGTAAAGAGATGGTAGCAAAGGCCATTCACTATAATTCGCCAAGAAAAGATGCTGTCTTTATGGCCGTAAACTGCTCAGCATTTAACGATAATCTTCTTGATTCAGAACTCTTCGGTCACGTTAAAGGTGCCTTTACTGGTGCCATTAAAGATAAAAAAGGTGTGTTTGAAGTTGCTAATGGTGGAACACTCTTCCTTGATGAAATTGGGGATACGTCTCCATCAATGCAGGTAAAACTTCTTCGTATTTTACAAGAAGGAACTTACATGCCAGTAGGTGCAACGACTCCGAAAAAAGTTAATGTGCGCGTGATCTGTGCCACCAATAAAAATCTTAAAGAGATGATTGCTAAAGGTGAGTTCAGAGAAGATCTTTATTATAGAATTAACGTGATCAACGTTGCATTGCCATCACTTCGTGAGCGTCAGGAAGATATTCCTATACTCATGGATTATTTTTTACAAAAGCGTTGTGAAGAGTCTGGGCTACCGCTTAAGACTTTTTCAAAGAAAGCGCTGGAAAAAATGTTGGATCACACTTGGCCAGGGAACGTGCGTGAACTTCAAAATGAAGTTGAGCGTTTGGTAGTTTTGGCCGGAGAAGATAAAATGATTACTCCTGATATGTTGAGTTCAAGAATTCTTGAACATGGTGCTGAAAATCATGGGGCCCATCAAGGAAGTGGGGCCGGTGCATTTTTAAAAGGTGTGAATACGAGTGGTTCACTGAAAGATGCTCTAGAAGAATTAGAAATTTTAATGATCCGCGAAGGATTGAAACGTTGTGGTTTCAACAAATCTAAACTCGCTAAAGAGTTAGGTATTTCTCGTGCCGGATTGATTATGAAAGTAGATAAATATGGGCTTGATAAAAGGGCACAGAAAAAAAGCGGTCGGTGAATAGGACTGGTAGTTCTATTCATATTGAATAACCCCGGTTTATCCGGGGTTTTTTCGTTTAAAGTCAGATAATTTTTTCATACTCCCCCAACAAAACGTCTAATTAAGTTACGATTTGGGCCTATGACAAAAGGCCAAATATGATTATTCCTTTGCTCTCAGTTCTTTTAAGTTCAAGTGTATTTGCTCAATTACTTTCTCCAGCGGAAGTAGAAGAGGCGAAGATTGAATATGAGGAAATCGTAGAGAGAGTAAATAAAGTCTACAAACCCATCTTTGCCAAAAACTCTTACAAATTAAAATTTTGGAGCTCGTTTAATGAAGACAGCGCTGCCGATATAAGAGAAAGGCATCGCATGTGGCTTAGTCCAGGAGATGCCGGCTTTGATGGAAAGCAAGCACTTGTTTCAATTCGTGGGACGCTAACGGCACTGGATCATATGACCAAAGATGCAGGAATGATTATTGCTTGCCATGAGATTGGGCACTTGATTGGTGGTGCTCCAATGAATCCTGTGAATGAGTTCATTGGATGGACTTCACGTGAGGGGCAGGCAGATTATTACGTGACAACCAAGTGTTTAAGAAAATTATGGCAGGATGATCAACCTGTGGCCTTAAATAAAGATGAACTCCTCTCTGAAAGTTTATGGAATAAGTGTTTAACTGTTTATGCTGATAAAAAAGAGCAGTATGTTTGTCAGCGCTCATTAAACGCCATCGCAGCACTTTCAAAAACAACTTACTACAGTAATAGCATTTTTGATTTTGATCATCTCTCAAGTCTGGAAGTTGAAAAAACTGTTGATAAATATCCAGATGATCAATGTCGTATGGAGATTATGATCGCAGGAGCATTTTGTAACAAAAGTGGGCGCCTCTCAAGACTTGATCCTACTCAGGGAACTTGTGCTGAAGAAAATGGAGATACTGTTGGGGTAAGACCGAGATGTTTTTATAAACCAATGAATGAGAACGAACTTAAGGCCGTAAGAGTTAAGAAAGATGTGATTAAAGAGTAGTCTGTAAAATAGAAGTGTTCCGTGTAATATGGAACACTTTGTTCCGTGAGTAGTTGAAGTGAATTTTACCTCATGCTAGAAAAGCAGCATGAATGTACTTACAACCGCTCAACAATCTAAATTACAAAAAGTGCTCATCACTTATCTCGATGAGGCCAAGAAGAGAAATTCAAGTTTTGGATTAAGGGCCCTCGCTCGCAGAGTGGACTTAAGTCCTGGGGCCCTTTCAGAAATTATGTCTGGGAAGCGAAGAGTATCCCCTGATGTGACGAAAAAGATTCTAGATCGTTTGTTAGTTAATCCAGTTGAGGTTCAGAGCATATTTGAATCTCATGAGGAAGAGGTTTCACCAATTCAATTATCACTAGATCAATATCAAGTTCTGGCAGAATGGCAGTACCTCGCGATTTTAAATTTAATTGAAACGAAGAATTTTAAAAATGATCCAAAATATATTGCTCGCCGCTTAGGGCTGGGTCTGGATGTCGTAAAAACAGCGCTGGAGAGATTATTTCGTCTAGAAATGATTGAGGAGAGTCGTGGAAAGTTAAAGCGCACACAAGTGAGATACAAGACTTCTGAAGATTTACAAAATTTAGCGATTAGGAAGTTTCATACCAATGCTCTACATAAAGCAGAAGAGGCGCTCCTTAATGTGCCGGTGGATGAGCGTGAATTTACCGCCATGATTTTACCGGCCGATCCAAAAAAATTAAAACAGGTGAAAGAAAAGATACGTCGCTTTCGTGAGAAGCTGCTCAAGGAATTTGAAGGCGACGAAACTGAGGTCTTTCAAGTTTCGATACAAGTGTTTCCATTAACAAAGAAAAATGAATTTGAGGGAGATGAGATATGAAATTTAAATTGGGATTAATCTCGATACTACTTGGAGTTAACGCTTGGGCCGGTGGCGATGTGATTGGTAACGGCGGCGACGTAGTGGTTTGTGGAGATAAAGTGGAAATGTTGGATTTTTACGAGGCCAAAGTTAAGGGGCTCAGTCTTGATTTAGGTAGCAAAGATTTAAATTATGAAGAAAAAATAAAGTATGTTTTAAATCGCAATAGAACTCTTCAACCAAGACGAGTGGAAATGTACTTAGGTTGGCTGAGTACTTTTAAACAAGAAGCGAGCTTTCAAAAAGGAATTGAGCTTCAAGATGTGGCGGACTCTGGACTGGTAGTCATTCCCAAAGGCTGTAAGCTTGAGCAAATTGCCATTCAGCTAGATGATGAAACAGTTAACAATGATTATTCAAGATACACCGTCAATCAAGATTTGTGGGAGAAAATGGATGAAAATAATAAGGCCATTCTAGTTCTGCATGAAATTATTTATCGAGAAGGAATTCAGTCCAATCTTGGTAACAGCATGAGTGTGCGAATGATGAATCGTGGATTTTTGCAAGAGAATCCAACGAGAGATTTGTTTATTGATTTAAATAAAAATTTTAAAGGATTGTTTTTTGAAATTGATAGGTTCTATGCAGAACGTATCAAAAATGGACATGGACCTTTTAGTTCAAGTCCACCTTTAGTTGAAAGAGATTACTATGAAGATGGTAAAAGAAAGATGGTGTTTGCAACTAAAAGGGTATTGTTTTCTAAAAAGGATAATTCTACAGGTAAAGGATGTTTTTATGATTTAAAACAGACTGTAAGTATAGCTTATAATCTCGCGGAATCTTCTATTGAGCAATTAGGCGAACCTTATAGACTTGATAAAAACTCAGTTTTATATTGCACATTCTATAAGTTTAATAAGATAGAGATCAAATCTCTTAAGGGTTATTTAGAGAGAGATCTTTTAAATGAGAATAATGGCTATGCAGTAACTGATATTGAAAGAGTGTATGGAAGAAATTTAGAGTTAATAACTAATCAAAAGAAATATTTCTTAGATGGTCATATCTATACGAACAGTGAAGAAGAAAATGTTTATCGGATAATTGGTACACTTGTCCTAGCAAATGGGGAGATTCATAAAGGTCAATTCAGTTATGACTTTATAAAGGATGAAATTTTTTATTCACCTGGGGAAGAAGTTAATTTAAAGAATGATCAAATTGAGTTTTTTGGCCAAAAGATAGCATTTGATACGTTTGAAAGTACTCGTAAATCTTTTGATATTGTTTACAGGAATTATCGGACTATTAATATTCATTCTAAAAAAGGGAGTTCATTTCAGCTTTCATTGAAAAATGGAAAAATCTTAAACTTTAATATATATGATGTGGGAATCTTATTGAGTGAGGGTTTGAAGGAAATCACTTTTATACTAGCTAGAGGAAGTGGTTCTTTAGTTCTAATTAAGCATACTCTTGCAAATGGCCTGAGTGTTGATTTGAATGTAGAAAATTATAGCGTATCAAGAGACTCAATTGTGGCATCTCCAATCTATGATAGAATGTTGGTTGGATACAGAAAGGGTGTTTTTAAACAGATTCCTGTCTATCTCCAAAAAGATGTGAAATACATTTTTACTGCAGAGGAAATTAAAGAGTTTATATCTGGAAAAGTCATTTTGAGATTTTAAGTATTAGTCCCCTGCCGTAGCAGGGGATTTTTTTAGTTGAACCACAATCTTCAAACTTTTGGAGAGTAAAAGAAGTTCCACAATACTTATAGGCCCTAGTCCAACTACTTTCTCCATCGCAAATGAAAAGACTCCTGAATAAGGAGTGGGATCAAGTCTTACTGAAGAGGCAAGACCTGTAGTTTTAGGGATCTCAACTTTGTTCGAATAAAATTTACAAGAGAGTAATCTTTCTTGAGATAGAGTCTCTCTGCAAGGGCTGAGCTGACTAGAAATACTGAAATTATTAAAATCATTTTTTTCATAGGCCCTCCATTGAGTGAATCTTCGAAGGCTTGTTGCCCACTAGTCATCTTGCTACTTGAGCTTTGTCGTCGGTTTTAAAAATTCCAAATTTTTAATAAATTCATGGATAATGGAGCTATGAAAAAAATGATTAAAGAAAGTGGATTCTCATTAGTTCAAGTGATGGTTGCGGGTGGACTTGTGGCAGGGCTAGGCGTGGTAGTGATGCAGCTACAGAATAATATGCTGAATGTGACTAAGAGTAGTGAGGCCAATGCTGAAGTGGTTGAATTAAACTCAGAGCTTCAAAGAACTTTTGAAAATTCCATGCACTGCCAGGCAACCTTTGAAGCTAAGCCTTTAGACGCGACATCAAGAGATCTCGATCAAATTGTTCGTGTACGAAAAGATGGAACAAAGATGCCTTGGTATCGAAATGGAGAAGAGTTTCCTTCGAGATATTTAAAAATTGAGAGCATGACTTACCAAGAGACAGGGGATGAGTTTTTGAAAGTAGATGTCTCTATTTTAAAAACGAATAAAATTCTTAAGGGCAAAAACAATACAGTGAAGAAAAGTTATCTCCTAGAGTTCACCAAAGGGACGGATGGAAAGATCGTTTCCTGTGGAGGTGTGATTCCTCCTGAACTTAAAAAAGGGATGATAATTGCAGGTTGCTACATTGGTGACACTGTTAAGTGTTGGGGTGGGATGACTGCAACTATTCAAATGGCTTGGCTTTGCGGTAATTCTTGTACGCTGTATCCAGTTATAAAATGTCCTGAAAATTCAGAACTCGTAGAAAATCCGAAGTGTATACATACGAGTTATGATGGTGGAGGAGGATCTACTGCCTGTATTCCGGATGTTATTTATTGTTTAGGAAAATAATGTCGTGTGAGAGTTTTTAACTATGCCAGAATTGCATTCAAAAGCAATTTGAAAAGAATTTGGATCTACAAAACTAACATTGCCACTAAAAGCAAGATTAATAAGATAATATTTTTTCTCAGCATCCATGATTATCCCTGATGGGTTATCATTTAAAGTCAGTTCTTTTATTAAGCATTCTTTTTCATAATCAAATAAGTAAGCAGTTTTACTTTCAGGACAGGTGACTGCAATTTCTCTTTTTTTTGGATTTAAGCAAAGACTCAGAAATTGAAAGCGAGGTTTTGTTTTATATTGAGAAATAATTGGATAAATGGATTTTTTATTCCTATTAATAATAAAGCAATCCAAAGCGGCCTCAATTGGCCCATTCCAAATCCTTGGTGCGATACATATTTTATTTAAATCAGGGATTTCCTCAAAATGAGCAAAAGAGATTTGTGGATCACTCCATTCGTATTTTTCAATTAATTTTTCTGTCGCAAGATCAATAATGCAAAGATTAGATTTAATTTTCCCGCCACCATTTGCAACGATTAAGCTTTTTTTATCGTTGGAGATTTTTATGTCATGGGGGTCACTGCCAAAGCTGGGAAATTCTCTTTTTACTTCCAATGTTTTTAGATCTCGGATGACGATAAAACCTTCCTGTCCTAAATTCTTGGAGGATTCAGTGCAGAGAAGTTCATTTTTTTCCAAATTGATACAACCGTGTCCATAGAAATACCGATCGCTTCGAGAAGGAGGAAAGCGTTGCATTTTTTTAAGTATGGGTTTCCCTAAATCATTTAATTTAAACTTCAGTCGGGCCGCCCCACTTTGCTCCTTCGGGAAGGTGAAATATTCAAATGTTTCAGTAGGGTTTTTAATAAAACTATGAGGTGTAAGGTTGATATCAAATCTTGAAGCAAGTCCTGATTTAAAATTAAAAATAGAGAGATAGTTCTCATTAGATTTATAAGAACTGTTCAAGCTTGAACCCGAGAGCATAAATTGCTGGCCCTCAAATAGTTGAAATAATTTTTTATTTAATTGATCACAACTCACTAAACTCAGAGGGCCTAGTGAAGCGATGACTTTCAGAAAATCACGTCTTTCCATTTTTTTATTATATTGTTTTATATAGAGAGAAGCGAGCTTCTAGATCTCTTGAGTCCAGTTGTCGGATATAAAGTTAGTAATTTTTTTAAAATTTTATCTTACTGGTTCTAGCGCTAGAAAATTAAAGCGTGGAGGAGCGAATCTACTTCCTGGAAGGATGGTTATTTTTCATATGGGAACAAAGAGTGAAAAGCGGGGCGATATCCACATTGTGCCTTGGCAGGAAGGCCTTAAGCTGATGGATCTTTAGGATCATCCTCATCAGGTCCCCATTCTTTTAAATATCCAGCGATAAGTTCAGCAATTTTGGTACCTTTTTCTATTCGTGTCCATTTAGGTTCGCTTCTTGTAAAGAATTCAATCCATTCATCTTGGCCAATTATCATATATTCAAAAATGTGGTTTGGATTTATTTCGTGTTCAGCAAGAGCGAGACCACTACAATATGTGTCTGTTGCGTAGGGAGTATTCCATACTTTATAAGTTCGACAAGGCTGAGAAGGATCTTTATTTGCTGGACCTTTTTTTTCAAAGATATACTCGTTATTTTTCCATCCTTGGTTTTCTTCTGTTACTTTAAAAGAATCTCCTGTTGGTATGGTTAATTCATAGTAATCTTCTTGAGGATTTTGCCAGTCTCCGAATCTACAGAGAAAAAAGAAGTGGATATATTTTAGATCGCGTAAAATAGTTAAAAGATATATCCTAGAATTTTTTACCGGAGTTTCCCTCACTTTTAATTTTTTATCATGATATGGGTATTTAGAGATCAACTTAGGGTCTTGAGACATTTATTCCCATGGATCTTTTTTTAAATATTGAATAACAAGTCTATCCAGCTTTATGCCTTTGTGGTGTTCCCATATAGGGGGGACAAAACTTACAAACTCAATCCAAGTATCATTTGTACGAATCACATATTGAAATTTGTCCTTTTGTTCATATTCTTTTGTGGTAATAGGTAAGGCACCAAAAGTCATTTTAGCAAATGGAGTATTCCATACTTTATATGTACTGCCTTTTTTCCTTTTAGATGGAATTTTATTTTTTAATAACCCGCCTACCGTCTTCCATCCCAATCCTTCTTCAGTAATCTTAAAAGGTTCATACCCGCCCCCGCCTATAGTAAGGACATAGAATTCATTGCCAGGGAGGTAATGGTTTTTCACAAAAAAGAAGAATGTATACTTATCTGTAGAAAGAATTCTCGCAAGCCATAAGTTTTCACTATTAACAACAGGGGTTTCCCAATATTTGCATTTGATTTCATTCTTCTGATTAGATTTTTTTTTCAAGGATACCTCACTTTTACTCTTATTTTAGAATCCGGGTATCTAGAGTCTCCTTCGGGTGGTTGAACTTCCAAAGTGGCAGGGGTATCGCCATCTTTTGGACGTTTTACAACCGTAGTTTCATCCGAAAGGGTTTTAGTTTCTATTCCGCCTTTTTTCTTTGATGGAACTCCTTCAATTTTATCAAAATCTTTTTGAAGTTGTTCTTCTCCACCTGGCTTTCGATATTCTCGGACTTCATTTTTTTCTTTTATTGATGTCTTCTTATCTTTCCCTGAAATAATTCCTGCTTCTTTAAGTGGTTTCTCTAAAATATCATGTTCCTTTCTTAGGACTCTAATCCCTCTCTTAATTTCTTTCTGTATATCACGATCATTTGAATCTTGGAGAATATCATAAAGATTAAAAAAAGCTTCCCAATCAACGTATTTGGCACTCAATACTGAGGCCAAGAGCAGTGCTCCGGCCAGAGGATGACGAGACAAGGAAGGAGTTAAAACGATCGTTCCAGTAACTCCATAGAGAGGAGAAAAAGTTAATGGTTGAATGGCATCAGAGTTTGGATTGGCTATTAAAGAAACAAGATCAAAGATTTGTTGTTTGTTATTTTCTGAATTTATCTCTCGACCTGAATCATATGCGAGTACTCTGACTTGAAGATAACCAATTTCACCAAAGCTATTTTCAGTTATGAATCTTGCATACACATTATTTGAGATTTTAGACCAAGGAGTTTCACCTCTTCTTTTGGAACTAGTTGTTGTATTGATCTTTTCACTTAATTTCCTATAATCATAACCAAATTCGCGTAGGTGATTTTTATATTCCCGCATCTCTTGGATTCTTTTTCCAAGTTCTCCCAGGTTTTTTTTAAGAATTTCTGTACTCTCATTAAAATACGGCAGTATTCCTTCAGATAACTCAGAGGCCCGGTTCCATTTTTTTTCTATTCCAGTGAGAATTGATTCTTGAAGCTCCAATTTATAATGAGGAATTACACTATCAATCATTTCTTGGCCAAGCTTTCCTAATTCTTCATAGGAAAGACCATTTTGAAGGCCCCAAGAAACCATTTGAATTTCATGAGTAAAATATTTTGCTGGGGCAAGAAGATTTAGCTCTCTAATGACTTTTGCTCTTTTGCCTCCAAGCTTACTTAGAGAATAAATATGACCAGCAGGACTTTGGGCTTCTGAGCTCATACAATAGGTCATGACCGGAAAGGTATAGTCTCCAGGCAGAAGAACGAGACGACCTTTGGAGTCGTAAGTGAACAAAGATTTTATGGTTTTACGAGGATCAAAAGAATTGTCCGGAAGATTTTGAACAATTGGATAAGTGCTCCACTTTGGAGGATTAATAGGATTTCCTTGCAATAAAATTTTTTCAAGTTGGGGACTTACTTTATTAAGGATGACTTCTCTTGCTTCATTGCGAGTCGTTGACAACTGAGTGCATGATCCTATTAAAGTTAAAAATAGAAGAAATTTTATTTTATTCATTTCTCCATTTTACAGAATGACTATAAAGAGAAGAAGGTCAAAAAGGTATACAGTAGAAAATTAAGATTTTGAGTAATCAATTTTATAATATTTTGGCCAATATGGAGTATGGGTCCATATTAGTCATAAAGGTTTATCGATATTAAAAAATTTAAACTTTTGGCTCGCAGCATCCTTTCTTTACCCTAAGAGTGATCCAAGGTATATTCACAGGATATATTTTGGGAGGACCTACATGCTGACAAATGAGCAGAGACGCGAACAATTGGCCTCGCTTTCTAAGCAAGCTGAACTTGGTGGCGGACAAGAAAGAATTAACAAACAACATGAGCAAGGAAAGTACACCGCTCGTGAAAGAATCAATAAGCTTTTAGATCCAGAATCATTCATTGAATTCGATAAATTTGTGACTCACCGTTGTTCTTCATTTGGAATGGAGAAAACCAAGTATCTTGGTGATGGAGTGATCACTGGTATTGGAAAAATTAATGGACAACAAGTGGCCATATTCTCGCAAGATTTTACTTGTTGGGGTGGAGCGCTTGGGATGGCCCATGCAAAAAAAATCTGCAAGGTGATGGACTTCGCTCTTGAAAATAAAATCCCTGTGATTGGACTTAACGATTCAGGTGGGGCGCGTATTCAAGAAGGTGTTGAGTCTCTTGCTGGTTATGCTGAAATTTTCTATCGAAATGTTCAGGCCTCAGGTGTAATCCCTCAGATCTCTCTTATCATGGGCCCATGTGCAGGTGGGGCTGTTTATTCACCAGCAATGACTGATTTTATTTTCATGGTAGATAAAACTTCATACATGTTTGTTACAGGTCCAGAAGTTATTAAAACTGTGACTCATGAAGAAGTGACCAAAGATGCTCTTGGTGGTGCTCATACTCACAATGAAAAATCTGGTGTTGCTCATTTCAGATGCGATGATGAAGATGATTGTTTTGAACGAGTCAGAGAATTATTTTCTTATATCCCAAGCTGCAATAAGGCGAAACAGACATTGAAGTTAACAAGTGATTCTGTTGTTCGCGCTAATAACAAACTTAAAAATTTCATTCCTGATAATTCAAGAAAGCCTTATGACATGAAAGAGCTTATTCTTGATGTGGTGGATGATCAGCAATTTTTGGAAGTGCATAGAGATTATGCAAAAAATATCATCACAGGTTTTGCCTCTGTTGGTGGAATTAAGGTGGGGATCATTGCCAACCAACCTAACTTTTTAGCTGGTTGTTTGGATATCGACTCTTCAGTTAAAGGGGCACGCTTTGTTCGCTTCTGTGATGCTTTTAATATTCCCATCATCACTCTCGTTGATGTTCCAGGTTTCTTACCAGGAACAGTTCAAGAGTATGGTGGAATTATCCGTCATGGAGCAAAACTCCTTTATGCTTACTCTGAGGCAACTGTTCCTCAAATTACGCTCATTACACGTAAGGCCTACGGTGGAGCTTATGATGTGATGGCCTCAAAACATATTCGTGCTGATATTAACCTTGCCTATCCAACAGCTGAAATTGCCGTCATGGGTGCAGAGGGTGCGGTGAATATTATTTTTAGAAATGATATGGCCAACAAAGCGAAGAATGTTGAGGACTATGAAAATAATTTTGCTAATCCTTATCGAGCAGCAGAACTGGGTTATTTGGATGAGATTATCACTCCAGAAACAACCAGAGCTCGCTTGTATCAATACTTGAAAGCTCTTGAGAACAAACAAGTCTCTAGACCAGATCGTAAACACGGGAATATTCCACTATGAAAGGTAAACGCGTCTTAATTATAAATCGTGGCGAGATCGCGATTCGAGTAGCCAAAGCATTAAACGAATTAGGGTTAGTTTCTGTTGGTGTTTGGACTGATAATGAAACAGAGCCACCTCACTTGGAATACTGCCAAGAGTGGGTTCATCTTGAAGGCTCAAACAATAAAGAAACTTATTTGGATATCCCAAAAATCATGAAGCTGATCGATGATTATAAAATCGATGGAGTTCATCCAGGCTATGGATTTCTCTCTGAGAATAGAGAGTTTTCTGAAGCATTGGCGAAGAAAGGAATTATTTTTATCGGCCCAAATCCTGAAGCGGTTTATAAAATGGGGGCAAAGGATATTTCAAAACAAATCGCTAAAGAAGCTGGAGTTCCAGTGGTTCCTGGATCGACAGGTGAAGTAGGTACAGTTGAAGATGCAATGAAAATTGCTGCTGAAATTGGTTATCCTGTTTTACTTAAAGCGGTTGCTGGTGGTGGCGGTAAGGGCATGCGCCCTTGTAATAACGATCAAGAAGTTAAAGATAATTTTGCAACTGTTCAGCGTGAAGCACTTTCATCATTTGGATATGCTGGCCTTTTAGTTGAAAAATATATTTTAAATCCTCATCACATTGAAGTTCAAATCTTGGCCGATAAGAAGGGTAACGTTTTTCATGTGTTTGAGCGTGAGTGTTCAGTTCAGCGCCGACATCAGAAAATTATTGAAGAAGCTCCATCACCATTTATAGGTAATGATGAAGCTGTCAGAAAATCAATTTGTGAAACTGCGGTGAAATGTGCCAAGGCCGTGAACTATGATTCAGCAGGAACTGTTGAATTTATTATGGGCGAGGATAAGAAATTTTATTTCTTAGAGATGAACACCCGTATTCAAGTAGAGCACCCCATTACAGAAGAAATCACTGGAGTGGATCTGGTAGCAAACATGATTAAAGCGGCTTTCGGTGAGCCACTTGATTTTAAAGCTCAAGAGGATATCCGCATTCAAGGTCATGCCATTGAGCTTCGTATTTGCGCGGAAGATCCTGTTTCAATGCTCCCTGCTCCTGGAAAAATTGTTGGTTTTGAGACGACATTCCCTCAAGGCATTCGTTTTGATCACTGCATTTATCCGAAATTTACCATTACGCCAGATTTCGATCCGATGATTGGTAAACTGATTGCTCGTGGTTTTAATCGAGAGGTCGCTCTTCGAAAAGTTCGTAATGCCGTTGATGGTCTTATCATTGATGGTATCAAAACGAATATTGCTCTTCATAAGGTTATTCTAGATGAGGAGACCTTTAAAAAGGGTCACTATTCTACGAATTATATTGGAAAGATTAAACCACAGGATAAAGTTTCTCCAAAAGAAGATGCAAAGGCCTTCATGGTTAAAGTGGCCGCAATCGAAATGAATCAATTGGGTGGTGAGCGATGAGATATTATTTTATCAATCAAGACATGAAAGAGTTTTCAATGGACGTCGAAGTCCTTCCTGGTAAAACAATGGAATTTACTCATGATGGTTCCAAAACAAAGCTTTATATAAGAAACCTTGCTGGAAAGAATTACTATTCTTTCGATAATGTTTCTTGGAAGAAACTTGCTAGACTAGGGGTAAACGAGGTTCTTGTTTCGCACTCAGAAGTTTACAAGGTTTATCGTGGCTACAAGCCATCTGGTCTTTTCGCCGGAGGTGCGGGCGCCCTTATCACACAAATGCCTGGGAAAGTGGTAAAGCTTCTTAAAAAAGAAGGGGATAAGGTCACAAAGGGTGAGACAGTGCTTATTCTTGAGGCGATGAAAATGGAAAATGAGATTAAGTCTGGTGCGGATGGAATCATTAAAACCATCAATGTAAAAGAAGGTCAGGCGCTGGAAGCGGGCTTTTTAATGGTTGAGATCGAAGAGTAAAATTTCTTAGACATTCTCCTGGAAGTCTTTCTGGGAGAGTGTAATTTTTTCAGCAGCTCCATATTTGTTCGAAGTTCTATCCTTTGTGATTTAAAAGATCCCCATCTAAAACTTAATTTACCTTCGAGTCTTTATGAAGATGATTGGATTCTTTTTTGTTCTCTTAATTAGCGGGCAAGCTTTTGCTAAAAAGTTTATGTGTTCGGGCAATGAAGGTAACCTTTATACCATGATTACTCCACGCTCATTGATCAGCATTAATGTTCATCCAGTTTCAGGGGTTGGATCTTCTATTATTGAAATTACTGTTGATAACTCTGCCAATGGGTATAAGGGATGCGACTTTATGTTTGTAGCCGATAAATTTGTCGAGTTAAAAAGCAGTGTTAGTTATTTAAATAGACGGAATAAAGTTGAAACTCATAATCAGGCCTTAAGGATCAATTTAAAAAATGGTCGTGGAGAAATCGATCTTCCAGAGACCGCTTCATTTATTGATCTCAAAAACTGTCTTGGGAAAAAATATATTCATCATGCAATGTTCGCGACGATTAAAGATTGTGAGCAGGTTGAGTGATCCGACTCTTTTTCGGAGTTTAGGACAAATGAGTCACATAATTAGATAGTAATTAAATCCCATGAAAGTGAGTTTAATACTTTGGTTAATTGACGGATATTTTCTGGCCGACATACTATCGAAAGATGAAAAATTGCACAATGTTCGTTCTTTCTTTTGCTTTCTTTCAAGTATTTCTTCATAACTCTTTTGCTTATTATGAAAAAGCCATAGATCCAAATAGACATTCAGTAATGAATGGAATTTCTTTTAACCAATTTAAAGATTTTCCTAACAAGTGGAAGCTTGTCACAGTTCGTTTTCGAGTAGATTCAAAAGAAATCCGAATGATTTACGCCAATACAATGGCCTGGGAAGGCCTAAAGAAGATGAAGCCTTCTTATGAAAATGGATCTGCCTTTGGTAAAGTTGCATTTTATTCGGAAGCAGATCCGGCATTTATGAGTTCGCTATCTCCCTCAGGTGTCAGGCGTTTTCAATTAATGATTAAAGACTCAAAAAAGTATGCCAGTACTGATGGCTGGGGGTATGCCTTATTTAATGAAGAAGGTGGTCTTTTTAAAGAGGACATGAACGCTAAAACAATGGCCTGTGTTGCTTGCCATCGAGCCGTTCCGGAAAGAGAGTTTGTTTTTTCTCGTCCTGTCAATTTAGTGCCAGGTAGTATTCAACTAGTGAACGAAAAAAATAAAGCACATGAGGTTGTTCAGTTTGTTCTTTTAAAAAATAATAAGCTTCCTAGGATGTTCAAAAATGAGATGAGAAGGAGTCATCAAGATGTATATTCCTTGGAAGGATCTTTGAAGAAAAATGCATTCTCAGGAACACTTGATGAGATAATTCCATTCCTTGTGGAAAAGGTAAAGCAAACAGGAACAGGGGCAACTCTATTCCTAAATGAGAGTAATTTCTCTTTAGTAGAGAGGGCCGACGAGTCTTGCACTAATAAACATGAATTACGCTATAGAGTTATTATTAAATTTAATAATGGACTGGTGAGAAATAATGAATTTTGTCAGTAAGATATTTTTTGTATTTTTTTTTGTTTCGTTCCAGGTTCAAGCACAGGGGGATAAATCTTCTCTTGTCCTAGATAAAGGGGTTAAGCTCGTCAATATAGATAAATCTTTTATTGAAGTACAAGGAAGAGATGTATTTTTTTATGAGTATAAATTAAATCAACTCCCTCAGATTGAGTTTTCTACGGAATTTCCTGGGACCGATTGCAGACTAGGGAAGAAAATTGTTTGCCGATCTAATGCAGTAGTCAGCTTTAATGAGATAGAAAAAAATAATTCCACACTTGTCTTGTCTTATAAAAAAGGTCGCGAAAGTATAGAGTTTAAATTTCATCGACTACCAAAGAACTTTCCAGCAATGCTAATTAAAGGAAAATCTCATCTTAATCAAGACTTTGTATTCTCTTGGGTCCCTCAAAAGGTTGATCCTCAAGAAATGAGTGAGTTTTCTTATTTGTTTATATTTTCACCGGAAGGGAAGTTAAAATATTTTCGTTATCTACCTTTTATTGCTATCGACTTTAGACCTCATGTCTTAGGTAAGAGAATTTATTTTTCTTACCTAAAATCCAGTGCATACTATCCCTTTGTAACAATTGAAGGGAAGCGAGAATTATTTGATGAAAGAATGGTTTTTATCAAAGAATTTCCAGAGTTACTTGATTTTCATGATTTTCATCTTTTTGACAAAGATTGGTACATGGGGATGACCTATACAATTTCACAAAACAAGCTTGGAAGAAAATATCTTCAACAAAGTATCGTTGAAATAAAGAATGGGAAAAAAGTTTTTGAGTGGACAATAGATGATTATATGAAACTTAATCCTTTTCCTGACTGGAAGCTATACAGTTTGTTTAGGGGGCAAACTGTTGTTCAACAATTCCATCTTAATCATATTCAAGTCCTAGGGGAATATCTTTTAGTGAGTTTAGGTTTCGAAAGTATTGTTATGCTACATAAAAAAACAAAGAAAATATCCTGGGTTCTAGGTGGGGGATCCGATCAGTTCGGAGCGGTAGGTGAATTGGGAACGACATTGCATCATACTCCAAATCTGGATTTAAAGACATCAGTTCTTACTGTTTTTGATAATGGTATGAATAAACAATTAAGTCGTATCATTCAATATGGCCTTGATTTAAAAAATAAAAAAATAAAAAAATTTTCATTGATGAATATTCCAAGCGTTTATGCGTCAATGATGGGATCAGTTAATCAGCAGAATAATATATATACGATTGGTTTTGGTACTAGAGATAAAGGAGAGGTTGATATTCTTGAAGTTGAAAACAATAAACCAAATATTTCTTTTTATTTCAAATATCCTAAAAGTGGTATTTATCAAGTCTATAGAGCTACAACAATTTTTTAATATTTTGAGGTCATAAAGTGAATGCTTTTAAGTTCTTTTTCTTGATTATTGTACCCATTATTGAATTTTTTAATCCGGATCGAACGAAAAAATCGAATAGACTTTTGTTAAATTTAAAAACACTGCAATGGCATCATTTATTAGATTTTCGTTACGTAAGTAATTTTCTCTTAGGATTCGGATGGATTTTTTTTATTAGGATTTTTGGGCAGGCAATTTTTGAAACCTATAATCAAATGCATTTTAGTGTTTTTGATTCGATACAGTTTCGATCATTAAATTCTGCTAATTTTATTTTCTTTTTTTTACTTTTTGATTACATAACATATTGGTGGCATCGAGCAAATCATCATATCTTTTTTTTTAGAAGATTTCATCAAGTACACCATTCTGATTTAGAATTAGATAGTTCCACAACCTTCCGATTTCATTTCATAGAACTTTTTTTTCATTTTCTTTTAAAAATTTCATTGGCGTTTATTTTAAGGATCAACTTATTTCATTTTTTTATCTTTGAATCATTATTGCTCATTTTTGGTTACTTTCATCATGGGAATATTTATTTGCCTAAAAGAATAACCAATTTGATTTCCTTAGTTATTGTGACTCCGCGATATCATTTTAACCACCATCTTCTCGATTTAAAGTATTCTAATTCGAATTTTTCTTCAATACTGACTGTATGGGATCATTTGCATGGAACTTATACATCTCCAGTTTTTGAAGATAATCAAGAATTAGGGATTAAGATGAAGAGAGAATATTCGGAACTTGGAATTGTACAGTTATTGAAAATGCCTTTCAAGCTCTAATGCAGTCTTGTGGCCTGCAAGTAAAGCTCCTGTAAAACCAGGCAAAAAAGACCACGCTGATGCGAAAAAGAGATTTTTAATTTTTTCATCTTGTGAGCCACTTTTAAAATGAAGTCCAAAAGATCGCTCTCTAAAAGAATCTATCGAGGGAAGATATCCATAAATGGCCCCCATGGGAGAATGGGTATAACGAAGTATGGTTTGGGGAGTACTGACTTCGCTAAAGAGAATCTGTTCTTTAAAACTAGGGAAGTATTCTGCCATCTTATTTATTAATTTTTTTTCGTAAAAATGTTTTTTATTTTTATAGTTTACTAACTGATAATCTAACCGATCCCATTGACTCATTTGATCCATTGTAATCACTTCAACAGCATAATGACCATTAGGACATAACTGAGTAGGAATTTGATTATAATCGAGAACACCAAAGCTTTCTCGATTTGGGTTGAGCAATTGATCATTGGCCTTTGTTTCAATGAAAAGGTTCATATACGCTGTAGAGCCTAATTCTGATAATGGTTGCTTGAGTCCAAAATAAAGTGTTGATGCAGAAGTACTAAGTCCCCATTGCTTGCATTTACTTTCTTTCCTTTTGAAGTATTCAACATCTTCCCCTTCAAGAATGTGTTCATATAAATTTGGAATTGCACCATTATAGACTATGAAGTCTGCTTCACATGCTTTGAGTTCTTGATCAGTTCCTATAATTTTTCGATAATAAATATGAGTTGCTTTGTTGTTCTGAACTTTAATTTTCTCAACTTTATGGCGAAGTGTGATTGTCCCACCGTTGGACTCAATAATATTTTTCAAATGATCAGAAAAAACTTGCGAACCTCCTTGGATGTAATAACCTCCTCCAAGAAAATAGTTAATCTGAGAAATCATATATTGTACTAAATTTAATTCATAGTGCTTGTCATGATAAAAAGTGACATTGGCCAGAAGAATCGTTTTTAACTCACGGTCTTGAATGATGCCATCAAGAAACTGTCCAATTGAAATTCGCCAGAATTGCTCAAAATGAGGGAAGATTGCTGAAAAAAAGGGATTAGTTGCTGAAATAAAAGGCTCTCTGAAAATGAAATCTCGAAAGTTTTCAGAAATTAAAATCATTGTAGAGAAAAATTTTTCAACTCCAGCCTTCTCGTGTGGGAAAGATTTGATTAATTTTTCTTTTGCTTCGGTAATTCCAAAAGGCATTGAAAAACTTTTACCATTAAAATGGCATTGATAAAACTGTGGTGACTTCACTAATGTAATAGACTCATTAATATTAAATTGTTTGAATAGATGATGGTATAAACTATGTGGATGATCTCCTGAAAGCATGTGAATACCTGCTTCCATTCGATACTTCCCTCTGCGGTAGTTTGTAGCAAAACCACCGACTTTGTCATGAGATTCAATAAGATGAACTCTTTTTCCATTCTGAGCTAAAGTGGCTCCAGCGGAAAGGCCCCCTAGTCCAGCACCTACTATAACAACATCAAATTTCATATTTCCTTTGAAGCCACAATAAGTTGAAATGGCAAAGTGGGGTGGTGCCTAATTGTCGACATTTCTAAGTTTTCAATTATCATGAGTACTTCATTCTTTTCATTGTAAACGACTATATTTGATATTAATGGTTCATCATCACGTCCAATATTTGTTTCAAGAATATCTGGGCAAACATAGAATTGAGTGAATTCCATTTTTAGAATAGTTAATTTCGAAAAACGTAAAGGGATGGCCAGTCCTTTTCCTAGAATAATCCCAAAGCAGCTGACTGTTTGAAATGCACATTCAAGCATTGAAATGAGGGCATCAGCAGTGTCGAGTCCTGTATAATAAATAGGTGATGATTTTCCTATCCCTAAAATATTTTTTTGTTTTTCATTTTCGCTGTAATAAATATTTTCTAGATTTTGGAATTTATTGCCAAAGCCAATGCAGGCCTTGGAATAGAATGCACTAAGTTCAACTTGGTAATTAAAGACTTCGGGAATTCTCATTGGATTATCTAAATGACTTGCTAACCTTGGCTGCATGCTTCCAACAAAATGTTCAATCTGTGATGTCATGAGTGAAGTAATTTTTAGAAATGGGGTTGTTGCCTTCATTTCAGGTTGAAAGTGATAATGGGTATAACAAGTGATATCTCTTCCATCTAAGAGCATCATAATATTTTTTATTTCAAAGTCTAAGAGTTGAGGAAAACTTTTATAAAAAAGATGGCCAAAACACATCATAGAACTGATGGCAACTGAGGCCGGAACAACCGATGTATTTTCAATTACGTGATCCTGTAAGTAGCTATCTATTTGTGAGTTATAAATTTTTCTGAAAAGTAAATCCTTAGGAGAAATGATTTCTCCTCCTGTAGATTCAAATTGCAATAGATTTCTAGTAAAGAACTCCATAAGGAAAATATCTTTGGGATCCATATATGCAATCGCACCGCAAATTGCTCCTGGCTGAGTTGAACCCCAGCTTTTTGACTGAAGAAATTTTTCAAACCAGTTTGCTGCATCCATAATTTCTAAAAGGTGAACACCTGAAAGTTTCAGTTTGTGAAGAATTCCTAAGTTCTCAGTCATCCCAACTTGATTGAGCCCTGGCCATAAAAGAGCAACACTACCTTCTGTACTAGTTTGATGGCCATTTCCATATGCGTAAATCGTTTGGCCTTCGTTTCCAAAAGTTCCGACAATGGAAGAAAAATGAAGGATATCAAATTCGTTTTTCTGATTAGAGTTTTTAAGGTTCTCAGTGATTTGAATTTTTGTAGAAGCTTCGGCTCTAATATCGTTAATAGATTTTTCTATAAAAAGTTGGCTGAATTCAATTCCGGCCGAATTAATAACAAGGTCAATGTTCCCTAAAATTTTCCTAGATGAGTTGAGTGCTTCAGAGAATTGATCATTCATGAGAGCATCGACTTTTAAATACGTCACATTCTTGAATCTTTTTTTAAGTAAACTTATGTTTTTTTGAACAATGGGATCCTCGTAAGCACTTCTACCCCATACGACAAGTTCAATCTCTTGAGATTTATGAATACGCGAGAAGAGTTCAAAGGCCAAGCCTTTAGCACCACCGATGATGACAATTTTTTTCCGTATTTTATCTGGGCTATTTTTAATTTCGAATGGTTTCCATTGTTTGGCCATTCGCTGGTTTTTTTGATATTGGACTTCAATTCCAAAAAAATCGTCACTTTCATGATGAATCATTTCCCAATATTTTTCTTCAAAATCAGAATTGAAATCATGCTTGATTGATTTAAAAAGAAATCCATATTCACGGCATAAAGATTTAAAAAATGCATTAAAAGCATAAAACTCAGGCGTTGAATGCTGACTTGTAAGGATAATTTTAAAGGGGACAATATTTTTTTCAATCATGGACATGATTATTTTAAGTTCATGTGTCAATTGGATGAAATATTCTAATGGAGAAGTTCCCTGAGGAGTTCCAGTGTAAGGAGTTAGATCAAAAATAAGGCATTTTAGGTGAGAAGATTGTGAGTAATAAAAAGTGCTAACTTCTTTTGCTGATTTGGAGCACGATTGATTAAGATCTATTCTTAAAAAGTCTTTAGTCGGGGAATGATGATTAATCGAGGAAAATAATGACGTTCTAGGGGAATCTTCATAAGAAGAGATCAAGGGAATGAAAGCTTCTTTATTAGTTTTTTTTGACAGTTTGTTCTTTTTATTAATAGGTGTTTGTTGTATTTTTTCTAAAAATTCTATAACCTCGCCCACACTTCTCATTTGCGCTAAACTGAGACTTTCTTCAATTTGAGTATTTGTCTCTTCCAATGTTTTAAATATAATTTCTGCTTTTTTGATTGAATCTATCCTTAAATCTTCTTGGAAGTGATCATCTATACCTATTTCAATTAAGTCGTAGCCTGTGATATGTGAGATATATTTTCTTAGAACTCTAAAGACAGGGCTTTTCTCAAGATTATAGCTAAAACGATTGGTTGCTTTGGATTTTCTTTCAACAGAATTAAAAAGTATTGATAAGGTTTGAATCGAAAAGGTGTGTTTAGTATTCTTGGCGGTAATATTTTTAATAAAATCGCAGTAGATGCCTGAAAGACCTAGCTCTAAAAAAGAATGAATATAATAAGATTGAGTAGCACTCTCTATTTGTTTTGTGAAATAAGCTGGTTTGGTTAATTGTTCAGTAACTAGAGCTAGAAATTCTTTTTCTGAAAAATGATAACCTCTCTCGTAGTATTTATTATTTACCGATGAAATGAAGGCAAAGTTCAAAGGATTGATTTTTGGGGAGATGGACTCAAGCCAGCTTGACATCTTATAGGCAGTCTCTTGCATAAGAGAAGAATGATATGGGCGGCCAACTGTTTCAAGTTCTCGAAAGGGAACTCTTTGAGATTTTAGAAATTGAATCATCTCATCTTTTTGCTCTGCTCGGATAGAAATCACAATTTGTTGATAAGAATTTTCGTTGGCGATAGTGTAAAAAAGTGGACAAGAAAGTGTAATAAAATGATCAATACTACAAGAAATAGCTAACATTTCTCCGGTTGCGTGAGGTATAGGTGAATAAAATTCTCGTTGGAAGACAATTTCAAGCATAGTGAAAAAATCTATTGCTCCGGCACAAACAAGTGCTGCATATTCTCCAAAGCTATGAGCTGTTATTAGTTCAGGGGTTTTATTGTCCTGCTTAAGAGTTTCAAAAAGACCAACTTCTAAAACAAATAAAGCTAAATTTTGAATAGCATAAAAATTGTTTTTATCAATCAATTGGGGCGAAGAGATATACCAGGAAATTTTGCCAATGTTCTTTGTTTCTGCCCATTGGTCAGCTTCCAAAAAGTAGTTTAAGCAATGAGGAAGTTTCTTTAGTTCATTTTTAAACATGCCTGGTCTTGCTGCCCCTTGACCAGGAAAGACAAAAGCAACTTTTGAATAATCAATTCCAGTGTATTCATTGAATTTAATGTTGAATACTTCACCATAATAGGATTCTTTTTTAAGGTGTCGCATTTTGATCCTCAAGTTGAGCTTGGATTTTTAAAAAGTTTTTTTGTGCAAAAGAAAGAGAGGAAATGGCATACGATGTTACTGATTTTCGAATAACGCGATAGTCTTTTTGATCGATCTCTTCTTCAACTCCAATTAAAAAGACCAACTCACAAAGACCTAGCTTAATATCTGAAATAATCAATTTTAAGGCCGCTGCAATAGAGGCTTGATCTGAATCTATATTAAAATTTCTTCCCCTAAAATTAAATGCGTTGCAAACTCTTCCCGCAATCACATTATTTAAGATTCCGGGGCCAGACTCTTCACTAATTGGTCCAAAACCCTGTTTGATATCGAGAATGTTTTTTACTAATCCTTCATTGTTTTCTTCTGACTTTAAAGTTTCTGCAATTGTGTCTAATGAAATTCTGGCCACTAAATGATCAAGAATATCCATACCTAAAGAGCTGGCCGAAATAACTTGTGTTGAATCTCTTTGTTCATCAGTTAGTTTGAGGTTTAGTTTTTCATTTAAGAGGATTTCGGTTGCTTTGACTGCAAGTAATTGTATGGGGTCAATATATTTAATGCTCTTGGGTGGTATTTTATAAAAAACATTTTTTCCAGTAAACCACTGTGGATCAAATTCGTTAAGCTCAATAGTGTGGGTTCCTAAAAGGACAGGATTTTGCGCTGTAACCTTTTCAGGAGTATCTCTTTTGGCCGAAAGATGATTTTCAAGCACAACATGAAAGTTAGTACCACCAAATCCAAAAGATGAAATACCAAAACGAACTTGCTCTGTATCTGGTGAAATCTTCAGCTCTTTTGAATTAATATAAATATCGGAATCTGGTGAAAAAATCGGCTCATGAATATAGCTTGTTCTAGGAATGGTATGATTTTCCAAGGCCAGCAAGCATTTTAGAATTCCTGTCGCACCCGCAGTTGCTTTTGTGTGTCCAACCAAGCTTTTTACTGAGCCCACAGGAGTGCGAAATCCTTTAAAGAAAACCTCTGTTGTTTGGGCCTCAGTATGATCGCCAATTTTTGTACCTGTTCCATGAAGTTCCAGATAATCGACACGTCTAGAGTCTAATTTTGAATAGGCCCTTTCTTCAGCAAGAAGTTGACCTAAGTGATTAGGCTGGAATAAGCTGGCACTTCTACCATCACTCGAGCTCCCTATTCCTCTAATTACACCGTAAATTTTGTGTCCATCACGGATAGCATCTTCATATCTTTGTATGCAAAAAACGACGGCACCTTCCCCTTGTGATAGACCATCTGATTTCTTGTCAAAGGGTATACAGTTTTCAACACAGAGGGCCCCTACCTTACTGAAAAGAACATAAGATCCCTGACCTAAATTACTTTCCATTCCTCCTACGAAGGCCATATCTAAAACTTTAGTTCTAATAAGGGAGATGGCGCAATCAATGCTCGCTATACCTGAAGCACAAGCGGCATCAACAATAAAACTGGTGCCCTTGATTTGATGTCTCTCTTTTAGCTTATGTATAATTGATGAAGGTAAAATATCATCCAAATTTTTATCAATATCCTTAAAGAGCAGTTCACAGTGCTTTTTGAGATGTTCTTCAACTTTTATAAATTCTGAAGCAGAATAGAGTTTTTTTAATTTTTCGATGACATCGTCTAATAAACACTTAAAACGAGTAATATAATAATTTTCATCTGGGTTCATTGCTCCTAAAATGATGCCAACCTTCTCTCTTTGTGAAGGAAGTGTGATTCCTTCTATTGCTTGTTGTAGTGCCTCATGGGCCATGACTTCTAGACGCGATGAGTTTTTTAAGTCAAATTTTTTCTTGAGTTGTTGATAAACTTCTTCTGCAATTTCTGCTCCCCAGTGGGAGTATGTTTTATCCTCTAGTTCACGGTATGGACTAAAATTATTTTTGGCCTCCCAACGTTTTTTTGAGAGTGGTTTTATTGAAAGGTGATTTTTAGCGATATTTTCCCAGAAAAGTGATGGATTGAGAGCATCGGGTAGTAGACAGCCTCTCGATACGATAACGCAATCATCTTTAGAATAGGAAATATCCATACAGAAAGCTCCAAATTATAAAAAATTACTGCTTTATTTAATTATTATTTTTCTTAAATTGGAACCAAATTAATTTGTTGGAAACAACTAAAAAACCGCTTAATAGAGCATATGATAGAAGAAAAATAGTGACAGGATATGCATAGAAAAAATAAGGGACGGGAATAAGTCTAAAAAGCTGAGGAAGTAATTTCCAAGCTAAAAATAAGTGTATTATGTAGAAGATGAGTATTCCGCTTGAAATTTCTTTTATCATTTGATTGCGCCATTTAAGATAAGAAAAAATATAGTCATAGAGGTAAAAGACACAAATGAAAAAGGATAAGATTTGGAAAAGTATTAGCGTATTAGGTATGAAATAAAGAGGACTGAAAAAAGTAGTTTTTGTCAGTAGTTGAGTATATCTTTGAAAGTGAAAAATAAAGAAATACAAAAAAGTCGTAAAGAAAATGAACACAATGGCAAGTCGTTGCTTTATGTTGAAAACACCACGAATTTGCCAATCTCTAAGTATAAAACCCATAAAAATGAGAATAATCCAAGGAAAAATTGGCCAAATATGCCCTCCATATTGTCCAAATTGAATCAAAAGAGAGAGCGGTAAATTGGCCAGGATGATTTGAAACTCCGTGTCCTTAAAATAAGTGAGACTAAATTGAATGAAAATTAACAGAAAGGCAAATAATGATAATTTTGCCTTGAGTTTTTTTGGCCTATAAAGTTTATAGAAAAAATATATGCAAGAGGTAAATAGACATGAATAAAAAATATAAAGAGTGATAGAATTATCTGCAAAAGATAATGATAAATTTAAGTAGTAGTGGTCTTTTAAATATTCAATTCCTAAGCATGTACCCATGATAATAAAACACAGCAAATAGACTGTTTTTAAATTTGAATAAATTAAAATGAGACTAAGTAGATAAAAGCTTAATCCAATAAAATGTAAAACATCCCAGCGGAAACTATACTTAAATCCAAAAGTAATAGCTGCTTTAAGAGATTCTAAGATCATTAAGGCAAGACATGATTTTAGAAGCTTTGAAGATGGAAGGTTTTTTATTTTCTGATTGTGAAAATAAGGAGTTAATGTGTCTCTAAATACGACACCCGCAACGGCGGGTAGTATTAATGAGTAGAGTCCGTTGAAGTATGCAATCTTGTTTAAAAATATTGTTTGTGACAAATATACTTGTGAAGGTAAGAGTCTGTAGATAAAGATATAACAATGGGTAAACACCATTGCGAGTGCGCCCATGAATTTTAAAAAATCGACATTCGTTATATATGTATCATCATTAACCTGATTCATTTTTTGGAGGAAAACAACTTTAGTAAGAGTGCTCCAAAAATAATGCCAAGGATAAATGCAATGATTTGACCTTTAATTTCATTTTCAGAGATGGTTATATTAGTCTGCCTACCGAGGAGAGTGACATTTTTTGGCTCATCTGGATCCATTCCTTTAGGATAAAAGGGAGGGGCATAATCGTAAGGTCTTAGTCCCATCTTTTTAAGATAGGCCAAATAGATGGCATTTGGTGAATAAAATGGAGGGCTTTTGGGCACTTGCACACTTCCAAATTTTTTAATATCCCACTCTCGAATTATTGGAGCAAGAATGTCATTGATAGTTTTATTTTCGCGTGCCACACCTCCTTCATTATGAAAAATATCTAAGAGGAGTTTTTTTAGTTCAGCATCACTTGCGGATAATGTTTTTTGTATAACGGGATCAAGAAGTTCTACTGGATAGTTTTCATGAACCTGTTTAAGTATGATATCACGAGAGAAATACATATAAAAATCGTAGTAGCGTCGAATATATATCTCAATCAGTTCGCGCATTTTTTTTGAATCAATTGTATTGATTTCTTCGGGTGTAAGCTTATAAGTTTGATAAAGCCCGAAATCGATATAACCTGGAAATTCTCTATGGGTGTCCTGATACTGGGTTGTTTTGCTTTGAGGATGTCCATCTATGGGTAAAAGTGAAAAAACAAGCAGTAGAAAAGAAAGTACTATTTTATAATTTAGAGTTAAAATCTTATCCTGAATCACTTGATTTCCTTAGATTGTCCTAACAATATAAAACAGCTTGTAATGGAACCAATGTTGCGTTCTTTACAATAGAAAAAGATCTCGATATCCTAGCATCATGTCAAGACCTTTGATTTTATTTATTCTGGCCGTGATACTTTCCATTGGTATTTATGCCGGAGGGTTTAATTTAACATCTTATCAGGCGAATGTTGGCTATGTGACAACAGTTGAAGAATTTTCTGTTTGTAAAGATGTCAAGAATGCAGGATCCAAAGCTTTGTTTATTCCTACAAAGACAGATGCAGAATGGACTGCGATGTATTCCAATCCTCCCGCTGGAATAACAATTTCTGCTCCTGCTAATGGGGCCACTTGTTGCGCTAGTCAATGTGCTTGTACGAAAACATGTTCAATTGCCTACTAAACCATTCATCAATCTTACCTCAGAACTTAGAAGAAAATTACCTTGAAGCTTCGGTAAATTGCGCTCAAAAAATTGCACGAAGAAAAGTTTGCCTTGAAGTTCGTCGTTTTTTCTCTATTCCTTTTGCTCCATTAGTGAAAATGGAAACAGGTGAAGTTCAACTATTTAAAAGCGAGTGGAAAATTAGCGTTAGTCACAAAGAAGAAGATGCTGTTGTTGCTTTAAGTCGTTATTATGATTCTATTGGAATTGATTTAGAATACTTTCATAACGATGTCGATTGGACAACTTTTCATGGACGCTTTTTCAATAGAGAAGATTGGATTTTGGCCCATCAGATATCTTCTAAAAAAAATTTAAGTTTAGATCAATCGTTCACGCTTCTTTTTAGTGCTAAGGAAGCAGTTCTTAAAGCATGTCACTTGAAAGTAGATGCATTAGCAATAGCTTTTAGTTTATCTCCTTGTGTTTTTGAGGATTACAAAAAGATTCAATTATTCTCGAGTTTAAACCAAGGTATAGGTTCTTCTAACTTTATAGTTGAAATAAAATTAAATTTTAATTCACGGTCTCAATGTCTATATGTTTTAAGTGTATGTGTTGGTAATAAAAATATGAAGAGTATAAATCAATCGCTTTTCGAGGATGATAAACTATTTGTCAGGATGCTTGTAGATTAGGAAGGAATATTTAGTGAGACTTAGTTTTCATCGACTCTTTTAAAGAATCAATATCCTTTTTTAAATCGTCATATTTTTTCTTAAGTTCTTTATTCTCAGATTCTAATTTTGCTATTTTACTTACATTTTCAGACTGAGATTTTAGATATTTCTGATGAAATTCCTTGATCGCTTCGAGAACAACAGCAACCATGTTACCGTATTTAACAGATTTAATCTCCTCTGTTGTGCCAGGTTTTACAGTTTGAATTAAATCTGGAAGAACTTTTTCAACCTCTTGAGCGATAAATCCAATTTCAGGTTTATTATCTTTTTTCCAATTAAAGTGAACACCTCTTAGTTGAGATACTTTCGAAAGTGCCGAATCTATGGTCTTTACATCCTTTTTTAAGCGAGCATCAGAAGTGTAATAAAAGGCCGTTCCTGTAAAACTGCTCGAACTTGAAACAGCACCCGTGAAGGTCGCCCCTGATAATGAAGCCTTCGCATTTAGTTGTGTTTGAATAGCACTTGTAACACCAGAAACATAACCAAGTTCCGTCGCTGTCACTGCGCTGGTGGTTAGGGTCCCTCCCGCAGAAGTGATAACCGCTACATTGGAAGAACCCGAAAATGCTCCAGTTGAGTCAGTAACACAACTAAGATTTGTACCATCTCCTTTCAAGACTTCACCACTTGCGCACGTAGGAAGAGGAGCTTTGGCAAAAGCTGTTACATTTGGATCTGACTCTGCTGTAACAACTGTTCCCGGAATCCAATTTGTACCATCATATTTTAGATAATCACCAATCACTGGGGGGGTAGTTGTTAGATCTACATCACCAATGTGAGTAAGTAGATATTCCGCTTCAGTTGAAGCGAGAGCAACTTTCTTACGAGTCACTCCTGAGGTTACATAAAAACTTGTTCCATCAAATTCAACGGCCCCATCTTCTGGTGACGTAAGAAGAACTCCTGAAGAAAATTTAATTGGCGCTGTATTCGCTGTTGCTGTTCCCGCTTTAAGATGTAAAACCGCAGTAGGTGCCGTTAGGCCAATGCCAACATTCCCTGAAGCAAATGAAAAACGAGGAGTTGTTCCATCAGCAGTAAAAGTAGAAGTTCCAGTATTACTAACATCAACAGTTAATTTATTACTATCATCATATTTCACAATGAGTTGATTGCCTGAGGTTGACTTTAAAACTGAGCTTGAAGCTGCAACAGAGGCCCCATTTGCAAGGCTTAAGCTACCATTGGAACTAATACTCGCAAGTGAAGCACCACTGTTGTCTTGAACTTGAAAAAGGTCCGCACTTTGAGTTGCATTTTTAGCTCTAATGGCCAGACCTATGTCTGTATCAGCGGAAGTTTTTACAGACATCATCGTGTTAGTGAAAATTGTCGATGAGCCTACGCTGCTTGCACCAGTTGTAACAAACCCACCAGTACCAAAGTCTTGGGCAGAAGTACTTGAAAGTTGCACGTAGCGATCATCGTGAGTGTGAAGATCAGAAGCATCGACGACTCCATCGATAAGACTTCCAAATAATTTATCGATATTAGC
>JBFWTE010000012.1:0-102616 GCA_050247975.1 Bacteriovoracaceae bacterium
TAACATCCCGAACCTGGAAGTCAAGCTCACTTGCGGCGAAGGTAGTGCCAGGGCAACTTGGTGTCAGAATAGCAAGATGCACCCTCCTTAAATACAAAAAAGCCCTCCAAAGAGGGCTTTTTTATTTGTATCATTTCGTAACATGATTATTTCACCGAGATATTTACAATTATTTAAGCGGCTAAGCTTTTTGCTGGTTGTTTATTCTTTTATCAGACTTGGATTTTATTTTTATCACCATAAATTGTTTTCTTCTTTTAGTGCAAGTGATCTCTTTTATAGCTTTTTTTTAGGACTTCGTTTTGATATCGCCGCAGTATGTTTGGTGAATGCACCAATTGTTATTTTGACTTCGATATCTTTAATCAATGAGAGATTTTTAAGAATTCTCTTCATCACCTTAAATTCGATTGGTTTTATCATTTCAATTAATGACTATGAGCTTTTTTTATTTTTAGGTAAACGATTAGCTTTTGATTTTTTTGTTATTGCTGATGATATCTGGACTCAGTTGCCCCAGGTGACTCTCTATTATTGGTACCTACCTTTGATGGCCATAATGGGCAGTATTGCTTTTTATTTTTTTGATAGAAATTTTTTTTCATTTGAAGAAAAAAAAACAGATTGGAAAAGACATGTCTTCGAATCATTTCTCATCTTTGCACTAACATTTATTGGCATAAGAGGTGGACTTCAAGGTAAATCAATTAATGTGCAATCTGCTTTTGTTCAAGGGAAAAATGAGCTTGGGCATCTAGTACTAAATACTCCCTACCATTTTATCCGTACATTAAATAGCAATCGAATAGAAAGAATTAAATTTTTTGAATCAGATAGTGAGGCAAAAAAAATAATTCTCTCTCTTAGAGATTTCTCTCAAGATTTTCCAGGAGTAGACAGGGCAAATGTTGTCCTTATTATTCTAGAAAGTTTTTCAATGGAGTATATTGAAAATGGATATGCACCATTTTTATCAGAACTCATGAAAAAATCTTTGAGTTTTGAGAAGGGCATGGCCAATGGACGTAGATCTATTGAGGCCCTTCCTTCAATTCTTTGTGGTGTACCGGCCCTTCTAAATGAGCCTTTAAGTAAATCTTCTTTTTCTGGAAATAAATTTCACTGCTTTCCTAAATCATTAAAGAAAAATGGCTACACTAATTATTTCTTTCATGGTGGATCAAAAGGAACAATGGGATTTGATTCATTTACCTTGGCCAATGGATTCGATCGTTATTTTGCAAAAGAAGAGTATCCAAATCCAAATGATTTTGATGGTAACTGGGGAATTTTTGATGGGCCCTATTTGCAGTATGTGGCCCAAAATATTTCTCAAATGCCTGAACCTTTTCTGGCCGGAATTTTTACTTTAAGTTCCCATCATCCCTATACTGTACCAAGTGAATTTGAGAATAAGTTTCCAAAAGGACAGCTCGAAATTCATCCGGCCATAGGTTATGCAGATTTTGCTTTAAAAGAGTTTTTCAAAAAAATTGAAGACGAATCCTGGTATAAAAACACATTATTTGTCATCACTGCTGATCATACTCATAAGTTAAGCAGCAAAAAGTATGAGAATATGATAGGCCGCTACAGAGTACCATTAATATTCTATTTCCCTGGTTTTCAATGGGCGCTAAACGATCAAAAAGTAGTTCAACATGCGGATATTCCAAAAAGCATTTTGGATTTTGTTGGGATTGAAGATAAAGAGCTGAATGGAATGGGGGCCAGTGTTTTTTCCCATGATAAAGGACTGGCGATCAATTCTGCTGATGAAGTTTATTTTTCAATTCAAGATTCGACAATTATTACCCTGGCCAAGGATAAGACTAAAAATAAGCTGGAGTATAATTGGAAAACTGGTGAATTAAAATCCATAGGTGCATCGGAGGACAAGCTCCTACCTGCTTATGTGCAGTATTTCATTAATGGGCTTTTATCTAATAATTTATCTCTCTGGCGCTAAGCCAAAACATTGTCACATTTCCCTCCTTCAATATAGTATAAATCGTTCATTCTATTCATAAAATTGGTGGTTTATATTATGCAACCTCTGTCCTCTCACATCGACACACAATCAAGTGATTTTAAAACAAATGCAGAATTTAACCGTGCTCTTGCTAATGAGCTGAAACAAAAAATTGAAAAAGTTCGTTTGGGTGGTGGAGATGATGCTGTTAAAAAGCATAAGTCTCGTAAAAAATTTCTTCCTCGTGAGCGAATTGAAAAAATTCTTGATCCAGGTTCTCCTTTTTTAGAACTCTCAGCTCTCGCAGCTGATGGAGTTTATGAAGAAGATGTTCCAGGTGCTGGAGTGGTCACAGGAATTGGTTTAGTACATGGAGTAGAATGTATGTTTGTGGCCAACGATGCCACTGTAAAAGGTGGAACTTATTTTCCGCTAACTGTAAAAAAACATTTAAGAGCTCAAGAGATCGCCTTAGAAAATAAATTACCATGTATTTATCTAGTTGATTCTGGTGGTGCTTTTCTTCCAAAGCAAGATGAAGTGTTTCCAGATAAAGAACACTTCGGAAGAATCTTTTTCAATCAAGCAAATATGTCGGCCCTAGGAATTCCACAAATTGCAGTGGTGTGTGGCTCATGTACTGCAGGTGGGGCCTATGTTCCGGCCATGAGTGATGAAACTGTTATCGTAAAAGGTAATGGGACTATTTTCTTAGGTGGACCTCCGCTAGTGAAGGCTGCAACAGGTGAAGAAGTCAGTGCAGAAGATTTAGGTGGAGCAGATGTGCATACATCTAAATCGGGTGTGGCCGATCACTTTGCTGAAACAGAAGAAGAAGGTTTGGAGATTGCTCGAAATATTGTGGCAACTCTTAACTATCGACCGAAGCATTCGGGAAAATTTATTAAAGGAGAAGTGAAAGCTCCTCTTTATCCAAGTTCAGAAATTTATGGAATTATTCCAAAAGATACCAGAAAGCCGTTTGATGTTAGAGACATCATTGCTCGCTTAGTTGATGGATCTGAGTTCCAAGAATTCAAAGAGCGCTATGGTTCAACTCTCGTTTGTGGATTTGCTAAAATTCACGGCTACATGGTTGGGATCGTGGCGAATAATGGAATTTTATTTTCAGAGTCTTCAATGAAGGCCGCTCATTTTGTTGAACTTTGCGGACAGAGAAAGATTCCTCTGGTTTTTTTACAAAACATTACTGGCTTCATGGTTGGAAAGCAGTATGAGAACGAAGGTATTGCAAAACATGGAGCGAAGTTTGTGACTGCAGTTTCTACAGTCAAAGTTCCAAAGTTCACAGTGGTGATCGGAGGATCTTTTGGCGCTGGTAACTACGGCATGTGTGGAAGAGCGTTTTCTCCAAGATATATGTTTATGTGGCCAAACTCTCGCATCTCAGTCATGGGCGGAGAGCAAGCGGCCAATGTTCTTGCCACTGTAAAGCAAGATGGCCTTAAGGCCGCAGGTAAAGCTCAAATGAGCGAAGAAGAACTTGCGAAATTTAAACAACCCATTCTTGATAAGTATGAAAAAGAAGGATCACCTTATTATTCATCTGCAAGACTTTGGGATGATGGAGTGATTGATCCAGCACAAACCAGAGATATTCTTGGTCTGTGCTTAAGTACAACTCATAATGAAGAATTCCAAGACCCTCGTTGGGGTGTGTTTAGGATGTAATATGAAATTTATTGAAGTTAAGGATCTCGAAAAAGGTGTGAAAGAAGTTTGGTTAAATAGGCCAGATCTTCATAATGCTTTTAATGCTGAGCTAATAGAAGAGATGATTTCTCTTTTTGAAAGCTTTGAGAAAGAGTCAAGTTTAAGACTGGTGATTCTTTCTGGAAGAGGAAGTTCTTTTTGCGCTGGAGCTGATCTTAATTGGATGAAGGCGATGAAGAACTATTCAAAAGAAGAAAATTTTAAAGATTCAAAACGGCTAGCAAGAATGTTCGCTGTAATTAATGATTGTCCAGTTCCTGTTATTGGAAAAATTAATGGACATGCTCTAGGTGGTGGAGTGGGGCTGGTGAGTGTGTGTGATTACTCAGTGGCCGTATCATCTGCTTTAATGGGATTTACTGAAGTCAGGCTCGGCCTTATTCCGGCAGTGATTTCTCCGTACTGCCTGGCCAAGATCGGCGAAGGTAATGGAAGAGCTTGGTTTTTATCTGGAGAGAGATTTGATGCCGAAGAAGCTAGGCGTATGGGATTAATTCAAGAAGTCTCAAATGATTTAGATGCAAGAATTGAAGAAATTAAAAAACGTTTTTTAGCAGCGGGTCCAGTTGCCGCTAGAGAAGCAAAGAAATTAATTAAAGGTGTGATGAAGAATTTAAAAGCTTCAGAAGACTTTACTTGTGAAATGATTAGTGAGCGCAGAATAAGCGCTGAGGGACAAGAAGGCATGCGCGCACTACTTGAAAAAGATAAACCTCTTTGGATGAAAGTATGAAAATAAAAAAAATCTTAGTTGCTAACCGTGGAGAAATTGCTCTGCGAGTTTTAAAAACCGCCAAAGAGATGGGAATTAAAGTTGTTACAGTTTATGCTGAAGACGATAAAAATCTTCCTCATGCTTTGTATGCTGATGAATCTTATTCCTTAGGCTCTGGTGCTTTGGCCGATACTTATTTAAATAAAGCGAAGTTGGTTGAGGTTGCTAAAAAGTGTGGCGCCGATGCTATTCATCCGGGATATGGATTTCTTTCTGAAAACGAAGAATTTGCTCGAATGGTGGAAGGGGCGGGAATCATTTTTATTGGCCCGACACCTGAATCGATTGTTCTCATGGGAGATAAAATTGGTTCTAAAAAAGCTTTAGAAAAAATAAAAATCCCACTGACTCCTGGATATCATGGTGATGATCAAAAAGATGAAACATTAATGAAAGAGGCCAAAAAAATTGGCTATCCTCTTTTGATTAAAGCTTCTGCCGGTGGTGGTGGTAAAGGGATGAGAATTGTTCATCAGGATTCAGAGCTACTTGAAGCGATTCAAGGAGCAAAGTCTGAGGGATTAAAATCTTTTTCCAGTGATAAAGTTTTAATTGAAAAGTACGTGGTGAATCCAAGACATATTGAAGTTCAGCTGATGAGTGATACCCATGGTAATCATTTACACTTCTTTGAAAGAGAGTGCTCCATTCAGCGCCGCTATCAAAAAGTGGTGGAAGAAACTCCTGCTCCTAATATGAGTCAGGAACTTCGTTTAAAAGTTTGTGAAACTGCAGTTGAGATTGCTCGCGGGATAAATTATCGAGGAGCAGGAACTGTGGAATTTATTATGGCCCAAGATGGGACATTTTATTTCATGGAGATGAATACCCGATTACAGGTAGAGCATCCTGTTACAGAGATGGTGACTGGCCATGATCTGGTCAAATATCAAATTATGGTTGCTCAAGGAGATAAACTCCCGCTTAAGCAGTCAGACATCAAGCAGAAAGGTTCTTCAATTGAATGCCGAATTTATGCTGAAGATCCCGATAATAATTTTATGCCTACCATCGGAAAAATCGAGCATATTGGAACTCCAACTTTACGAGATGTTCGGCTTGATTGTGGATTTTTAGATGGCACAGAAGTTGGGGTTAATTACGATCCAATGCTTGCTAAGCTTGTGGTTTGGGGAGAAACAAGGGATCTTGCGATTTCAAAGAGCATTCAGAGCTTAGATGAAGTTTTATTCTTAGGAGTAAAGACGAATCGAGATTATCTAAAACGAATTCTTGGCCATAAAGATTTTGTGGCGGGAAAAACTCACACTCACTTTATTCCAGATCATAAAGAAGAATTAGGGCCAGAGCCTTTTTCTGATTTAGAAATAGCTGCGATGATTGCTTCCTTAAGTTTAACCAATGGAAAAGTTCAAATCACGACTTCGAATGAGGTTTTTAAAAATCCTTGGACTGAACTTGTAGGATTTAGGAATTAGTTATGGAAAAGAAATTTAATATTAATGGTCGAGAAGTTTCTGTTCAAAATTTTAAGGCAGATCAAAATAATGTGAGCTTTACTTTGAATGGGAAAAATTATTCTTACTCTCTCGTTTCAAAAAATGGCACTGATTTAATTTTAGATAATGGAAGTCGCTTCCATGCCACTGTTGGTTCTCTCAATAAAGATGGTGAGGCCATAGTTATGGCCCTTGGTAGAGAGGCCATAATTTCGGCCGCTGGGAAAAAATCGAAAAAGGCCAAAGAGCATGCGGGTGGGCTAACTTCACCGATGCCTGGAAAGATTTTTAAAATTCTCAAAGAAGTTGGTGCAGAAGTTAAAAAGGGTGAAGCTATTTTGATTCTTGAGGCCATGAAAATGGAGCATTCGATTCGCTCAGATAAAGATGGAAAAGTAAAAAGTATTCCTTATAAAGTTGGTGAACTGGTTCAAGGCGGAGTCGTACTCGCCGAGGTGGAATAATGATTAAGATAGTTGAAGTAGGCCCTCGCGATGGACTTCAAAATGAAAAATCAATTATCAATACTGATGATAAATTGGAGTTTATTTCGCTTTTGACTGAGGCCGGACTTAAAACTATCGAGGTGACGAGTTTTGTTAAGGCCCCAGCTATTCCTCAGATGGCCGATGCTATTGAACTTTACACTAAAGTACAGAAAAAGCTTGGGCATAAAAATGTTCATTTTCCATGTCTCGTTCCAAATATGAAGGGCTATGAGACGGCAAAAATTTTAGGGGTTAAAGAGATTGCTCTTTTTACTGCAACTTCAAATTCTTTTACTAAAAAAAATGTTAACGCCACTATTGATGAAACCTTTGAGCGAATGAAAGAAGTTGCCTCAGAGGCCAAAAAAGACCAAGTCAAAATTCGTGGCTATATTTCTACCGCCTTTGGATGCCCTTATGAGGGTGAGATGAGTATTGAGGCCCTGATTGATGTGACTCGAAGATTTATGGACTTAGGTGTTTATGAAGTTTCAGTGGGTGATACTATCGGAGTGGCCCGTCCTCAGCAGGTTCGTGAATATATCAGAGCTTTGAAAGCTGAATTTCCAAAAGAAAAATTGGCGATGCATTTTCATGATACTCGAGGAATGGCGGTGACAAATATTCTCGTTTCTTTGGAAGAAGGAATTACGACTTTTGATTCATCGGCCGGTGGTCTTGGTGGATGTCCTTATGCCAAAGGTGCTACTGGAAATGTGGCAACTGAAGATGTTTGGTACCTGATGCATTCACAGGGACTCGAAACAGGTATTGATATTGCTAAATTGGCCAAGGCCTCTTCATTTATTTTGGGCAAGGTAAATAAGGCCACTGAATCTAAATTTCTACGGGCCTATCTTAATACAGGAAAAGTATGAACTTTTATCTTAAATCTTTTGAAGATCTTTTAGTTGAAAGAAAAAATTATTCATTATGGATTACGTTGAATCGTCCAGAAGCGAGCAATGCTTATTCCACAGGAATGATTCAGGCCTTAATTGAGGTTTTAAAGCATGCTGATTTAGATAACGATATTCGTGCGATTGTTATCACAGGTGCAGGAAAAAATTTCTGCGCAGGTGGTGATATTAAGGCGATGAAAGGCAAAACAGGAATGTTTGCTGGAGAATCAAATCAACTTAGAGAAACATATCAGGCGGGCATTCAGCAAATCCCTCTCACTATTTCACAATTAAAAACTCCAGTTATTGCTATGGTTAATGGTGCTGCGGTAGGAGCTGGATGTGATCTTGCGGCCATGTGTGATTTAAGAATCGCTTCTGTTGATGCAACTTTTGCTGAAACTTTTGCAAAGGTGGGGTTGGTTCCTGGAGATGGAGGGGCCTTTTTTATGACGAGGCTCATTGGATTTGGTAAAGCGATGGAATTATTTTTAACATGTAAGACTTTGACGGCCGAAGAAGCAATCAAAATTGGTCTCGTTAATCAAGTGGTCCTATCGGAAAATTTGAAATCAAAAACTGAAGAATTGATTGAGCAACTTATTTCTCTTCCTCCTATTGCCTTACAAATGACGAAGAAGGCAGTGATTCATGCTTATCAAAATGATCTGAATTCTCATCTTGAGTTAATGGCCGCTTACCAGGGAATTACTCAAAGATCGTCGGACCACTTTAAAGCGCTTGATGCTTTAATTGATAAGAAAAAGCAGAGCTTTGGGCACTACTAAAAATATTTTTTGACAACTCAAGTTAACACCTAAAGAATTAAGGTATGAAAACATTCTTTTGGTTAATTTTTTTATCTTTACTTGCAAGTTGTACCACAATTCATTTCAGATCTAATAATTCTGTTCCGGTGACTTTTGAAGGAAATCCAGAACAACAAAAAGAAGTTTCTATTGTAGGGCACAGAAATTTTTATTTTTGGGGCCTAGATCCAGAGGAGCATGTTGTTTATATCGATGAAGATGTTAAGAATGCGGGATATGAGGGGATTTCAAAACTCATCGTTTATGAGCATAAAAATCCTCAAGATATGCTGATCTCAATTCTTACTTTCGGAATTTACTTGCCTCGTGGATACACCATTACAGGCTTTACATCAGATACAAAACTTCCAGAGGAAGTATCTCATCAAAATCTAAAAAAATAGTTTGACCGTCAGGAAGGGGTCTTCCAAGGATGGATAACTTAGGCCAGGGATGGCCTTTTTTTATTTTAAAAGCTTTGTGGCCCTTCTATTCCAGAGAGGCTTGGTGATGAGGTTAAACCAAATAAAAAAGCCTAAAAAACTAAAAATAAATGTAAGTGTAAGGTTCTCAGCAGAGGCCATATTATTGGCGACAGCAAAAATGGCAAACATTAAAAAAGTAAGTCCTCCAAAACATCCTGTCATTAACAGCGTATGCTTAAAGGTAATGGGTTCTTTTTCCTCTGGTCTAAGAAAGGAAAATGGCCACCATAAAAAATCTTTATCGGCAAACCAGTTATGGATGGAGGCAATTAAATCAATTGGGTTCATTTTAGGCTTTCCATTAAATTACCAAAAAAGTTCTTCTTAAAATCTTTAACTTCATCTTCGCTCATATCACCAAAATTAGTACGATCCAACTCTTTATATAACTGATTGAGTTCAATGACAAAACGTGATTTAAAGCGAGGAATCATTTTGTTATAAATTTTTCGCTCTTTAGCATAGGTCATAATTAATTTTTTTCTCGCCCGAGTAATCCCAACATAACACAGACGACGCTCTTCATTGATATCGGTTCCATCGAGTATAGTCTTTTTATGGGGAAGAAGCTCTTCTTCCATTCCAATTAAAAAGATATTATCAAATTCAAGACCTTTTGAGGCATGCAAAGTCATGAGTGTTACTTCATTCTTTTTGAAATCTTCTCCAGGGCTTTGATTGTCTTGTGAGTCAGCAAGGAGGAGTCTCTCCACAAAGTTTTTTAAGGTAGCATCTTCTTGATAACGATCTTGAAATCGATCCGCTGCGAGAATAAAGTTTTTTACATCTTCTTTTTTTCGGTGAGCGAGTTTGGAGCTGTCGTAACTTTTTTCGATAAAGTCATAATATTCAATTTCATTCACCAGTTCGTTAATAGAAGGAAGAAGAGATTGAGATTGAAAAATTTTCTGGTACTTCTTTATAAGTTCCATAAAGGATTTGATGCCTTCATGTTCAGTTTCTTCTTCTAGAACTTGATAAAGATGTCGTTTCGTTTCATTGGCCTTTTCCAAGGCCTTATTTAAGGTAACTGAACCAATACCTCGATGAGGAACGTTGAGAATTCTTCTTAAGGCAAGTTCATCTCGATGATTTTGAATGACTGTCAGGTAAGCGATAATGTCTTTAATTTCTTTTTTCTCATAAAATTTCTGTCCCCCAATTATATTGTAGGGAACTTGAGAAATTCGAAGCTGATCCTCAAAAGGAGGAACCTGTGTATTAGAGCGATAAAGAATCGCCACATCTGAAAGATGAACTCCATGGGACTGAAGCTTGACTATTTCTTCTACCACAATTGCAGCTTCATGGTCTGAATCACCTGCGGCCCACAATTGAGGCAAGTGACCTTCTTGTTGAGAAGTGCGCATGGTTTTATCTTTGCGCTGAAGGTTCTCTTTAATGATTGTATTGGCCAAGTTTAAAATAGGAAAAGTTGAGCGGTAATTTTCCTCAAGTTTGATGACTTTTGTTTCAGGGAATTGTTTTTCAAAATTGAGAATATTAGAGATGTCTGCACCTCTAAAAGCATAAATCGCCTGATCATCATCTCCTACGACACAAATATTATGGTGAGTACTGGTGAGTGCCTGAATCAAACTGAATTGCAGGTTATTTGTATCTTGATATTCATCAATCATGATGTATTTGAAGCGTTCCGAATATTTTTTAGCAACTTCAGGAAATTGTGTAAAAAGTTTAACCACTAAAAAAAGAATGTCATCAAAATCAAGGGCATTATAAAATTGAAGCTTTTCTTGATAGTAGTGATAAACAAATTCAGTCGCGCCATCATAGTTATTTTCAGGATCATACTCTGAGCTTTTAGGAAACTCAGCCGATGAAATACCTTTGTTTTTGAGTAGGCTGATCTTACTTAAGATCGTGCCTCGATCGAAATTTTTTCCGGAGCGATAATTTTTAAGGGCCTCACGGATAATACTCATCTGATCGGCAGAATCATAAATAGTGAAAAGATTATTGTATCCTAAATGATGGATATCCTCTCTTAATATTCGAATCCCAAGCGAATGGAAGGTTGAAAGAGTAATGCCTTTTCTCGTGCGAGAATCAACTAAGTGACTCACGCGCTCTTTCATTTCTGCTGCGGCCTTATTGGTAAAGCTCACCGCTAGAATTTGCTTTCCAGGAATTTTGAGATTATCCAGCATGTGAGCGATTCGGTAAGTAATGGTCCTGGTTTTTCCAGATCCTGCACCAGCGAGGATAAGCAGAGGTCCTTCCACCGATTCGGCAGCTTTGCGTTGTTCTGGATTAAGGCCATTAAGTGAAATCATGAATTTTTAGAATAAAAAAGGGGGGGGCAAGTGTCAAAATCAAAAGACAAAAAACACCTTACTTTGTATTCTTAAGTGGCCCTAAATACCTTTATTTGAGGAATTATGAAATATCTAATTACATCTGCTCTACCTTACGCTAACGGACCTATTCATTTTGGACACATCGCGGGAGTTTATCTTCCTGCAGATATTTTTACTCGACACAAGAAATTAAAGGGTGAAAAGGCCATTCATATTTCTGGCTCAGACGAGCATGGTGTGGCCATCATGCAGAATGCGCAGAAAGTTAAAAAAAGCTATCAGGAATATGTCAACGAGTGGCATAAAACTCACAAAGATTTATTTGATAAATACGAAATCCATTTTGATTTTTTTGGCCAAACCTCTGCTCCTTATCACAAAGAGGAAACTCTTAAGTGGTTCAATGATCTATTAGGTAAAGGCCTCATCGAGAAAAAAGCTGAGCAACAATTACAATGTCAGAGTTGCAAGAATATGCTGCCTGATCGATTTGTTGAAGGTGAGTGCTATGTTTGTCATTATCCTGAAGCAAGAGGTGATGAGTGCCCAAGTTGTGGAACTTGGATTGATCCGCTTAAACTTTTAAAACCAACTTGTAAATTTTGCGGAAGTAAAGATGTTAAAGCGGTGGATTCTTTTCAGTGGTATTTAATGCTCTCAAAAGTTTATCCTGAGTGGCAGAAGTGGTTTGAAACAAGAAAACCACTTTGGCGGAAAAATGTTGTTCCATTTGTTGAATCCTTGACCAAAGATAACTTGGTTGATCGGGCCATTACTCGCGATCTTGATTGGGGAATTGATGTTCCTCTTCCTGAGGCCAAAGGCAAAAAGATATATGTTTGGTTTGATGCTCCCATTGGTTATGTTTCTAATACCAAGGAATATTTAAAAGATAAGGGCGAAGATTATCTTAACGATTGGTGGAAGTCGAAGGATGTCACGATCGTTAATTTTATCGGAAAAGATAATATTATTTTCCACTCAATTATTTTTCCAGTGATGTGTTTAGGAACTGGATTTGTTAATCCGGTGACTGATCTTCCGGCCAATCAATATGTGAACTTAGAAGGAAAACAATTTTCTAAATCTAAGGGATGGTATGTTGATGCTGATGAGGCCATTAATCAGTTTGGATCAGATGCACTTCGCTTTTATTTAACATCTCTTATTCCTGAAACATCTGATTCAAGTTTTACTTGGAAAGGACTTGAATTAAAAATTAATTCAGAGCTTGCGAATAATATTGGAAACTTTATTAATCGTGCCATGAAATTTTCTGCTTCGAAATTTCCTGAAGGAATTAGTGCAGATAAATTTAATTCATTCTTTACTAAGAACGTAAAAGAAGTTGAAACTTTCATTAAAGAATATCATGAGCTTCTTGACTCTTATCAGATTAAGAGAGGGCAGGAGCACTTGATGGCCCTTGGATCTAAGGTTAATCAGTTCATCACTGAGCGAGCTCCATGGACAGAATTTAAAACCGATCCCGAAAAGGCCAAAGAAACGATCGCGACTTCGGCTGCCTACGTTTTAGTGATTGGAACTTTCTTTACTCCATATTTGCCACAGCTTTCAAAATCGATTCTTTCTTACTTCGGTCTAAATGCAGATAGCGATGTGGTGAAGAAAATTTATCAAGGTGATTTAACGGCTCTGAAGAATTTCTTTGCCAATGGTTTTAAATTACAAGTTGAACCTCAAGGATTAGTACCTAAAATTGATACAAAATTAATTGATGAGTTAGATAAAAAATTAAAAGAAAGAGCAGAAAATATTTAAGGACTTTATGTCGGCTTTATTTCAAAAATTAAAAATTGGAACACTTGAATTACCTAACCGAATTGTTATGGCCCCTTTAACTCGTTCTCGTGCAGAGAATCCAGGGCGAGTACCAAATGAGATTATGGCAAAGTACTATGCTCAAAGAGCAAGTGCCGGTCTCATTCTTACTGAAGCAACTTCTGTGGACCCCATGGGAGTTGGTTACGCTAACACTCCGGGCATTTGGTCTAAGGATCAGGTTGAGGGATGGAAGCATGTCACTCAGGCGGTTCATGAAAAAGGTGGAAGAATTTTTCTTCAGCTATGGCATGTGGGAAGAATATCTGATCCAGTATTTTTAAATGGCGAGAAACCTGTTGCACCTTCAGCGATTAAACCTGCTGGGCATGTTAGTTTAGTTCGTCCTCAAAAAGAATATGAAACTCCACGGGCCCTAGAGCTTAATGAGATTTCAAAAATCGTGGAAGCTTTCCGTAAGGGAGCAGAAAATGCTAAGCTTGCAGGTTTTGACGGAGTTGAGATCCACGGTGCCAATGGATATTTGCTTGACCAATTTTTGCAAGATGGAACAAACAAGAGAAATGATCAGTACGGCGGTTCTGTAGAAAATCGAGCGAGATTTTTCTTAGAAGTTACGGATGCTGTTATTTCTATTTGGGGAGCTGATCGAGTTGGAGTTCATATTGCTCCTCGTGGTGATGCTCATGATATGAAAGACTCTAATCCAAAAGAAACTTTTGGATATTTGGCCAGAGAGTTAGGCAAAAGAAAAATTGCCTTTATTTTCGCAAGAGAATATCAGGGACCGGATAGCTTAGGAGCATTTCTTAAAAAAGAGTTTAGTGGTGTTTACATTGCCAATGAGAAATTTACCAAAGAGTCCGCTGAGAAGGCGATTGAGACTGGATACGCCGATGCCGTTTCATTTGGTGTGCCATTTATTTGTAATCCAGATTTACCAAGAAGATTACGAGAAAATGCGCCCCTCAATTCTCCAGATTTTACCACTTTCTATGGTGGAGGAGAGAAGGGCTACACTGATTATCCGTCTTTAAATTAAACTGATTAAATTTATCGCTTCATCAAAAGTAAGATCCACGCCTTGAGTGTGGACTTCTTCTTGAAGGGATAGAACGACTGATTCAAGATTAGCGCTCACTTCACCAGATGCTAGATAATCTAGGGCCTCAGGTTGGGCCTCTTGCATTCTTTTAAACACACCAAGAGATGAGCCTAGGCTTAATACGCCAACAGTTCCAATGAAGCACTCTGCTTTATCAGCAGTGTATTTTAAATCACCGATAAGTTTTTTATAAGAACAATTCACGAGCATCATGGGAGCGGATACAGTGTATCCCGTTATGATACCAAGAGGAGGCAAAACATCTTTTGCTTTTATTTTGTCATCACTCGCGAAGGCCTGAATGGTTAAGGCCCCGCATATTGCAAAGGCCAGGCTTAATTTTTTCATATTAATGAATCGCATTGATCGCATCTACAACCTGATCAAATGTTAAGTTTTGGTTTTGCTCTAAGGCCACTGCTTGAAGTTTTTCTACAACAGAAACTAAAGAGGCACTGGCCTCTCCTGTGATAGAATACTCATAAGCATCAGGCTTCACTTCAACGAGATCTTTGGCCATGGCAATTGAAGTGGTGATCATCGATTCAGCAGTGACGATTTGGCATTCGGTATCGTAACGTCTATTTTCAAAGCTTATTCGGTAAGCACATAGAGCACTTAGTGCAGGTGCCGAAGTCACAAATGTAGCAACATTCGTGATCATTTCTTCAGGTGTAATTTCAGCTCCGGCCGGTAAGCTGGCAGCAAGTAATGTAGAGAGAATTATTTTTTTCATGGAGTCTCCAAAGGAAAATGAGATGCATGCATCTTACAAATCTTTGTTCAGAGTGCATTAAGAAAGAAGAAATAATATAGATTTTATAAGGTTAGTGGTGGTAGTAGCCGCCCCGAGACTCTTTTCCAGTTGGTATTGGCCTCCAGAGATTTCCATTAGTCACAGGTACATCTTTTGCCTTTTTAAAATAATAAATAGCAAATTTTGACATGGCCTTACCAACCAAACGAGGTGCAAGCGCATGGGCAATTCGAGCGGCCCAAGCTGCACTTCCAACCATGACATTTGAGCGAGGTTTCAAGATAAGAGATTTAACTACTTGGGCGACTTTGAAGGGATCATAGGTTGGGGTTGCTGGCCTTAATTCTTTGCCTATGTAATTGGCCGCATGGATTGGCCCAGGGGTATTAATAAAGGCAGGATTGACGTCACAGATATGGATATTGGAAAGATCTTGAATTTCATCTCGAAGTGACTCACTAAAGCCTCGGAGTCCAAATTTGCTCGCACTATAGGCAACAGCAAAAGGAGAAGGGACATAGGCCCCAGCCGATACAATATTGATTAATGTGCCTTTTTTTCGCTCTTTAAAATGAGGAAGGACCGCATGGGCCCCATACATGTAAGCAAGAAGGTTTGTTTTTATCACTTGTTCATGAGCACCCATCGGAGTATCAGTAAAATTTCCAACCGCTCCAACTCCAGCATCATTGATCCATACATCAATCTTGCCAAAAAAAGATAAGGCCTTTTCATATAAATTGATGACATCATCATAAATAGTCACGTCAGTTTTTACTGCAATGGCCTCACTTCCAAGACTTTCGCATTCGGAAGCAACCTCTTGTAAAAGAGCGTCTCGTCTTGCCGCCAAAACTAAATTCACTTTATCTTTGGCCAAAGTTAATGCGATTGCTTTTCCAATTCCACTTGAGGCCCCTGTTACAACAATTGTTTTTCCAGTAAGTTTTGAGTTTCGTTTGAACATAAGTTACCTCTCTCAAAGCTTAATTGATGAGGAGAATGGAGTTCAAATGAAGTTAAGCTAAAAAATAGAAGAGCAAAAAAATTAGTCGTGGTCAGGGACAAGGCCTACATTTTCATGAGGATTAAGTGCATCGATAGTTGGACGATCCCAGTTTTGTAAGATTTTACCATTTTGAGAATCAACTAAAACGCGAAAAGTAGTTTGCTCATTTTTTTGGTTTTTAACTGTAACATGAACAGATTCTACATTCAGTGCTAACCCATCATGAACCCAAATAAAAGAGTCTTCTACTTTAAGAATAATGTCTTTTAAAGCACTCCCACCTTGAAGCATTAAGGATCGCTTGAGTTGAGATTGCCACTCGGAAGAAATTCTATTACTTACTTTAATTTTTTTGATCTCTTCGGCCTCTTGCCCTTTGGTTAGACCAGCAATTTTTCTACCACCTATTCTTGGAATGGAGTCACTGGAAGAATAAGAAGTTGTCATATCTTTTTTAAATAACCAAAAGGTTAAAGCAATTAGTGGGAGAGCTATTAGTAATAAATAACGCTTTTTAGTCATTAACTTCAAACTCTAGGTTGATAACTTTGAAAGGTTTACTTCCGTTATATTCATATTCTAAATAGTCATCGTTACTATTTGTGCCATCAGTGTAGCAATCAGAGCAATTACTAAAGCGCGCTCTTAAGCGACAGCGAAATTTTGTTCCCGGGGGAATCCACTTATTTACTTCCATGACTAAGGCCCCACCCCAGTTAAAAGATTTATCTTCCGATTCTTTGATGACCGTATCGTAATAGGATTTCTGAGCATCAATTTTGGAGAATGAAGCGCTATTTGCACCTGGAAGAAAACGCACCAAGCACTCATGAGGATTAAAAGTAAAATCGGTATCACTTGTACCTGTAGTACTATAACCGAGACAATCTTTATCTAAAAGTGAAAGACCTTGTTTTTTTCTAAATTCATTTTGTGATACCCAACGTGTGCTAGTGCCTTCTTCAAGTTGAACTAAGCAAACTGGGGCTGCGGCATTTGAAGGGAATAGGCCAGTGGTTGAATTTTTAACTAAGCGAGAATAACTAGAATCAGTTGTGGCGCAAGTGAGAGCTGACTCTGCTCCTTCATCAACAGTTGTTTTGGTATCAACTTCACAAGGTTTAAAGTTTCCTGTGACATTACTGGTGATGTGAACATGATCCCAATCCGTAGCAAGCACTTGAACACCCGCCATTGAGCTATTCGATGAATTAAATAGATTTGGGATAATTCCAAGCACTTCTCCAGGGGAAATTTTTCCATTTCCATTATTGTATTCTGTGCTTGATGTTCCAGATGAGAGAGGAACAGCTAGTCCTTTGAATAAAAGTCCAGATAGAAAACTTGACATACTTGTCTGACTATCAATCACATAATATTTAACTCGAGTTTGCGTATCAGTAGATTCAGCAATGTCTAAAAGTTGTTTTGAAACCAGAACCGATTTACGACGATTGCTCTCTGAAACAGGAGTTAGGCCCTGGGCCGGAATAAAATAAACAGCATCATGGTAAGTGATATTTCGATCTTTGGTACTATTGCCGTTGTCATTGTACGTTTTAAATAGAAGTAATCCGTAATCATCGAGAAGTTTTTCAGATTCATTTTTAGTAAAACCTGTACAAAGACTGCTGGAGATATATTTATAAATATTTTTAGCAAAAACTTGAGAAAAACGACGGTAGGTAATCGGGTTATTAAAATGAGTCCAAAGAAAAGAAGCGTCAGGATCTAAATTGTTAAAATATACACTAGAAGCAAAAGGGGCCGCAAAATCATCAACACCTTTAGCATTTAAATCACCAAGCTCACTTAAAGTCTCTGCTAGTAGTAGAAGAACAAAAGATGTAGCGGCATCATGGCCCCCATCATCATTTGAAGTCAGACTACATTCAGTTTTTAATGTTTTAGTGAGAGCTACTAAGTAGTGACTGATAATTTGACCAGCATAGTGCACGTCTTCTTTAATCACTGTAGGATGGTTTGGATCATAGAGGAGATATTGAGGATAGGAGAGTCGTCCCTCTGATGTGGTGCTTATGCCAGTAATGTGCATAGGATCGTCTTCACTCATAGGACGAGACTGATTAACCGTTCTTCCTAGGGCCCATTCCGCAAAATGGGTGCGTTTGTTCATCACAAAACTATAATAGTCTGCAAGTCCTTCATTGATTGAACTTGCTTCAGAGTAACCATAGTTTGACATAGTCGAACGTAAGGGATGAGCAGAAATGGCCGAAGCATTTCTTAAATTCAGCATGACTGAAATGAGGGCATGGCCTAACTCATGATAAATAACTGATGGATCTTGGATAAAATAAATTCCAGGATAGTCGGCGAGATAACCAAAACATAACTCTGGGCCAGCTGGACTAAAACTTGAGTTATTAGCGTATTCACATTGTGAATAAGCTGTGAGGTAATCATTTCTAAAATGTTGTGAATCAGTGTTCGTTACACCTTTAAACCAAAACATACCACTATCTTTCAGATAACTTGGAATGGACTTTGGAACAGCAATCGACATACCTTGTACTTGATTATAGGCAAACTCTAATTTTTTAAAAAATGTATTTGTTCCTTTCTGTACATGAAAGAGAGCATTTGTTTGATAGAATTTTGCAGAGTTGTTATCAAAGATCCAAGTCCCGTCAGAATTTTTAGTAATACTTTGAGTTGTTGTGTGATTTGGAAAAACTCTTAAACAGCTCGCGATATCACTGGTGTAATCGGCATAGAAGAAAAAGTTCATACTGCAATCACCAGTCAATGTTGAGTTGGTGGTAATGACTTGTGGGGTACCATCTACAAACATTCCCATATCGGGAGCGACTGGCCCGTAGGAAGGTCCAGCATAGGCATTAGGATTATCAAGATAGACATAAGCTCGATTAGCGTAAGAGCCATCGAAGTATGAGCGATTGCTTTGAGCACTTGGAGCACTTAATTCTGCTGGATTACAAGAAGCAAGGATGAGCAGTAAAGCTAATAGACTCAAGCTTCCCCAATGAGAGAGCTCGTTTTTGAAAGGTTTTATCATCCACTGACGTACCAATTTCATATTTACCTTATCGGTTGAATCTTTTTTAATTCAACTGACTACATCCCGATTGCCTTCTTGATAATATCTAATCCAGTATTTCCTGATCCTGACTTCGAATCATTAGCATTTCGATCAGAATTATTTCCAGCAGTACAAAATGCAGGGGCCTCATCAAGTGTGACGGCCTCTTCACCGCGATTTTTTAATAGGATTTTGTATTGAGAAACAATCGACTCTTTTTTGTCTTCACAGTAATCGACAATGACTGATTTATTATCACTTGTAGTAACCGGTTTTTTACACTCTTTATTATCTATTGATGTCTTAAGTTCATTGCAGAGCTTAGTTAACTCATCAGCACTTGTTCCATCACTTTTCTTTGCTGAACTTTTTCCATTTAACTTAGATAGAACTCCATTAGAGTCAAGACAGGCATCACTCCAGGTTAAATCCTTATATGTATCATTATGACTTCCAGATCTTCTGCAGAATGAAATAAAATTTTTAACTTTCTTTTTATCGTCATCATTAGTAGCAGATGCAATTGATGCTGTTTTGATTAAATCAGATAACTGGCCATCACAAGCATCATTGGGATTTTCTTGAGCAAGACTGTAGCGGTAGCAAAAATCATTTTTCCTCTCGCCAAGCTCATTTTGCTTTGTAAATTGTTGTTGTGCCATTTGGTCACGCTGCTTTTGAGAATTTTTAACCCACGTGTCGTATTTTTCTAAACACTCATTTCCAAGTTTATTAGCAGCACCTTCTACTTTACTTAAGTTATTTTCGGCCAAAGCAACTTGTTGTCCAAGAAGTCCACCTTCGCCACCTTCACCTAGTATTTGCTGTTGTTGTTTAGCAACACTGGCCTTTAGTTTGTTAACATTTTCTTTTAACATTTCCACATATTTTGCAGGGTCTTCGAGGAGAAGTTTGCCATCAGGTGATTTCCCCGTAGCACTCTTAAAGCTTTCTAGATATTTTTCACTTTCATCCACGTCACGTTTAATGCCCTCAGGTGATTCGAATCCTGTTCCAAAAGCTCCGCGAATAATTTCTCCATCTTGTAAGTATTTAGAAAGGGCAGTATCGAAAATTTTAACAATGTCTTGCTTGTTTTTTTCAACCAGAGCTTTGTAGTTGTTAACTCTTGCAGTTCTTTCTGTTTTAATTTCAGAGGCATATTTTTCAGCTTTCTGACTACATTGTTGCATATTACTAGCACAAGTAAGAGCAGCATTGGCACAAAAGCCTGCTGAGTCTGTTTTAAAACTACTAGGAGAGCATGATGCTTGAATTTTCCCAGCAGAGTTTGCATTACCATCACATTCAATAAGTTTTTTTACGACATCTTGTTTGATGGTTTGAGCATGGGATTTGGCAAAATTGACATAGTCAGCTCTGGCCATTTTGATTTTTTGAATGGCCTGTTCGGCAGTCATTCTATTACCAAGTTTATTGACTTTAAATTGGGCCTTACAGTTTTGAACGACATCAGCAAAAAAGACACTTGGGGCCTTGTCCTGAGAGCCGGCCTTTAGTTTTGATACGATTTCACCTTTCTCATTAACTGTTTGTACTTCATATGAGCCTTCTTGCTTTAGTATGTAGCGATTTCCGCTTTCTTTTTCAAATAATTTTAAAGCTTCAAGCTTTTGATCGAGTGTGGTTCGAGGATTACTTAAAGTATCTGCAATCTTTCTTTGAGGAGTTTTAGAAGAGTTCGTATTAGCATATTTAGAGGCCGAGGGATCATAGATTTTTTTAATTAACTCAGTACTACTGAAGGATTTTGCGAGACACTCATTTTGGATCGCCATCTCAGCATTTTTTAAATCTGTTTCAAATGAAGGGGAGTTTAAGTCAGTAATTTTCGACAATACAGTTGAAAATTGATTTGAAGTACCACCAACGTCATTGATTGTGGCCTCAAACTTTTTATTTTGCTCAAGAAAAGCAGCTTGGTCGTCTACGAGCTTACTTGAGATGTCATACTTGTTATCAGTTCCTGTTTGAAAACTTTTCATCTGGCCAAGATAGTCGCCTTTGAGAGAGCTAAAGTTCATTTCAACTTGCTTGGCCATACGATCGGCCATCTTTTGGATCTCTGTTACAATATTTGGATAGCCTTGAGAGAAAGAAGCCCCTGAATAGTTACCTTGCTTCTCATTAAGCATGTCTTTTAATTGCGCTTTAATTCCATTAAGACCAGCTTTTCCAAGCTCATTATAATTCCCACCATTAAGATCCATCGACATACAGGCCGGATCATTAAATCTTTTAGCGTAATCGAAAAGGTCTGGACGACGAGATTTAACTTTATCTGCAAGGTCTGAATCACCTTCAAGGACAGCAGTTGCTTCTTCAATAGCATTCAAATCCGACTTACTTTTTTCTTTAAAGTTATTATTAATCGCCTCAATTTGAGTTACTAGTTTATCGAGCTCATTTAAGCGGTACTGAAAAAAACCATTCAGTATCTTCATGGCGTTTTTCATACAGCCAATCCCAAAACCTTGCCCGACGACATTACTTTCAGAGTTATAGTTTTTGTAGAGCTTTTCAATTTGTTGAAATTGATTATAGTAAGTATAAATTTGTTCAAGTTGATATTGAGGATCAACACCTTTATCAGTCATTACTCCTAAACGACAGACTTCAGCTTTAACTTCGTGAAGATTTGTTGCAAGAGTTTTACATTCTAATTGAGCAGGATTGATATTATTTAGTCTTAAATAGTCTAATAATCCGGGAAGCTTTGATAGTGATTGAGCGCTAAAATATTTATCAGCAAGAGGCATTTGTTGTTGAGTTAAGTACGCCATATCATCTGCCATTTGCTGAGGCATTTGATTGGCCGACATCTTTTTTGTTAAGGCCGCACCAACCAGTCCAAGTCCTGCCGCAAATTTTTGAGAAAAATCAGAGTCAGATTTTTTTTCTGCGCTTTTATCAGCGGGTTTAGTATCGGCAGCTAAAACAGGTCCCACTATTAATTGAAAACTCAAAACAAGTGGGAGGATTCGTGCTGTTTTCTTCATGTTCATAACAATGGCCTTTAAAAATTAAGTCTATCTTCTTGTTTTTTCGGTATTTGCTAAAAAATATTTACCCCGTTTTTACTGGAGAAAACCGCTCGAATACTATTTTAAAGGGGCACATAGGGGGGACCTAGAGAAAGATGTGATTTTGGTAATTTATTGGCATTTCCCTCAAAAAAAGTGAAACTAAATAGGTGTAATTTCAAAGGTTTTTCGAGGGAAGGAAGAAATGCTTAAAAAGCTCTTAAGTAGAAAACAAGTGCCACAAAATGAAGGCAATTTTTCTCATCATAGGGTTCAGCTTAAAAAGGTTAAAATCAAAAAGCTTTTTGGTATTGAACTTGCCAACATGGAAGGGGCCCCAATCTATGATCTTACACACCAACTAACTGTAGGGAGTGAGATAGGCAATATTATCATCGCTGATCCTTCAGTCTCTCCTCGCCATGCTAGCTTTACTCTTCAGGATGAAGTTATATCTGTTATTGATCATGGAAGTGTGGTGGGAACACTCATTAATGGAAAAAAAATTCCTTCAGGGAAGAATATTATTCTAGAGGAAAATGATGTTATTAACATCGGAGACCTCGAAGTTAAAATTAAAACTCGTAATGAATCAATTTTAGAAGAAGATGTTCCTGAAATTCCTTCAGAATTAAATCGGCCAAATGAATTAGACCAGAGAAAAGAGGCATCGAGTGATTTGAAATTAGTTAGTCGTCAGAGGACGACAAAATCTTCTAATAGTATTCTTCGAGTTGTTGCTGTGATCTGTGATTTACTACTTGCCTATGCTTTTTTAATCATATTCTCCCCATTTGATGAATTTAGAGAGTTTTTAAATGTCATTCCAACTTTCGTTGAGAATCTTATTGGTTTAAGTTCAAATGATGTGAATCAATTTTTACAGCAGCAAGGTTATCTTGGACAGATGGCCCAAGATTTATTGACTTTCTTTCGCTCCACCTTCCATTTTGGAAACATCATTCTTATGTTTGTTATTTTAAGAATGGCCTTTACATTAATTCTTGGAGTGTCTTTATCAGAGTTCCTTTTGAGTATGAGGGCAGATGGAAACTTTTTGTGGGCAAGATTTGGAGGAGTCCTTCGAGTGTTTATTGGATTATTCACTTGGCCACTTCTCATTTTTGATGCGCCATCTATAATATCGAGGCGAACTTTTAAAGAATTTCTTACTTATACTCGAGTCTATACTTCTTCCAAAATTTTGGCAGTTCTTGGATCTATAATCCTTCTTCCTTTATGCCTTTTTTTGGCCATCATTTCGCCACTCTTTCAGGGATTAGAGACTCCAGTATCAATTTTGATAAATGATCGAATTGATATTCCGAGTAAAACGAATGTGCCGCCTACTGCAGGAGTCGAGCAAATTGCTCATAATAAATTTTTTAAATTTGATCTTCCCATTAATTCTGAAAAAATTAATGTCATTCCCGTCTATCATTTTCAAGGTGATAATTCGAAGCTCAATTTTACTAATGAAATTATTTTCTATCACCAAGATCTCCATCAGGCCGTTGGCCTAAGTGTATGGAAAAAATTTAATTTTCAAGAACTGTTAAGTATTGGCCTTAAGGGTAATCCGTTTTTATTTGATCGATTCTCAAATCTTTATAATTTTGCTTTTTCTGCTAGTGAGAGTAATCCTGCCTTCAGATCAATTCAAGATGAGAAATCAGAAGCACGCTTTGCACATGAATTTATTCTTTTCACTAAGACAGCGTTTGAGCTTAACTATGAAAATGCTGCTGAAGTTATGCAAGATGTGACTCCATTGATAAAAAGTTTGATTGATTACAAGTCATCCTTACTTTCTCTCATTGAAGATAAAGAGTTTGATAAGATTGATTTTGTAAAAATGGGCAATATTGTTTTTATGCGATTAAGTTATATGAGACAAAGACCATATGATTTAATTATTCCCTTAATGAAAGGTGAGGGGAGAGTTTTTAAAGTTAGTTTTGATAAGCGCGAGGATCTTGGTGTGGTGTCGTCCAGATTTTATAAAGAGACGATGGAGAAAACAAATTGGCTTCCAAGTGATCAAAACCTCAGAGATGAGGTTGTTAATGGATTAACGTCAATAGATGTGATTAATCAGTTTGCCTCTTCTAAATCGATTCAATCAGATCGTGCTCAAAATCTCTATGGCCACTATTTTGAAAATACAACGGCAGTCTTGAAAAGAAATGATCAAAATGAGCTGAAGTATTGGAAGCAAAATATCGATTCAACTTTTAAAATTATTGATTCCATCATCAGTGCGAATCCTTCTACAGAAGATGATACTCGCTCCAAGCTTTACCAGAACTTTAAAGATCTTAAAGAAGCAGTTGATGTGAATAATTTAAATTATTTTAGTATTAGTACGACGACGAACATTTAAAGGAATTCAAATGGGGATTTTTGAGGCCATCATATACGGAATTATTCAAGGTTTATCGGAATTTTTACCAATCAGTAGCAGTGGCCATTTAGCGCTTTTGCCCCATGTAATGAATATCAAAGATCCCGGAGTGGTTTTTGATTTATTTATGCATATTGGGACAGCAGGGGCAGTCATCGCTTGTTTTTGGAAGGAGATATTAAAATATATCAAGGTTTTTACTCCACAACTCGCCAACTATAAAGTGGGTGGAGAAGACCGCTGGTTTGTGCGTAATTTTATTTATGCCACCTTTGTCAGTGTCTTTTTTATTGTGATTTTAGTTCCTGTCTCTAAACTTGCTCGAGATCCTTGGATTATTATTTTTAATCTTTCGCTATTTGGTGGAATTTTGTGGCTTGCCGATTCTGTAAATAGAAAGAAGGGTCTTCATTTAGAATCTCCCATGACAGAAAAAATGCAGTGGAAATTGGCAGGACTGATAGGACTGGCCCAAGCAATGGCAATTTTTCCTGGGGTTAGTCGGTCAGGGATTACGCTTACCATGGCCTTATTTTTAGGAATGAGAAGAAAGGAAGCGGGAACTTTTTCTTTTTTACTTTCATTACCAATTATATTCGCAGGTATTTTAAAAGAAGTTCCCGACTTAATGAAAACACAAAATTCTGATGGATTCATTGTTTTATTAAGTGGAGTTGGGGCCTCTTTCATTGTTGGCTATTTAACAGTCCATTACTTTATGAAGCTTATTGGTAAAATTGAGCTTAAATACTTTGCTTTTTATCGTTGGTTGGTTGCTGCTTTGATGATTTGGACTTTGCTTTAAAAAAGTTCCCATCAGGGGGGATGGGAACCCAGGGGGTGAGCATAAAGACGTACGTATTGTTTTATACTCAAAACTAATCAACAACCAATTAATAGCAGATCTAGAATTTTCTTAAAGTGCTTTTGAAATTATTTTAATGCGGTGTCAGTTTGTCACTGCTTTAGTTTGAACCAAAATCTGAGGGCACACAATAAACATGATTATTCCATCTCACACCGGCCTCAAAGATTGAGCCTACAGAACCTGTTTCAGTATTATTATCAATAGTTCCATCAATATAGGTGAATCTTCGAGTTGTATTTAAACTACTTGGAGGAAGATAAGTAGAGCCAGTTAAAGGAATAGGAAGTTTACTAATGGCGACCCCAAGCACGGCCCTACCAGAGCAGCACAGATTTTTTTGAGCAACCAGAAGTTGAACTTGCCCCGGATCCTTAATATAGCCGGTGGTAGAGTCATAGGCCGAATCAGGTAGACCCCTTCCTTCTGAAGAAACATAGCGATTGAGATAAAGGCTGACGTCAGTATAATCTGGAAGGCAGCAACGACGAGGCCCACCAACATTGGCCACGTAACCGGTACAACATTGTTCAGAAGTTACAGAGTCTGGAACTTCTTTACCGGTCGGGACACAACAGTTAAATTCATTCTCTGAAAAGACTTTTCTTAATTGCCCTGTTCCCATTTCAAATTTTGAGTAGCTTGCGGCTGAAAAATAGCGTTTGCCACTAGAATCAGTGAAGTCCTCACCAACAACTCCAACATCTTTAATTGAATTATCAAGCGGGTCATTCGTTGCCGGAGTTGCCTGGTTATCATCAACTAATTTATAAATATCATCGTTGGTTTTGATCGCGACTTGAGGAATACCAATCAGTTCAAGCGAGGCGGCCCAATTAAGATACTTTTCTTCCTCAGAAGCTGAGAGAGTTTTTATTTCACACGAGCTATTTGTGTAGTTATTAGGATCACAAACAAAGGCGCCATCGTTGACTCCTAGAGTTTCATCATCCGGAAGCCAGCTAATATGTTTAAACATTTCTTTATCAATACTTTGGAGTTTGGTCTTATCAAACTTATGGCCTCCTCCATTTTCGGAAGCAAAACTTCTCACCCAATGTTGGGTACAGCAAGTCCTTTGATTGACTGTATCTAATGTTTTAAATTGATTAAGAATCTGTTTCATTCGATTCACAGCTGTAGTAGATTCGATAGAAAGAGCAAAAGTCTTAGTTGATGAAATTTGAGTAATATCGCAAGTCATTTTATCGTAGGCGGTATGCACTCGAGAGTAGCGGCTTGAAGAGTTTATTGGAGTATTTACCCCAGCAACTTTGATCTCATTAGTCGCGGTATCACACCATTCATAATCTGAACTATCTGTTTGAGTATAAACAGTAAATGTTTTACCATATTCTCGACAGCAGACGTTTTTCTTTAAGTCAAAGCTTGGATTAAGAACTCCACTTTGAAGATATTTAAAATCTGAATTTCCGCAAACGAGACCTTCTTCCCAAAATTTTTCTTCGGCCGAGTTGAGGAGGCTAGAGAGATCTGCAGTCTGAGCTCTACTGGCAATAAAATTGGATGGTGCACACTCCATGTCGCTAAAGCATGAGGCCCCAGGAGCTCTTAAACATGTGTTTCGCTGATAACCAATACTAGTGACTTGTGATCCAGCAGTAGAACTAAAAAGATTTAAACTAGTCAGAGGAGTCAAATCTAATAAATTAGAAGAAAGATTTTGATTAATGGTATAAAGATTAAGAGTTGCATCTCCAAGAGAGACATCATACTGCTGCATAGAAATTCCATAGGCATCAGTAGCAGGGCAAGCATTGAGGTATTTTGTACTTTGAGATCCAGACATTGTTGGGCCGACACCTAAAATTTTATCCGAAGTTTCAGTTCTGCTGGCCGGCATTTTAGAGTTAAGATCAAAGTTTGTTGTTGAATTAGAAATATCTTTTCCTGGAACACAAACAGCACTGACAGAATTACTTGAAAGAGTACTAAGAGCAGTCGAAGGTACACTTGTGCTTCCATAATAATTAAATGGCCGTCCAATAATTCTTGCTCCAAGGCCCACAAGATCTGATGTCGTAGAAGCAGCACTTGCAAGATTTTGTGCTAGTGGAGTATTGGCAAAGCGAGCAATGCGATCATTAAATGTAGATCCAGAAAGACTGGCACAGGTGTTATTTGGAGAGCAAGAAAGAGTTCCAATTAATGAAGATCCATTAAAAGTTGTACCACTTGCAAGACTTAAGTCATTAAGGCATGGGGCCCCTCGGCCACGATAAACACAACGCTTACTTTGTCCATTGGTACCACCTACAATCGAAACAAGAGTTTTAGTAACTGATCCAACCACCTCTGTGCCATTAGAATCAAATTGTGGCCAGGCCGTAGTAATGCTTGTGACATTCTGACAAGTATAATCATAGCCAAGTTGTCTAAAGCAATCATTGTCATTGGAGCAAAAGTGAGATTGTTGGCATTGGGCCCCGTCTGTTTCAGTATCATGATCAGGGACGTCTGAAGAGTAGGCGGAAGATTCAGATACTGTCACATTAAAGTTACTATCGACACTCAAGTCGCCATAGTAAGCGTTAACAGCGAGAAAGAGTTTTCCTGTCTTCATCTTAATTCTTCTCGAATTACCAATCGAAAACCATGTCACACCATCAAATGAGCCTATGAGTGAGCCATAATCAAAACCATACCAATCACGATTGTAACCGTTCGCAAATAAAAAATGCTGAGCACTTAATCTGGATTGACGTTGATCCTTTGGTGTAGAGGCGGCCACATGAGACCAAGGAATCATGGTTGCTGGTACAAAGCATGCTCTTCCATAGAGAAGATCATCCGAGCGATAAATGCTGGCGTTATTTTCTCGTTTGGATTCGTAATTATCTGGAGCGTAGCCACCACCTTTACCGGAGAAATTTTGCGGGAAAATTCTCTGAAGTGAAGTGTAATAATCTGCACCACAGGTCAGACAACTTGAGAAAGAGCCTGAGTTCACGTAAATATCATAAGTGGTATCTTTTTTTACTTTTATCAGTTTAGCAGGATAGGCCACAAAACTACCTGACTTCGCAAAAGATCCATAAATTTCATTAAGGCCAGTATAAGTAGAAACATTAGAAGGCTTTAAAACATTATTGTTGGTATATGTGAGGGCAACTCCTTCTTGAGTTGGAGCACTTGAATAGTTTTCATCATAGTTAACGCCATTTAAATCATAATAGCGGTGAGGAACATTTTTATTTGAAACATAAACAGTTTGGTTCACAGGAATGGTTACAGTTGGGGTTGGGTAAACACACTCGTAGTTAATCAAGTTATTATTTGAATCATAGGCCGGCTTCAAATTACATTTAACTGAAGAGGCACAATTACAAATAGAGTTGGCCTGAGTTTGAGCAGCTGTCTTCATCGAAAGAAGAGCGCTTACATTGCTCGTGACGAAATATGTAATCTCGACATTTTGATTGGTATAAATTGCATAGGAATTATCAAAAACAATTCGATTTGGAGAAGAGTACTTTGTCCATGTCGTAGAATCTTCTGGAACAACAATCCCACTGACTTTGACAATAACAGAAGTGGTCATATCTGCATATGAAGGAAGATAAAATGTCTTTGAGCTATCGTGATACGTTGTTGCATAAGTATCTGATGAATCTTGAACAAAAGTCTTCACGCATTTAGCAAGTGAAGTCCCCATCTTTTCACATGTCCCATCAACTTTATAGGTGAGATACAGATTATCATCTTTGGCATTAGTTGGCAGAGATGAGGTGATATTTATTGATTGAGCACTCGAGGTTGAATCATTTGAAGTTGCCGCTACAAAAGAAGCATCAGTTAGAGAAGTAGAGTTTAATTCATAGAGAATTTTTCCACCGTAAATGACTTTAACAATATTGTTAGCGTAATTTCCTGAAGCAAGATTTGAATTGACGGTACTAAAGTTAATGTCGTCATAATATCCATAAGTAGAGGCCGAGAAATTTCCAGGAATACTTTTTGAAGCTTCTGTGAATTTTACTGTGCAATAAGAAAATTCTCCATCGACTTTATTTAAGCATTGATAAAGTTGAGTCATCTCCAACATTCTGACATAGGATTCATAGACAGGATCAACACTGCTTTGTCCACTTGAGCCCGTGGTATCTGGAGCTGAGTTACAAACATAATAAAATTGTGGATAAACTAAAAAGCGTGTTGGATTTAAACGAACATCTTCTTGTGCGGCCTCAAATCCTGCAGAGGTAAGTGCCCCGGGACGAACGGCACCATCACTTACACATTGACTTTGTAAGCAACAATCATAACCGCGTGCCTTACATGAAGTAGATTCAGAGCATGTATTACCAGTGGTTGAAGTGCTTCCAGAGATCGTCATGATAAGAGAGCTCAGGCTTAGGGTAGGAACTTCTTGACCATTAACAAAATAAAGTTTTAATCCCGTGCTGGTGACAGATGTTGAACAATTGGAGCAAAGCTGAGTAAGGCTAAAACTTGCTGTAGGTGAAGTAGCATTAGTAAAAAGAGAATTGGTTAAATTGTAAGTTAAACAATCATTTTGGTTTGCGGTATCGTTAGCTGGTTCAACCTGCAAATAAAACTCGGTCGTTTTATTTACTAAATCAGTATAAGACTTTGACTTGGCCGTAAGTATTAAGAATTTATCGGTTCCTGAATAATTATATTTTCCAACCAGGCAATACTTAGTGGTATTAGGCAGAGTTCTTAAATAAACCGATAAACTTTTACCTCTAATTAAGAATGAATCTGAAAAATTCAAAGGCAATGAAAAAGTAGTCGCACTTTGAGTCGATCCTTCTTGATAAAAAATACTACTGATTGGATACGTGGGCTCTTGATAATTGTTGGCAGTACTTGTTGAATCAGTTCCTGTAGAATTGGTAGAATTAATTTGTGCAGTTTTAGTTTCAGGTAAACAAGATACTAATAGGATGAGAGACGCTAAAATGAGCGCGTGCAAATTAAGTTTAGTAGTTAAAGTTGATTTAAGGTTCAACATCCGTGTCATCCCTCTTTGGTTAACTATCGGAATTTTTAATGAGTTTTTTTAAGTTTCGAGTTTAATTTTCACTCGAAAATTTAAAATACCTGAGTAATTTTTTTTGAGGGTACTAACTAGTTGAATTGAGATCTTAAAAGAAAACGAACCTGCCGATAAAAAGAGTCAGTTTCAGGCAAATTCTTCCATTCTCTCTAGTAAAATCATCAAGGCCGCCTGAGCAAAGCGATTTTTTAATTGCTCGCGGTCTCCATAAAAGCGAAAACTTTGGGCCTCAATTTTTCCTTTCACATAGGTGCCGATGCAAACTGTTCCTACAGGTTTGTCCGGAGTGCCTCCGCTTGGGCCAGCAAAACCAGTGATAGAAATTCCAATATCTAGATTCAATACTTGGGCGATCCCACTGGCCATGGCCCTGGCCGTTTCAAGACTGACGACTCCAAATTCTTCAATAACACTTTGACTCACTTGAAGCTGATTAATTTTCACGTTGGTATCGTAACAAATAACAGAGCCAACAAAAGAGTTGCTACTCCCAGAGATACCAGTCACACGATGAGAACAGAGTCCTCCTGTGGCAGATTCAGCAAATCCAAAACGTAATTTTTTCTGATTGGCCTTTTGAATAATAATTTCTTCCAGCAGCTCTCGACCGAAGTGCCAAACATGCTCTTTTACTGCTGATTCATCAATAACTTTTAACACACCTTCTTTTTTTTGATTAAGTTCCTCTTGATTTTTGGCCCTGAGTTTTACTTCGATATCTACACCCATAAGAACTGGTAAAGAGGCCACATCTCCATAGTGGGCAAGTTTATCCCAAAGGTTTGGGTCAATTTCAGAAAAGATTTTTTCCTCCGGAACTTTTTTAGTTCTAATGGTGACGGTGCTAAGAAATTCACCATTTTCGATTTTGGAGAATATCAGTTGGTAGAGATGATCTTGAATCATTGTTTTAAATTCTTTTGGTACTCCTGGAGCACAGAAGAGATATTTTCCTAAGTGTTCAGTGAATAATCCTGGAGCAAAACCTGAAGAATTGTTGAGAGCGACGAAGCCTTGAGGAAGAAAAGAGTAGCCATGCTCTTTTCCAGGAAAGCTTCTTTCAAATTTTGCATAATTTTCTTGTGCAATAATTTCGGCCTCAGGTGAGTACGAGATGATTCGATTGAGGTAAGTCGCCAAGGCCATTTTTGTAATGTCATCACGAGTGGGACCAAGGCCTCCTGAAGTAACAACTAAATCGCAAATTTCAAAAAGGACTTTTAGGGCCCGATGAATTTCTGATTCAATATCTTTAACTGTGATGGCCATTTGGAGATCTAATTGATGAGCTTGAAGGAAATCCGCTAAAAAACGGGTATTCAGATCACTAATCTTGCCATTAAGGACTTCACTTCCAATAACTAACAACCCAACTTTCATGCTCCACCTCGATTTTATTAACTATAATGAAATTCTTTGATTTTTCTTGGTGCATAATGTAAAAACACGCCAATGCCTAAAAAGTATCAATTTGAGCTTCCCTTTGATGTGGATCTCGACAAATATGTGAAAAAAACCTTCCCTGAAATTCGGGAATATAGAACTATTTCTAAAAGTCTTGATGCAAGGGGGGCCCCTCGAGGTAAAAGGCCAATTTATCATTATATCTTAGAGGCCTTAACTTCCGCTGATGATCATTATGCTGAGGCAAAAAAATTTCCAAAATTAGAGGCCCTGAAGCAAAGGCCAATTATTATTGGGGCCGGGCCAGGTGGTCTTTTTTGTGCCGTTCGCTTAAGTGAATACGGAATTCCAAGTATTGTGATCGAGCGTGGTGATGAGGCGAGTAAGCGCATGCTTAAAATCGCAAAGTTTTGGCGATATGGTGAATTAGATTCTGAAACCAATGTCTGTTATGGTGAAGGTGGAGCTGGTTTATTTTCGGACGGAAAATTAATCACAAGAATTAAGTCCAATCTTGTTTCATATGTCATGGAAAAGTTTGTGGATTTTGGAGCACCTCCTGAGACGGCCTATGTGTCTAATCCTCATTTGGGCTCCAATAAAATAAGAACGATCATTACTCAGATTTCTAATTGGCTTCGCTCTCAGGGGTGTGAGATTCGCTATAACACTCGAGTCGATGAAATTTTAACTGAAGGCAATAAAGTTGTTGGCGTAAGACTTTCCAATGGAGAAAAAATATTTTCTGATCATGTGGTCTTAGCAACTGGGCATTCTGCCAAAGAGCTTTATGCACACCTGGCCGATCTAAAAGTTGCCATGAAACAAAAAGATTTTGCTGTGGGTGTTCGGGTTGAGCATCCTAGAAAATTAATTGATAAGCTTCAACATGGACAATTTTGTGAAGCTCCTGAAATGGGCTCCGCTCGCTACCGTTTAAGTTGGCATGACAAGTGGGATGATCGCGGAGTTTATAGTTTTTGTATGTGCCCAGGTGGGTATGTGCTTTCATCTGGCACTGAACATGATGGAATTGTTGTGAATGGGATGAGTAACTATGCTCGAAATTCTCCCTGGTCAAATTCGGCGCTGGTCGTTTCGGTGAAAGCTGGAAAAGATTTTGCAGCTGATAATTTAATGGCCGGCCTAGATTTTCAACATCAGATTGAACAAAAGGCCTATGAAGTTTCAAAAAAAATGGCGACAGGGAGAGAGCTTCCGGCCATGACTGTAAAAGAATTTTTGACGGGTAAGTTAACAGATAGGCCACTTCCTCATACTTCTTCTCCTTCGGGAATCTTTAAGGCCGATATTCGAGATATTTTCCCACAATTTATCAATGAACATTTAAAACAAGGTCTTCAAGAGTTTGATAAAGATCTTCCAGGATTTATAACTGACGAAGCTATTTTAATTGCACCTGAAACAAGAACCTCGGCCCCTTTGACCATTTTACGTGATAAACAAAGTCTAGTTTCTCTTTCTCATGAGGGACTTTACCCATGCGGAGAAGGTGCTGGTTATGCTGGAGGAATCACTTCTGCAGCTGTTGATGGAGTAAAGTGCGCCATTAGTATTCTAGAGAGAGAAAAGTTGATCGAGAAATCAGTGACTTAAACTCTTTTGAGCGAATAGCTTTGATTTGCTGCGTGGGCTTAAAAAATTATCTTTAACACAAGTTTGACTCGTAATTTCTACTCTTCTCAGGTAAACTTTTGGCCATTACATAAAGGACATTTATTCATGAAATTAAAAAACATTGCCGTTGTGGCCCACGTGGACCATGGTAAAACAACTCTTGTTGACCAATTATTAAAGTATTCAGGAACATTTTCTGCCCATGAACAAGTGCAAGAGCGTGTGATGGATTCTGGTGAACTTGAACGTGAGCGCGGAATTACAATTAAAGCTAAAAACTGTGCTATCCGTTGGAAAGATACAAAAATTAATTTGCTAGATACTCCCGGACACGCCGACTTCGGTGGAGAAGTAGAACGATCACTCATGATGGTGGATGGTATTCTTCTTCTTGTTGATGCTTCTGAGGGACCTTTGCCTCAAACTCGTTTCGTTCTTTCAAAGGCACTGGAACGCGGGATTCACGTAGGTGTATTCATCAATAAAGTTGATCGTCCCGATGAGCGTATTGATGAAGTTAAAGCTGAGGTAGAAGATCTTTTATTAGAGCTTGCTTCTCAATCAGGTCATGACATTGATTTAGATATTCCTTTTTATTATGGCTCAGGCAGAAATGCTTATGTGTCTCAAGATAAAACTCGCCGTGAAGGTGTGATGGATCCACTTCTCGATTTCCTTGTAAGTGATTACTATCCATCTCCAAAATTTGATACAACGGGTGCTGCACAAATGCTTGTGACAAACCTTTCATATTCAAACTACCTTGGCTCACTTATGGTTGGCCGTATTACTCGCGGTAAAATTGAAAATGGAAAACAAATTGCTCATATCGGTGCAGAAGGGAAAGTGAAAACTTTTAAAGTTACTTCACTTCAAATTTATGATGGTCTAGGAATGGCACAAGTAGAATCTGCTGAGGCCGGCGAGATCGTGATTGTTTCTGGTTTTGAGAATGGGGATATCGGAGATACTCTTGCGGCGGTTGATAAACCAGAAGCACTTCCTCGAATTGAAGTAGAACCACCAACAGTTTCTGTTCAGGTTTCAGTTTCAACTTCTCCAATGTCAGGACGTGAAGGTGAGTATCTAACAAGTAGAAAGCTAGAAGAATTTTTGATTGATGCTATTAGAAAGAACGTATCTTTAAAATATGAACCAACGAACGATCCAAAAGTTTTCATTTTGAAAGCTCGTGGAGAGTTGCAGGTAGCAGTGGTATTCGAAGAAATTCGTCGTGCAGGATTTGAGCTGATGATTGCTCGTCCACAAGTTATCACTAAAGAAGTTGATGGTGTTTTAATGGAGCCATTTGAGCGTTTAGTTCTCGATGTGCCTGATGATTCAACTGGGGCAATCACAGAAAAGATGGCCACTCGTAAAGGCCGTCTTGAAGCAATGCAACCCTTTGGTGAAGGTCGTACACGTATGGAGTTTCATGTTCCATCTCGTGGCCTAATCGGATACCGTTCTACTTTCTTAACTGATACAAAAGGACAAGGATTAATGTCTTCGTACTTTGTTGGTTATGAACCACATGTTGGAAAAATGCTTGCTCGTCAAAACGGTGCACTTATTTCTGATCGTGCTGGAAAAATTACTCCATATGCTCTTTTCAATCTTCTCTCATCTGGTAAGCAATTTGTTTTACCAACTGAGCAAACCTATGAAGGTCAAGTTGTAGGTGAGCATACTCGTCCAAATGATTTGAACGTCAATGTTTGTCGTGAAAAACATCTTTCTTCTGTTCGTACGGCCGGTAAAGATGAGAACGTTATTCTTCCACCAATTACCCCAAGAACCCTTGATTGGGCACTTGACTGGATTGATGATGATGAGTGGGTTGAAGTAACTCCGAAAAGTATTCGTATTCGTAAAAAAGAACTTAATCAAAATATGAGAAAAGTAACTCGTTAATTATCAAGTAAAGAAGTCACATATTAATGTGACTTCTTTACTGACCCTTTTGTTCATCTCTTGGCCTATCTTCCTCGCTTTTAAAGTTTTATATAATAGTTCCTCTAAAGGAGGACCTATGAGATTTGTATTCTTAATGTTTGTAAGTTTCACAGTGTTAGCGCAACCAAGGTATGCGCCAAATAGTGGCAAACCTGGAGGCTTCGTTGGAAATTCTGATCCAATGAGTGATGCTAGGACTTCTCCACCTTCAGAGATGAACTCTTCACCAAATCCAACTCCAAGTGAGAATGCTTCAGAGGTATTTCAAGGGACAACAATCCAGGCCGAGGAGGTTTCTCCGAATGAAGGCGTTGATGGCATGAGTCGACAAGGTCCTGATCAACCAGTGGATTACAATACCGGGCCTGACTCTAATAGAATTCCCCGAGAACGTTTGGATCGGCCCTAATTAAAGTTTTCCTCTCAAGTATCCGATAGGTCTTGTGGAGGAGAAACTATGAAGTTTGGATTAATATTTTTCATCTTTTCGATCACACTCGCCTATGCAAAAAAAGAAGTGAGAGATTTTAATCATATTTTGATTCAAAATATGCAACAAGATTTAAATAATCAAAATGATGATCAATTTAAAACAAAAGCTGGAAGAGCTCCGGCCTCAGTAACTCCTGTTGAGGTTGAAAATCCTATAAAAGAAGAAAGTAAAATTGATAAGACTGTCCGTCAGACTGGGCATAAAGAATGGTAGCAACTGCCCCCTTATAATGGTGTTAGCGCTTTCTTAAGTAATTGCTGATTATAAAAATAAATAAAAATATCTAAATGATCTTTTAGACGGATGGGATCTTTCGTCGTACACCAAGTTTTACGAATTAATCGATTCACATTCGCGCGAAGAAGAGCGCAAGTGTGATTGATTATAAAGAGTGGATCGAAGTGAACTTTCTTTAATTCTCCTTGCCCAACAATACAGCCGCGCTCGCTGGGAAACGTCAGATGTTTTGCCCGCGGCAGGTACGCGGAAATAAAACCCGGGTAGCGAGTGTGCTCGTCAGATTTTACTAAGACTTCTGAAGAAACGATCGGAGAAATTTTTTGAAACAACCTCGTCATCCCCTGAAAATGCTCATCGTTTCGTTTGCCGTATTTTTTGACGGCAAGTTTTGAAAGATGCCCAAAAGCAGGAATAATTGAGACCTCTGCACCTAGAATGAGTCGACGATCTTCATCCACGGCAATTGAAACAGAAAGAGGTTTTAGTTTTGAGTTTTCTTTGGTGATCAAATCATCAATCTGCATATTAAAAACTCGCCCTCTAAGTTTATTCAACTCTCGATGATGAATTCGCCGACAGCGCTGAGCGAGTATCGGCAGTTTGCGCTCCACCGTTTTTCGATTCACACCTAAGAGAATTGCCGACCTTCTTAAAGAGACACCCGAGGAAAGAAGCTTGAGTAGTGGTGAATTGACTCGCCTTTTTTTCTGTCGATAGGTCTCAGTGAAAGTCGCCGATGAAAAGCGAGTGTGACAATTTTTGCATCGAAATCGCTGAATTTTTTTGGAGTCTTCACGACGAAAAAAAGTTCCGTCACGAATGATAAAGTCAGGGCATGCGCAGTTGGGGTTGGGGCATATTTTATTCATATCCCTATATATGCAAGGACTGGTGACAAAGATAAAAGAGCTAAGTTATGAGAATGAAAGGCAGATGTTGCAGAGGGTAATATTTTTTATCAATCAAGTTGTAAAAAATAAGTACCCTCGACACCAATCAAGTCGGGCAGTTTCTATTTAAGTAACTTCCCTAGGAAATCAACCGGTACTGGAAAAAAAGTCGTTGAAGAATTATTTGAACCTGCAATCTCTCTCATTGTTTCCAAAAATCTAAGAGTGATGGCATCTTTTTGCTCACCAAGAACTCGAGCTGCTTCGGCCAATTTTTGAGAAGCTTCAAATTCCCCTTGAGCAGAAATAATTTTTGCACGCTTTTCTCTTTCTGCTTCGGCCTGTTTGGCCATCGCTCTTTGCATTTCAACCGGAAGATCAATCGCCTTAACTTCGACGTTAGTGACTTTGATCCCCCATGATTCTGTTAACTCATCTAAAATTTCTTGTAGTTTGGCATTAATTTGATCGCGGTGAGAAAGAATCTCATCCAGCTCATATTGTCCTATCACTGAGCGAAGAGTAGTTTGAGCAATTTGGGCCGTGGCATGGTAAAAGTTTTCAACAGAAATGATAGCATGTTCAGGATTACTAACTCTAAAATACACAACACCGTTAACTTTTAAAGTGACGTTATCTTTTGAGATAATATCTTGCGAAGGAACATCCATTGTAACAAGACGAAGATCAACTTTCGCCATTTTCTCCAGGCCTGGTATTAAAATGATAAGGCCCGGGCCTCTTACTCCTGAAAATTTTCCTAATCGAAAAATAACCCCTCTCTCGTACTCATTTAATATTTTAAAGGTACTAAAGAGAATTAAACCAGCTATCACCAAAAACGGTAAAAAAGTAACCATAGGCCTCCTTAAATTTTATTAACTATAACTATTAATTCTTTTTCAACGACTTCAATAATTTTCACTTCATCTCCCATTTTTAATTCATCTGCACTTTGTGCTTTCCAAATTTCTCCTTTCACTTTGACCTGCAGAGGATGGAGATTAAGCACTAGGCCTGTGGAGTATAGTGGAGAGAAAAAATTGATTTGTTGAGATTGCTTTTTCTGATAACGGTAAAGAGTCCAGATTAAAATTCCTGCAGAGGTAAAAACTCCTGCCAGTAGAGATATTAAAAGGGAGTAGTCTACAGAAATAAATCCTTCTTCATTATGATAAAGAAAGAGAGAGCCAGCAATAAAAGCAGCTAGGCCGGAAAAAGAGAGAACCCCATAACTGACGATGAATATTTCAAGAATGAGAAGTATAATTCCAAGAGCGATAAGTCCCATGGCCCCCCAATTCAATGGGAGAACTTGAAAGGCAATTCCTGATAATAAAATTAAACAGCTTCCGATTGAACCAGCAATGAAACCACCTGGAGCTTGGAATTCAAAATAAACGAGTGCCACACCTAAGAGAAAAAGAAAGTAGGCCAGAGATGGATCAGCAATAATCTCAAGTAGCTTTTGGCCAAGGGTTGGTTCCATTTTATGAATTTCAACTTGACTAAATTTATAATTCTTTGTTTCAAGTACTCGGATGATTTCTGAAAGATTAGAGGTAATTCCATCGATGATTTTTAGATCAAGGGCCTCTTGGTCAGTATAAGATGAAGCTGTTCTCACCATATTCTCAAACGGCAGAGAAGGTCTATTTCTTAATTGTCCCATAGATCTAATCAGCGATGCTAAATCGTTGATGAGCTTTTGTTTACTATCACTTTGAATATCACTACCAAATGAAACGGGAGTGGCCGCTCCAATATTTGTTCCTGGGGACATAAAAATAAAGTTAGCAGCAGAAGCAATAATGGCCCCTGCACTTGCCGCCCCTCCACCTTCTGGAGTAATCCAAATGGCCACAGGATTTTTTTGTTTAGCAATTAATGAAACGATATCTTTAGTCGTTGTAAGTAATCCACCAGGAGTATTCATCTTAATGATAATCAACGAATTTGGATGGGTACGTCCCAGCTGATAATTTAAATAATCATAACTGGCCGGAGTAATTGCCGATTTGATGTTTAATAAATGAATATGGTTAATTTCATTTGTACTCGCCTTTAAAGGGAATACCACCAAGACAAAGAAGAAAAAAAAGACTAGAATTGATATTCTCATGGGTATTAGGTTACTTGCTTGATAGTTAAAAAGGAAGCCGTATGGCAAAACAAAAAGTTAAATTTTATATCGGAGCAATTTTAAATCCGGTTAATGATAAAAAATGTGATTTCATTCCAAATGGTGTCATGGTGGCCTCTCTAACGGGTAAAAATTGGAAGATTAAAGAAATTCTTTCTGTCGATAAGGCCATGAATAAGTATGACTCGGTCATGAACAAATCGAATACTGTTGATTTTGGTTCTTCAATTATCATGCCTGGATTTTTTGATATGCACTTTCATTGGGTTCAAGATGATGTAAGGGAGATGCCTAAGGATTCTCTTTTAGAGTGGCTTGAAAAGTATACTTTCCCAACTGAGATGAAATTTAAGAATAAGAGTTACGCTAATAAAAGGGCCAAGGAATTTTTTAAGCGTTTAAGTCGAGTTGGAACTTTAGGTGGAGCTTGCTATAGCTCAATCCATGAACATGCAGTTGAAGCTGCTTTAAAATATGTTCAAGGAGATTTTGTGATTGGGAATGTTCTCATGAATATGAATTCTCCAAAGGAGCTTACTCAAACTCCAGAAGAGTCTCTTGAAGTAACGAAACGTTTAATAAAAAAATTTGGTTCTCGACATGCTTTTACTCCTCGCTTTGCTATCACTACAACTCCAGAGGTGATGAAAAAGGGAAGTGCCATGGCGGATAAGAGTAAGTGTTTTAAACAAACTCATCTTTCTGAAACGCCTGCAGAAATAGAATTTGTTCTTTCTCTTTATAAGAAAATTCCTGGATTTGAAAAAGTAAAAAGCTATACAGAAATTTATGAGAAAACAGGGATGCTTGGAAAGAAATCGCTGATGGGGCATGGTATTCATCTCTCTGATAAAGAGCTCAAGACATTAAAAAATACAGAAACTGCAGTTATTCATTGTCCAACTTCAAATGCGCCAATTGAAGAAAGAGGTCTAGGTTCTGGACTCTTTGATTTCAGAAAAATTGAAAAAGCTAAAGTTCGTTGGGCCCTAGGATCAGACATTGGAGGAGGACCATTCTTATCAATGTTTGATGTCATGAGAAGTTTTGTCGAACAAAATAAGAAGAAGAAAATCAAAGAGGCGACTTATACCAAAGCTCTCTATCGAGCGACTCTTGCAGGGGCAGAAATTATGGGGCAAGGTAAATTAAAAGGAAATCTGGATAAGAATAAAGAATGTAATTTTATAGTCATTCCTTTTAAGCTCTCAGCTAAACATAACAATGCCGAAGCCGTATTAGCTGATATAGTTCAGCAATTTAAGCAAAATCGAGAGCAGTATGATAGCTTGGTGAAATCAACCTACTATCAAGGGCATAGATTGTTTTAACTCCAAAACTGCCAAGAAAAATGACCAATGCATATTTTAAGAGGTGATAAATTTTCTTGGCAGTTATTCAGAAAGAATTGATAACTATTGATTCACACTGACCATTTCAAAAGAATTTGATTATTAGGCCGGCCTTTTGTTGACCCCTTCTATAATTGAGAGATCTTTAACCAGAGAGATTTTTATGTCTCAAAATGCAAAGATTCTCTACATCGATGATGAAAAAGATTTATTAGATTTAGCAGCTTCATTTTTTCTAGATGAAAAGTTACATATTCATACGTGCACTTGTTTTGAACAGGCGATCAAGATGATTCGAGAACATAATTACGAGATTATTATTTCGGATTCAAAGATGCCTACGGGCTCTGGGGCAGAACTTCTAAATGCAATTAAGGATGAAGGCATCTTTAATGGGAAATTTATTTTAGTTACCGGTAATGTCGATAATATGTATGAAAATAACAGACATGCTTTTGATGATGTCTTATTCAAACCATTACATTTTCAAGATCTGATTAATAAAGTGAAACAATTAGTTTCAACTTAACTCAATCACAACTGGACAATGATCCGAGCCTTTCACATGAGGATAAATGGACGCGCTTTTTATTCTTGGTAATAGTTCAGGAGTAATGAAGAAGTAATCAATTCTCCAACCGATGTTTCTATCTCTTGCTCCATAAAAATTACTCCACCAAGTATAAGCACCTGTTTGATTTGGATGAAGGTGACGATAAATATCGATATAGCCTTCAGCAATGAATTTATCCATCCAAGCTCTTTCATTGGGCAAAAAACCAGTGGTGTTCTTGTTGGTTTTTGGATTGGCCAGATCAATCTCTGTGTGAGCTGTATTAAAGTCTCCCGTAATAATGATGGGCTTTTTCTTTCTAAGTTCATTCATCTTAGACAAAATATCGTCACAAAATTCCAATTTAAAAGGAACTCTTTTGTGGTCTCGTTGACCATTAGGGAAATAACAATTTAAAAGAAAAAAATCCTCTAATTCATGAATAAGGACTCGTCCTTCTGAATCAAAACAGTGTTTTTCAATTTTCTTGGTGTCAAGGATTTTTTCTCGACTAAAAGTTGCAACTCCTGAATATCCTTTTTTTTCGGCAGAACTGTGGAAAAGCTCGTGCTCTTTCATTTCTCTCAGAGGAAGTGGAAATTGCTCTAAATCCGCTTTGGTCTCTTGTAGGCATAGGATATCTGGTGATTCCATAGTGAACCAATCCAGAAATCCTTTATTGTACACAGAGCGTATGCCATTGACGTTCCACGAAATAATTTTCATAAAAAAATTTTCCTAGTTATTTTCGTTTTAAAAAATCCGATATCATGAATAATAATTTTTTTGTGAATGTAGAATGACATTCTAAAAAAAATGAATATTATTTTCAATCTCGCCACAACCCAGACGGAGAACACATGCGTTGCTTTAAGAACATTGCTTATTTAATTCGTACAAAAAGAATGAATCATCCGAAAGGTTATTCTCAATCGGAACTCTCACACTTACTAGGTTATAAGAACGGACAGTTTATATCAAACGTTGAACGTGCTCTTTGTAACATTCCTTTAAAGATGCTTCGTAAAGTTTCTGAAGTTTTGGACATCCCTGCTGAAGAACTTAAAGCAGCTATACTAAAAGATCAGGAAGAAACTCTGAACAATTATCTTTATAACATTAGACCATCTAAGAAAGATAAAGATGCCCTTGCTGCCACTCACTTAGCAACTCAGCTATCTGCAACAGGTACAGACGGTATCTAACACACACATTTCTTGATTTTTGAAAGGCCATACGAATGTATGGCCTTCTCTATTATAGACCTTTAAGTTTCAGATAGTCTTCGTAAGTCCCTTCGGACTCTTCAGTATCGTCTTTGTATTCTTCGAAAGCTTCCTTTTGAGAATCTTTGAAATGAGGATCTTCCATCTCTTCTGGAGCAATTTCAACTTTTGCCTCAGCTGGGTCAAGGCCATGATTAGAAGAATAGGTCAGGTCTAGGCGATATCTTTCAGTTTTTCTTTTTTCCAAGGCCTCTCTCTGCCAGGGCTCAAGGCCCGCCTCAAAGCGCCTTAAATGTTCAATGCTATCAAAAAAGTTTTTTTCAAGCTTGGCCAGTTGTCTATCATCAACGCGATTAAAATACTCGTAGTACTTCCTTCGATTGATCAAGTGCTGTTCAAGAAGATTGTCATACTTAACTAGTACTTGATTCGAAGTTAAAACTCTTCCGCCTGAGCGACGGTAGCGATTATTCGATTGAAATTGACGGTTTCTATTCTCAGGGGAAGAAGCTCGAGGTTGAGAATTCTGAGGTCGTGGAGCAGAATTTTGAGGATTCTGGCCCTGTCCTTGCCCTTGTCCCTGGGGTTGTCCCTGAGGACGGTTATCCCGATTATCTCGATGATGACGAAAACGTCTTCTACGGTTGTTGTTGTTACCTCCACCTTGTGGTGGAGTTGAATTATTTTGAGAGTCGCGCACGGCAGTCTCCAATATTAAAAACTCTTTTAGTCTTAATACTATGCTTCACAGAAAGAATTTGTCTAGGTCAGGCGAATAAAAGATGAGAAAGATGACCATTTCCCTTATAATAAACCCATAAATTTCAACTTAAACGTTGTGGAGGTTTTTGTGGCCAAGAAGAGAGTAAAAGTCGCAGTAACAGGTGCTGCTGGACAAATTGGATATGCACTACTATTTAGAATTGCCTCTGGGCAAATGTTTGGATCGGAAACAGACGTTGAACTTCAGCTTCTTGAGCTTGAAGCTGCTCTTCCAGCACTGAAGGGTGTTGCGATGGAATTGGAAGATTGCGCTTTTCCTAACCTAAAAAATATTCTTCTTACTTCAGATTTAAATACAGCTTTTAAAGATGCTAACTGGGTTATTTGTGTTGGTTCGGTTCCTCGTAAAGATGGAATGGAGAGAGCTGATCTTTTAAAAATTAATGGTGGTATCTTTACTGCTCAAGCTAAGGCCGTTGAGAAGAGTGCCGCTTCAGATGTTCGCATCTTCGTTGTTGGTAACCCTTGTAACACAAACGCTTTAATTGCTATGAATAATGCTAAAGGCATTCCTGCTGATAGATTTTTTGCCATGACTTCACTTGATGAAAATCGTGCTAAAACTCAACTTGCTCAAAAAGCTGGCGTTGATGTAACAGCGGTTAAGAATTTAACAATTTGGGGAAATCACTCTGCTACTCAATATCCAGATTTCTATAATGCTACAATCAATGGAAAACACGTCACAGAAGTGATCTCTGATCATGAATGGCTAAAAACTGATTTCATTAAAACTGTTCAGCAGCGTGGAGCGGCCATCATTAAGGCCCGTGGTGCTTCTTCTGCAGCTTCTGCTGCTAATGCAGTAGTCGACGGAATCCGTAATCTGGTTACAGAAACTCCGGCCCTTGAGACTTTTTCTATGTGTCTTGCCTCAAATGGTGAATATGGCGTAGATAAAGGGCTTATTTTCTCTTATCCATGCCGTGTAGAGGGTGGAAAATTGAAAGTGGTTGAAGGCATTAAACATAATGATTTTGGCCAAGAGAAGTTTAAAGCGACTTTGGACGAGCTACGTAGTGAGCGCGATGCTGTAAAGTCTTTAGGGTTAATTTAATTAAATACTCAATTAGGGCCCGAGCGTAACGCTCAGGGCCCTTTTTCCTTGTCATCACCCCCTAAATTCCCTTATAACTTGCCACTACAATTTTTTTCCTAATTTGAGGTCTTGTTTATGGCGAACATGCAGGAAACGATTAAGCTTTCTGGGTTTAACAATTTAACAAAAATTTTGTCGTTCAATTTCTACGATTTTTGTATCGCCATGAATGACAAGCAAAAGCAAGAATACATTAATTTTATTCATACCAAATATTGTGCGGCCAATATTCGCGATATTGCTCGCAATATTTGCAATATCATTGAGGCCAATATTTTGAATGAATCGATTCAAGATTATGATCCAGTAGGTGCATCTACTATGACATTGATGTCCGACATTAAAGGCGGAAAGTGGGAAGAGACTGCTGCAACAAATAATGTTGCGGTAAAAATGCATTTAGATAAATCACACATTACGACTCACACCTATCCTGATGCATCTGATCCTGAAGGTATTTGTACATTCAGACTTGATCTTGATGTAGCAACATGTGGAGATATTATTCCACTAAACGCACTTAACTATATGTTTGAAGTTTTTGAGTGTGATGTTGTTTATATTGATTACGTGGTTCGCGGTTATACGCGTCTTGAGAATGGCAAAAAAATCTATAATGACCACTATTTCAATTCAATTCAGGACTTTATTAAGAAAGAAACTTTAGATAAATATCTTTATCGTCAGGATATCAATATCGCTCATGATAATATCTGGCAGACTAAATTGATGGTTAAGCCAATGGGCCCAGAAAATTATTTATTGGATCCAAGCGATAGAAATCATGCTGACATTGACCACAAAATGCATTTGCTTAATCAAGAAATGAGAGAGGTATTCCATTTAAACTAAGGAGCTATCATGAAAGTTTTGTTCCTAGGATTTTTGGCCTTGTTTTCTGTTTCTAGTTTTGCGATCTGTCCCCAAGTTGATACTCAATTACTGAATGAAAAAGTAAATGAGCAATTGATGAATAGTTTGATGCTTGATCAAAAAAGTGTCTTGAGCATGAAATTAGTAGAGATGTCTAATTACTATGCTCACCCAGGTGATGCTTGTCCTGCCACCATTCTTTATTATCATGCTTTTAGAACTCAACGTCTTCAAAAAGAATGCTCGGTTTTAACCAAGTTCAGAATGAGCTTTGATCGCGAAGATATTAATGATTTTTCGATTCTAGATATTGAATGCAGATAATTTCTCTCATCCCTTCCTCTTAGGGAAGGGATGCAATTAAACCAATATTTCGTGGTGAAATTTCTTCTTGGAAAAATTCCATCATATCTACCGTATAGCCATTTTCTTCAAGAAAGATCGCTCGATCAAGAAGAATATAAAGTTCTAATAATCGCCCAAGCGCATTTCGAATAAGTCCGGCCGCTAACATTTTCCAAATTAAATTTTGTCTTTCAGTATCTTCAAAATAGGCATCTAATTCTTCTTTAGTATGCTTTGGCAAAACTTGAATCCGAGCTAATTGTTCTAGGACATAAGTGCCAAAAGATTCATCATAAAGTTTTGGACTTGAATTTCCCAGAGTGACTAATTCTCTGAATCCATAATGATCATGCAAGAGAAAATGAATGGCATAGCGATAGAGCTTTACTTTTAACTTTAAATCATAATCTTTTTCATCCATCTTACGATGGGCACGAGAGGCAAGAGTTAAAGCGAAGTGATTCATTTCAATTTTTTCTTTAAGGCCTTGCGCAAACTTCGAAATATTTTGCCCTTGAGGATCTTTTTCAAGTTTGTGATAGCAGCAACCAAAATTAATCATTCCCTTAATCTTTTTTTTCACACTCGCTTTCATTTGATCATTTGCGAGACTTCCACATGTATGAAGGCCAAGAGTGATATGGTTTGATAGCAGTATATTTCCAAAGGCCAAATTATCAGCATCAACTCTTAAATTAAGATATTCAATTTTATTTTCTGGATGACGAGCATTCTTCTCATGTCGGTCCTGGCCAGTTTTTTGAAGAACAGCATCCATGTCCACGGAAGTGATCTTTAAATTGTACTCTTTATTAAGTGTTTGCGATAAAAGTCCAATGCCACCACCAATATCAATGATTCGTTCCACTTTATTTTTTTGATAGAAATCATTCACAAAAGGAGCAAGTTTTTTTATTTCATGCTGCTTTTTGGGGATCATAAATAGAAAAGTAAATTGATCCGATGGCATGGGGGCCAGGTCTGGGGCCGAATGAATATGGCATAACTGCTCAATTCGATCATAAAAGCGAATCAGTGAGTCAGATTTTAGATAATTCTGAACTTCTTTTTTCTCTAATTTAATGACATCATTTTTATCTCTAAAAGAGGCGAGCTCATTAATCCATTCGAGATTGTAGTCTTTAAATGGATCCGGGTAGAGGAGCATGATTTCGTTTTGCCATACATTTTGGTATGGTAAAAGAAAGTCGTGAATCTCTTGGAAGCGCTCTTTATAATTCATTAGATGGGGTATATCACAGGTTATGAATAAGATAAACAAAGTGGCCATTTTTGGAATGGGAAAATCTGGTAAAGCAGCTGTCGAGCTGGCCAAAAAATATAAGCAGGACCTTTATGCCGTAAACAAAGGGCCAGTTGATTCTTGGTTTTATGCAGAAAAATTAGAAAAAATTCTTGAGCCATGTTCATGTTATTCGGAAGAAGATTTTGCGGCCCATTTTCATAAAATGGATGAGATTGTGATTTCTCCAGGGATTCCAACTACTCATCCCGCACTCAAAAAGGCGGTTGAAAAAGGTGTTCCAATTATTTCTGAGATCGAATATGCCTATCGCTACTGTCGTGATGTGCCAGTGATTGCTATCACTGGGACCAATGGTAAAACCACCACAACCACTATGATTACTGAGGCCCTTCGCCTGGCCGGAAAAAAAGTTTTCTGTGGTGGCAATATCGGCGTGCCTTATTGTGAACTTGCACTTTCAGAAGAGAAAGTTGATTACGCCGTAATTGAAGTTTCAAGCTTCCAGCTTGAAACGATTAAAGATTTTCATCCTCATATTGCTTTGATTTTGAATGTGTTTCCGAACCACTCTGAACGCTATGATGATATTCGAGATTATGCATTGGCGAAATTTAACATCACTAAGAATATGACTAAAGAGGATTTTATTATTCTTGGAACAGAAAATCCTTACTTGAATGAGCTTAAGGCCGATCATCTGCAAAGAAGTTATTTTACCAAGGGTGATCTACCTAAGGAATTTAAAGTGAAGTTTGATTTTAACCAGGCAAGAGTTAGAGGGGAGCATAATGAGGCGAATTTCTATGCTGCTTATCGAGTGCTTGAATTGTTAGGGATCTCAGATTTAGATAAAGTCTTTCAACAATTTATTAATGAGTTTTCTGGAGTGGCCCATCGATTGGAATTTGTTCTCTCTAAAGATGGTCTCACTGTCTACAACGATGCCAAGAGTACCAATAGTCTGGCCACGACCACAGCGATTAAGGCCTTTAAAGAGAGTCCTTCTCCTTTGTATCTTATTTTGGGAGGAAAGCTTCGGAATGAAGCGGATAAGCTTCTTCCAGATCTTCTGCCTTTTAAGGACAAAATCCACACCATCTTCACCATTGGAGATGTGACGGAGAGGCTTTTAAATGAGCTTAAAGGGGATTTTAGAGTTGAGCCAGCGTATGATCTCAAGACTGTTTTTAAGAGGGTTAAAGAGCAAAATTTAAAAGGGGATTTAGTTTTTTCTCCAGCATTTCCATCTTTTGATCAATTTAAAAACTATGTGGATCGTGGTGAGCGATTTAAGGAGTGGGCGAAAGACGCTTTTTAGTGACCTTTGTAGACGTGATCTTCGTAGCTTTGGTCAATTGAAGCGGGTGAGCGTTCATTAATTCTTTCAGGGGCCTTCTCGGCCATCGCCGTCTCAAAAGAGATTTTAGCGATGAAAAACATCATTAACACTATGACGAGTGATCCGAGTTTTAGTGGCATAGCTGATCCCCTAGTTGATCAAACAAATACATTTTACTATAGGGCCCTATCGGCATTAAAAAACAAAACTTTAGGGGAATTCGACTAAATTTATGGGGAAATATTTGCCAATTTTTGGAGGCACTCAAGAAGAAGATTTAAATCTTCTTTATTTTGGTAAAGCCCAAAACCAAAGCGAATTCTCTCTCCTCGGCGATCTATGATAATCTGATGATTTTTTAATTCTTTCTCACACGCTTCGGCCAGAGAAGATTCGTAAGTCAGAAAATGGCCATGCCAATTCAGGTCTTGATACAGAGGTTTGAGTTTCCATTTTAAGAGAAACTCTTTTGGAAGATGATCAATAAAATATTGCTGCTGTTGTTTGATGAACTGATGGATACTTTTAATATCTAGTCCATGTTTTTTAAATTCTCTCCAAACGGCATTGAAGCGGTAAAGTCCACTAGGATCTTGAGTGGCACCCATGAAGGCCATGAAGTCTTGAGAGTAACCCACTTGGGCCCCTTTTGGCATGGAGAGCTCAGCAAATTCAGCGAACCATCCTGTGTAGGCGGGTCTCCAATCTCCTTTAGGGATAACTAGAAAAGCGGCACCTTCTCCAGCTTGGGCATATTTATAACCGCCAGCGAGATAGAAGATTTTGCCTTCAAGTTGCGACAGATCAGTAGGGAGAGCACAAAAGCCGTGGTACCCATCAACCACCATCAAAGTCTTTTCAGTCTTGGCCTGATAGAGTTCCATTAATTCTGCATCTGTTAGAGCATATCCAGAATTAAAAAAGACTTGAGAGATAAAAAAAAGATCTGGAGATTTTTTGAGTTCATCTTTAAAGGCCTGGATGAAAGATCTTCTCTCTGTCGGATCATTTTCAATTAATTTAACTTTCACTTCGGGCAGTTCAGTCAGGCGCAGAAGTTGTCTTCGCCAAGAGTGAAATTCATGAATAGAAGTGAGAATGGTGACTTCTTTATTACCTAAAAAGAGAGAGAGAATTCGAGAAAGGAGCTCATGAGTGTTAGGAGCAAAAGCAATTTGCTTGGGATCTTTTAAATTGAGAATTTCAGCAATATGTTTTTGGGCCTCAGGGATAACTTCGCCAAAAACTTTATTCCACTTTTCATCACTTAACTTAGAGCAGTCGTCCCAATAATCAAGTTGGGCCTTGCGAGTAACATCTGGCCAGAAATGATGTGAGTGAGCAGCAAAGTGAAGCTTACCCTGATGATTCTTCAAGAACTGTGTGTACAAGTCTTTAGGATCTTTTAGAGTCATAGACAATGTCCAATTGGTTCTTAAGCTGCTCTGGAAGTTTTGGGATCATTGATTTGGGAATCAGAAAGCTCGCCAAATTAAAGAAATCAATAAAGGCACGATTTCTTTCAGTGGTGGATTTCAAATACTCATGTCCAGAAGAGCCGCCAGTTCCAATTTTAGTTCCAAGAATTCTTTGAACCATAATAGCGTGACGATATCTCCAGGTGGTGAATTTTTCATCTACTTCCACCAGAGCATTGAGGATTTTAAAAGGCATCTGGAGTGCAGGATAATCACGGTATAGATATATGAATACCGCCGAAAGCATCGCCTTTTGGGAGAGACGAAACTTCCCAAGACTTTTTGCTTCTTCAAATTTTTGAGAATCAATAAGTGTCTCGTAATTATTTTTTGTTAGCGAGAGATTTTTAAGTTCAAGCTCTCTGGTGACTTGATCAAGAATGGGATTGGTTGAAATAATTTTTTCATCTTGGGTGAGCATGGTGCTCACGGCCTTAGAATATTCACCCCAAAAATCAAAATTCTCAAAATGACTAAAAGGCATTCTTGAAAGCCAAGCTTCAAGTAATTCAAAAATGGAGATTTTACTTTCGGCCTCTTCGAGCGTTTTTTTATCTTCAGGTTTTAGTCTTGAGGTAAAAAATTGCTTTTCCACTTCCATACGATGCTGAGGTTTAATTCCAAGAGTTGCTTCTACTAATCTGAATTGAAGACTTTGAAAGCCTGAGGCCGGAACGAGATAATCTCTAAATTCAAGAAAATCCAGAGTGGTCATGGTCTCCATGATTTGAATTTGATCGATGAGAATTTGCTGAATCGTTGTGATCCGCTCAATTCTTGAATTAATCACCGATAAATCAGTGGAGGGCAGATAAGGCCTGAGCATGATCTCACGAATGGAGTCGAGCTCATGCAAAATTTGCTTAAACCAAAGCTCATAGGCCTGGTGAATAATAATAAAAAGCATTTCCTCGTGGGCGGCAGGGCCGTATTTTTGACTCTCAGGTGCTTGAGCATTGAGGATTTTAGAGAGTTGCAGGTAGTCACCGTAGTATACAGGCTTTTGGATTTTCATAAAAGTCTTCCCAAGTATGTCAGAGGAGAGTATTTTTAATGGACGGAGATATTGTATGAAAAAAGCGATCAATCTATCAAATCAAACTATCAAGACTAATATCAGCTCCCTTAAAAAATTTATGACGGAGCGTGGCCTAGATGGTGTTTATATTTCAAGCTTTGACCCTTATTTGAATGAATATGTCCCTCTTCAAGACAATCATCGCTACTACATTACTGGTTTTACAGGCTCTATGGCGGAAGTTTTAGTCCCTTTAGAGGGGAAAGTGCGTCTTTATGTGGACGGGCGCTATCATGAACAGGCCGATTTAGAAGTGGATGCTGAAGTTATTCAAGTCATGAAAGTAGGCGAGACAGCCTCAACGACTGAGAGCCTTGCTCGTGATGTGAAAGAGTTGGGCATTAAAAAATTGGGCCATGAGGCCGATCGAACTTCTTTAGGCTATTTAAAAAGATTAGCGGAAGCCGCTCCAGAGATAAAACCCATTATGCCGGGAGAGTTAGCAAAGTTTATTCAGTTTGAGGCACTTCCTGGTTTAAAAGAAATTGAATTTGTTCCAAGAGAGTGGCGAGGTAGAGACACCTTAGAGAAAACCCGCTCTATTTTTTCATCATCAAAAACGGCAATGTATCTCACGGCCCTTGATTCAATTGCCTGGCTGACGAATTGTCGCGGTTATCATATGCCCTTTCAAAGTAGCTTTTATGCAAAATCATTAGTGACCAAAGAGAAGGTTTATGTTTTTGTGACTCCTGAAACTCCTATTAGCTCTAAGGCCTCTCAGGAGACAGGACTTGAATTTATCAAATTAAATTTTGTCGATCTTCCTAAAGAGCTTGAGCGTCTTCAAAATACTCTTCATCTTGAAGAAGTTTGGTTTGATCCAGGAATGATTAATAGTGCTGACTTTGGCATGTTACTGAAAATTTTTGGCCCAGAAAAGTTAACAGAAAAATCTGGTGGCCTTTACCCTTATCAATCTCTTAAAGAGCCCATTGAAATTCAGCAAATGGAGGCCTCTTTCAAAAAGGCCGATAAGGCGATTTGGAGCACCATTAAGTGGGTGAAGGATTCAATCAAAGCGGGAAAAAGAATTACTGAGTTAGATCTCTATCATGAGACGACTAAAAAATATGAGGCCCAAGGTTCTAGAGATCAAAGCTTCAATACCATCGCTGGTGTGGGGCCAAATGGCTCAATCATTCATTACGGTGATCCATCTGATCAAGTGGTCATCAAAGATACAGATATGATTCTGCTAGATTCTGGTGGCTATTTTGAAGGCGGTTGGGCGACAGATACCACGCGAACTTTTTTCGCTGATTCATCTAAGAAGCCTCATCCTAAAATGATCGAAATTTATACTTTGGTTCTTAAGGGACTTCTCAATTGCATGAATGCTGTTTTCCCTGAAGGGACTCGTGGGAATGTTTTAGATGGAATTGCTCGCGCACCGCTGAGAAGAATGGGGCAAGATTATGCTCACGGAACAGGCCATGGAATTGGTGTTCATGTGCATGAGCCAGGAGTGAGATTAAATTCAGCATCTAATATGCCCATGAAACCAGTCCAAGCTGTTTCCATTGAGCCAGGAATTTATATTCCAGGTTTTGGTGGAGTGCGCTTAGAGAATATTGTGTATACAGAAAAGCATCCAAATTATCCTGGAATGCTGAGATTTAAATCTTTTGTTTATATTGGTTTTGATCCAGCTCTCGTGGATTTGAATCTTCTTAACTCAGAAGAAAAAGCGTGGCTGGAAGAGTATGAAGCAGAATGCACTAAGCGCGGGACTTCGCTGAAGAATTTATAAGCTAGTTCAGTTCCCTAGACTCTTTGGAGCATGAAATCGAAACATTAAGACATAGATGTACAATTGTATTTTTTAAGTTTTGTGGGCCAGTTTCACAGTCAGTTTGGGGAAGGTCTTTTATATTTTTTCTTTTGCTTAAAATATCCTTTCTTAGCTCTGCTGAATAATTTTGGCCTTCAAGATAAGCATCCAGATCTTCATCTGAGAGTGTTTGTAAATTCGAATAGGCTTCATTTAGCATTTTATTGATATTTTGGCATTTATACTTGATACAAAGCACTTGGGTTTTAAGAATAGCGAAATCTATTTTGTCATCACTTGCCTGAAATTGATGTGGGTAAGGAATTTCATATTCACACTTCCAAATTCCCTTCGTACCGGCAAGATCTTCATCTGAATAATGAGTCATGGAGATGAGTTGATTTACAGATTGATCAAGCTCTGTAGCATGACCTAAAAAAGAAGCTAATAATGAGATCAATAATAATTGAAGCATTATTTCCTCATACAACTTTTTGATAAAATATCATTAAAGCTTCCATAAACTTTTTGGTTTAGCTCGGTATTATTATGAAGAAGATTATTAAGGTAAGAGCTTAGCCGTACAGTTGGCCGGCAGAGCATGTAAATAACAGTGGCCTGCTGAAGAGCTTCCTCATTAAAGTATGATTTAAGACCTAGTTGTACATGTCTTAAAGATTCATGAATAAGTAGGGCGGTTTGATTGGTGATATCCATTTGTTCCCAGATGGGACGAAAAAGATTTATCTGATAAATACTATTTTTAATTGAATAATAGGCCACAGTTTCTATTCTTTCATGTTCGGAAATATTCATTGGCCTATGATGATCAAATTCTTTTAGCTTGTTATGAGTAAATATCCATTCCACGGGGCCAGAAAAAGAAAAGCCAACAAGGTATGAGATATTATCTAATGGTAATCTTTGCCATGTATCTAAAATATCAACAGCTTGCTTAAAAGCATCATCAGTCTCTGAAATTTCAGATACCATCACCGAAGGATTAGCTAATTGATAAAAGTCAATAAGTACTGGCCTATTAGAAGTAGCAACAACACCTCCACCGCCACCACTTTCAGTGCCAGCAAAACTGAGTGCTGAACCAAGAATTGAAAGTAAGAAAATTAGATTTTTCATGATGCAATTCTAGCTTGAAATTTGAATTTTATGGGCAAATTGAGTAAAGCTTACAGGGTCAACTTATTATTAAAATTAGAGTTTAAAGACATCAAGTGTGATGCTGTAAATTTCTTCCTCTTTAGATGGTTTGATGACCTGTCTCGCAGCTTCGATGGCATCCACAAAGACTTCCTTAATTTTGTAGAAATCGTTCTTGGATATGGCGATAACAGAGGAGTAATGAAGGTCTTCGGGTAGATTTTTTTCTACCGATTGTAGTGATTGACTTCGCCAATTGATGTGATGTCTTTGAATGAAGATTGATTCCCGATTAAGATGAATGCTTCTCTTTGTTAGAATGTATTTTCCTTTGATGTTCTCAATTAGTCCGCAGTTTTCTAAAAAGAAAACTACTTCTTTCACCAATTCAATAGGAAGATTGAGCCGCTCACTAATAGCACGCATCTCTTGATATTCAGGAATGGAGAGAAGTACATAAATGGCAGAGTAGAACCAACTGCTATAATACTTATTGTGATCCTGATCTGAAATTTCTTGAGTCTCCTTTAGCCGTTTTTTTAGATCAAATCTGACCTGTTGAAGCTCTTCAATTTGTTCCTTAAAGTATTTTTCTAAATCTCTTGTGCCGGCCCGACTTTTTTCTAAAAGTAGCATAAAAAGTTTTGTTTCTTCTTTTGTATGTGAAAAAAATGAGTTGAGCTTATGACCTTGCTCTAAAGTAAGATCGGGCCGTCCATTGAGAACTTGGGATAAGTATGAGGCCTGAATGCCAATGTGTTCGCATAGTTGAATTCTATAGCCTTTTTGCTGTTTGGCCTCGTATTCAATTTTTTCGCTTAAGTATTGCTTGTAGTTGCTAAATTTAAATAAATCAATTTTCATAAGGATAATGGGACATTAGCATAGTTAATTTATTTTATTATAAAAATTTTATTAATTATTAATAAAATTAACCTATTAACTTATTCTGCAAAGTGGCATTCTCCGATTCAACAAAAAACTCACTAATTAAAGGAGCGATCTATGAAGAAATTTTTGTTAGCCGGACTTATGCTCTCAACAGCAGCTTTTGCTGAGAGTTTTACATGTGTGTCTATGGGTGGTCTAGGTGATCTACTTTGTATAGGGGCCAAGCATAGAGCGAAAAAATGTGCCATGAGAGACTGTCAAGTAGCTGGATATGGGAAGTGTAAAGTCGTTTATAAGGATTCATACAGAACTGACTTTCATCCACTGTACAGTTGTCGCGCAGAAGTGACTGTTCTTGGGACTAATCGTTATTAAGAAAAGGGATCATTTTTATGAAAATATTTATATTCTCAATTATTTTAACAATTTCTTTGTTTGCCCATGCCGATGCTGTTAAAACAATTACATGCAGAATGGATGATCAAGCGGGAAAGATTGTAGATGAAAAATTATTAGAAGATTCGTCGACAAGTTATCCTAAAGGAAAGTTTAAAACATTAACGGATGGTAAGAAAAGTGTTTCGGTGGCTTGCGGAATTGAGTCCAAGGGACTGATCAATTGCACAGCTATAAAAGATTCTAAAACAATGGGCTTTTCTGGCTTTATCACTCTAGGGATCCAGGTTGATGATATCTCATTGACTTGCTTTTCTGTTGATAGCTGGATTGCGATAAGAGCATTTATGGAGAAAGACGGTTCATCAGCTTCTACGATAAATCGAACCTTAACAAAAGATGAGCTTAATTTTTGTTCACGACTTCAGGATTTTGGAAGCAGTCTACTAAATGATTACAGGTTTGCTTGTGTTTCATTTTTAAAAACACTTCCAAGGGCCCTTACTCAAACTGAGTTAGACTATTGTTTGCAGCAATATTCCGTGCAAGGAATAGGTTATGATTTACGTTTAATGTGTACAGCAGAAATGATGTAATCGTTCTAGATCTAATATTTCATATTAAATAATCATCGCCAATAAACTTAGGCCCATCAACAAAAACGGTGGGCCTTTTAAGATTAAGAAATTTTTATCTAGTTTCCTCATTTAAAGTTGCACCGAAATTCGTTAGAGGATAGTGGTCTAGGATGATGAGAGACATCCAGAATAAGAGGTGATTATGCCTTTTATCAATAAATAGGAGCTAAATATGAATTTACTAATTTTGGTGGCAACTTTATTTCTGTCAATTCAGGCATCATTTGCTGATCAACTTGTTTGCCGAGGAGCAAATACAACTCTTAAGCTAACGGATGTTCGAGACTACGAAGACAAAGGTGAAGTTCATTTTGTTTACGCTCAAGTTTGGAGCGAACAGCATGATAGTGCTAAGTATGCTGACTTATTTTCTGATTCTTATACAAGACGAGTAAGGAAAGTAGCTCAAATTCTAGAACAGAAAACATTAAGCATCACAGGAGCTTTTGGTTCTCAACTGGAAGTTAATCTGGTTAAGAAAAGTCTTAAAGTTCGATCTGAAAGAGGGGCAGTTGTTAAAGATTCAACGATCTCTTGTAAGCTTATTCCTAGAAAACCAATTATGTTCAACGATATTGTTGGCACTTAATTTATGCTTGTTGTGGATTCTTTGATAATCGAAAAATCTTTCGAATCTCAAAAAGCGCAATAAGAGTTAAAAGCATCAGGCCCATCGGCCAAAACGGTGGGCCTTTTTGATCATCGTCACTTTTGTTTTTAATTGTCGCTGTAAATAGTCCGCAGCCATCCATCGTCACTGGATAAAGATAGCTCACGCCATCCACGTCATCTTGGGCAAGATTTTTACGAAGGTTGACGGTTTTATAATACATCAAGGCTTCTTTATTAGAATTTTTAGCATGGCCAAGACCAATGGCATGGCCAATTTCATGAGCGATTACGGCAATTTTATCGTCATGAGAGAGATTCGAAAAAGCAGTTGAGCCGACGACATTGTTAATCAGGATGACGGCACCTTTTATTTTTTTGCCCGAAAAATTATTGGGAATAGTAACAGCGATAACATTTGCTCCATTAAAATTATAGGAAAGGCTATTGCAAGCAATTACAATCCCATCAACTGCCGGAATAACGTTACCTCCGCCTCCAGAAATACAACCGTCATCAGTGGGAGCGCATAAGCGGCCAGCATTAATGTTACTTATTGAATCAGTGAAGCCACTAGGCTTGAGTCTTAAACTTGAAGTCGGTACTTCATTCCAAAAATTATTCACAGCTGGAGCGATCAATTCTTCCAGATCGTAAATCGTTAATCCAATATTATTACATGTGGTATTTCCAGCAATTGAGACTTTAACTTTCTTAGTTTTAAAGGCCCCGCCGAAATTATTATTCAGAGTAAAGGCCTGAGCGAAAGAGGTTATAAGTATGAATGAAAAAAATATTTTCATAATCACCGATCCCAATGGTAGCTGACAAAAATTGTGTAAGAAATTTGCCGGCTCTCAGATTTAAACATTGAATAGGTATAAGTTTGAAACCTTGCAGACCATTTTGGATTAAAGAAGGTTTCAATTCCTAAATCAAAAGTGTTATTCAAACTCGAATGGTTTTCGTCAGGGTAATAAAAAGTCGATGTGCTATTTCCATTACTGATTTGTTCACTACCACCGCGTCCATGTTGATTCAGCCACATCAAGCTGGTTCCGACTCTTAGTCGAAGCCAAGAGAGAGGATCATATCCAAAATCAGCGCGAAACATAAAAACATTCTTAATGATTCTAGAACTTCCAGAATAGCGCGGTAATACCCAGTTAATCTCAGGCAGGAAGCGAAATTCATTTTTGATGGGCAATGAAATTCCAGCACCAATAGTTGGAGCGAGGTCGTATTTTCTAACTCCACCCGATGTGTCATTTTGGATGTTGTTATAAAATTCAGTGTGAGTTCCCACATTCAGGGAAACCGATTCTAAGGGAATATTATTATATGCCAAAGCATGTGCGTAAATGGGAGCAAAAATGCTAAGCAAAATAAACAATTTCTTCATGTGCTTAAAAGCTACCAAAAATCTTTGGCAATCGCTATCATAGATCATACTTTTTTTGGGGAGAGTTATGTTTGAAAACTTTAAGGTTCCGAATGAATTAAGGCCCTCCGACCCACGCTTTGGAGTTGGCCCTTCTCTTATTCCTCTAGAGGCCGTAGAGAAACTTTTAAAGTCAGGAACTAAGCTTTTAGGAACTAGCCATCGCAAAGACCCTATCAAAAATTTAGTTAAAGAGATTCAGCAAGGGCTTAGAGAGTATTTTAATCTTCCGGCGGGTTATGAAGTGATCCTAGGCAATGGGGGAGCGACTTTATTTTGGGATATGATAGGTCTTGGCCTGGTTGAAAAATCATCAGCGCATTTTGTTTGTGGTGAATTCTCAGAAAAGTGGCTTAAAGCTCACAAGTTAATTCCATGGATAAGTACTCAAGAAATAAAAGTTGAGTATGGTGAGGGCCTAAACCCTCATGATGTTCCAGGATGTGATTTGATCTGCTGCACGCTGAATGAAACTTCCACTGGTGTTCAGCTTTCAAATCTTCCTAAGATAAATAATCTCGTGGCGGTTGATGCCACTTCTGGAGCAGGTCAAATCAAAATTGATTTTAACCACGCTGATCTTTATTATTTTTCTCCGCAGAAAGTTTTTGCATCTGATGGAGGTCTTTGGATCGCAATCATGTCTCCCAAGGCGATTGCTCGGGCGGAAAAAATTGCGGCCGATAAAACTCGTTATATTCCTGAATCACTCAAGTGGACTAATGCCATTGAAAATGGTCGAGGTCATCAGACGTATAATACTCCGGCCATTGCGACACTTTTTTTTCTTAACGAGCAAATTAAATTGATGAACTCTTTAGGAGAGTCAAAAGTGATTGAGCTTGCTAAGAAAAAAGCGAAGCTTCTTTACTCTTGGGCCGAAGAGAAAGCTTATCTTACTCCTTTTATCAAAGAAGAAAAATTTCGATCTGAGGCCGTGGCCTGTATTGATGTTAATGAGAAGTACAAGGTTGAAGATTTACTGAAAGTTCTTCGTCAGCAAGATGTGGTTTACGATATTGATGGATATAGAAAATTAAATCGAAACCAACTTCGCATTTCAATGTTTCATAATGTGAGTTATGAGAATTTAGAAAAACTCACAAAAATTATTTCTCTAGCGATTGAATCTGAAAAATAATTTATTTTGCGAAGCATTTTTTCTTAAGAAAGAAATCAAATTTACAGTGACTTAGAAATGCCCTCTGAAATTTTATTCAAGGGCATTTTGCTTCTGTATTTTCTTAAAAAACTTGAGTTATAAATCTCTTCGCTCGTCTCTAGTCTCTTTTATAACCATCCAAAAACTGGGCCTTAAAATCCAAGAAGCGATCTTCCAAGATCGCTTCTCTGGCCCTGGTTGCAAGAGATTTATAAAAAGAAATGTTGTGGGCCGTGGCCAGAATTTGTCCTAGAATTTCATTCGAATCAAATAAGTGTTTGATATAAGCGCGAGTGAAATTGGTATTCACATAATCTTTTAGATTAGGTTCGATTGGAAAAAAATCACGGCGATAGTTTTTGTGCTCAATTCTGATCTTGCCTCTGTTAGTGAAAAGAGTTCCACCACGAGCAAACTTAGTCGGAATGATACAGTCACTCATATCTACCCCATGCTCCCAAATCATTAGAAGATCCTCAGGCATTCCCACACCCATCACGTAGCGAGGTTTATCTTTTGGCATAAGTGGAGCTGTATACTTGACCACTTTTTCCATATGCTCTGGACCTTCACCAACTGAAACGCCACCAATAGCGTAGCCGGGAAGATTTCTTTTCGTTACTTCTTCAATACAAATCTTTCTGTATTTATCGTAAACTCCACCTTGAACAATTCCAAAAAGAGCTTGCTGAGGATTTTTCCAAGCTTCGATACAGCGATCCAGCCAGCGATGAGTTCGAGCGATAGAGTTTTCCACATATTTTTCAGTCGCGGGATAGGGAATACATTCATCAAAGGCCATCATGATATCAGAGCCAAGATTCTGCTGAACTTGAATCGAAATTTCTGGAGTAAGAAGAACGTTTTCCCCTTTTGCTCCTTTAAAGTTTGCCCCTTCTTCAGTGATTGAATTTTTCTGCAGAGAAAAAACTTGGAAACCACCTGAGTCGGTTAGGATGGGACGATCCCATCCCATAAATTTATGAAGGCCTCCGGCCTTAGCAACCAGTTCTGATCCTGGAGTTAAGTGTAAGTGATAAGTATTTGAGAGAAGAATCTCAATGGAAAGATCTACCAGCTCTTTTGGTTGAAGGGCCTTAATCGCTCCGTGAGTTCCAACCGGCATAAAAACTGGAGTGTGAATTCTTCCGTGAGGAGTATCAATATAGCCGGCCCTGGCCCCACAGTGCTTATCAACATGTTCAAGAGTGAATTTAAAATGATTGTTAACTTCAGAACGAACGTTCATAAAAGAAAATCCTTTGGCGTAAATTGTTTTCCAGACAGTCAACTGTCGGCGTTTCCAGTAAAAGGAATTGTATGCGCCGACCTTATCAAATTCTGATTCCTTTGTTGAGCCTTTTTCTTGCGAGAGTAGATCTTACAGACATTTATCCCCTTAAAATCGAGGCGCAAATACTTAAAGTTATTGATGGAGATACTTTGTGGATAAAATCTGGGGCCAGAGAATTTTCTCTTCGCTTGATGAAATTAGATGCTCCTGAGAAACCCCAACTCTTTTTAAATGGCCGTGAGAGCGCCGGCCTTTATAGTCAAAATTGTTTAAAAAGATTGATTAAAAACAAGCGAGTCGTTTCACTTTATAAATTAGATATCTATGGCAGGGTTTTAGGGGAAATAGGAAATGTAAGTTTAGAAATGATAGAGAATGGTTGTGCCGTTTTGTATCCTTACACTGTTTTTGATTCGAGAAAAGAGAAGAGTTTATTTTTGCAAGCAGAGGCCAAGGCAAGAAAAGATAGAAAAGGTCTTTGGGGGAGAGGAGGAATTCTCTCTCCCAAATTGTTTAGAGCTAAAAAGAGAATCTAAGTCCGGCCGTAACACTGACGAGGTCATTACCGAAGGCCTTGTTGGCCTGAGCAAAAATGCGAGTATAAGGAAGATTAATTTGGACCCCTGCAAATCCTCTATAAATGAATGGATTTACTTTTCCTGTTGCATCGATGTTGGCATCGGCCTGAACTTTTACGTTTGTTCCTCCACCACAGGCACCACCGCTACAACTGAGAGTGGATTCATCAGCATTGAGATTTCCCTTTCCTTTGGCCTGACCGAAATTCATATCAGCAGCAAGACCTCCATAGAGGCTTAGAAAGTAGAGGAGTTGAACATCGGTTGAAAGTTCAAGTGGAATTGATCGAGTTGTTGCTAGGATATTGGCGGTAGGTGTTCCGGTGACGGTACCACTTAAGTTGGCCCCGGCCCCGTCAATATTAGTTGAGCTAACTGTTTGATTAATTTTTCCATGAAAAGTGATATCAGTCTTATTGTAGTCAAATCCTGTATGCACTTTAATCCCGCCCCAACCAAGAAGCTTTGATCCTCTTTTTTGAACCAGATCATAGCGAAGGTGAAAACCCATAGCGAGAGAACCTAGATCAACATCCGATTCTTTTCCTGTTTCTTTGCTGATCTGATAGTTTCCATTGTAGCTCATAAAGTTGAGATAAACATTCAGACGGTTCGAATGAAGGCCAAGAATTTTTGGACTTTTTAACCAACCTAAATTAGTTCCGACGATAACTCCTGGAGCAACTCCGACCCCACTAATATCACTGTTGGTAGTAGGATCTTTTTCTAAATCCGCTCCTATACCCACACCGGCCCCAATAAGAAAAACATCCATGTTTGAGGCATAATCTGTTCCCACCCCTTTTGTTGCCATCACCGAAGAGTTGGCCATCCCCTCCATTAAACGCTCAGGAGGAGCACCAGGGAGATCTTTATTAATATCAGTTTGAACTTTGGCAATTTCAGCATCAATCAGAGAGCTTAGAGCACCAGCAGCTCCGTAATCAGTGACTCTAAGTCGAAAGAGTTGGGCAGAAGATTCAGTGGAGTAGAGGCCCAGACCAAGAGTCAAAGCAATAAAAAAGAGTTTTTTAAACATGATTTTTCCTTCCTGGAAGACGCTCTTCATTCTAGCACTTTGAGGGATTTAGCGAAATTCGGAACTTTTTTACCGCTCAAGCTTCCAAAGGCGTATACTGCATGCTAAATCATTTAAAAACTTACAAAGATTGAGGATTTTCATGGCCTTTTTAGCTGCCGATTTACACCCTGGACTTGAGGGCTATTTTAAAGAACAAGGACTTAAAACTGCGACTCTTATTCAAAAAAGAGTGATCCCTGAAATTCTAGGAAAGAAATCAATCATTGTTCTATCTGAAACTGGATCTGGAAAAACGCTTGCTTATGCTCTTCCTATCGCAAGCAAAATTAAGCAAAAAGAAGATCAGGGTTATAAAAATACTGCCAAAGGCGCACCGATTGCTTTGATCGTTGCTCCAACTCGTGAACTTGCATCACAAATTTATGGTGTGTTTAAGGGAATTTCTCATCACTTGAAAGTTCGTGTTCGTGATCTTACTGGTGGCGATACTCATGCGAAAATGAAATCTGTTGCCAGTGGATCATATGAGATTTTAATTGCCACTCCTTCTCGAGTTAAAAGTGCCATCCAAAAGAAAGAATTAAATCTTGGTCAACTTCAGTATGTCATTTTCGATGAGGCCGATCAGTTATTTGATATGGGATTTAAGCGAGATCTTGATTTCATGATTGAATATTTTGACATGAATCTAACTTCGTTTGGTTTTATTACTGCAACACTTCCTACTGAGATTGAAGATTATATTTTAGAAAAATTCATTGATGTGAACTTTACTAAAGTTGCTTCAGAAGTTTCACATGCACCACAGAGTCGTATTGAAACTTATAATGTTAAGGTGACTCCTGCTGAAAAAGACATGGTGGTGAAGATGTTTCTTGAGAAGCAGGCCCAAGGTCGCGGTATTATTTTTACCAATCAAAGAAACCAAGCAGAGGATTTATTTAAATATCTTTCAGAAAAGATGCCTAAGCTTAAGATGAAGCTTCTTCACGGTGATCTTGAGAAAAAAGATCGTGAAGCGGCCATTAAATCATTTGTTGAAAAGAAGGTTCAAATATTAGTTGCCACAGATGTGGCCGCTCGTGGGATTGATGTGCCTGATCTGGTTTGGGTTTTAAATTATGGTTTACCTAAAACTGGAATTTACTATCTTCACCGTTGTGGACGTGTAGCACGTGGAGGAAGAAGAGGGATTGTTTATAATCTTGTGGCCTCTCATGATGCAAAAATGATTGCTCAAATTAATGATGCTATTAAAAATCAAAAGCATTTAAATTTAGATATCATCCCTGAAGAAAAGATGAAGGCCGATAAAAAAGAAGTTAAGAAAGTAGAAGTTAAAAGGCCGGCCACTTTCAGAGGGAAAAGCACTGAAGCTCCTCCAAAAAGAAACCGCGGCATTAGACGTCGATAAATCTTTCAATTTCATCTTTCATTTTTAAAGCATCTTCATACCCAAGCTCCATTAGGGGCTTGGTATAAGCATCTTCAAAGGCCAGATAACTTAAAAGATCTAGACCTTCATTATCAGAAACACCAATCCCTTTTAAAAGATAGCGCATGATTCCTGGAAGCTCTCGATTAAGTTTTTGAGTCATCTTACCAAGATCGCGACTAGGTCTAATCATTAGAATAGGAATCGGTTTAAGTTCTGGATGATTGCCTTGAATAATCAGTTCATTAATTCTCATCATCCTCTCAACATCTGCCTCTAGAGAATCTAGAAAGATTGCGTTGAGCATAACTCCCGCAACTTGCCCTAGAGTCGGGTTAGCAAAGGCCGAGAAGGCCATATCTCTCATTCGATCTTGAGGATGAGGGTAGCGCACCCCAATCGCAATAATTTTATCTGCACCAAGATGAATGGCCGGTGAAAGTGGAGTTGTTTGTCTGATACAGCCATCACCATAATAACTTTCCCCAATTTTTGTAGGAGGAAAGAAAAAAGGAATCGCGGCCGAACCCATCAGATGATCAATATTGAGATCTTCTCTTTTCGAGAAGCGATCACTTCTTGCCCAATCTTTGATACTTTCATGACCTTGGTAAAAAATAACACTACTGCCTGAGTTGTAGTTCGTGCAAGAAAGGGCCATGCCATGCAAATGACCTTTTTTGATATTGTTATTTAAATCATTAAAATCGATTTCTTTTTGTAAAAATCTCTTAAGTGGATTGGTGTCGAGTAGATAATTAACTTTTGATTTTGGTTTTGATTGGCCACCAAAGGCGGCAGCAGAAACTAATTTAAAACCAAGTTCAGAAATAGTCGTAGTCCGTAAATCATAAACATATTCTGGGCGGACTGTTTTCCACAGTTCCACTAAATTTTGAGTGGCCACATCCCAGTTTTCAACATGAGAGCCGAGATAGCATGCATTTAAGGCCCCGGCCGAATTTCCAGTGATGACATCAAAAAGATTTTTATCTTTTTTGATAATCTCAAATAAAGCTCGGGTTACACCTACTTGGTACGCTGCTCTGGCCCCACCGCCCGTCATGACGAGCCCAATTTTTGCTTCCATAACTCTATTATGCTTCACCTTGTCCAAATTTTGTATAAATAATTGACTTAACCCTTTAGCGGAAAGGGAGTAAAATGATGAAAAAAATGAAAAGGTAGACTATGAAAGTTTTAATAACTGGGGCCAGTGGTTTTGTTGGGAAGGAAATCGTTAAAGACTTACTTCAATCAGGTGATGAGGTCGTCGTTCTTACCAGAAATATTGCCAAAGCTGCGGTAGTTTTAGGTAAGAGATGCCAGTATGTTCAATGGGCGGACGCTTCAGCTCTTCCACCTGTGGAAGCATTTGATAAAGTTGATGCGGTAATTAACCTTATGGGTGAGGGGATTGCTGATAAACCTTGGACTGAAGAGCAAAAAAATAAGATCTATCATTCCCGAATTGATGGAACTGCAAAATTAATAGAGGCCATGAAAGGTCTTACACATAAACCAAAAATTTTCGTATCAACTTCGGCGATTGGCATTTATGGAAATCGCGGGGCAGAAGATTTAAATGAGTCTTCGAGTTGGGGAAAAGGCTTTTTAGCGAAAGTCTGCCAGGACTGGGAAACAGAGGCCCTTAAGGCGAAAGAGCTTGGCCTTCGAGTGGCCATCATTCGTGTTGGTGTTGTGATTGGAAAGGGTGGGGCCTTAAGTAAAATGCTTCTTCCATTTAAAATGGGTGTTGGCGGTAAGCTTGGTTCCGGCCAGCAATATATGAGTTGGATTCACGTAGAAGATGTGGCGAGACTCTTTGTAGAGGCCGCAAAAAATAATTCTTATTCTGGAATTTATAATGGAACTGCTCCAAAACCAGTGACCAATGCTGAATTTACAAAAGCACTAGGTAAGAGACTTTGTCGTCCAACAATATTCCCTGTACCGGCATTTGTTGTGAAGAAGGCCTTTGGAGAAATGGGGGAGATGCTTTTAACTGGCCAGAAAGTTCTTCCTGTTCGAGCTAAAGATCAGAAGTTTCGTTTTCTTTATCCTACGATTGAAATTGCTCTTAACGAGACAAAACTATAATTTGATGATGACCTGCTTTAGGCGGGTCATCTCGTGAATCATATATTTTACTCCGCCCATTCCAAGACCTGAGAGTTTGTGCCCACCAAATGGCATCCAATCAACTCTAAAAGCATTATGATTATTAATGACTAAAGTCATAGTTGAAAAATCGCGAGCGATTCTTAAGGCTTCTTGAATATTTTGAGTGAAGAGGGAAGCTTCAAAAATATAATCACTAGAATTGAGATACTCGAGTAATTCTTTTTCATCTTCGTAGGGATTAATACAAACCACTGGCCCAAATACTTCTTCACTCATGATTTTTGTTTCGCGAGGAACATTAATCAAAATCGTTGGGCTTAAATACTGCCTTCTATTTCCTGAAACTTCATTGCCGTATAAAATTTTTGCTCCGGATTTTATCGCTTCATTAATCCAAGATTGAATTCTTTCTACTTCTTGGCCTCTGATGAGAGGTCCAATATCAGTGGATTCCTCGAGGGCACTTCCTACTTTAAGTTTTTGGGTTTCTTTTAAGAACTTGTCGATGAACTCATCGAAAAGATCTTGCTGAACAAAAATTCTTTGCGTTGAAATACAAACCTGGCCCGCATGATAGAAGGAACTTTTAATAAGCGATGAAACGGTTTGATTTAAATCAGCATCGGCCCTGACAAGTGCTGGGGCCTGCCCACCATGCTCAAGTGCTAAACGAGTTCCAGGTGCGATGATTTTTCGTAGATGCCATCCTACCCTGGCCGAGCCAATGAAGGTGATATAATTAAATTCAGATGAAGTAGTGAGTTGTTCAATTTCAGAAACCTCAGCATTAACTACTGCAATACAATCTTGAGGAAGACCGGCCTTAACAAAATATTCTTCTAATTTATAGGCACAAAGGGGTGTGGCAGGAGCGGGCTTAATCACGACCATGCAGCCAGCAGCGATCGCGCATCCCACTTGGTGGGCGAGAAGATTTAATGGATGATTAAAAGCTGAAATCGCCAGCACTGGGCCAATAGGATCATTCATCGTGAAGGCAAGGTGATCCACACTTGTTGGATTGCGCTCCATGGGAATCATTTCTCCTGCGAGTCGAAGAGTTTCCTCGGCGCAAAGTTCGATGGTATTTTGGGCCCTGGCGACTTCTACTTTAGCATCTTTTAAAGGCTTGCCACCTTCTAGAGCGATTAAATGAGCAAGCTCCTGAGTATGTTCTTGAATGGATTGAGCAACTTTTTTTAAAATGATGTTTCTTTCAAAAGGCTTCAGTGAGTGCATTTTTTTTTGGGAGGCCTTTAGTGACTTAAGAAGTTTTTGGATATCGCTAGAATTGGCGTATTGAATTTTTCCAATAATCTCTTGGTTATTGGGTGATTTCAAATCGATAAACGCGCCACTTGCTTGAAACATACTTGTCCTTAAAAAAGTTTAGTTTAAACTGTAAGTATGAAAACATATCTTCTTCTATTGTCCATACTAACTGCAGCTTGTACAACAAAAGAGCTCAAGTATACCAAAGAGCAACTTTTTGTCATGGCCCAAGCTGGTGATCCTAATGTTCAAATCATATTACCAAAAAGTATGTCGGAAGGAGTTCATTGCACTGATTACTCTGATGGATGTATTTCCGCCCATACAGTGAAAATAAAAAATCTAGACATGATCGCAGTTGAATTTATGAACGAGAAAGATGCGATTTATGCGGCCAAAAAATTTCGTGGATTTTACACTCGCAACTGGCTTTTGGATGATGTCACAGGTGAGCCTTCATTAGAGGAATTTGTGGTGAAATATCTAGAGGCCAAAAAACCTTGAAAAAACTCCGTTAAAAAAGTTTAGTCGCTCTAGCCACTTTTGTTTGAGAGGCAAAAAATCTTCAGGCGTTTGTTCATCTAAAGTTCTTCTTAAAAGAAGGAGCCACCGATCGAGTTCTCCGCGCTTAATTCCAAGTGGAGAGTGGGCACCCATTACATCAAAGGGATTACCAAAATCTCTTGATGTTTTCCCTAAGAGTTGAAAATCCCAAAATGAAGCGATTCTTGGTATATGCTCATCAAAATCTTGAATATTTCTAAAATGATATCCAATGAGAATATCGTTCTTTGCTTTATCATAAAACTTAGAAACAATATGCAGGATCCAATCCTCTTCTTTCATATGGGGCGACTAAGATTGGAAAGACGTGAGTAAAAAGATTGATTAACAGTTTTAAGTTGAAAGCCTTGTTCTTGGAAAAAAACCAGATCTTCTTTTTCATCAAAAATAAGTTTTGAGCCAAATTTTAAAAGATGACATTTTCTTGAATCTCGCATTTCAAAAAATTTGAGAAGTGCATACTGAGTGTAAATTTCATCAGGGACAATAGCATTTTCTGTTGGCTCAAATGGGATGGGTTCAAAGAAGACGTTTCCATTTTTACCTTGATAAACAACCAAACAGCCTAAAATTTCTGACCCTTTTTCAAAAGTTAAAACCTGGGCCCCAACTTTTTTCCAATAGTCCATAACATCTTCTTTTATAGGAAGATTTTTAGGAGTCTGTGAAGGATCGCGATATTCACCAAGTTTAATTTCTTGATTCATATGAAGCGTTTTCCAGGATTGTTTAATCTGTTTTTGAATTTCTGGTTTTAAATGCTCCAAGTATTGTTGATAAGTTTTTGAAGCCTTTGTTAGCGGTTCAAGAACATAAGTTTCCTTGGTCCATTTATGATGTTCTTTCCAATCAATTTGAAATTCTTGCAGGCCTTTGATGTAATAAAAGTGCTGGGCCATGATATCTTCACGAACCTGATACTCTTTAATTAATTCCTGCATTTTCTCTTTGCCTGTGCGGGCAAATTTCGGATCAAAAACACAAAGTCCCATCGTCCCGTCAACCATCTGCCAGCGGGCCTGTTTCCAATGTAAATGATCACGCTTCCAGAAAATTAAACGCTTCCACCATGGAAGCAATCCTTGCCAAGGAATGGGCCTGAGACAGAGTTGTGCAAATCCAACAGGAGCATTTTGAGTTGGCCCAAAAAAAAGAAAATATGTGAAAACATCACCGGCCGGAGCTTTATCATGCTGTTCAATTAATGAATTAAAATTAGGCATATCTTCTTGAAGAAGAACTTCCAGATTAGCTATAAATTCGGGATCGATTTCATGTATTGAATGAAATTTTTGAACTATTAACATAGATCTATTTTGGACTTTTTTTTCTAGAGAGTCAAAAAATCAACTGTGAATTTCTCGAGCACAGAAAGGACAAAGTTTCCAGAATTGAAGATCTATGATTTCTCCACAAGCGCACTGATAATCCACACTCAAATCATCAGTGGAATCACCTAGTACAAAAATATCTGGGCGCATCGCTCGAATAGTGAGTGAATTGGCAATATAGCCATTTGGGATAAGTGGATCAGGACGAAATTTGGCCGGGCCAACTTTTTCATCCACTCGAATTTGAACTTTAATATCTTCACGGCGCTCAAGATTAAAGGCAGATTGCCCCACCATGTTTTCCATCTGCTTAATTTGTTCGAGCACTTTATTTGGATCTTTCAAATTGTCCCCACCTTCGCTCTAGCATGGTAATGATTTCTCTGACTGCTCTTTGATGAGCATTAAACCATTTCCATGGAGGTGGTTTAATTTTATCAAATTCCCTGAGGAAATATACCCCCTGGGAGCTGCATTCTTCGATGGTTCTAAGGGTCCACTCAACCACTTCTGGATTTTTTGAGTAGAGGAGCTTTTTTAAAATTTCGAGGAAATTAAAATCGAGCCTTTGTCCTCGCTGAAATCTTGCTTGAATAATATGCTTTCTTGCACAATTTAAGGCAAAGACAGTCAATTGATCGTTTAAAGGCCCTGATAAAAGTTGAATTAAACTTGATTCAAAAGGTGAGTAAAGGGCAGCTGAGTGCTCGATGATGCAAAGAATTTTTTCTAAATCTTTTTGTTGAAGAAGAAGTTGATTTAATTGATCTAACTCTGAATTGTTTAGCCGAACAAGACCCCTTCCACCCGTTTCAATGCCTTTCAGAATTTTTTGATAAATTTCGTCTGTGTTCATTCACTGCCTCACCAATACAATACGGCCCTCAATACATAGATTCAAGCTAGGGCCAGTAGTCGATTTTGTTTCGAAAGATGTAAGAATGAAGTCGGGGGAGGAATGTCAGCTATAGGCCCACTTCCATGGTCTCTAAGGGAAGTCGTAAGTCCATATAATTCTATACTTCCTCGGCCCCTCACCTCGAGGGTAAGGATGTAAATTTTACTTCCGGGCAGATGTAAGAAAGCCGAAGGTTTTCCTCTTTAGCACTCTATGCTATAGTTCCCGGCATCATGACAACACTGCTCATTAATTCAATTTATCGTGCCACGGAAGGGGAAGGAATCCATATTGGAATTCCACAGATTTTCGTGCGTTTTCAAGGTTGTCATATTGGTTGTGTTAACTGTGATACAAAGGAAACTTGGGACTTTGATCCAAGCTTCACCACCAGTCTTGATGAAGTGATGGAAAAAATAGAAATTCTTTCTCAGGACCTTATTAAGCGAGTATCAATTACTGGTGGAGATCCTCTTCATCCATCTCATATTCCTTCTCTGCTTGTTTTAATTAAAGAGCTCAAAGCGCGCCATTATTTTATCAATATTGAAGCTGCAGGAACTCGAGTCGTAAAAGAAGTTTTTGATTTGGTTGATTTTATTTCTTATGATTTCAAAACACCTTCGACAGAAGTGAAAACTTCACAAGAGCTCCTTTTAAAATTTATTGATGAGTATGGAGACAAGGCCCAAGTAAAAGCGGTGGTTGCAGATAAAAAAGATTTTGAGGCCACATACGATGCTTTTTACTTCGTTAAAAATAATTCTCATAAGAAAGTTCCTTGGTGCTTAACTCCTTGCTACGAGCCGGGGGAAGAGTTTCCTATGGCCCGCTTCCAGACAGTCGTTCAGATGAATGAAAAATTCGGTCTTCCTTTTCGTGTGATTGGTCAGCAACACAAATGGGTTTATGGCCCGAGTGCGAAGCAAGTCTAGCGAGTTAAAACAGAGTTCTCTTGTCAAGATTTGGTAATAAATCTAATGTTCTCAACCATTCTGTCGAAAAGCCTGTGATGGGCATTTTTAGATTTTTATCTCTATTTATTTTCTTCATCGCTTCTTGTTTTGCAAGGCCAGAAGTTAAATTTTCTTGTACTCCAAAAGATCTTCGTGGAGAGCGTTTGGGACCAATTAGAAATCAGGATTCGATAAGCACATGCTTTGCATTTACGGCCGCTGATCTTTTAACTTATAAACTTGGACAAAGAATTTCTGGAATTGATATCGCTTTATATAAGCGAGGCTATTTTACTAGAATGATGATGGACTCTCTTGGCCCTCTTAAAGTGGGCGGCGAAGTTCCTGATGCTTTTCAAGGAAGCTTAGAGCGTGGTTGGTGTTTAGAAAAAGATTTTCCTTCTGAAGATAATATTATGGGGGGAGATTACTATGCTCTTTTTAAAAAGATTAGAGACTATAAAAAATTATTAAAAATGAATGAAGCTCAAGTATGTGAAGTCAAAGATTTGCTTTCGTCAGTTTTTCCTAAAAATGATCGAGATAAATTATTTGAAAACTTTCTTCGCAGCACTGAAGATCAACTGCTAAAAGATTTGGCAGGAGACAGTTGCAAGAGAATTAAAGGTAAAGATATAAAATTAGTGACTAAATCCAGAAATTTTTTATTTGATAATATTAATGAGTTGCGTGACTCCATGGATAAGCAACTTGATCAAAATAATATTTTAGGTTTTGCTTACAATGCAAAAATTTTAAAAAATAAAGATGCCCAAGTTCAAAGTGCTCTTGCTGCGCATACGAGTTTAATTGTAGGGAGAAGACCAAATCCTAAGACTGGAAAATGTGAGTACCTTATTAGAAATTCGTATGGTAGAAGTTGTAGCATGTATGATCCACGTTTGGCCTGTGAAGAAGGATATCTCTGGATGCCAGTTGATTCTTTAAAGCGGGCGATGCATGAGGTTTATTATGTTAAATAAAGCAATGCTTTTTATTTTTCTTGTAATTATTCAAAATGCCTATGCAGAATTGGAATGCACGGATAAAGGTCAAATTCGTTATTATGTTAAGAGAAAGGAAATTTTAGAAAAAGCGAGTTATTGTACAGATGTAAAAAGAATTATACTCGTTTCAAAAGAATGTTATCAATCGAAGTGTTATAACAAATTCAAAAATGTAGAAGTAGATTTAAATGATGCTCTGGAGAGTCCAATTGGAAATCCTTCCTTCGAACTTTGCCGTAGGTTAGATGGCTCTCCTCAAATTATAGAATTTAAAATGCAGGGACAATGGTTTTCATTAGATCGATGTCTTTTTGATGAGGGGCAATGGTTTGTTGATGCAGGTTACTTATTTAAATTAGTTAAAATTAAAGACTAAGTTATTTGAGTTTGATCGCTTGCCAAAAAAATCCGGCCCAACCAATAACAAATAAAATTCCACCAACAGGAACAATCATCGCAAAGACTTTTATGTTAGAAAGAACATAAAAGTAACAGTTAAAAGAAAAAAGTAAAATGCCAACAATGAATGAGTAAAATGAAATATTCGTTTTGGTCTGATTGTAGAGTTGTTGAAAAATTCCCAAAAATAAAATTCCAAAGGCATGATAAAATTGATAGCGCACACCTGTTTCAAAGGTGATTAGTTTCTCTGGTGTTACTATCGCTTTTAATCCATGAGCACCGAAGGCCCCTATTAAAACCGCTAGTGCAAGGAGGGCAGTTCCAGTTATAAAATATGTTTTAGCCTGCGGATGTAAAGTCACTGAGGAAATCCTTTTTGGTAAATGGATAAGTGTTAAAAGTTCCTTGCCCCACAGCTACTAATTCTCCTGCATGATTACGAATTTCACCAGAGCTAATAATGAGACTTTTTCCTTTATGGATAACTTTTCCTGATCCAATAATTTCATCACCTAGTTTGACTGGTTTAATGAAATTTATTTTAAATTCAACAGTAGAGGTGAGACAGTTTTTGGTGATGGCCTCAGAAAGAGCTGAAAGTCCAAGCACGCAATCCATAAAACCCGCGATGGCCGCTCCATGGGCCGTGTTAGGAGAACTTAAGTGTTGTTCCGTGACCAGCATTTTATATGTAATAGATCCTGGAGATTGGATTTCAAAAGTAAGACCATTATCAAGGTCATATTTGTTTATGCTCTTAAAAAGAGGAATAAAATTTTCAAGGGTCAGTTCCATGCACTTATTTTAGAGGGAGAGTTATGAGAGGTACAGATTTTTTCCTTTGCCCTCAACTGCATGGCGGATATTCATTTCGCGACCTTTTTGAATCCCAATTTGATTGGCCTTGCTATCCATTTGATGTGAGCTGCTAACGTGAGAGAGGCGACGATAAATAAAAGCGGTTTCTTGGATTAATTGCTTTTCAACTGTAATGAGCGCCTTTTGATCGTTGGCCGAAAAGTTTTCTTTTGATCTTTTCATCTTCTCATCATGCCCACGAGCGATACCTAAAAAGAAAGAATTTTTAGCACGCAGGCCCTGGAGGTTGTGCTCTTTTCTAGCAACTTCCCAAAGATGATCCATTTCACGATCCAAAAATTCTGCAACGTAGCGGGCAAGCTTCACATTAGTAAGAGACCCTGACACTTCTAAGCAGCAGGTATTTTTTCCTGAACTAATAACTGTTCGAACAATAAAGTGTTTGAGAATTTCATAAATGGCCGTTAGCTTTGCATCTTTTCTGGAGCGCTCCAACAGACGATCAAGATAAATTGGAGCTCCCTCATTTTTGATGAAATCTAAATTATGTCTCAAAAGAAGTTCGTTGGCCTTTAGAGTCGCAAGTTCTGCTTCATGGGCATTAGAGCTTTGGGCCAGTTGTAAAAGTTTTTTGACTCTTTCTAATACTTTTTCAGAAGCGAGATCGCCTTCTTTAGCGTCATTACTTATCTCTAAATTCATCGTGGCCTGAGCAACGTCTTTTGGAAAATGATACTGTTCGCAAATGCTTTTAAACTCTGGGCCATGGGGGGTGACATCACCATACTTAATAAATGTTAAGTAATGGGCCAGTTCATGACGGAGGATATCTCTAATCACCGCATCCTTTGCGCGATAGATGAGTTTGCGATTGAGGGCAATTTGCAAATAGGCCGAATTGAAATGGCCCCACTCGCTTCCTTCAAAAACCACAATGTGAATGGGATACAAATACTTATTAAATTCAAAACGACTTCTGCGAACTTGAATTCCAATTTCTGAAAGAATTTCTCGCACCATGCTTTCGGTTTTTTGAATAAAGGCGAGGGAAGTTTCATCATAGATATACATAGGGGCATTCTACTTTAAAAATGTAAGAATTTAATAGTGAAAAACGCGAGAATTTTGGGCGAGGGCCAAAATGCACTTCTTTTATATTAAATTCATTGGTGATATTTTTTAATTATTCCGATCGACATGAAGGAGGACGGATGCAAAAACTTTTAGCTTTCACTTCGTTATTAGTTCTTTTAGCAATTCTTCAAAATAATGCTTTTGCTGTCTCTATGAATTGTAAATTTAAAGAAGACTCGATTGGTGAAGTTAAAACAATTAAGCTTTCAGAAAAAACTCTAATTATTAACCAAGAATTAGAAGTTCAATTAGAAAAATCAAAAATTCGTTGTGGTAATTTTGGAAGACAAGTTCGTTTTGATGGAATCAATGCTGGCTTTCAAGTTGTTTTGGAGTCTTGCTCAACTGAGGCGGCCTTAGAGGGACTGCTGATTGATTCGGTTAAAGTAAAATCTGCAGGGATTGTTTGTAATAGAGAATGATCATTCACAGGTGAGGGTAAAATTATTTTTTCCCTCATCTTGCCAATCATCTAGCTCCTCAATAACTAATTTGTCTTCCAACATTCGCCAGCGAGCGTTGGTGATGAGCTTATGATTTGGGCCAGAGGATATTTCAATACTGGTTTTTAAGGTATCATCTTCACAAATCGCCGTTTGAATTGTTGCCATATTTCTGCCAGCGGCTTCATCGTAATAAGTGGTGGCGTGAGGTTTGCCATCGACAATAAATTCTGAACGAGAAGTTAGCCCAGTTTCAGGATAAATTTGAGTCATTTTATAAGTAGGACCTTCGGGAGCTTGTTCAATTTTAAGTGACCAGTGGTACTCAATTCCAGAATTAGAGACGCAAGTAGTGTAGGTCCCTTTTAGCTCAGGACAGGCAAAAAGTGGGGCAGAAATGAGAAGCATGAACAAAGTTTTCATGGCCAGCCTCATACCACGCTCCCCACTATTTTTGAAAGTTTAATTATTCACAAATAAGTGTATCATTCATCGATTGTCCAAAGACTTGGCCTTGGAATGCTTGAACTATTTGAGTACCTTTTTTTGTAACCATAACTGTTACATTTCCAACTTGTTGAGATTGCATTAATGCAACAACAGTCATTCTTAAAGAATCTCCAACACAGGCATTCGTTGTTTGAGTTTGCATAGTCATGCCAGTGGATTCATCAGTATTTGTTGCTGTGTAAGTCCTTCCATCAGCAACCACTGTATCTGTTGTTCTTTGTTGATCCTCATTGCTTGTAGACGTTACAGTATATGTTGTAATTCCATTTGAAGTTGATTGTGAAATATCTAGATCTCTAGATCCTGCCGATTGGCCCGTAGTAGAACGACAGTTGGCATAATGGCCGGCCAGATTAGGGCAAGCAGCAAAAGCAGAAGTAGAAATTAAAAGTGCAGCAACAAAAAATACTTTCACAGGGACTCCTTTATATTATTTAGTGAAATAAATCAGACCACCTTCCCAATATGGCCGTCAATTAAAGTTTTAAAATTAGTCTAAGACCCTCTTGGTTGGGCACTGAGTCCGGCCCTGATTCTTGCCCGCTGATTACAATGAAAACACAGCAATCTTATATTTTCTGAATCACTCTCTCCGCCCAAGGCGTGGGGATTTCTATGATCAAAGTTAAGCCGATGAGTTGTGCCGCAGATTTGGCATTTTTGGTCTCGCTTATAAACTTCCCTTTTTACAGACGCCGAAATAACTCTTCCTGCTTTCGCTGGCGAAAGTGACTGACGAGACTTGGTTTGTTTGAACTTTGTTTTTTCAACTTCTTTGATAGTGACATCACTCATATATTGAATGAGCTCATCCATGGTGAGGTCTCGACCTAAAAGTGCTTTTAGTTTTTCTAATTTTTCAAGAGTCTCATCACTGAGAATGATCGCCACCTGGACCTTATCTTTGGCAATTCTTCTTTGTCCTTCTTGGATGGGAAGTTCTCTGTCAGTAATTTCAAAAAGTTTCTTCTCACACTCTTTTTTAGAAAGTCCTTCTACTTGCTTGAGTACTTGTTTCTGCTCTAAAGTATTTTTTATAAACTGATTCACAAGTGAAATATTTGTCAGAGTCAGATTTCCCTTTTCGAGTTTCTCTCCTATTTCAGGTATTTTTGAGAGCATTCGGGCGGCCACAATCCGCCTGTGAGCGCTGGCCTCACTGTAGCCAAGTTCTCGCACGCAATAATCAAAAAGCGACGAGCACTTGCAGTCTGAATAAAGTTTTCTACGATCAATTTCTTTTAAATGATAAAGGAGTCTTAGAGTTGCATCTCTTTCTTTACTGACTAAATCTTTTGTATCACTTAATAAAATTTTATCTGTTAAATGTGAAAGCTTCATGTTAGATGATTTACGTAAAAGATACGGAAGTGTCAATAACTAAAAAAAGGAGGTACTATCGCTGGCGAAAGTAAAAAAAAGGCCCTCTTGCGAGGGCCTTAAGGAAGAAATTTAAGCTCCGCCTTCAGAGCGAGATTTTTCATGATAAGTGAAAGCTGCTTTGAGGTATTCACGGTTCATGCGAGCAATGTGTTCGATTGAAATTCCTTTCGGACAAGTTGCTTCACATTCAGCATGGGTTGTACAGTTTCCGAAACCAAGAGAGTCGTGTGTGTACACCATACTTAATGAGCGGCGAGCAGACTCAGGTTGACCTTGCGGAAGTAGAGCAAGCTGAGAAATTTTTGCGCCCATGAAAAGCATTCCAGAACCATTTGGACATGAAGCTACACAAGCGCCACAACCGATACAGGCAGCGGCATCCATAGCTTCGTCAGCGATTGTTTTTGGAATAGGAATCGCATTTCCATCTGGAGCATTACCAGTATTGGCAGAAACATATCCGCCGGCCATCATGACTTTATCAAGGCCAGAGCGATCAACTGTTAAATCTTTAACAATTGGGAAAGCTTTTGCACGGAATGGTTCAATTACGATTGTGTCGCCACTCTTGTACATACGCATGTGCACCTGGCAAGTTGTGGTGTTTTTAAAACCACCGTGAGCTTTACCATCAATCATCATTGAGCACATACCGCAAATACCTTCACGGCAGTCGTGATCGAATGCAATTGGATCTTCGCCTTTACGAACAAGTTGCTCGTTAAGAACGTCAATCATTTCTAAGAAAGACATATCTGGAGAAACATTCTCCACTTTATAATCAACTAATTTACCTTCAACCTGAGCGTTTTTTTGACGCCAGATTTTTAGGTTTAAAGTCATATTTCCAGAAGACATAATTCTTCTCCTTATTTGTACGAGCGAGTAGCAAGTTGAACGTTTTCAAACACCAAGTCTTCTTTGTGACGGATTGGGCTTGAGTTTGGACCTGTGTATTCCCAAACAGCTGCGTGAGCGAAATTTGCATCATCACGTTGAGCTTCACCATCTGGTGTTTGGTATTCCTCGCGGAAGTGACCACCACACGATTCACGACGCTCAAGCGCATCAAGTGCCATTAGCTCTCCAAGCTCTAAGAAATCTGCTACACGAGTTGCTTTATGAAGTTCTAGGTTGAAGTCACCTGTATCACCAGGAACGTTTACATCTTGCCAGAATTCTTCACGAAGTTTTCTGATGCCATCGATAGCTTTCTTAAGTCCTGCTTCGTTACGGCTCATTCCCACGTAGTCCCACATATAGTGCCCAAGGGCCTTATGGAAATCATCAACAGTTCTCTTACCTTTAACCCCAAGAAGTTTAGAAGTCTGAATTCTTACGGCCTCTTCTGCATCTTTGAAAGCAGCATCATCAGTTGTTACTTTCTCAAGAGGATTTGAAGCAAGGTAGTGACCAATTGTGTATGGGATAACAAAGTATCCATCAGCAAGACCTTGCATAAGAGCAGAAGCACCAAGACGGTTTGCTCCGTGATCAGAGAAGTTTGCTTCTCCTAGAACGTGCAGTCCTGGAACAGTTGATTGAAGATTGTAATCGACCCATAGTCCACCCATAGTGTAGTGAACTGCTGGATAAATCATCATTGGTGTTTTGTAAGGATCATCACCAGTGATTCGCTCATACATTTCAAAAAGGTTTCCGTATTTTCCTGCGATGGTTTCTTTTCCATCACGCTTAATCGCATCACGGAAATCAAGATAAACCGCTTGTCCTGTTGGGCCTACACCTTTACCTTCATCATAACGGTACTTCGCTTGACGAGAAGAAACGTCACGTGGAGCAAGGTTACCGAAAGAAGGGTAAACGCGCTCTAAGTAGTAATCTCTTTCTTCATCAGGAATGTCAGCAGGTTTGCGCTTGTCTCCGGCCTGTTTTGGAACCCAAACACGGCCATCGTTACGAAGTGATTCAGACATAAGTGTTAACTTAGATTGGAAATCACCATGAACAGGAATACAAGTTGGGTGAATTTGAGTGAAGCATGGGTTAGCAAATGCTGCACCTTTTTTATAACATCTCCAAGCAGCTGAAGCGTTTGAAGCTTTTGCGTTGGTTGAAAGATAGAAAACGTTTCCATATCCACCAGTACAAAGTAGAACCGCATCAGCAGCGTAGCGCTCAAGCTCACCAGTGATTAAGTTACGAACGATAATACCGCGAGCTTTTCCATTGATGGTTACAAGATCCATCATTTCACGACGGTTAAATTGTTTAATTTTACCTTTCGCAACCATCTTCATCATACCTGAGTAGGCACCAAGAAGAAGTTGTTGTCCTGTTTGTCCACGAGCATAGAATGTACGAGAAACTTGAGAACCACCGAATGAACGGTTATCAAGGTAGCCACCGTACTCACGAGCAAATGGAACACCTTGAGCAACCATTTGATCGATGATGTTGTTAGACACTTGAGCAAGTCGATAAACGTTGGCCTCACGTGCACGATAGTCACCACCTTTAATGGTGTCGTAGAAAAGACGCTTAACTGAGTCACCATCGTTTGGATAGTTCTTAGCAGCGTTAATACCACCTTGAGCAGCGATAGAGTGAGCACGACGAGGAGAATCTTGAATACAGAATGAAAGAACATTGTATCCAAGCTCAGCTAGAGTTGCAGCAGCAGAGCCACCAGCAAGACCAGTTCCTACGACGATAACTGTGAATTTTCTTTTGTTAGCTGGGTTAATAAGTTTTGATTCAAACTTATGTTTGTCCCATTTATCTTTTAAATCTCCACTTGGGATTTTTGCATCTAATTTAATGCTCATGGATTAACTCCCTTTAAATAGGCCCATACGGAAATGAAAGCAAAACCACCCGCAACGACAATAGCGTAAAGGTAGCCAACATTCTTAACACACTTCATGTACTTGCCATGATTCCAGCCCATAGATTGAAAGGCAGAAGCAAAACCATGAGCAGTGTGAAGAGCAGCTGCAGTCATCGCAACAACGTACCAAATTACAGCACCAAGGCTTGAGAAATATTCCATTGTTGTTTTGTAAATGTCTCTCATCTCAGTTCCATCAACCATTGTTGTGTAGTGAGTTCCAAACTTTAAACTTTTTAAATGGATAATGATAAACACAAGAAGCACAAGACCAGTAATAGGCATAGTCTGAGACATAAAAGTTGTCCCACGACCAGTTTTCTTCTTTAAGAAATAGCGCTTCGATCCCCCGCGGGCCTCAACGTTTTCAATGTTCAACTTGATCGCAAGACCAAGGTGAGTGATAAAAACAAGCGCAAGTCCACCCTCGATGACATAAAGTAGTCCACCAAGCGAGAAAAGCTTGTAAGCATAAAGATTGAAGGCATCTGGACCAACCAAAAGTAGAAAGTTTCCAAGAAGATGACCCACTAAAAATCCGCAAAGAAGCAGACCAGTAATGGCCACTAATTGTTTTCTACCAATGGAAGATCTGAAGTAATGATTAACAGCTGCGGTCATCATACGAAAGAACTCCCTTTTAAATGAAAAAAATTAAGGATTTAAATCAGAAAATTTAATGAATAAAGAGTATCAAATTTGAACAAGATGTCAGTTAGAAATGAGGAAAATAAAATAAGTTATTTTTTGACTTTTTTTAGATTGTTAATGCGTCTAGTTAGAAAATGAAGCATCCATGCTTCAACTTTATATTAAAGACTCTCAACTTTTATCTTTTTAAGACATTCTACCGAACTTAATTTCCAAGGATAAATTACTGGCATTCGCTTTTGATAGGAGTAAGTTAAAGTGCTGCTTTCAGTATCAAAGCTCGAAAGCTCCATTCCTTGCTCCCGGCAAAAGGCGGAAGCTGATTCAGAAGTGCCTTGAATTCTATAATTAATGCCTAAAACTTTTTTAGATGGAAGATCAAAAGTCACTGCTTTAGAGGCATAAATTCCATCACTCTCATATGAAAGGAATTGGGTTGAAAATACTTCATCATTCATCTTGACCAAGATCTTCTCTTTAAATTGAAGTGTTTTAAGCTCTTCATTCAGATCTAGAGTTGCATATCCATTAAATGCTATCTGCTCATTTGCAAGATTGATTTTGCCTTTAATCTCAAGACGAATAGCTTCTTTTGAATATTCAATATCAGTTCTTGGTAAAATTTCAGCTTGTACATTTTTAGTCTCAAATTGACCTTGCTTAACAAGGTATCGATCGAAGTCGGCCCAACTTGAGTAGTTTCCAGTCCATGAGAAGAGAAATTTATCTTCGGTTAAAAGTTTTGCTTTGAAAGATTTCTTTCCAAGAACTAATGGATCGATAATCCAATACTTTTTTACTTTATTCTTTTGGTAATAACCTTGAACTTGGTAAGATTGATTTTCAATCTTAACGACCCCAAGTACTTGCTTTGACCAAGCACCTTCAAAATCTCCAGACGCATTTCTATAAAGGCAATCCCCTTGATGAAAAGAGAAATTAATGTTCTCGTCTTTATATTTAAACGGCGTGAGTAGGGTGATGCAATCATTGGCATCAGTTGCGTAAATGGCCCTAGGTCCATCAGGGAAAAAGATTTCTAAATACCTCTGAGCTGTTCCTTGCTTAATTCCTACGTAAGTTTTGACATTAAAGTAATCTTGAAAGTTTTTGAACCCATCGGCAGAAACAAAAAAATTAAATAATCTTATTCCATCAGAATTATGGAGGTCATTTTTTAAAAACTCTTCATAGAATGTTTCATGCAAAATGATTCCTGCTTTCGTTGTATTTGATGTCTTCGGATGATGATAAAGATCCGGACGTACTAGAAATGGTCTTTGAATTCCTTTTTTTCGAAATTTCTTTTGAATGACAAAGGATTCTTTCTGACAAGGAGCACTCGGCACTAAAGGACTATGGTCATCATTTGGTGCGATAAGTTTGATGTCATCAATTTTAAACGAACTAATTTCAGCTAGAATTTCCTGAGCATTTACACGGTAACCTTGAGCAAGATCTGGATCCCAGATTTCAATCCTCTTAAGTGCAAGTTCAATTTTTTCTTCAACAGTTAAACTTTCAGGGCCTAAATCAAGTTTGAGATCAGTCTTTAAAATTCTTGGCTGTTCCCAATAATCAAAAAGCTCAACGCTCTCAATTTCACCAGATGATGAATAGCAAACGACAGCATTGCCACCACCGCCAGAGGAAGACCCTTCCAAGGCCAGGGCCACCTGACTCATGAAAATGAGGCCAAAGAAATATTTCGAATAGTTCATAGAAGCTCCAATGGTTAAATATTAAAAGAGTTAGTCTCTTCTTGGTGAAGGCTATGTAATATAAATATGGGTGTGATGCATTATTTTTATTATAAAAAATCATTGAAATAGTTTATAATTTATAAATGAATGATTTATTTGAATGTCATAACTACAGGCAAGTTGTTGAAAGTATTATAAAAAGTCACAAAGGCGAGAGGGGCTTTCAAGGCAAGCTCGCTGAGGCCATGGGCTGCCACCCTTCGTACCTCTCCCAGGTTTTAAATGGCCCACAGGAATTAACGGTGGATCATGCTCTTGGTTTGGCCAATTTCCTGCATTTTTCAGAATTAGAGACGGAGTATTTTTTGAACCTCCTTCATCTGGCTCGCTCAAGCTCCAGCACTGCTAAAAAATTTTATCAGCAAAAAATTCGGCAGACTCAAGAGCTTAAAAAAAATGTGAGTGAACAAGTTAAAGCAGAAAAAATTTTTAGTGAACAAAATCTTGCAACTTATTATTCATCGTGGATGTATATCGCGATTCATATTCTTTGTAGTATTCCGGAATTTTCATCATCCGCCCAAAAAATTTCAGAACGCTTACTCATTCCGCTAGTGAAAGTGCAAAAAATTTTAAGTGAGTTAGTGCAATTAGGTTTGTTGGAAAATGAATTAGGAACTTATCGCCTGAGTTCTAAAAATATTCATTTGCCTAAAGAAAGTGCTTTTATTGATCATCACCATAAAAATTGGCGAATTTATATGGCCGAAAGAGGGGAGTTTTCTAATCCACAAAATTTGCATTACTCAGTTGTCTTTGCCATGAGTAAAAAAGATTTTGAAAAATTTAAGGCCTGCTTTTTAAAAGCAATAAAAGAATCAAATGAAATTTTGGCCCCTTCTCCAGAAGAAGAAATTTATGCTTTAAATTTAGATCTCACTAAGCTGATTTAATCACCGAGTAAACTTTCAAGCATTTTTGTCTCTGAAGTTCATAACTCACAATGGGTTTTACTTGAGACGGGTGATGAATTTCTTTATTTGAGAGCGAGGCAAGTTCTGGACACCACTGTCGAATGAAATCCCCTTGTGGATCAAATTTTTCACTCTGAGTATAGGGATTAAAAATTCGAAAGTAGGGTTGAGCATCACATCCAGAACTAGAAGACCACTGCCATCCACCATTATTAGCGGCGAGATCAAAATCCAAAAGTTTTTCTGCAAAATAATGTTCGCCTTTTCGCCAATCCACTAAAAGAATTTTACAAAGGAAAGAGGCCACAATCATACGCAGACGATTATGCATCATGCCTGTTTCGTTTAGACATCGCATGGCCGCATCGACAATAGGAAATCCAGTTCTTCCTTCACACCAGGCCTTGAATTCTTTTTCAGAACCGGGATATTCAATTTTTTCATACTCTTTTTTAAAGGCCCCTTTTTCAACATAAGGGTGAGTATCTAAAATCATCTGATAAAAATCTCGCCAAATGATCTCAGAAAGCCAAGTGCTCGCTCCTTCTGATTTATGCTCAATCGAGAATCGAATCATATCTCTAATCGAGAGATTTCCAAAACGAATGTAGACAGAGAGCTCAGAAGTCCCAGGTTGGGCCGGAAAGTTTCTTGCTTCTTTGTAATCATCAATGTGCTTTTGGAATTTTTTTAATTTCTTAAAGGCCTGATCAGTTCCGCCTGAAAGTGGAGGAGGTGTTTCAGTGAAGCCAATTTCTTGGTACCAGTTAAAACTTAGAATATTTTTTTTATTCTCGATTTTTTTTAAATTTTTTAATGGACAGCTAAAATCAGAAATTGTTTTGCCGGTGTTTTCAAAATTCTCCAGCCATTTATTTTTGTAAGGAGTAAAGACTTTATAAAGTCCTCTCGATCCAGTGAGGACCTCGTGCTTTTCAAAAAAAACACTATCTTTAAAAGACTCAAAGTTAATACCAATCGCTTTAAGTCTTTTTGAAACGAGCTCGTCTCTTTTTTTAGCATAGGGTTCATAGTCGCGATTACAAAAGACATTTTTCACTTTAAGTTTTTCGGCCAGGGCCACAATTTCCTCTTCAGGTTTTCCATAGAGGATATAAAGAGATGAGCCTTTTTTTTGCAGCTCTTTTTCAATTTCAACTAGAGATTGATAAATAAAAGTGACTCGTCGATCTTGCTTATTTTTTAATTTGTCTAAGATATGAGAATCGAAAATAAAAACCACAGAAGTTTCACCCATGTTTAGAGCATGTGAGAGTGCTGCATGATCATGGAGTCTTAAGTCTCTTCTTATCCAACAAAGTGAGTGCATTTTTAATTTTGGCCAAGGCGGATGACTTTTGCTCGAGCTTCACTATTTTGAATATAATCTTGAAACTCTTTCATTAGTTTTTTTCTTTCCGGTCCTTTAGTTACTTGAGAAATTTGTTTGGCCAGTTCCTTTTCTGATCTTAAAATTGTTGTTCGAGGTAAGGATTTAGCTAATTCTCCATACCGAAGTTCAGGATAGAGATAGTTGATGATATCATCAAGGTCGGGATCTTCTTGTAGAGCTTTTGTCGAAAGTTTATGCCTGATTGGTTTTACTTTGGTGTAAAGCTTCTTTTCTAATTCTAATGTCTGGCGTCTTCCAAGCGCTCCCGCAACTCGGTTAAGCTCAATTTTGACGAGTAGCGGTTCAATGCTTTCATCAGCTGCAATAAGAGCACTTGAGGCCGGACCTTTAACAGTTAATCTTGGCACTCCAAACTTAAATAATTTATCAAAGGTTTTAATTCCAAGTTGAAAGGCCTTATCTGTTAGAGGATTACTTAGTGGCATCATCACACCTCTCACCGTAAAGAGGATGCTATTGGCCCCAAAGACAAGAGTTTTTTGAGTACCATTTACAATTAATGTGACAGGAGTGGTTTTCATTAATTTATCAACATGAATAAGGGCCTGGCGACTTAACTCTCTGGCAGGAGAAGTGATGTAAGTTCTTAAGGCATTTAAAGTGATGGAAGTACTGCTCCCCGCTCCAGTTATTTTGGGTTCGAATTTGAATCTTCTTACTTTATCTTGAATGGCCTTTGAGGCGCCAATGACTTTGGCCACAGTGGCCGAACTTTCAATTCCGTACTTGGCAGCAGAGAGAAGACCTCCTGTAAAGAAGGCAGTTAAAATTTCTTTGGCCAGCATTCCAATTAGAGCGCAACTTCCGGAGAGAACCTGTTTACATGAGAGACAATCAAAACTTTCGAGAGTTTTTTCACAACGACTAAAGTGTGGAATTCCACTCCAGCGCTCACAAAAGATATCAGTCTTGAGCCAGTGTTTAATTGCCCCAGCAAGACCAGACCAAATTTTTGCAATAGTTCCAGGGAAATCATGAATAAGTTCATTGAAGACCCCTTCATCCTCAGAAGCTTTAGCAAGAGCAAGTTGACTGGTGGAGGAGTGATCTTCAGCAGCAGTGACGTGCTCCCAAAATTGGATGGTTTTATCACCAACGTATTTCCCGGCCCACTTAAGCCCACGCCAGAGTGTTTTAAAGAGTCCTACTACTGCCCGAAGAAACTCTGTGGTTAATTGGGTGAAACAGCTTTCACTTCCAAGATTACAATCCTTCGGTTTAGGAAGATTTGGAATTAACTTGTTGATAGGATGGCCAAAAAAAATCATGGCAGAGGATTCAAGAAAACAAGTCATATCGCCAAGACAGTTTTTATTATTTTCCTGTTTTCTTTCTTCTGTGCATTCTAGCCGGCCTTGAATTTTTTCAGCATCGATCCAGCCAACATTGATAAGAACCTTTTCGACTGAATCACAATTCGCGCAATCTGTTTTAATGCCTTCCAATTCTTGTAATCTCATTTCATAATAATTAATCTCGCTTAACATTTGATAGCACTCTTCAGTGAGACCATGCTTTAGGTAAAACTTTTGAATATCGTTAGGCGCGATATCTGGGGGAAGACATTTATGAGTAAATAAATTATTGAGGGAAATTAATTTATCAATCACCTCATTCTCAGTGTCGGCAATAACTGGGAGGCTTCCGGTTAAAATAATTAAACTAAGAAGTAGTGCTATTAATCTTTTCATTAATTCTCACTACAGTTTAAAGATTGAATTAATTGATTAAAGTAAACTTCATGTTCTTTATTTGCCTCTAATCTTAAGGATTTTGAAAAAATAATCTGCTTTCGGCATTGGATATAATAGGATGTTTCGACGTAATTCTTTCCTTCATTTTGAAAAATAAATCCAATTTTATAAATCTGATGTTTAAATTGATTGAGATAACTTTCAAAGGAAAGGAACGTGATGATGACTGAATCAGTTTGTTCGCTCCACTTTTCTTTCATACGTTTGTATTCTTTAACATCTGAGATAGAGGTTTTATCTAGCCCTAATTTAACCCCTGTATCAGTGAAACTTATATTTGAGCGTTGCCCATGAAGTTTGGGAGAAAAGAAAGTAAAAGGAATCCCAAAAAGATTTCTCGCCATGGTCCAATTATTTATCTTATCCACGTAGATTGTTTGGTAATCGTCTTTAAGTTCAATTCGCTCGATCGCAACAGCAAAAGCTGAATAGATAAAAAGAAAAAAAATAATACATTTCTTCATTCCAAATCCTCGCTTTCTTATCGGAATTGGAGAGTTTAAATTAATTTAAAATTGAAATGATCAAGTCTTTTTGAAGAAGATTTTCTAGAATATGTTGATATTCAGGAGTGACTCCCTGAATGGGGCCATTTTCAAAGAAGGAAAGTATTTCAAGTTCTTTTGAATTGAGCTCCTGACAAATAAGTGTTCCTGATGAGGTTTTAGCAATACAAAGAACGTGGTCTTTTTCTGAGATCTCTTTATCAGAAATCATCTTAGGAACATCAAATTCCAAACGAAGAAAGCTGGCAGTTGGATTTAAATGGAGGCCTTTCGTTTTAGATAGTAAAAATTCCGAATTCATCACTTCTGATTGGGCGAGTAAATAGTAGGCCAACTCAAAAAGATACTCAGGACAATCGCCTTCCTCGGCCTTTTCTTGCAGATACATCGGAAATTGGATTAAAGCTTCACTGTCATCTTTTGGAGAATAAGCTTCTTGAAATTCATCACTGATTTCTTGCCAAGAAATATCTGAGAATTCAGACAGGAGCGAGTACTGTTTTTTTAGTAGTTCTTTCATAAATGAATGGGCCCGAAGGCCCAATTTTATTTTTTTGCTTTAGGTTTAGAATCTTTGTGCTCAGGATGATGAGCTTTATGATCATGAGGTTGATGATGTTTTTCATCATGCTCATGATCTTGGTTTTTTGATACATGTTGATGTTCTTGATCGTGGCCCTGTTTGCTTTCTTCTTCGTGATGATCGGCAAAAGCAAATGTCGTAAATAATGCTGCAACTAGTAGTGAAAACAGTTTCATAGAACTCCCTTTGTAATAAGTTGGAACATTGACTTTTCGGTTAAATAAATTGCACATTTAGCTTTATGACAAATTTTCCTATCGAAAAGTACATTGAGCTCGAAAATAATCCTTACCTTTTGGGTCGGATAAGTATTAATCATGTGAAAGATTCATTTCATGCAGAAGTTGATATAATTCATAAAGAATCTCATAAAATCTTTAGACACGTAGATATCGTTTACAATCAGCCATCTTCTGAAGAGGCCTTGATTGTAGGTGTTCAGAGGCTTCGTAAATTTTTGGACACAATTGGAAATAAAAAAGATGATAAAAATACCGTTTATCACTAGGAGATAGCATGAGTGTTTTTAAAGTTGCAGACATGACCTGCGGCCATTGTGAAAAGGCGATTAAAACTGAACTTGCGAAAGGAAGCAAGGACGTCAAAGTTGATGTGGATCTGAAAAATAAAACCGTTGAGGTTGAAAATTTACCAGACGATCGTGTTATTTTTTTATTAAAAGAAATTGGCTATACTCCAGAAAAAATGAAATAATCTAATATATCAAACTAAAGGATGTAGTTTGTTGCAATTAGAGCTGTTTCCAAGGATGGAATTCAAATCTCTTGCTGACTTCCAAAAATTGGAGTCAGTGAATCTTTCTCTTTCAGATCGAAAGAAACTCATTAATCATGTTGAATTTTTTCAAACACCCAAGGCCAATGATGTCATTCGTCGGCAGCATGCTAATTTTGTAGATAAGATTTTAGGGTTTAGGCTGCGCTACATTGAAGAAATGCTTGTGGCCGAGGCCAGAGGATTTGAGCCAGAAGGATCTCATGAATCTTGGGGGCCAAAAATTCATGAAGGTGTACAGACTTGGGTGGGCCTAGATTTACAAACGCTTCAGACTCCTTATTCAGAATGCTTACGAATATTGCAGCTGCTTAAAATTAGGCCGTACCAGCACATTATTGATTTAGGGGCCGCTTATGGGCGAATGGGTGTTGTGATTGGTGGACTGTATATTAAAAATTCCTTTGTTGGGTATGAATATGTGAAGGCAAGAGTTGATGAAGGTAATAGAGTCTATAACGAACTTGGGCTTCATCGATGTCAATTAGTCACTCAAGATTTATTTGATTCAACATTCGAATTACCTGATGCTGATGTTTATTTTATCTATGACTATGGCCAGGTTGAGCATATTGATCACACCTTAAAACAAATTGAGAAGATTGCTCATAAAAGACCTGTTAAGGTTGTAGTGAGAGGGAAGTTTACTCGTCAGATTATTTCAAATCTTCATCCTTGGCTTGAACTTCAATATCTCGGAAAACAAGAAGAGCTCTTTTCTATTTATTCGGCCTACATCTTATAAATGCCCCCAATTTACGTACACTTTGGGCGTCTCAAAACACATGATTTTGGTCATGAGAAATCTTTAGAACCAACGAAAACTTAAGCCTTTTCTTAAGCTTGCTTTATCCTTTTTTTAGAGGGGGAATGGGTTGATTTGAAGATTTTTCGCGATCGAATCTTAAGAAGATTTTGGCCGGGATAATAAAAAAAATCCGATTAATTCTTTTGAACATTTTCGCTAAAATGCGTTCCGGAGAATTTGTAAATGAATAGAATAAAAAATATAAATGGAATGGAACACAGATCATGTGGTTGTGAGAATATTGCTAGTCATTGGGAAAAGACCACCGGTTCACCTCGGCCTGTTTTTTGTGCGGCCTCAAAGTGTTTAGAAACAGAGCTTGTGGGAGTTTATGCACAAGTAGAGGGTGGTGGTGATGAATGGTATTTGATTATGCTGTGTCCGGAGCATGCCAAGCAGGCCGGAAATCTAGAAATTAGAGACTCTTATAAATTAGTTTCTCATAAACAAGTTTGCTAATTAAGTTTTGGCCAATCCTCTTTATCGAAATGAAGCATTTGAGTTTGATAAGCAAGCTTAAGGCCCTGGGCAGAAAAGGCATCGTGAATCTCAAAGAAAATTTTTTGCTGAATATCCATATAGATATTGTAATCATCATGAAGAATCCAATAAACAGTTTCAATTTCAAGTGAGTGAGTTCCAAAGTTCATAAAGTGACAGCGCTCAAATCGAACTCTCTCTTGGGAGCTGACAATCGAGCTAATGGTTTGAACGGCACTTTTTAATTGATGAGTGGATGTTTGGAAGGGAAGACGCATAATAAAAGCAATTCTTCTCTCCCGCATCCTTTTAAAATTTCTAATTCTGGTTGCCAGTAAATCAGAATTGGAAATGATAATTTGCTCTCCAGATAAACTTCTTATTCGAGTGGTTTTAAGCCCGATCTTTTCGACTTCACCCATGTACTGATCGAGAACAACAAAATCCCCTATGATAAAAGGTCTATCTAGAACAATTGAGAGGGAAGAAAAAAGATCGCCTAAAATTTTTTGTAGGCCAAGAGCGACGGCAATACCTCCCACACCTAGACCAGCGATGATGGTGGTAATTTTGATTCCAATATTATGTAAGGTAAAAAGGAGAATCAGAGTAAAAAGAGTCATTTTAAACAAGAGCTGAATTAAACTAATCGATGTCGCCACGGCAGGATTTTTTTGCATTCGTGGATAAAGTGCCTTAGACATCCACTTTTCAAAAAGATGATTAGACCACAGTCCAATTTGAATCATAAGAAAAATGAAATAGGTTCGAGAGATATAAAGATTCCAAATAGGACTCGACGGAAGAAATTGATAGCTAATATAAAGGGCCGAAGCAGTCATAAAGAAGTGCTTGGTTTCTTCTAGAGTGCTGATGACAAGATCATCCCACTGCCTGGCCTTCTCTCCTAGAAAGCGAGTGAGTTTAAAGGTAAAAATCTTCTTCAGACCATAAATAATTATATAAGAAAGTAAGAAGATTCCAATGGCAAGTAAGTAAGGATTCGGAAGAAGCTTACTCATGCCTTAGTCTCTAATGCTTTCAGAAATTTTTTCTAATAAGGGATTAACTAAAAATTGCTCATTGATATAATAGCGGGCCAAGGTATTTTCATTTCCGACTTTTATGCAATAGCTGGGAATTTCTTTTTGATCATTTAAAGTGGAAAACATGTCTTCATCTGTGGTGTCATCTCCAATGGCAACAATAATATCAGGCCTTTCTTCTGGAGGGAGCTGCTGCAGCCATGTTTGAACAAAAACTCCTTTGTTGGCATGAATGGATTTAACTTCAATGACTTTTTTTCCTCTCACGACTTGTACTGGTAATGAAGCGAGACTTTCTTCTAACTCAATAAAAAGTTTATTGGCCAAAAATTCTGCAAAGGCAGCAGGAGAGTTACGATAATGCCAAGTTACTGCATGACCTTTATCTTCTATAAAACTACCAGGTGTTCTCAGAGTATAAAGTTTAAACACTTCGAGAACGGAATCTTTCCATTTTGTAGGATCAGTGGGAGCTAGATTCATCCATTTATGATCTTTGTGAGAAATAGAGTAGGCCCCATGGCAAGCAGCAAATGAAAAATCAAGTCCACGATCTATAAATTCATGTTGTAAAAAATCTTTATCTCGTCCGCTGACAATGACTAATTCACAGTGTGGATTTGAGGCAAGCTCTTTAATAATTTTAGTCGTCTTCTCATTAAGATGGGCCATAGAGGGATGATTGGTGATGGGGATGAGAGTTCCATCTAAATCGCAGAAAAGAAGAATTTTTTTATTCCTAAGGTTTTGCATCCATGGGAAATAGCCATCCTCCGACATTGGCCGAATTTTTTTGGGCTGGATCACCTCATGATGCAGATCTCTTAGAAAAACACTGGCCCAATCACTCGAGGTATAATTTTTTAAGAATAATTGCATGGCCTGCATTTTTTCTGTTTTCATCATCTGAGATAGTTTAAAGGCTTCATTCATTTTCTTGGCAACGCCCTCTACATCCCAGGGATTAATTGAAAGCGCATAACTGAGTGTTGAGTGAGCTCCTGTAAATTCACTCAGAAGAATACTGCCTTCTTGCCCCATTCGTTGACTGACCACATATTCTAAACTGACTAAATTCATTCCATCTCTTCGACTACCTACATGTAAAACCTCGCTTACCTGATAAAGTGCTGAGAGCTCATGCGGTGAAATGGAATGATATAAATAGTGGACTGGCATGTGGCCAGGATCTCCAAATTCTCCATTAATTCTTGATACTATTTGTTCGATGGCCTCTTTTAATTGTTTATACTCCGTCACATCAGTACGAGAGGGGATGACCACTTGAACCATTTGGACTTTGCCGCGATATTCTGGATAATGTCGAAGAAAATAACGAAAGGCCTTAAGCTTCATGATCAGACCTTTGATGTAATCCAGGCGATCAATTCCTAAAATCCATTTAATTTCTTTTTTATTTTTTCGGTATTCATCCACCAGTTGTTGAGTTTCTGGGTGACTCGCCAGTCTCTCAAATTCTTCGACATCAATTGAGATAGGATAAACCCCCAGTTTTCTCTCTGTAATATTGTCGATAGACTGACCTAAAATTCTTTGAACACTGGTTTTGAAATTAGTGAGGTAGGAAAGGTCATGAAGGCCCACCAGATCGCACTCAAGTAAGGAGAGAAGGATTTCTTTACGCTCTGGAAGTTCTCTGAAAATTTCAGAACTAGGAAAAGGGATGTGCAGAAAAAAACCAACTTTTAATTTGGGCCTTTTTTCTTTGAGTAAACCCGGAACAAGCATCAAATGAAAATCTTGAATCCAAACAGTATCAGTATCTATTGCGATATTAGCAATGGCCGTGGCCACAATTTGATTAATTTGTTGATAGTGCTTCCATCCTATAATGGAGTGATGGACCATCGATCGCTCATAATGAAAGAGTGGCCAGAGCACGTTGTTACAATACTTATTATAATAGTCGTCATAAATATTTTTGGGTGCAATGATGGGATGGCAGAGGATGTTGCCAAATTTTTTTTCCCTTAATTGTTGGACTTTGTCATCTGCAACATCATCAGTTAATATTCCTAGCCACTCAAAATCATAATGAATTTTTTTCGGGTCAAGACCCTTGATGGCCGAAACAAGTCCACCTGAGCTTGGAAGAAAACTCTGAGCTTTTTCGTCGAAATAGATTGGTAAGCGATTACTGACTAAGAGACATCGTGCCATCTCTCTCTCCACTAACGACCATGTGTGGTTTGATTCACTGGAAATATATTTTAAAATGATAAAATGAAAAAGGCTCATCGCTATAATTTAGGAGTCGTTGGAAATTGTCATTATCTTGCCTATATAGATAGCTTTAGTGCACTCAGTTGGATGTGTTGGCCACAAATGGATTCCAGTTTTATTTTTGGCTCACTCTTAGATGATGAAAAAGGTGGAAAGTTTCAAGTCATCCCACAAGCGGCCTTTTCGACGAGGCAGCGCTATATTGAAAACACAGCTGTCTTAGTGACAACTTTCTATTGTGAAGATGGAGAGTTTGAAGTGATTGATTTCGCACCTCGCTTCCCCATGTTTGATCGCTTTCACAAGCCTTTACAGTTTTTTAGAAAACTTAAACGCATCAAAGGTCAGCCCAGAATTCAAATTATTTGTGATCCTCGTGGTAATTATGGAGAGTCTACTCCAGATGTTTATGTGGGAAGTAATCATATCAATTATAGAAATCTTCATTTTCCTGTTCGACTCACCACCAATGCCTCCAAGTCTTATCTCACAGAGCGAAGAGTTTTTTTATTAACAGAAGATTTGTTTTTAGTTTTATCAGGCGGAGATGCTTTTGAGGCCCCTCTTAAAGATACTTTTGAAGAATTTTATCATCGAACAGTTCTTTATTGGCGAAGCTGGGTTAAAGAAACTTATATACCGAACTTATTTCAAATGGAAATCATCCGCTCCGCGATTACGATTAAGCTTCATCAATTTGAAGATACTGGAGCGATTATTGCTTCTGGTACAACCTCATTGCCTGAATATCCAAAGAGTCGAAGAAATTGGGATTATCGCTATTGCTGGCTGAGAGATTCATATTTTTCATTGGGTGCGATGAATAGCATGGGGCACTTTGAGGAAGCAGAAAGGTACCTGCATTTTATTCACAACGTTCTCTATGATATTAAAAATCTCCAGCCGGTTTACCGCATTAATGGTGATTCTCAAATTCCAGAAAGCGAAATCCCTCTAAAAGGTTATAACAACGATGGCCCAGTAAGAATCGGAAATGCGGCCTACTATCAAAAGCAGTTTGATTCTTTTGGACAAGTCATTTTAAGTATTCTGCCTCTTTATATGGATGAGAGGATTATTCATCGTGAACAAATGATGTCGCTGGAACTAATTCATGAACTATTAAATGAGATCGAAAGAAACATGGATGAGCCGGATGCGGGGATTTGGGAGTTTCGCGGCAAAAAGCAAAAACATCTTGAGACTTATATTTTTCATTGGGCCGGGGCCAAGGCCAGTATGAAAATTGCCAGTCGATACCAGGATGAGAAATTGCATGAACAAGCTTTAAAATTAGCTAAACTTGCCGAACAAAATATCGAGCTTTGTTATAATCCAGAATATGAATGTTATATGTCTGATCAAACCCGCACCCACTTTGATGCTTCTGCCTTTCTTTTAATTATTATGAATTATCTTCAAGTAGAAGATGCGCGAACTCAAAAACATTTTCAAAGGCTTCAGAAGGAACTCTTGACTCCAGAAGGATTAATTTATCGTTATCGGGCCCCGGATGATTTTGGTGATACACAAGCGTCATTTCTCATTTGTACCTACTGGTATATTGAATCTTTAATTTGTCTAGGATTTTTGAAAGAGGCCCAGGATAGTTTGCAGAATATTATCATGCATAGTAATCATTTAGGTCTTTTAAGTGAGGATCTCAGCTCTGAGGATGGGGGACAGTGGGGTAATTTTCCGCAGACTTACAGCCACGTTGGACTAATTAATACAGTTTTTCGTCTGGCCAGGAAGCAAGATTTGATGATTTTTGAGTAGAAATATTCTATATTCTCCCCATGAAACATATATTTAAAGGTATTGCAATTTTTTGCGTTCTCTTAGTTGTAACAACTATTTCGATGGATGTATTTCATACAGAATTTGGTACGGTGGATTTTTTTCAAAAACACGGCTGGCCCTTTCTGATTTTTATCACCATTTTCCCTCGTCTCACTTTATTATTTTCTTCCGTCGTGAGTGGTGGATTCTTCTGGTGGTTAGGATTTATTTTTGTTCCTCGAATCTTGGTCGCAATCTTAGCAACCATTGCTTACTTTCATACCAATCCTATTTTAGTGGTGATCAGCTGGCTGGTGGCCCTGGGTGGAGAGTTTTTAGAAAAGTGGGGAATTGGCGGACGAAAGAAATTTGTATTTAGAACCGTGAGGATGGGATCTTATCCTTACGAAGAGCCGATTCGTCCTGATCATACTTCAATACAAAAAGATGATGCGATTGAAGCAGAATTTACAAAAAAGTCTTAAGTTATGGCCGTAAAAAAACTTCGCTCTGATTTAGAACTTAAAGGAATTGCACCTAATCTTTTACTTAAAGATGTGGAGAATACTACACCTTTTTTATTTAAAGGTGAAATCGATACGAATGGTAAAGATCGGGCCTATTTGGCCAAATTAGTTTTTTATAAGAAAAATCTTAATGCTCTAAAGTATATCGATCTGACTGAATATTTTTATGTTTGTATGGCCGCTCATTGGGCGACGGCCGGAACATTTGTTCCAACTAATGTGGATAACCAAATCCGTGAGGGGCTTTGGAATCATAAAGAAATTTTAAAGCATATTGAGAGAATGGCAAAAATCACCATTGATTCTTGGCTTTGGAATTATGAACAAGTGACCAATAGGAAATCTCATAATCCAAAAAATAATCAAGTGATGAGCACTCACGAGGGAACTTGGTTAAGTGTGGCGATTGGGGCCTACTGCGCTCTTTTAAAATATCAAAAAGATAATCTTGCTCAAGATGTGATGGATGTTATTTTGGCCGAGGTGGAAAAAGAAGAAAAACTTTTAACCGAGTTAAGAGAGCAGCGTGACCATATTAATTTCCTGCGCACTACCGCCTTAATGGCCCACAACTTCGGAGATCTTGATCGCGTGATTGATCAATGGGAGATGCCCGCTGATCACTGGGTGAGAGAAAAGATTTATAAACTTGGCCATCAGTTGAATAAAAATTATTCTCCAATTCTTGCCTATGCTGGGCAAATTAATAAGAAGTTTCTCTCTGTAGAAAATCATCGCCATATGAGCATGAGACAGCCAAGGTGTCTTCGCCGCTCTCATAAATTTCTTATTCCCGTTGGCCCATTTATGGACTCTTGGGGAGAAACTCTTGGAGGCTCTCAGCTTTTAAGTCTTGCGGAGAAGGGAGAGATTGTCGCCGCTCTTTATGAAGGGTACAAACGCCAAGATATGGCCTATGGTTATGCCCGGGCCTTTAGAGGAATGATGAATTCACTTCCTGATGGAATTGAAACACTGGCACAAGATCTTCCTTTTGATCTCGTTCAAGAGATTAAAAAATCTCCTTTTCAAAAAATTGCTGATACTCCATTAGAAGAATTTGAAGACATGTTTAAAAAGAATTTAGAAGCATTCGAATGTCCTTTGACAGGGATTAGGTTTTGATGAAATTCAAAAATAGCTTCCGAACTCTTCCATCATTTTTTTATGAAGATGTTGTTCCGACTCCCATAAATAATGCCAAATTAATTCATGCCACAGACCGTCGAAAAAATATTCATTTAAATGATGATGAACTCAGACAATGGTTGAATGGACAAATGAAATTGGAAGGAGAGCAGCGGCTTGCTTCTCGCTATGCTGGCCACCAATTTGGAGTTTGGGCCGGACAATTAGGAGATGGAAGAGCGATCTCTTTGGGAGAGATCCAAACAGCCGATGGAAAATTTGAAATTCAAACCAAAGGATCTGGTCTCACTCCATTTTCACGTATGGGTGATGGGAAGGCGGTGATTAGATCTTCAGTAAGAGAATATCTTTGCTCTGAGGCCATGCATGGATTAAATATTCCAACCACGAGAGTGCTGGCCTTACTGACTGGTGAAGATGATGTTTATCGCGAGACCATTGAGAGATCGGCACTTATAGCGAGAGTCTTTCCAACGAATCTTAGATTTGGCCACTTTGAGATGGCCTTTCATTTTGATAAAAAAAATGAACTCGATGCTTTAATTGAATACACGCGCTCAGAATTTTTTTCTGATCTCTCTACTTCGCAAATGCTTCAAGAGATCGTCACACAAACGGCGAAATTAATGGCCAAATGGCAGAGCGTGGGTTTTTGTCATGGAGTGATGAATACGGATAACATGTCTATCCTTGGTTTGACGATTGATTATGGGCCTTTTGGATTTTTAGAGGATACCCACTTATCGCATGTTTGTAATCACTCCGATCATCAAGGGCGCTACGCTTATCATCGACAGCCCACAATTGCTCAGTGGAACTTAGAGCGACTTCTGGTTTGTTTTATTCACCATGTGCCAAGAGAAGAGTTACAAAAAATTTTAAATTCATTTGCTCCTACATTTGAGCAAGAATTCACTCAGCTCTGTCGTGAAAAATTAGGCCTTCAATCAAATTTACCTCAAGATTTAGCTCTGTTTATTGAGCTGATTCAAATCCTAGATCAACTCTCAATTGATTATACTTATTTTTTTAGATCACTTTCTCGTTACACCAAAGAAGATAAAGAGTTCAATGGTCTGTGGGATTACTATGGGAAGCGGCAAGAATTGATCCAGTGGCTCCAGAAGTATCAGGAGCGTCTTGCCCTTGAAGATTGTCCAGATGATTTAAGACATATTTCAATGCTAAAGGTGAATCCTAAGTATATTCTGAGAAATTATATTGCCCAGGAAGTCATTGAAAGTGTTGAGAAAGGGGAGTCTGAGTCATTGGCCAAGTGGTTAAAAATTTTTTATTCTCCTTTTGAAGAGCATGCAGAATTTGAGCATTATGCCCGGCCAACACCACCGGAAAAAAAGAATTTTATTGTTTCATGCTCCTCTTAGTCCGATAATAGACTTATGAAAAAAGAATACAGCTTTAAAGAAGAACTCTTAAATAGTATCACTCATGGTATAGGCGTCTTGTTTGGAATAGTCGCCATGACAGTCTTAATTGTCTTGGCAAGTTTGTATGGATCTTTTGAGCACATCATTAGTTATGTTATTTATGGAATTTCTTTTATTGTTCTTTATACGGCCTCAACTCTCTATCACGCCATCCCTCACGATTCGGCAAAAAGAATTTTAAAAATTTGTGATCACTCTGCCATTTATTTACTGATCGCTGGAACCTATACACCTTTTTTGATTCTCAATTTAAAAGGGACTCTGGGTTTTGGACTTTTAGGAGTGGTTTGGGGACTTGCGGTTTTAGGTATTATCTTTAAACTTTTTTATACCGGAAAGTTTGAACTGCTCTCAACTCTACTTTATATCGGAATGGGGTGGTTGATTATTTTTGCTATTAAACCTTTGAGTGCTGCTTTACATCCCAATGGTCTATTGTGGTTGTGTATCGGTGGTGTGACTTATACTCTGGGAACAATTTTTTATTTAACCAAAAGAATCCCTTACAATCATGCTCTTTGGCATGTCTTTGTTCTGGCCGGAAGTGTTTTTCATTTTGTTGCTTTGATTTATTCGGCGAACTTTTCTTTTTAAGTTAAGCGCCTTTCTTTTTTGAATCAATGTGAGTTTTAACTTTGATTAAATCTATGATGCCGAGTTGCTTTTCAATATAAGCTGGATTGTTATCTTTATTTAAAGTCTGAAGTCTCTTTCCAAGATTTACCCAATCGGCCACAAGAGGGATTAATTGATCGGCCTTAAATGGTTTTACCACAAAATCGTTTGTTCCTAAACGCATTGCTTGGATAATCGTTTCTTTCTCGTCGTTGGCGGTAATCATGACAATGGCACATTTAATACCTAAATTTCTAACTTCTGTAACAAATTCGAGACCATTTTTTCCAGGCATTCGATAGTCACATAGAATAAGGGGAGGGCAATCACTGGTAAGATATTGAAGGGCCTCTTCTGCTGAAGCAGCAGTTTCAACCACATAACTTTCATCTGTTAGCATAGATTTTAGAAGATCACGAATATCAGCTTCATCATCTATGACGAGAATATCAGCATTCATAATGCCTTTATCGGAGTAAATTTATGAGTAATTGAATAAATTATATAGAATCCTTAAGATTCTAAATATTTAAACTTAAAAGCTCAGGTATTTCAATCCGCTAACCGATAAGAGGTCCGTGAGATTTTATTTATTGTTTCTTATATTTTATTTTATCGGGCCTCTCTTTGCTCGAGATCCATCGATGCTTCATCGGCGCAGTCCTAATGTGGTTGATAGTTTTGAGGAACATTCTTTTAATGCTTGTAAACAATTTGATGGAAAAAAATCTTCCTACTTTGTGAACTGTGAACAGGGACAATTTAATTCGATTAATGAATTAACTTCAAATGCTCATCTTGTTTCTAAAGAAGTCTTAAGGAAAGATTTTCTATTAAAGCTAAAAGAATTTATCTCCAAGAAAATGCAAAACAATATTGATGAATCTCGATCTGTTGAGGCCTGTCTCAAAAATGCTAAAAAATCGAAGGCCTGTGAAGAGCTCGCTAAAAATTTAAGAGCAATGGCGCGAGAAGGGCTTCCACAATTAAGAAAGCAGATGGCGATGATGAAGCAGCTTTCACTGCCTGACTTATTAGATCCAAGTAAGACTCCAGAAAATTTAAAATTTGAAAAGCAAATTAAGCATCCTTTTCGCCCTATGGAAATGGAGCCAATCAATTCAGAAGAAAGAGCCGAATTACTTTTGGCCTTTGATCAAGAGACCAATAAGTTTACCAATGAATGGATTGGAAAGAATAGTCAACACCGCTGTGTAGAAAAATCCGCCACTGGGCCAAAAATAAAAACGGATAAATTATGTGAATCTCTTATTAAGATTCATCTTCATAATTATATTTCACAAAGAAGAGTAGAAGATCGATCCAAAGTGCACCGAAGTGAATATGATGCCATTTTAGAGAAAGCACCTTATCTTGCCTTATTTTCAAAGGCGAAGCTTCCGGTGAATGATTCAGATTTAGATCAAGCTCTTGCTAAGGCCTTTCAAATCTTAAGCTCAGAGTCGATGGCCGCTCGAGAGAAATTTAATAAACGCTCCTTAGATGAAATTGGAGATGTTTTTCGTTATCCCAATTTAATTGAAGAATTTTTAAATCAGCAAAATCCATTAGATCAGTTTTACTGTGATATTGGGGAAGAGCTTAATGGAAAATACAAAGAGAATGGCTCACGAGATTTGATAGAGCTTGCAGGGATTATTGGACTGGGGATTGCGGGGACTGGGGCCTGTGCTCTGACCGCTGGAGTGGCCTGTGCTGTGGGTGTAGCGACTGCTTCAAATCTTTATATCATCAATTCAGATCAAAAGAAATTAAACACCGCTTTGACTCTTAATACTACTGGATTAGTGGGCAATCAAGAAGTCAGAGAGGCCGTTAATTCTCGAAACACCACTATTGCCATGGCGCCACTTGCTTATGTGGGAGTGAAGGCAGTGAAGGGCAGTACTGCTGTAAAGGCCGAAGAAAGAATCATTGCTGCTGAATCTAAAGAGGGTCTGAAAAGAAACTTGATGAGGTATGAGGCCACGAATGCTTCAAAAAATAGACGCTGGATTGAGATGGCCAAAGCGAAGTTTGCTGATGAATATTTTGAAGTGGAGAATGCTGCCTTAAAGCGTCTTAATGATACTTTAGATGATAAGAACTTGGTGACGGCCCTTACTAACCTTCATAAGAAAATCCTTTTTAAAAAAATGGAAGAACTAAAGAGAAAATATCCAGGTGTGGTTTTTGAAGAGTATAGCGACTTTAAATCTTCTCGCTTTGCCATGAGTTTTAAGAATGGAAAGAAGCCTCCTGGGCTTGATGAGGATTTAAATAAAGTTTTCCAAGAAACCAATCAAGAGTTTTCCTTACAACTGAAGGAGGTAAAAGATTTTACTCCACCGCCGAATGAAGATCCGGCCAAATGGTTTGCGGCCGGACTTGGAAAAACTGCCGATGAAGCGAGCCTTGCTTCAAGACAAGCGCGAAATGTGTCTCGAGAAAATTTAATGATTAGAAGCTTTGATGAAGTGAAGGGAATTTTAGAGAAGGGCCGGACCATGGCCGAGCATACTCGCTTAACTTTGGTTGATAGTTTTAAGAGCTCAGGAAAACTTGAAGTATTAATGGAAAAAACTTCCTCAGGGGTATTGATCCCAACTCAAAAAGTTTTTGAGTTTATGAGAAAAGCAAATCTTAAAGATTCATCTGCAGATTTTAGTAAGGCCTTTGAAAAGAGTTTTGGAGTTAAACTTTCGGATTCAGAAGTCGCTCATTTGAAAAATTATTTTACTGAAGTGGATAAGTTCTCACCTGGTCTTTGGATGGAAGAGAGAGTTCTTGCGAATTTAGATGAAGCCGCCGAGGGGGGATTCTCTGCAGACTTTAAAGGAATGGGAGCAAGAAATATTAAGCAAGTCGCTGAAGATCTCGCGAGCTCTTATAAGAAGCCTCTGGAGGAGTCTGTAGATCGCATCAGAAAAGGTGAGGAGCTGGTCACGAAAGAATTTGAATCGGCCAAAGGAAGCTATCAGAATCTGGTGGCCCAAAAATTAAAAGGTCTTGGTATTGATGTTGTTAATAAATGTAGTGGAGATGATTGTGCTTCCATTCCTGCGCGGGCCCTTAGTTCAGAAGAGCAAAGAAGAGTTGTCGAGGCGATAGCCACAAGTACAGACACTCCGGCAAATTATCGCCTATGTTTTATTCCTCCTGGAGTTGAAGGAAAGTTACGAACACAACTTTCAGTACAAGGAGAATTGATTGAGAAGGGATTAAGATCGGCCGTGACTGGTTTTGGAGATCATTTAATTTCTCCTTCAAGATTAGATAAAGTGATTTTTGCTGTAGAGATGCCCAAGGATTTAAGAACAGGAAGTGCTAAGCTTGTTATTCAATCGAACTCAAAGGTGCAATTAACTTCCAAGGAATTGGCACTCATCCAAAAAGAGTTTGAAGTTTCCATGAAAAAAGTTAGGGATGAGCTTCTTCTGAAGTAAAATCTTCTTTAAATCGAGGGATGGTAAAATAAAAAGTTGAGCCTCTACCCACTTCTGAATTGACCCAAATGTCACCATGATGAGCGAGAACAAGTTCTTTGCAAATCGATAGACCTAGACCTGTACCTATTCCTTTACCGGCCTCAGCTTGGTAGAAGCGCTCAAAGAGATGCACTTGCTCTTCAAGGGAAATTCCTGGCCCATTATCCTGGATTTGAAACTCGACAAAATTTTCGAGGACTTTGGCCGAGAGAGTGACCTCTCCTCCTTGATAACTGAATTTAATAGCGTTAGTGAGTAAATTAGCAAAGATTTGGGAAAGTCGAGAGGGATCGGCGTAGAGTGGTGGAAGGCTTCTAATTTCATTATGAATCATAATTTCTTTTTTGAGTGCACTTTCTTCAATGGAGTCGATATTTTTTCTTACAACTTCGAGCGCATGACATTTTACTGGATGAATTGAGAGAAACCCTTCTTCAATTCTAGAAGTGTCCAGAAGATCTGAAATAAGCATTTTCATTTCATCAATTGCTCGAGCGGCCCGCTTTAAGATATTGACTTGCATGACATTGGGATTGTTTCGAAGAAGAATTTGGTTAGACATGAGAATTGTACTGAGTGGATTTTTAAGATCGTGAGAGACAATAGAGAGGAGTTCTTTCCTGGCCTCTTCTTTTTGTTGCAGCAGACTTATTTTATTTCGAGTCCAAATTTCTCTGGCAAGTAAAATTAGGCCACTAATGATGATCACGAGAGTGATGAGGATCCAAACAAGTCGTTGAGTAATAATAAAGGAGCGGAAGGCCTCGGCATAATCAATTTCTGTAATTAGGCCTAGAGAAAATTCTTGATCCCATTCCCAGGCCCCGATCACCTTGACTCCTCTGTAATCTGGGTAGCCCATGAGATTATGGCCTCTGCTTTGTTGGTAGAAAATAGGTGACTTGAGCATCATCGGGCCTGGGCCGAAGCGACTGCCAGTCAAAAGATAACCTTTTTCATCAACAGCATATGTTTCACCACTTTCACCCATTCTTCCAAGCATGGTGGCCTCGATAAATTTAGGCAGGAGATTAACATTAAAGGTGATAACCCCAAGAACTTTTCCTATGGAGTTATAGATAGGGGTTGCCGAGATGGAGATGAGATGGTTTTTGTCTATTGAAGTTGCTGGGCCAAGAACGAATTCACCTGCGAGTGCTTTAATCGCCATTTGATTGGGTTTTAATAAATCAGATTTAAAAGATTGATGTTCAGCAATTTTTTTTAAATGACCCTTAATATCTTTTCTATAAACGGCGTAGCCTAGATAGCCATGGGCCTTGGCAATCGGCTCAAGAGTTTGATAGAAAATTCTTAATTCTTTAGCAGAAAAATTTTTTTCAATTAGACTTCTGACTTGAGGTAATTGCGCCATAGATTCTTGGTCCTGTTTAATTTCTTCTAACCAAAAATGGAGCGCTCCATGCGTTGTTTTAAGAACACCGGAAAGTTCTCGCTCGAGATTTCTTTTGCTTTCTTGTTCTAGTTTTTGGGCAGTGACGAGAATGGACCAAAGAGTGATGAATGTTACAGCGAGTATAACGAGGATAAAGAGTGGGCCTTTTAGTAGATAATTTCCAAGAGTGGGCCTATTCATGAGGAAATTAGATAAGAGAAAATGGGGAGAGTAAAGGCACACGCAGAGTGTTTACGCAGGCCAAATACTCGACTTTGGCTGGGCTTTGGCCTCTTTCTATGATATACTACCAAAACTTATCCGGGGGTGCCCAGGTTTCGACGGGGAACTAGAAGGATTGAGTGCGTGCAGTGGTTGATCGACAGGCCACTTCAAAAGTCGATCACAAGTTAATCGGCAACGATTACGCAATGGCTGCTTAATTAGACTACGTCTACTTAACACCTGAGGGGCCAGCACCGATAACAAAAAGCTGGTAAAGAGGATGGCGGATCCTCCGAAATATAAACCGCGAAGAGATTTGGCGTGAAACTCTTTAAAAACAACGACTGTCTGCTGGTTCAGTAAAGATCAGAATAGTATTGGTACTAACTTACCAGAGACGCACGTGGGACTCTCTACTGGAAGGTTTTTCGGACGTGGGTTCGATTCCCACCACCTCCACCATCGAACAACACATCAAAAGCTCCAGCAATGGGGCTTTTTTTGTATCTTATTACAATCACTAAATTCTGGTTTCACTCACTTACATCAAGCTCATGAGCAGTCACATTGCCTGAAATGTCTCGACATTACCCCAAATCCTTCATTAAGCACTTCAAACAAACTTCCATGACGTTTCTGTCACAAAAAATCACAAACCCGGTTCCACTCACAGGCCTGTTATGCCAATTTCCATCGCAATTATCCTCCTTATGACCTG